>CAYSCT010000004.1:308940-329977 GCA_964429845.1 uncultured Ohtaekwangia sp.
GCCGAGACGATGAATGTCTCGATGCTGACTGAAATGTCAGCATTCAATCCTCATCAACAGCTTGAAGAGTGGTTCTTTAGCAGGGACGAACAACCAAATTGAAAAGTAATTGTCACCGGGCAATTGCTTGTATTTTGAAATATTGAGACGGATTTTTTTGAGGTGGATGAGTAGCGACCATCGATAACACCCCGGAAAAATTCACTTGCCGTATGGCAAAAACCCTGTCCGAAAGGCTTAACATGTTTAGGGTGCATCTTCTCTTGCGGGAGAAGCGTATTTAAAGCGGAAACACTTTAATTATTTATACACTTTAAACTTTTAACTGGGATTTTCAAATATGGCAAAAGAAACATTTGACCGCTCCAAGCCCCACGTTAACGTAGGAACCATCGGTCACGTAGACCACGGCAAAACCACGTTGACTGCGGCAATCACCAAAGTATTGGCAACGAAAGGTCTCGCTGCAGAGCGCGATTTCTCGTCCATCGACAACGCTCCTGAAGAAAAAGAGCGTGGTATCACTATCAACACCTCGCACGTTGAGTATCAGACTGAAAACCGCCACTACGCACACGTAGACTGTCCGGGTCACGCTGACTATGTGAAGAACATGGTTACCGGTGCTGCCCAGATGGACGGTGCTATCCTGGTGGTAGCTGCTACCGATGGCCCTATGCCTCAAACCCGCGAGCACATCCTGTTGGCTCGTCAGGTAGGTGTACCTGCCCTGGTGGTGTTCATGAACAAAGTAGACTTGGTTGACGACCCTGAGTTGCTCGACCTGGTTGAAATGGAAGTGCGCGAACTCCTTTCTTCTTACGATTTCCCTGGCGACAAAATTCCCGTTATCCGCGGTTCTGCTTTGGGTGGCTTGAATGGCGATGCTAAGTGGGTTGCTAAAATCGAAGAGTTGATGAAGGCCGTGGATGAGTACATTCCTCTTCCTGTTCGTGCCATCGATAAGGACTTCCTGATGCCTGTAGAAGACGTATTCTCGATCACCGGTCGTGGTACGGTTGCTACGGGTCGTATCGAGCGTGGCGTTATCAAAACGGGCGACCCTGTTCAGATTCTGGGTATGGGCGCTGAGAACCTGACCTCTACCATCACTGGTGTGGAAATGTTCCGCAAAATCCTCGACAGAGGCGAGGCTGGCGATAACGTAGGTTTGTTATTGCGTGGTATTGAAAAAGACCAGATCTGCCGTGGTATGGTTATTTGCAAGCCCAACTCTGTAACTCCTCATGCCAAGTTCAAGGCAGAGGTTTATGTGTTGAGCAAAGAAGAAGGTGGCCGTCACACGCCATTCTTTAACAAGTACCGCCCCCAGTTCTACTTCCGCACTACAGACGTTACGGGCGAGGTAAAGTTGCCTGCCGGTGTAGAAATGGTGATGCCTGGCGATAACATCTCTATTGAGGTGGAATTGATCAACAAGATCGCTATGGAGAAAGGTCTTCGTTTCGCTATCCGCGAAGGTGGCCGCACCGTAGGCTCTGGTCAGGTAACTGAAATCTTAGACTAAGATTTGGGCTGCACCGCAATGCCCAAGCATTTGCTGAGGTACCATCGGGCAAGTACCTGATAATCAAATAAAAAGCGTTTCCAAGATTTTTCTTGGAAACGCTTTTGTTTTATACCTCTTTGTTCTACCTTTGCAGTCCTTTTGAGTTTTGGGTACGTGTGGAGGAAATTCAGGGGGCAATCCCGATATCGGAAGGAATGATTTAGACGGGGTTTAGGCAACAATGGCAAACTCCTTTAAATGATAAACGGGTGTAGTTCAACGGTAGAATAGCGGTCTCCAAAACCGTTGATCTTGGTTCGAATCCAGGCACCCGTGCAAGCAAAGCCAGGAATTTTGGAGTTCGCTGGTTGTGTGAGAGATGAACTTTTGAACGCGAAAGTCGATGGAAAAGGTAAAAAGCTACATTCTGGAGTCGATTGACGAAATCCGAAACAAGGTCACATGGCCCAAGTTTTCGGAGTTGCAAAGCAGCGCCATTTTGGTATTGGTAGCGTCACTGATCTTTGCCATCATCATTGGCGTGATCGATTTGGGTTTTAAGAACATATTAACCTGGTTTTACCGGGAATTTTAAGATAAGGAGCGATGGGCGAGCTAAAATGGTATGTGCTCCGCGTAATCAGCGGCCAGGAAAAGAAGATCAAATCTTACCTGGAAACAGAGATTGAGCGCTCTAAGCTTACGGAATTTATTCCGCAGGTACTCATTCCTTCGGAAAAAGTGTACGAAATGAGAAACGGAAAGAAGCGAGTGCGCGAGCGCAACTTCTTCCCTGGTTACGTGCTTGTTTCGGCCGACCTGTCTAACGGAGAGGCTTTTCACACAGTGAACAACATTCCCGGTGTGATCGGCTTTCTGGGTGGCAACGGCACAGGCCAATCCAAAGACCCGGTGGCTTTGCGCCAGAGTGAGGTGAACCGTATTCTCGGCAAGGTAGATGAGGTAGACCAGTTTGAAGAAAAGCTGGAAAAGCCGTTCATCAAAGGCGAGTCGGTAAAAGTAATGGATGGACCATTCAGCGGCTTTACAGGTTCGGTAGAAGAGATCTTCGAAGACAAGAAGAAGTTGAATGTGATGGTGAAGATATTTGGCCGGAATACTCCGGTGGAATTGAGTTACATGCAGGTAGAAAAATTAGACTAGAAGTTTTGCAAAGCATATGGCAAAGGAAATTGTAGGATATTTGAAGTTGCAGGTGAAAGGTGGCCAAGCCAACCCCGCACCTCCCATTGGTCCGGCCCTCGGTTCGAAGGGTTTGAACATTATGGATTTTTGTAAGCAGTTCAACGCCCGTACCCAGGATAAAACCGGTCAGGTATTGCCAGTGCTTATTTCCATTTACAACGACAAGTCTTTCGACTTTGTCATCAAAACGCCTCCCGCAGCGGTGTTGATTAAGGAGGCCATCAAAATACAGAGCGGCTCTAAGGAGCCTAACCGTCAAAAGGTGGGTTCTATCAGCTGGGATCAGATCAAGAAAATTGCAGAAACCAAAATGCCCGACCTGAATGCTTTTAAGGTGGAGTCGGCAATGAAGATGGTGGCAGGCACAGCCCGTAGCATGGGTGTAACTGTTAGCGGCACCGCACCCTGGGAAAAATAATTACAGAAAGAACTAACGAGCCATGGCACGTATATCAAAAAACAGAAAAGCAGTTTTAGCAAAATACACCCCCGAGAAGGAGTACTCTCTGGAGGATGCCGCTAAAGTTTTAAAAGATATTACTTTCACCAAGTTCGATGCTTCGGTAGATGTTGACATCCGTTTGGGTGTAGACCCGAAGAAATCTGATCAGATGGTGCGTGGTGTGGTAGCCCTGCCCCACGGTTTGGGTAAAGTGGTGCGTGTGTTGGTGCTTTGCACGCCTGACAAAGTGCAGGAAGCCAAAGATGCCGGTGCCGAGCACGTAGGTCTGGATGAATACATCACCAAAATCGAAGGCGGCTGGACAGATATCGATGTGATTATCTGTACCCCTACCGTTATGGCGAAAGTAGGTAAACTAGGTAAAGTGTTAGGCCCTCGTGGCTTAATGCCCAACCCGAAGTCGGGAACCGTAACCCTGGAAGTTGGCAAAGCCGTGAAGGATGTGAAAGCAGGTAAGGTAGACTTCAAAATCGACAAACAAGGAATTATCCATGCCAGCGTAGGTAAGGCTTCCTTCAGCCCAGAGAAAATCAAAGACAATGCGGCTGAACTTATCAATATGGTGGCAAAGCTGAAGCCGGCCTCGGCCAAAGGTACTTACATACAAAGTGTTACCCTTTCGTCAACTATGAGCCCAGGCATTCGGATCGATAAGAGTACGATTGCAGGTCTGTAATTTAATTGAAACCATGACCAGAGACGAAAAAGCGCAAATCATCGATAAGCTTTCTGAGAAGTTTTCGCAAAATGCCCACTTCTACATTACCGATGCCTCCGGTCTGACTGTTGAGCAGATCAACGGCTTCCGCAGGTTGTGCTTTAAGGCAGGTGTGGAGTATGGAGTGTATAAAAACACCCTTATTCGCAAAGCCTTAGAGAAAAACGGCAGCAGCAATGTAGATCAGTTGGCAAAAGTACTGCACGGCTTCTCGGGCGTAATCTTTTCTAAGGAGGCCGGCAACACGCCTGCCCGCATTATTAAGGAATACCGCCAGAAAGTAGAAGGCAAGCCCGCATTGAAGGCTGCTTCGATCGACTCCGACCTGTTTATCGGGGAGGAAAACCTTACTATGCTCAGCGAGCTCAAGAGCAAAAACGAGCTCATTGGCGATGTTATTTCATTGCTCCAGTCTCCTGCCAAGAATGTATTGTCGGCTCTGCTGAGCGGCAAGCAAACTGTGGCCGGGTTGGTGAAGGCATTGGAAGAACGCGCGAAATAATTAACCGATTTAAAAATTTTAAACACTTACTAAAATGGCTGACATTAAATCACTTGGCGACCAACTGGTAGAACTTTCTGTAAAAGAAGTTAACGAACTGGCATCTTATCTGAAGGAAACTTACGGCATCGAGCCCGCTGCTGCTGCTGTGGCAGTTGCTGCTGGTCCTGCTGCTGGTGGTGGCGCTGCTGCTGCCGAGAAGACCAACTTCGATGTGGTATTGAAGAGCCCTGGCGCTAACAAGCTGCAGATTGTGAAGCTTGTAAAAGAATTGACCGGTCTTGGCTTGAAAGAAGCCAAAGATGTAGTTGATGGCGCTCCCAAGACGATCAAAGAAGGATTACCGAAAGACGAAGCCGAAAATCTTAAGAAGCAACTCGTTGAGGCTGGTGCCGAAGTAGAGTTGAAATAATCTTCTTGAAGGCGAAGGGTACCGTCTGAAGCGGCATTCAGACCCCAATCCCCATGCTGACCGTGCGTCAGCATGGAGGTGGGGTTTGCCCATTTGTACCCACTTCCCTGTTTTACACGAATCCAGGACATTAAACTTACAGTACCTTGGCAAAGAAGACGATTAACAACAGGATTGATTTCTCTAACATCGATAAAGTCCTAGAATACCCTGACTTTTTGGATGTGCAGTTACAATCTTTCAAAGATTTCCTGCAGATCGAAACGCCTGCAGAAAAGCGCCAGAACGAAGGCCTTTTCAAAGTATTCGCAGAAAACTTCCCCATCTCCGACTCGCGCGAAAATTTCGTGCTCGAGTTTGTGGATTACACCATCGACCCCCCCAAGTACTCGGTGGACGAGTGCATTGACCGTGGCTTAACGTTTTCTGTTCCGCTGAAGGCCAAGTTACGCCTTACCTGCAACGATGAGGACAACGAAGATTTCGAAACCATCGAGCAGGAAGTGTTCCTGGGTAACATCCCCTACATGACCGAGAAAGGCTCTTTCGTTATCAACGGAGCCGAACGTGTCATCGTATCGCAGTTACACCGCTCACCCGGTGTGTTCTTCGCCATGAGCAAGCACACTAACGGCACCAAGTTGTATTCGGCCCGTATCATTCCGTTCAAAGGTTCGTGGATTGAATTTGCTACCGATGTGAACGCGGTGATGTATGCCTACATCGACCGTAAGAAGAAGTTCCCGATTACCACGCTGCTGCGTGCCATCGGTTATGGTACCGACAAAGAGATATTAGACTTGTTTGGTCTCTCCGAGGAAGTGGAGGCCAACAAGAATACGCTGAAGAAAGTGGTAGGTCGCAAGTTGGCCGCCCGTGTTTTAAAAACCTGGACGGAAGACTTTGTGGATGAAGATACCGGTGAAGTGGTGTCGATAGATCGTAACGAAGTGCTATTGGAGCGCGACCACGTCATCACCGCTGAAGATGTAGACGTTATTCTGGATTCTGGCGTAAAGTCGATCATTCTGCATCGCGAAGATGTAAACGTGGGCGATTTCCACATCATCTTCAATACACTGGCAAAAGATAACTCCAACTCCGAGAAGGAAGCCGTAGAGACCATCTACCGCCAGTTGCGTAACACCGAAGCGCCTGACGAACAAACCGCGCGCGACATCATCCAGAGCTTGTTCTTCAGCGAGAAGCGCTACGACCTGGGTGAAGTAGGCCGTTACCGCATCAATAAAAAATTAGGTTTGGATTTGTCTTCCGATCAGCGTGTGTTGACTACGCAAGACATCATCCTGATCGTGAAATACCTGATCGGTCTGATCAACTCTAAAGCCGTTGTTGACGACATCGATCACTTGAGTAACAGACGCGTGCGCACCGTGGGTGAGCAGCTCTATTCTCAGTTTGGTGTGGGTCTGGCACGTATGGCTCGTACCATCAAAGAACGCATGAACGTACGCGATAACGAAGACTTCAAGCCGGTTGATCTGATCAACGCACGCACTTTGTCTTCGGTTATCAATTCGTTCTTCGGCACCAACCAGCTGTCGCAGTTCATGGATCAAACCAACCCGCTGGCCGAGATTACGCATAAACGTAGAATGTCAGCCCTCGGTCCCGGTGGTTTGTCGCGCGAGCGTGCAGGTTTCGAAGTGCGAGATGTACACTATACACATTACGGTCGCCTGTGTACCATTGAAACTCCGGAAGGTCCGAACATCGGTTTGATTTCGTCTCTCTGCGTTCATGCCAAGGTGAACAAGATGGGCTTTATCGAAACGCCTTACCGCAAGGTAGACAATGGAAAGGTGAAGGGTAAAGAGATCATCTTCCTGACAGCTGAAGAAGAAGATACGCACAACATTGCACAGGCCAACGTACGTCTGAAGCAAGATGGAACGTTTGACGAAGAAAAAGTGAAGGCACGCTTTGAGGGAGATTTCCCTGTGGTGGAGCCGAATGAAATTAAATACATGGACGTGGCCCCTAATCAGATCGTTTCGATTGCCGCCTCCATGATTCCTTTCCTTGAGCATGACGATGCCAACCGTGCCTTGATGGGTTCGAATATGCAGCGGCAGGCAGTGCCCCTGTTGCGCCCCGAGGCCCCCATTGTCGGCACAGGTCTGGAAGGAAAAATTGCCATAGACTCGCGCGCGTTGATTCTCGCAGAAGGCAACGGAGTGGTTGACTTTGTGGACGCCCGCAAGATTGTGATTAAGTACGAAGTTTCGGAAGAGCAGCAGTTGGTTCGTTTTGACGATGAGTTCAAAACCTATAACCTCATCAAGTTCCGCAGAACCAACCAGGACACCTGTATCAATCTTACCCCTTTGGTGAAGAAGGGTGAGAAGGTGGTGAAGGGCCAGCCGCTGGTGCAGGGCTATGCTACTAACAATGGAGAGCTGGCCCTTGGCCGCAACCTGCTGGTAGCCTACATGCCCTGGCAGGGTTACAACTTCGAAGATGCAATTGTTATATCCGAGCGCGTAGTGCGAGATGATGTATACACATCTATCCACATCGAAGAATTCGAATTGGAAGTTCGCGACACGAAGCGTGGAGAAGAGGAATTGACCTCTGAAATCCCGAACGTAAGCGAAGAGGCCGTGAAGCACCTGGATGAAAACGGCATCATCCGCACCGGTGCCGAAGTAAAAGAAGGCGATATCCTGATTGGTAAAATCACCCCCAAAGGAGAGACCGATCCTACGCCCGAAGAAAAATTACTGCGGGCCATCTTTGGCGATAAGGCAGGTGATGTGAAAGATGCTTCATTGAAGGCACCTCCATCATTGAAGGGTGTGGTAATCGACACCAAATTGTTCTCGCGTCCGAAGCGCGATAAAGACATCCGCTCGAAGTCGAAGAAGGAATTGGATGCGCTAAAGAATCGCTACAGCAAGCAGCTTACCGACTTGCGTGCTGAAATGATCAAGAAGCTCACCACGTTGCTAACCGGCAAAACCAGCCAGGGTGTAAAGCATAAGTTTGGCGATGAGTTGATCAGCAAAGGTGTGAAGTTCTCCGCCAAAGTGATTGAGAGTAATCTCTTCCCCGACAAGAACATCTACCGCGATGAAAGCAATTACAATGTTCCCGAAGAGGTGAACTTGATTGCAGACGTTAGCCTGGAGGCTTGGACAACCGATGACCACACGAACGACCTGGTAGCAGAATTGGTGAAGAACTACCTGAACAAACGCAATGTCATCTCGGGCGATTTCAAGCGCGAGCGCTTTACGCTGGAGGTAGGCGATGAATTGCCTGCGGGTATCGTGCAGTTGGCAAAGGTATATGTGGCGAAGAAGCGCAAACTGAAAGTGGGTGATAAAATGGCCGGTAGACACGGTAACAAGGGCGTGGTAGCACGTATTGTTCGCGAAGAAGACATGCCATTCCTGGAAGATGGAACTCCGGTTGATATCTGTCTGAACCCGCTGGGTGTACCTTCGCGTATGAACCTGGGCCAGATTTACGAAACGGTGTTGGCATGGGCAGGTAAGAAGCTCGGAAGGAAGTATGCTACACCCATTTTCGATGGAGCCCGCCTGGAAGATGTGCAGGCCGAATTGAAAGAAGCAGGTCTGCCTGATTATGGCAGAACTTATCTCTACGATGGTTTAACGGGCGAGAAGTTCGACCAGCCCGTAACCGTGGGTATGGCGTACATGCTGAAACTCGGCCACTTGGTTGACGATAAGATGCACGCACGTTCCATCGGACCTTACTCGCTCATTACCCAACAGCCGTTGGGTGGTAAGGCACAGTTTGGTGGTCAGCGCTTTGGTGAGATGGAGGTTTGGGCAATCGAAGCATTTGGTGCTTCGCACATCCTGCAGGAAATCCTCACCATCAAGTCGGATGATGTAATTGGTCGTGCAAAGGCATACGAATCGATTGTGAAAGGGGAGAATATGCGTAAGCCGAATATCCCTGAATCGTTCAACGTGCTTGTTCACGAATTGCGTGGTCTCGCGTTGGAGATTACGATGGATTGATATCGTTGATGGTTATTGGTTGTTCGGTATTCGATCGAACAACCAATAACGAACAACGAGAAACGAGAAAAAGAACCTAAAGACTAACTACTACGAAAATGTCTTTCAGAAAAAATAAAAAAATCAACAACGACTTCTCGAAGATTACCATCAGCTTGGCTTCTCCTGAATCGATTCTGGAGAGTTCGCATGGAGAGGTAACTCAACCCGAGACCATTAACTACCGCACCTACAAGCCCGAAATGGGCGGCCTGTTCTGCGAGCGGATTTTCGGTCCGGTAAAAGACTGGGAATGTCATTGTGGAAAATATAAGCGCATCCGTTACAAGGGTATTATTTGCGACCGCTGCGGTGTGGAAGTTACCGAAAAGAAAGTAAGACGTGAGCGCATGGGGCACATCGAACTGGTAACCCCGGTGGCCCACATCTGGTATTTCCGTTCGCTGCCGAATAAGATTGGTTACTTGTTGGGTCTTCCCACCAAGAAACTCGACCAGATCATCTATTACGAGCGTTACGTGGTAATTCAACCCGGTATCAAAGAAGAAGACGGTGTAAACCGCCTCGATTTTCTTACCGAAGAAGAATTCCTGGACATCGTAGACAAGCTGCCCCGCGAAAACCAGATGCTGGACGATAACGACCCCAAGAAGTTCATCGCCAAGATGGGTGCGGAGGCATTGGAAATGTTGTTGTCTCGCCTGAAGCTGGACGAACTTTCTTACGAACTGCGTCACCAGGCAGCCACTGATACTTCGCAACAGCGCAAGGCCGAGGCGTTAAAACGCCTGAAGGTGGTAGAGGCTTTCCGCGATGCCAACACCCGCATTGAAAACCGCCCCGAGTGGATGGTGATCAAGATGGTGCCCGTTATACCTCCGGAATTGCGCCCGCTGGTACCCTTAGATGGTGGCCGTTTCGCTACCTCCGATTTGAACGACCTGTACAGACGTGTGATTATACGTAATAACCGTCTGAAGCGGTTGATCGACATCAAAGCACCCGAAGTGATCCTGCGTAACGAGAAGCGCATGCTCCAGGAAGCGGTTGACTCACTGTTCGATAACTCACGTAAAGTAAACGCGGTGCGATCCGATGGAAACCGTGCGTTGAAATCGCTGAGCGATATGCTGAAAGGTAAGCAGGGTCGATTCCGCCAGAACCTGTTGGGTAAGCGCGTTGACTATTCGGGTCGTTCGGTAATTGTGGTGGGCCCTGAATTGAAACTGCATGAGTGCGGTCTTCCTAAAGACATGGCGGCAGAGTTGTTCAAGCCATTCATCATCCGCAAGTTGATTGAAAGAGGAATTGTGAAGACCGTTAAGTCGGCTAAGAAGATAGTAGACCGCAAGGATCCTGTGGTATGGGATATCCTGGAAAACGTTTTGAAAGGACACCCCGTTCTGTTGAACCGTGCCCCAACACTTCACCGTTTGGGTATTCAGGCTTTCCAGCCCAAGCTGATTGAAGGTAAAGCCATTCAGTTGCACCCATTGGTATGTACAGCCTTTAACGCTGACTTTGACGGTGACCAGATGGCCGTACACGTACCGCTGGGTCAGGAAGCCATACTTGAGGCATCGCTGCTGATGTTGTCTTCGCACAACATATTGAACCCCGCCAACGGGGCGCCTATCACCGTTCCTTCGCAGGACATGGTGTTAGGTTTGTATTACCTTACCAAGGGAAGAAAAGGAGAGCCGGGTGAAGGAAAAACGTTCTACTCGCCCGAGGAAGTGATTGTTGCTTACAATGAGAAGCGCATTTCGAAGCACTCCATCATCAAGGTAAAAGTAAACATCCGCGATAAGGCAACCGGTGAACTGTCGCGCAAGACCATCGAAACCGTAACAGGTCGCGTGATCTTCAACCAGGTGGTTCCCGAAGAAGTGGGTTTTGTGGATGAGTTGCTCACGAAGAAAAAACTGCAAACCATTATTGCAGACGTATATAAAATTGCCGGTCAGGCAAAGACGGCCAAGTTCCTGGATGACATCAAGGAGATCGGATTCCAGATGGCCTACAAAGGTGGTCTGTCCATCGGCTTGAATGATGTGAAGGTGCCAGAGCAGAAGCAGAAACTGGTAGCCAGTGCCCAGGAAGAAGTGGATGCCGTGTGGAATAACTACATGATGGGTTTGATTACCGACAACGAACGCTACAACCAGGTAATTGATATCTGGACGCGTACCAACACGTTGTTGACCAACGCGCTGATGAAGCAGTTGGAAGAAGATCAGCAAGGCTTCAACTCCATCTACATGATGATGCACTCTGGTGCTCGTGGTTCGCGCGAACAGATTCGCCAGTTGGGTGGTATGCGCGGTTTGATGGCCAAGCCCCAGAAAAACCTGGCAGGTTCGGTGGGTTCCATCATAGAGAACCCCATTTTGTCGAACTTTAAAGAAGGGTTGGACGTGTTGGAGTACTTTATCTCTACACACGGTGCCCGCAAAGGCTTGGCCGATACAGCTTTGAAAACAGCCGATGCAGGTTACCTGACCAGACGTTTGGTGGATGTGGCGCAAGACCTGGTAATTACCGAAGAAGATTGTGGCACGTTGCGTGGCTTGAAAGTAGCCGCCCTGAAAGACAACGAAGACATTGTAGAGCCTCTGTCGGAGCGTATCCTTGGTCGGGTGTCGGTGCATGATATTTACGATCCGATTACAGATGAATTGATTTGCCCAGCCAACATTGAGATTACCGAAGAGTTGGCGAAGAAAATTGAGGAGACAGCCATTGAAGAAGTAGAGATTCGTTCGCTGCTCACCTGCGAATCGAAGGTGGGTGGTTGTGCAAAATGTTATGGCCGCAACCTGGCTACCGGTAAAATGGTGCAGGCAGGTGAAGCGGTAGGTGTAATTGCTGCGCAATCGATCGGTGAACCCGGAACGCAGTTGACACTCCGTACCTTCCACGTGGGTGGTGCGGCATCGAACATTGCTACCGAGGCGAGCATCAAAGCGAAATTCCCGGGCGTTATTGAATTCGAAGGCATTCGCTCTGTTGATACCACCGATAAAGATGGTAACAATGTGAAAGTGGTGATGGGCCGTACCGGTGAAATAAAGATCATGGATGAAAAAGGTGGTCGTGTGTTGATAAGCAACCACGTTCCTTATGGATCATTCCTGCTGGTTAAAGACGGACAGAAAGTAGAGAAGGGCGATGAGTTGTGTAACTGGGATCCGTACAACGCGGTAATCCTTTCTGAGTACGATGGTGAAATTGAATATGAATCCATCATTGAAGGCATCACTTATAAGGAGGAGTCCGATGAACAGACCGGTCACCGCGAAAAGGTAATTACCGAAACCCGCGATAAGACGAAGAACCCGGCTATCATCGTGAAAGGAAAAACAGAGACCAAAGGATATAACATTCCGGTGGGTGCTCACTTGGCGGTAGATGCGGGTGATCAAATCAAAGCCGGTCAGGTGTTGGCCAAGATTCCTCGCGCAGTTGGCAAGTCGCGCGATATTACCGGTGGTTTGCCCCGCGTAACTGAATTGTTCGAGGCGCGCAACCCCTCTAACCCTGCCGTTGTGAGCGAGATAGATGGCGTGGTAACCTACGGTGGTATCAAACGTGGCAACCGCGAAATCTTCATAGAAAGCCGCGATGGTGTGCAGAAGCGCTACCTCGTTCCGCTGTCGAAGCACATCCTGGTGCAGGACAACGACTTTGTGAAGGCAGGTCAACCGCTGTCGGATGGTGCCATCACACCTTCAGACATCCTGTCCATCAAAGGACCTACTGCCGTGCAGGAGTATTTAGTGAACGAGATTCAGGAAGTATACCGCTTGCAGGGCGTGAAGATCAACGATAAGCACATAGAAGCTATCGTCAGTCAGATGATGCAGAAAGTTGAAATCATCGACTCTGGCGACACCAGCTTCTTGCAGGGAGAGTATGTAGACAAGCTGGAGTTCCGCGAGTTGAACGATGCTATTCTGGATAAGAAAGTGGTAACTGAAGCAGGCGATTCGCAACGTTTCAAGCCCGGCCAGATCATCACCGCCCGCGAGTTGCGCGATGAAAATTCGGCCTTGCGCAGAAAAGACCAGAAACTGGTAGAGGTGCGCGATGCCATGCCGGCTGTTTCCAGACCTACGTTGCAGGGTATTACCCAGGCCTCGCTGAAGACGGAAAGCTGGCTGTCGGCCGCTTCGTTCCAGGAGACCACCAAAGTGTTGAGCGAGGCCGCTATACGCGGCAAGGCCGACCAGTTGGCTGGTTTGAAAGAGAACGTAATTGTTGGTCACTTGATCCCGGCCGGTACAGGCCAGCGCAGGTTCAACGACCTGATTGTGGGTTCAGAAGATGAATATGAGAGCCTGAAGGAAATGACGGCCTCACCACGCAGGGAGCGCGAATTGCAGGATTGATTGCTGCCCGTCTGAAAAGACAGGTACGAGAATAAGAAATGTGCGAATGGGTTTCCGTTCGCACATTTCGTTTTAACAACACAAAGTTTCACCCTATGGCAAACGAGAAAGAAAAGCAGCCTCAGAACCAAATCAACATCGAGTTAACGGAGGAAATAGCAGAAGGTATTTACTCCAACCTGGCCATGATTGCCCACTCTAACAGCGAGTTTGTAATTGATTTTATCCGGCTCATGCCGGGGGTGCCAAAGGCCAAGGTAAAGTCGCGTATTGTGATTACCCCCGAGCATGCCAAGCGTTTACTGGCTGCCCTGAAGGAGAATATTGCCAAGTACGAAGCCGCTTTTGGGGCCATTAAACAGACCAGCGAAGCGCCCCAGTTCCCCATGAATTTTGGTGGAACAATGGGAGAAGCGTAGTAAAAATCGGGCGTTTTTGGGGTTCTTGGGGTGTAAAAAACTTATGACAAGAGTTTTGCATCCTGTTTTTCTTTAGATACCTTTGCAGTCCTAATTTTTTGAAGGGTTTTAAAAGAAAATATAAATGCCTACCATTCAGCAACTTGTAAGAAAAGGAAGGAAGAAATTGACCTTCAAGTCAAAGTCGCCCGCCCTTGATTCTTGCCCCCAGCGCAGGGGTGTTTGTACCCGCGTGTACACCACCACCCCCAAGAAGCCTAATTCTGCGCTTCGCAAAGTAGCCCGTGTGCGCCTTACCAACCACAAAGAGGTGAACGCCTACATCATGGGCGAAGGCCACAACCTACAAGAACACTCCATCGTGCTGATTCGTGGTGGCAGGGTAAAAGACCTTCCCGGTGTTCGTTACCACATCATTCGTGGTGCATTGGATACCTCGGGTGTAAATGGTCGCCTTCAGAGCAGATCTAAATATGGTGCCAAGAGACCGAAGGCGGGTGCTGCTGCCCCGGCTGCAAAAGGCGCTAAAAAATAATTTGTCCCAGCGATGAGAAAGTCAAAACCTAAAAAAAGATACCTGCTTCCTGACCCTAAGTTTCAGGATACTCTGGTAACCAAGTTCGTTAACTACTTAATGGAAGAGGGCAAGAAGAGTGTTGCCTATAACATCTTTTACGATGCCATTGAAATTGTAGAGAAGAAAGCAGGTGGCGAACCTGGTTTGGAGGTTTGGAAGCGTGCCATGAATAACCTGATGCCCTCCGTAGAGGTAAAGAGCCGCAGGGTAGGTGGCGCCACTTTCCAGGTGCCGGTGGAAATTCGCCCCGAACGCAGAATCAACCTCAGCATTAAGTGGTTGATTGACTACTCGCGCATGCGGGGCGAAAAAACCATGATGGACAAACTGGCTGCTGAAATCCTTGCCGCTTCTAAGGGTGAAGGTGCCGCCATTAAAAAGAAAGACGATACCCACAGAATGGCCGAAGCGAACAAGGCATTTTCTCATTTCCGTTTCTAATCCACAGCGAGTTTCATGGCGAGAGATCTCAAATACACCCGTAACATTGGTATTGCTGCACACATCGATGCGGGTAAGACAACTACCACCGAGCGCATTCTGTACTACGCCGGTGTGAACCACAAGATTGGTGAAGTGCACGAAGGTGCCGCCACCATGGACTGGATGGAGCAGGAACAGGAGCGTGGTATCACCATCACTTCAGCCGCTACCACCGTTTTCTGGAACTACCGCGGAAACAAATACAACGTAAACATTATCGATACCCCCGGCCACGTGGATTTTACCGTAGAGGTAAACCGCTCGCTGCGTGTGTTGGACGGTCTCGTGTTCTTGTTCAGTGCCGTAGATGGTGTTGAGCCCCAGTCGGAAACGAACTGGCGCCTGGCCGACAATTACAAAGTGGCACGCATTGGTTTCGTTAATAAGATGGACCGTGCCGGTGCCGACTTCTTAGGCGTGTGCAAGCAGGTCAAAGAAAAACTGGGTAGCAAAGCAGTAGCCCTGCAGTTGCCCATTGGTGCTGAAGATAACTTCCGTGGTGTGGTAGACCTGGTAAACAACCGCGGCATTGTATGGAACGAGCACGACAAAGGCATGACTTACGAGGTGGTACCCATCCCTGCAGAAATGCAAGATGAGGTGAATGAATACCGCGAGAAGTTGCTGGAGGCTGTTGCCGAATACGATGAAACCCTGATTGAAAAATTCTTCGAAGACCCTAACTCAATCAGCGAACAAGAAATTCTGACTGCCCTTCGCAAGGCAGTTATCGATATGAAGATTGTTCCCATGGTGTGTGGCTCGTCTTTCAAAAATAAAGGCGTACAAACCATGCTTGACTATGTGATGGAGTTGCTTCCTTCACCGCTTGACAAGGACAATATAGTGGGTACTAACCCCGACACTAACGAGGAAGTGGTTATTCGTCCTGATGATAAAGAGCCATTCACCGCGTTGGCATTCAAGATTGCAACCGACCCGTTTGTAGGTCGTCTGTGCTTTATCCGTGCTTACTCTGGTGTGCTCGAGTCTGGCTCTTACGTGTACAACTCGCGTTCGGAGCAGAAGGAGCGCATCTCGCGTGTGTTCCAGATGCACGCCAATAAACAAAATCAGATTGAAAGACTCACAGCGGGCGATATTGGTGCAGTGGTGGGCTTTAAAGATATTAAGACTGGTGATACGCTCTGCGATGAGAAACGCAAAGTAGTTCTCGAGTCGATGGTGTTCCCTGAGCCGGTGATTGGTTATGCCATTGAGCCTAAGAAGCAGGCTGACGTTGATAAACTCGGCATGGCCATAGCCAAGCTGGTAGAAGAAGACCCTACCTTGCGGGTGCATACCGACCAGGAGACAGGGCAGACCATTTTGCGTGGTATGGGCGAGTTGCACCTTGAAATCATCATCGACCGCCTGAAGCGTGAGTTTAAGGTGGAGATCAACCAGGGTGCTCCTCAGGTTGCCTACAAAGAAGCACTTACCAAGTCGGTAGAGCATAAAGAAGTGTATAAGAAGCAGACCGGTGGTCGCGGTAAGTTTGCCGACATCGTATTCGAGATTGGCCCCCGCGAACTGAAGGAAGGCGACAAGGACGGTCTGGAGTTTGTGAACGATATCGTAGGTGGTGTGATTCCACGCGAATTCATCCCCGCAGTTCAAAAAGGTTTCCAGTCGGCCATGGTAAACGGTCCGCTGGCAGGTTACCCTATCGACAACATGAAGGTGCGCTTGTTCCACGGTTCTTACCACGATGTGGACTCAGATTCACTGTCGTTCGAATTGGCTGCGCGAATCGGCTTTAAAGAGGCCGCATCTAAGTGTGCTCCGATATTGCTTGAGCCTATTATGTCTGTAGAAGTGGTTTGTCCCGATGAATATACAGGTTCTGTTACTGGCGACTTGAACAGAAGACGCGGTATCATGAAAGGTATGGATACCCGTGGCGGTGGTCAGTTGATTCGTGCGGATGTTCCTTTGAAGGAGTTGTTCGGTTACATTACCGATTTGCGTACGCTTACATCCGGCCGTGCTTCGGCATCGCTCACATTCTCGCACTATGCACCGGTGCCGAAGAACCTGGCAGATAAAGTGATTGAAGAGGTTAAAGGCGCTGTTGCCGCAAAATAATATCTAAAAGACGTTTAGATTATGAATCAGAAAATCAGAATCAAATTGAAGTCTTACGATCACAACCTGGTGGATAAGTCTTCTGAGAAAATTGTACGTGCGGTAAAAGCGACCGGTGCTGTAGTAAGCGGCCCCATTCCTCTTCCTACCGAGAAAGAAAAGTTCACTGTGCTGCGCTCGCCTCACGTAAATAAAAAGTCGCGCGAACAGTTTCAGCTTTGCACCTACAAACGTTTGGTAGACATTTATTCTAACAGCGCCAAAACAGTAGATGCGCTGATGAAGCTGGAACTTCCCAGCGGAGTAGACGTGGAGATCAAGGTGTAGTGTTTGTTGTACATAAAGAGCTTTGAAAGCCCCAGGCGAAAGCGTGAGGGCTTTTTATTTTGTGGCACAAGGGGAACCGTAAATCAGCAGATGGAGGCCATTGAATTTCATAACAGGATTCGAAAAATTAACGTGCAAGGCAGGGTGATTCTGTGTATCGACTATACCGGGTTGCGCGAGGCTGGAATGATTGCATTGGGCAGCGAGGCCACCCGC
This sequence comes from uncultured Ohtaekwangia sp., assembly GCA_964429845.1. Lineage (GTDB taxonomy): Bacteria > Bacteroidota > Bacteroidia > Cytophagales > Cyclobacteriaceae > ELB16-189. The sequence goes on from CAYSCT010000004.1 coordinate 326,269, forward strand.
GCCATCCTGGCTGAAACAGAACCTCAGCGTGTTCTTACCTGCTTCAGCAATACCTATGTTACGCCTGCCTTTGTGCGGCACATGGAGCGCCAGGCTGAGTTGGTACGTCACCTCATCCTTCGCAATGCGCTGTTGGGTTTAAACCGACCCAAGATGATGATTCTGAAAGGTTTTAACCTGGTGGCGCGTACAGACTTTAAACCCTTTGCATCTGAAGCCGAGGCGCTGGCTTACCTATTAGGGGAACCTCTGTTAGAGGAAGTTGGCCCGGTGTTCAAGCAGCCTGCACCTGACATAGCGAAATAGCGGCAAAGGGCCGCTTATTATATCATTTTTCCAATAGCCAAGCCCGCCCAGGTGGCCAACAGGCAAAGCACCACGCTGCCTGCTACATAAAAAAGAGAGCCAGCGATTGAGCCTTGCCCAAGCAAGGCGAGTGTTTCGCTGCTGAAAGTGGAGAAGGTGCTGAAGCCACCACAAAAACCCACTGCCCAAAATAGACGGCCCATGGGCGAAATCAACTGGCGTTGGTCTGCCATGCCAATAACAATACCGAGAAGCAGGCAAGCGATTATGTTGGCGGTGGCTGTGGCCCATGGAAAAGAACCCTGGTAAAATGTGGCCACCGCACGACCCACTGCATAGCGTGCCATGCTTCCAAGACCTCCGCCAGCAAAAACCAGTAGCCATAATTTCATGTGTGCTTTTGTTTAGCAGTTGCTGCCATGTCATCAAATTTAGCAACGTGTCATGAAAAAACAATCAGGCCGGAAGATGTTCATTCAGCATGGCCAGCATTTCGTTTCGAACGCGCTCTTTTAGTACTGGCACGTCACTTAATACTAAGCCTTCCGTTGGTATTGGCTTACCAACTACTACTTTAATTTTCCCCGGCCGAAGTGGAATTTTCCCCGGAGGCATTAGCTTGTTGGCACCAACCACTACTACCGGCAATAGTGGTGATTGCGTTTCTACCGCGATGCGAAAGGCTCCATCATAAAATGGCTGCAGTTTTTCTTTGGTACGGTTCTGTGTTCCCTCAGGGAAAATCAGAATCGAAATACCTAGCGAGAGAATTCTTTTGAGGTGGTCCATGCTTTTCCTACGGCTCTCATTGCTGCTTCTGTCTACCACCACACAGGTAACACGTGTAATCCATCCAAACACGGGTAATTTCAGCAGTTCTTTTTTTGCAAGCGGTCTGAACTGCCCGCGTATGGTCATGGCAATGCCGGGTAAGTCTAAAAAAGAGGTGTGGTTACTTACGTAGATGTAGGCTTTGCCAGCTTCGATATGGTGGCGGTTCAGCGTCTCATAGGGTATCCAGTTCAGCTTGCTGAAAACCCACGACCATAACTTCATGAAAAAGAACGTTACCACGCCCGCACGTGGGCCAAAAAAGCCAGGTAAGATGATACCGGGCAAAAACAATAGCATAAAGAATGTGAATACAAATGATACCCACACCTGATACAATATCCTTACAAAACCTTTCACGACCCTACTTCTGGTATTGGTTAAGAGCGCAAGATGTGGAAAGTTTTTTCAACTACCAGCACTTTTTGTTTGGAGAGGCATTGGTAACAATTAGCTATTTTTAGTAAAACAATGTTAGAATAATGAAAAGAACTTTGATTGGGTTGTGCCTGATGCTGAGTGTTGCGGTAGGCACCCGGGGACAATTGCGCGTAAGTGTTAATGGCCGCTACATCGAAACCCAGGAGGGCAAGCCGTTCTTTTGGCTGGGTGATACGGCATGGGAGCTTTTCCATCGCCTCAGTCGCGAAGAGGCTGAAAAGTACCTTCAGCACCGGGCCACGCATGGATTTACGGTGATACAGGCGGTGGCCTTGGCCGAGCTGGATGGTTTACATACGCCTAATTTTTACGGAGAGGTTCCGTTGGAGAAAGATGACCCCACGCGCCCGCGAGAAGCTTATTTTCAGCATGTGGATTTTGTGATACGGAAGGCTGAAGAGCTTGGATTATACGTGGGGCTTCTGCCAACCTGGGGCGATAAGCTATTTAAAGAAAAGTGGGGCACAGGCCCTGAGATTTTTAATACATCCAATGCAAAGGCCTATGGCCGATGGATAGGTTCGCGTTACAAAAATCAGAAAAACATTATCTGGATATTGGGTGGTGATCGCAATCCAAGGCACGAAGCCGATGTGGCCGTTTGGCGGGCAATGGCCGAGGGAATTGCCGAAGGCACCGGGGGTAACGATAAGGCTTTGATGACTTTTCATCCTCAGCCCAACGATATGGAAGACGGGGGATCCTCCAGGTGGTTTCACACAGATGCCTGGCTGGACTTCAACATGTTTCAGACGGGGCATTGCCGCGAAAACCCCGTGTGGGATCGGCTGCAGGTGGCCTACCAACGGCAGCCCGTGAAGCCCGTAATAGATGGAGAAACCATCTATGAAGATCACCCGGTTTGCTTCAATGCCAAGGATTTGGGTACCTCCAGCGCCTACGATGTACGCAAGCATGCCTACCTTGCCGTGTTTGCAGGCGCCTTCGGCCATACCTATGGCTGCCACGACATCTGGCAGATGTATGCGCCCCATCGCACGCCTGTAAATGGGCCTAATTATCCGTGGTATGTTGCGCTCGATTTACCCGGGGCGCTGCAGATGAAGTACTTGCGTAAGCTCATGGAATCCAGGCCATTTTTTGAACGCATGCCCGATCAGACACTGCTGTTGAATGCGGGTGGTAACAACAATCGCCTCCAGGCCACCCGGGGAAAAGATTACCTCTTTGTGTATGCCGCACAGGGCAATACTATTCAGGTGCAGATGGGAAAAATCAGCGGCAAAGAGTTAGCGGCCTATTGGTATAACCCGCGCAATGGCGAGGTGAAAGAAATAGGGAGGATGCCAAAGAAAGCTACAATGGAATTTGTGCCGCCTACGTCCGGCTATGGTCAGGATTGGGTGCTGGTGGTAGATGATGCCGCGACTAAATATCCACTACCCGGCAAATAACTTTTAGAGGTTGCCCTTCTTCATTTCTTCCACGGCATGGTTGGCGGCTCTGGCGGTAAGAGCCATATAAAGAATGCTGGGACTTTGATTACCGGTACTCGTCATGCAGGCACCATCGGTAACAAACACATTCTTGCAGTGATGAAATTGATTCCATTCGTTGAGAAGCGAAGTGCGTGGGTCATGTCCCATGCGGCAGCCGCCCATCTCGTGAATGTCAAGCCCGGGTGCTTGGCGGGTATCATAGGCTTCTATGTTTTGTGCGCCAGCCAGTGTTAACATTTCCTCACTTTCTTTCAGAAAATCGGCTATCATTTTTTCGTCATTGTCATCGTAGTCCACAGAGGTAATGAGTTGGGGAATGCCCCAAGGATCATGTTTATCGGCACTAAGCCTTACGTGATTATTTATTTTAGGAATGGTTTCGCCTTGCATATACATGTACATTCGCCAGGGGCCAGGTTCAGCCATTGTTCTTTTGATATCAGCACCGCAGGCGTCCTCCAACTTTTCAGCGCTTCCCTTTTCGCGGTAGGCACCTGTAAAGGTGGTATAACCACCCACATAGTCCGTTTCCTGCTTACCCAGATTTTTGTAGTTGGCAATAATGGGTTCGGTGGGATTTCTGCCTCTGTAGTATTTATCTTCAAAACCCGGCATCTCTGAAAGCTCCCCTTAGTTAGTCACATTCGAAAGTATAAATTTCCAGTTGTAAT
>CAYSCT010000005.1:0-158668 GCA_964429845.1 uncultured Ohtaekwangia sp.
GAACTGTCAAAACCAAAATGAAATACGGTCTAGTTATTAGGGGGCTAAACCACCAACTGACGAATTTACTAAATACCAGCCAATCGTATCCTTAACGATTTCTACTTCTTCATTTGGTTCTATTTCTTTTATTGTCGTTGATTTTTTTCTGGGTTCTCCTTTAAGACTTACCTTCTTATCAGAAGTAAAAAAAGAAGTCTCAGGAATTGAGGCAACGTAATCGGTATACTTTTTATTCTCGATGTGTTCAGTTATAAAAAAGGTGACTACACCAATAACTAATGCTGTTATAAATACTAAAAATGTCTTCATGCTCAAAAATAAGGTTTCTTATTATTTTTTTTAAAATATGCTATTGGTCTTGGGGCGGGGTTTGGCTCTTGCCATAGCTTTGGCGTCACGCTGGGTTTGTGCGGCTATGGCATGTGCCAAATGCGTGGGGCAATTTAGAGGACAATCTTTTTAAAAATGCGAAGGGTCGGCTGTATTATTTTAATTCTGTTTTACATTTTAATTTTTTCATAGTCCAAGTTGTCTGCGAATCCGTTCACTTTTCCACGTGGGAAAACTTTGTTAGAAAATTGTCGTCCCGTTTTTTGGAACACAAATTTGTCCAGGCCCTATTGCTACCAACGATTGTATATAGGGGAGCTTTCAATATGGCTTATTATGCTGATCGAATTTAAGTGTATAGGCAATATTATCCAACGGGCTAGTCAGATATTAAAAAGCTGATAAAATAAAGCTTATCGTTATCTCCAAATCTATATTTCCGAATCAGGCGGGAAGGTTATCGAGCCACTTGTGGAGGTCAAGTGCGATGTTGTGCAGGTCTGGCGCTCACTTGTTGCGGTCAAGCGTGAGGTAGCGCAAGTACCCGCGGTGCGGAAGGGTGCTTCCAGCAGCCACCAACGAATAACCATCTACTAACTTTCTACCGCAACAGCGCCACACCCCCTCGTTTTTCCTGCACGCCTTTATCGGGGCGGAAGGCACTTACATATTGTATCACATACGAATACGTGCCCGGAGGAAGTGGCTGTGCCGGGTTATTGTTGTAGCCGCCATTCCAGGTAAAATCGCGATTGGCCGCGGTAAACACCAACTCTCCCCAGCGGTTGTAAATAAACACATTGAAGTTTTCATCGGTAATAAAGAAGGTGAACACCCGGAAGTTCTTGTTGGCTTCCTGCGCGCTGGTGGGCCGGAAGGCGTTGGGTGCGTTGATCTTCGGCAGGCATTCGTTCAGCACTTCGGTTTCATCGGTGGCTACGCAGGCAAATTCGTTGGTCAGTTCCACTTCATACAACCCTTCGCTGTCGGCTGTCAGCACCTGTTGGGTGTAGTTGAGTGTCAGTTCGTTTTTAAACCAGGCATAGCTGGTAAAGGTGCCCGGATCCAGATCCACACTTCGGGTATCGGGATCCACATTGTCGGGGTCGTTGCAGATCACCACCCGGTTGGGCAGCGAGCCTACCGGCAACGGTTGGCGTGTAATCAGCAATGAAGCAGAAGCGTTGCACGATGCTTTGCTGATGGTAACGCGGTAGGTGCCCTCGGCCGTTTGATCGGTGGTGGCCGTGTTTACACCTGCCAAGGTGGTTCCATTCAACGTCCACGCATAATTTACTCCAGTGGCGGTGGTGGCTGCGGTCAGCGTAAAAGGTTGCTCATCCTGGCAGGGCGGGGTAGAGGTAAGCGATGCATCTACCGGGCCGATAACAGAAACCTGCAGTTGATTCGATCGGCTGGTGGTGCAACCCGACTGCGGATCGAAGATGGCGACCTCATACCGAATACCGCTCTGTGTGATGTCTACCAACTGCTGGCTGCCCGCCAACGTCAGGTCGGGTGTGGCCGCTCCATTTACGAACCAGCGGTAGGTAAAACTGCCTGCCGGTGCAGCCGACACTAGTACAGAACTGGCACATTCATTCGACTGTGTTAAGGCAGGCGTGGTGAGGTTGCCCACATTCAAATCGATGGTTTGGGTAGCGGGGCAGGAGCCGGGTGCGGTCGCTGTAACCGTGAAGGTTGCTTGTCCAACACCTGCCGTTAACCGTACTGTTGCCTGATTGGTGGCACCAGTAATGGCGTTCGCAGGGGTGCTGCTCCAACTATAGGTGGAAGCACCCGTGGCAACGATTTCTAGGTCGCAGAGGTTGGGTGTAAGTGTTACTGGCACGGGTGCATCTGGCGTTACTGTTAAAGGCTCCGTGTCTAAACAACCATTTACATCTACTACTTCAATTACATAAGTCCCGGCCGTTAGCCCATTCTGAGTAACATATGGACTTGCCACCGCAGCGGGACTTGTGTCTGCCACCAGACCAGTGCCGCTGTTGGTAATGGTAAAGCGGTAGGGGCTCGCTCCACCTACTACCGCAATGGAGTAGTCAACCGGGTCGCAATTGATTCCTGAAATAGCAGGCGTGATGGTGAGGTTAATATCATTGATGCCGATGGATTGTGACAGCGTGCAGCCGGAGATCTGGTCGCTCACAATTACTGAATACGTTCCAGCCACCAGGTTAGGCACCGTGATGGTAGTGGGTGCAGCTTGGTCTATGTCGGATTGAGAAGTGCCTGCGCCTGAAATAAAATATTGGTACAGCGGCCCACCGGCTGGTGTTGAAGCATTCAGTTGTAGTTCAACGGAGCCGGTTGGTGTACCGCAAGAGGTAGGGTCTGTACCTGTAAACGTAAAATTGGGCGATACATTGACTGTATACGTTTTGCTGTCATCCACAAAGCAAGTGGTGATGGGATCGGTTACGCGAACGGCATAGGTAAATACACCGGGGGTGTTTGTATCGACTGCCAGTGCCTGCGAATTGCCCGCTGCGGTGCCGTTGATGGTCCACGCATAGGTGGCGCCCGGGTTTTGTGCGTTCAGGGCAGGCGTGTTATTGTCTTCACACACTGTAATGTCAGGCCCTAGATCAACCAGGGGTCGGTTTTCAGCAACCAGAAACTGCCCGTCATCAAAGCATCCGTTGGCATCGGTTACGGTTACGGTAATCAGCGCCTGCTCGTTTACCACAATGGTCTCCGTGGTTTCTTCCGTTGACCAGAAATAGGTGAGTCCCGGTTGGTTGGTTGGGTTGGCATCGAGGGTGGCCGGGCCTGTGCAAAGCACAGCGGCACCACTGGGTGCATTGGGTCTGTTAAATATGGTGAAGTTTTCGCGCAGCGTGGTATCTGGCGCACAGCGATTGTGCAGGCGCAACGTTACCGAGTAATTGCCGGGCGCAGCAAAGAGGAAGTTGAAGGTGGCATCGGTTGACTGTGTAATCAAGGTAGAACCCTGAAACACACTCCAGTTAAATTCGTCTATCTGGTCGCGCGAAGAACCTGAGAACCGTGTGCTGTCTCCGAGGCAGACACCGTCCACGGTAATGGAGGGACCTCCCAAGGCGTTGGAGTTGATCTGAATAAAGTTAGGCAAACCGAGTCTGCTGTTGGTGCCCGAAGCCAACTGGAACCCATTGAGTGTAAACACCGAGAGTTGTGTGGTGTCTTCGTTGGCCTGAATGGTTCCCAGTGAGCCACTGTTGGCGGCATCGTTCACTGCTACATAGATTTGTCCGTTGGGTGCCACCTGCACCGCGCCTAGTTCGGCCGCAGGCGATAATTTCTGCTTGAAGAAGGGGCGGTTCAACGAGTCGAGGAAATACTCGAACAGGTGCGAGGAGCCACTGCTTACCTTCACCGTGGCAAACAGCTTATTGCCTGCTGGTGAGAATTCCACACCATAGATCTGCCCGTTGGGCTCATTCAGGTCAATGTTGCGCAGGTTGGATACGCGCCCTGCTGTATCGAGCGTAAACAGCTCCACCCGGTTGCTGATGCCTGGGTTAGAGATGGGCACCGCCAGGTTATTGCGGGGGCCCAATTTCATGTAACCCTCACCGTTTTGTTGAATGGCCTGATCGTGGTCGGAACCGATGCTGGAGAATACGGGGTTGCCGATGCCATCGGGTGTGATGCGGTAGGCGCGGAACGTATTGTTGCCGTATTCGTGTGCGATGAGGAACTGCCCGTTTGCTGTAATCCGTTCGGTACTTTTGGCGAATAAGCCGATGTTTTGCTGTGTAACCGCACCCAACCCGTTGTTCAACTTCAGATCGAACAGCGAGTATTTCAGAATCAAGGAGTCGGTACCGTTGATGGCCTGGGTGGTGAAGATGTAGTAGAGCGTTTCATCGCCCGGTACGGGCACAATCAAAGCCGACTGGGTGGAGGCAGGGTTGCCCCCAATGTTGCTGGCAATCAGGTTATGGTCGCGGTCGAAGACAGCGTTGCCATCGGTATAAAAAATCGTTTCGCCATTCCGGTCGCACACAATCGAGCAACCTTCCGGGGCATCCATCACACTTTCGTTCAGGGCGGTGGGTGGTTGTGTGTTGAAATCAATGCCCGCCCGGTTGCCGAAATACCATTTGTTAAATATCTGGTCTTGTAAACCATACTCGCGCACGTTCACGCCCGCATAGGCCGAGCAGCCCGTTGCATCGGTTACCACCACATAATAATAACCGGCCGAGTCAGGTGTAAGCACCGGCCCCAGGTCTCCGTTCGACCACACAATGGAAGTGGCGGTGCCACCCGATATGTTGGCCGTAACCTGAAACTGGCTGGGAGAGGAAGAGCCGCGGGGAGGAGGGAACTCACTGCGGCATGCCGTGGTATCCTGCGTCATTTGTATCTGCAGGGCAAACGCATTGATCGTAACCGGCTGCGAGGTGCTCTGACTCTGTCCGCGATAGAAAGCCGTGAGGTTTACGTTAAAAGTGCCGGCCGTGGCATACGTATGTACGGGGCTGGGCCCTGCGCCAAAACTGCTGTCGCCAAAATCCCAAACCAAACTGTCTGCGCCAGGCTTAACCGTGGCAAAGAAGGTGGTGGGGGCGTTCTGGCACGTACCTGCAAACGTAAAGTCCACCGTTAGCTGTATGGAGTCTTTGGGAGCAAATTGCGGAAATTGCGTGCCCACCCAATTCGCAGAGCCCAGCGGAACGGGTTCATACTGCACCAGCGCGGCAACGCTATCGGGGCGGGCTATTCTTCCCAACAGGAAAGGGCCGCCCGATGCAGCCTGGTACAGGTGGTAAATGGTGCTGTCGGGTGCCATCTGCAAACCAAAACTGCGGTGGATAGCGGTCGGTATCACCGGAGCCAAAGTAACAGCCGCATTCAGGTAGTCGTATTGCAAAACCATGGCGGTAACGCCTGCATCGCCATGGCGCGATAAATACAAATACCTGCCGTTATTGCTCCACTCGATATCGTAAACCGATTGGTTGTTGGCTGCGGGTGTGGCGGAGTTCAGGATGGTGCGGTCGAAAGTAAGCACCCCCGAGGCATTGTTGAAGTTTAGGATGATGGCATCGGTGTCCGCATCTTGTGGGGCCACCGCTATTTTTTGTGTGGCCGGGTGGTAACCCAGGTGGGCTGCGGCCGTGGGCAGGGGCGCGGCACCCGATGTAATGGTGTTGAATGTGCCGGTGTAGGCGGCCGCATTGATGAGCGTGGCAGCAAATGTTTGTGTATTCACCTGCTGCGTAATCAGCCAGAAGTCAATTTGGTTGTCGTGCGGCACCACCACCATGCCTTCCGCCCGTTGGGTGAGGCCGGGAATGGCGGTATTTTTTGACTCTACATCGCCTGCAGCAGGAGCCGGGAAGGCTGCGTTGCCAAATAAGCCCATGTCAACAATCGTGTAAGAGATGGTCCCGTCCACGCCATTCACAAAATCAGCGCTATTGGTAAAAACAAAGTATTTGCCTACCTGTCCCGGCACGGGGCAAATGGCCACGGGTTGATTGGCGGACGCAAATCCATTCAGGCCGCCCCCGTTGGGCATGGGCAGGTGGTTTCGGTCGTAAACCCGGGTGCCATCGGTGTAAAACAGCAAGTTACCGTTTGCCGGATCGGTAGCCACCGCACTGCCACCGCTGCCGAAGGGAACGGCTTTGTTGGTGATGAGTGATGCCGTTCGATCCACACGGTTAAACCGGATGCCGTTGGCAGAGTTGCCATACAACCAGTTGTGTTGTTCCAGGGTTTGTGTTCGTCCCGGCAAGGCCAGGCATGCCATCAGGCCAACCATCCAAACTGTTCCTACAACTGTTCTTGTTCCAATCCTTCTCATTCGTCTGTCCACTTCTCTGTTTTGTCGAAAAATAAAACGCCCAAAGTCCACTAAAGTATACAATTTGAGGCAAAATATCGTTAGACCTTCGGCCGTACTTGGCATCTAAACGGCCAATGATTTTTTAATTCCGATATTGTGTATCTTTTGCCGTTGTTAGTCATTTTTGTGAGATGAACTTATCGCTTAACTTGCCGGGATGGACTGTGTGAAATACCCCTCTTTGTTGTATATCTGGTTAAGTAGAACATCCGTACTTGTACTGCTGGCAGTAATACTGTGGGCCCCCTCCACGGTAAGCGCACAAGACCCTCAGTTCTCTCAATTTTATGCCGCCCCATTGTACCTGAATCCCGCTTTTGCAGGTTCTACCCAGCAGGGGCGCGTGGGCATGAACTACCGCAACCAGTGGCCGGCTATTGATGCCAACTTCACCACCGTGTCTGCTTTTGCCGATTTTTACATTGAAGATAAAAACAGCGGTGTGGGCGCATTGCTCACCCGCGACTATGTGAACCTGGTGGGGCTGCAATCCATCAGCCTCGCTGTTCAGTATGCTTACCAACTCGAAATTACCAAGGGTCTTGGCTTTCGCCCAGGCTTTCAGGCTGCTATTTACAACCGGTCGATCAATTTCGGGCGGTTAACGTTTGGCGATCAGTTCGATCCCAGCACAGGCGACCTCACGTTTCCAACAGGTGAACAAATCAACACCGGCCAGAGCAGGTTCTTTCCCGACATTGCCATGGGTGGATTGTTGTACACACCCAACGCGTGGCTTGGCTTTGCGGCCCATCACCTTACCCAGCCCAACCAGTCGCTGATTGGCGAAGAGGCTAACCTGCCGATTAAATACTCGGCACATGCAGGTTGGAAATTTTTCTTCAAGCCGGGCGTAATTGGCGATGGCGTGTACGCCCGCAAGAGCGAGCGCAGTGTGGCGCCTGCCGTGCAGTACCGTCACCAGGGGCCGTTCGATCAGTTGGATGTGGGCATGTACTTTACGTTCGAACCGTTGATTTTGGGAACCTGGTACCGCGGTGTTCCCTTCAAGCCGGTGAATGGTTTTGGCAACAACGAATCGATTGTGTTGTTGCTGGGGCTCACGCTGAAGGGGCAGAAAGACGTACTGAATATTGGCTACAGCTACGACTATACCATTTCGCAACTGGGGCCCGGCAGTGGCGGGTCGCATGAGTTCAGTTTGGTTTACTCGTGGCCCATCCGCAATCCACGCAAGCCACCCAAGGATAAGCTGGTGATTCCCTGCCCTGATTTTTAAACTTTCAACTTTTTAAGCGGAATGGTAAGGCCCGGCACCACGGTGGTTGCAACAAGGTCGCTATCGAATGAGGTTATCTCTTCGGTATGCCCGTGCATATCGTAGGTGTAGGCCTTTTTTTCCAATGGATCGATGAGCCAGGCCAACTGGCACCCATTACTGATCCATTCGGTCATTTTCTGTTTAAGCGCCTTTAGTGAATCCGAATGCGATCGTACTTCAATGACAAAATCGGGAACAAGGGGCGGGAATTTCTCTTTTTGTTTGTCTGTGAGTTTGTCCCAACGTTCTTTCGATACCCACGCAGCATCCGGAGCCCTCATGGCACCATTAGGCAAGAGAAAGCCTGCTGATGATTCGAAGCCGAGGCCTTCATGCTCGTGGGCAGCAGCCCACTCCATGAAATAGATTAAAACTTTAAAAAGCTGGTTACTGGAAGTTCCTCCGGTAGGTGACATGACTATGATTTGGCCTAATTCATCGCGTTCAATTCTCAACTGCTTGTTGGAGGTGCACAATTCGTACAGCCACTCATCAGTCTGCTCCACAGAGTCTGGATAAACGAAATCGATGTTCATACATCAAATTTAATAAATTTTAATCTTCGCCACTGGCATTCAGCTTGCACACATTGTCGAAACCGAGGTGCATCAAAGCATCGCCCGCGTTCACTACGGGGTTGTTGTTCAAGCCCACCACATAACCCATGGCCGGGGCTTTGATGGTTTCTTTGAATTCGCCAAACGGATCGGTAATGGTACCTACAATTTCATTTTTGTGAACCAGTTGCCCGCTGTGAATATTTGCCTGGAACAGGCCGGCTGTTTTTGCCCGCACCCACGATGAACTCCAGACGATGCGATTTTCTTCTTTGGGCGCTGGTGCCCAGTCGATCATGTGCAGGTGTTTCATCAACCTAAGCGTACCGTTGATGCCTTCTTCGATGGCGTGTTGGTCGAAGCGGATGGACTCACCGCCCTCGTAGACAATGATGTTTTTGCCATGGCGAGCGGCCGTTTGCCGCAGGGAGTGGGGCCGAAAGGGCGCATCGAGTGTGAAGGGTGCGTGGAAAGCGGCTGCGAGTTCGGCATTTTTTTCATCTTGCAGCACGCAGCGTACCTGCGGGTAATTGGTGCGCATGGCGCCACCGGTGTGGAAATCGATGCCGTAGTCGATGGCCGGAATGATTTCGTGTGTAACGTGCCAGGCCACCCGCGATGCCAACGACCCGCCTTTGCTGCCGGGGAAGGAGCGGTTGATGTCTTTTCCGTCCGGTACTTCGCGTGAATAGTTCAAAAACCCATAGATGTTTACAATGGGCATGCAGAGCACAGTGCCGCGTTTCACTTTGTGGTGCCCCACATCCAGTATTCTGCGCACAATCTCCATTCCGTTGATTTCATCACCATGCATGCCGGCCATTAGCGCCAGCGTGGGGCCATCTTCCGGAGCCCGGTATACGTAGATGGGTGTATCAATTTGCGTGTGCGAGGGGAGCCGCGCAATGTTGATTTTGATTTCTTTGAACTCGCCCGGCCGCAGTTCGTGATGGGCTATCTTTTGCAGCTTCATACTGCAAGGTAAGGTAACGTGATTTGCTGATTTATTTATGTCCGGAATATCCTAAATTTGTTAGTATGGAGACGACAATACGCGTGCGACCCTCGGAATTGAATGAAAAACTTCTCGCAAAAATCAAGGAGTTCATTGGCAACAAGGATGTAGATATTACTATTTCCGTTCGCGAGTTCGATCCATCCTTTACCGAAGATTTAAGACGATCGGAAGAAGAGGCAAAGGATGGAAACAAGCTTATTTCCTTTACCATGGAAGAGTTTGTGAACTATCATCCGGCCAAAAAGAAGTAGGCATGAGGCAAATCAGCTTTACGCCACTGTCTTTCAAAGAATTTAATGATTGGTTTGCGGAGGACGATGGGATGGTTGAGAAAATTCGTTTGCTGATTCGCGATATTGACCGCGATCCCTTTCATGGTCTTGGTAAACCCGAACCGCTGAGGGGTAATTGGAGTGGAGCATGGAGTAGGAGGATTAACCACGAACATCGCCTGATTTACAAGGTATCGGATACGCAAATCTTAATACTGAAGTGCAGAGGGCACTACTGAGTCTACGCATTCACCTTGTCTTTCTGAATCTTCTTTTTGGCGGCATTCTTCTCTAAGTATTGAATAATCTTTCCACCGATGTCTACCTTGGTGGCACCTTCAATGCCTTCGAGGCCGGGCGAAGAGTTTACTTCAATAATGAGCGGACCCCGCTTGGAGGGCAGCATATCCACACCGGCCACACCGAGGCCCATTTTTTTGGCAGCGGTAATGGCGGCATGTTTTTCCTGGCGGTTTAACTTATATACTTCTGCATAGCCACCGCGGTGCAGGTTAGAGCGAAACTCGCCATCGCGGGCTTGCCTGCGCATAGCGCCCACTACTTCGCCATCTACCACAAAGGCGCGTATGTCGGAGCCTTTGGCCTCTTTGATGAACTCTTGCACAATGATGCGGGCGTGCAAGCCATGAAAAGCTTCTATTACAGATTGTGCCGCTTTTTTGTTTTCGGCCAGCACAACGCCCAGGCCTTGCGTTCCTTCCAAAAGTTTGATCACCACGGGTGCACCACCTACAGCTTCTATTACACCCTCTGTATCGCGGGAGTAATCCATGAAAATGGTTTTGGGCAGATCTAACCCGGCCCGCGAAAGTATCTGCAAGCTGCGCAGCTTGTCGCGCGAGCGGATCAACGCCTGCGACTCTACGGCAGTAAACACTTTCATCATCTCGAACTGGCGTACCACGGCTGCTCCATAAAACGTTACGGAAGCCCCGATGCGAGGGATCACCGCATCGAAATAATCCATCTTGCGGCCATTGTACCACACCATCGGGTTTTTCTTTTCGATGAGCAGCACACACTTCATGTGGTCGATGATTTCCACCTTGTGGCCCCGCTTTTCGCCTGCCTCTTTCAGGCGGGCGGTAGAGTACAGGCGGGCATCGCGCGATAGAATCGCTATGTTCATAATTGATATTTTAGGACTGTGGACGAGTTGTTTGCCCCTGGGCCAGGCCTGCGTTTAGCTTATGTTGGAAATATAGGTCTTTTTTGGTTACATCGATCAGGAAGCGGTGGCGCAATATTTTACGGCCCAACAGGATGGGGAATTTCAAGCTGCCGCGGTTGCTTAAAGAAAATTCCGCGCGGATTACGCGATCGTAAATCTTGATGCGCGTTTTGATTACGTAACGCATCTCCGCTTCGCCAAAAGAATTTTTTATTTCACGCTGGTTGAATTTCTTAAACACAAATTTCATCCCGGTAAACTCCGGGTGCTCCTCATCGAGCAAGACGAATTCCAGTTGGCCATTTACCACTTCGGCCGTAGAGCAATGCAGACAGCACGTGTAGGCACCTGTATCTATTTTAGCGTGAATGTTGTACAACCCCAGCGAGGGTAAGTCCACACGGTCGGAGCGCCCCAGAATTTGCATTTCACAAACTAATTGATTTGCGTAAAATAAAAAAGCCCTGCAAGAACAGGGCTTTTAAACCAGAATTGCACCGATCACTTGGATACTTTAAATGCCACCTGGGTATTCTCCCACTTCAATACCACACTATTTTTTTCAACAGCGATGCTAAACGTTTCTACGAAGCCGCTGGTCTTTCCAGGCTTCACACTTACACGAAGCACGTCTTCATCTTGCTTATATGTGTAGGCTCCCCACTTGATCGTCTTATTGAAGATGATCACCCACTCGTTTTCACCAGGGATGGTAAACAGGCCATATTTGCCGGCAGCAAGTTCTTTGCCTTCAATTTTTACGGGCGCGCTGAACTCGATAGAGGTGGTTGCATTGGCACCCGTTCTCCAAACTTCACCGAAGGGCACTAATCCACCCATGATCTTGCGACCCCGGGCCGAAGGCTGGTGATAGTCTACTGTTACCTTCACACCATCAATCGTGCCTTCTGCTTTCGCGGGAGGACTAGACGGTTTTTCCTGTGCCATTACACCAAAGGCAGTGGCGAATACGAGCAAAAACAACGAAGCTAATTTTGTTTTCATAAAACTATTTGGGTTAAAGTTAATCGATTCAACAGAAAAATGCCCCAAACTGTTTTTCAATTCGGGGCATTCAAAACTATCCGTAATAAACCTCTCTACCAATGCTGTTAACGGATTTTTAACAAAGTTATTTCATCCGCCACGGCCTTATTCCTCAAATTACTTCCAGCCGCGGTAGGCTACCTGCCGAAAGGATTGATGGCCGACAAGGCGCGTTTGCCGCCACCCATCTTATTCATGGTCTTCATCATTTTGCGCATGTCTTCAAATTGCTTCAGCAATTGGTTTACCTGCTGCACCGATGTGCCGCTTCCTTTGGCAATGCGGTTTTTACGGCTGGGGTTAATAATGTCCGGATTTTCGCGTTCCTTAATGGTCATCGAGCGGATGATGGCCTCTACGGGTTTAAAAGAGTTATCGTCAATATCTACGCCCTTCAGCGCTTTGCCCATGCCGGGTATCATGCCCAGCAGGTCTTTCATGTTACCCATTTTCTTGATCTGCTCCAGTTGCAACAGGAAGTCGTTGAAGTCGAACTGGTTTTTGCGGATCTTCTTATTGAGACGCGCAGCTTCTTCGGCATCGAAGGTCTGTTGTGCTTTTTCCACCAGGGTTACCACATCGCCCATGCCCAAAATGCGGCTGGCCATACGGTCGGGGTAGAAGCGTTCGATGGCATCCATCTTTTCGCCTGCGCTGATAAACTTGATCGGCTTTTCTACTACCCTGCGAATGGAAAGAGCCGCACCACCACGCGTGTCGCCATCCATCTTGGTAAGTACTACACCATTGAAGTTGAGGCGGTCGTTGAAGGCTTTGGCCGTATTCACTGCATCTTGCCCGGTCATGGCGTCTACCACAAACAGGGTTTCCGATGGGTTGAGTGCTTCTTTCAGCCGCGCAATCTCATCCATCATCTCCTCATCCACCGCTAAACGGCCGGCTGTATCCACAATCACCACGCGCGCATTCATGGTCTTGGCGTGGGCAATGGCCGCTTTGGCAATTTTTACGGCATCTTTATTTTCAGGTTCGGCATACACTTCCACTTCGATCTGCTGCCCCAGCACTTTCAACTGGTCGATGGCGGCAGGGCGGTAGATGTCGCACGCGGCCAGCATCACCTGGCGGCCCTGGCGTTTCAGGTAGCTGGCCAGTTTTCCCGAGAAGGTGGTTTTACCCGATCCCTGCAAACCTGCTATCAGAATAACCGCGGGGTTTCCCTCAATTTGGATGTCTTCGCTTTCGCCTCCCATCAACCGGGTCAGCTCATCGTTGGTGATTTTTACCAACAACTGCCCGGGCGAGATGGCCGTGAGCACGTTTTGGCCCAGCGCCTTTTCTTTGATTTCGTCTGATACTTCTTTGGCTACCTTATAGTTAACGTCTGCATCAATCAGTGCTTTGCGGATTTCTTTGACGGTGCCCGCTATGTTAATTTCGGTAATGCGTCCCTGGCCTTTCAGGGTCTGAAAGGCCTTGTCCAGCTTCAGACTTAAATTTTCGAACATGCAAGTATCTTTAAATAAGGGTGCAAAATTAACCCGCGGGGGTGGGGGTTCCAAATTGGTTCCTGAACCACGGGATGAAGTGCAAACCCGCCCCTGATTTGTTTCATTCCGGGGCATTTCTTACATCAGGGCAATCTCAATACTTTGTAAAATTTTCCCATTGTGGGATGCTATTCCGGCAAAAAAACCTCATATTTCGCTAATATTGCGTATTTTTATCAACGGCACTTTTTTGGCCCTTACCGAGAGCTTACACTGCCACTATGAATCTGAAGTCTGTGCTCGCCAATTTGTATTACCTGCTCATCTATGCCGATGGTAAGGTAAACGACCGCGAAGTGGTGTTGGGGAAAAAGATGATGGCAGCAGAGGGCATGGATGAAGTTGCGCTGCAGAAGCACATCGATTTGCTGAAAGCAAAAGACAATCCTAACATTTTAAAAGACAGCATTGCGAGCCTGCGCAAGTTAGACAGCAAGCAACAGGTACGTTGTATTGCCTGGCTGTGCGTGGTGGCCAACTCCGATGGTTTTATGGATAAGGAAGAGTGGATGTTCATTTATAAAATCTACCACACGGAGCTAAAGCTTTCGCTGGATGACATTATGAAAACCCAGAAAGATCTGAACAAAATTATTCATGGCAGATCGTTCCATTCGCTGGGTGTTATTGTGGATTGATCTGCTTATTTCAATACCAGTTTTCCCGCTTTGGCCTTTAGTAGATTATAGGGTGCACTCATAGCGAGTGTTAGCTCTTCATCGTTCGCTGCCAGCGTCAGCCAACGATGCACTCCGTTGTTTTGCAACTCCACTTCCGATAGCCAGCACTGCCCGCAGACCACGGCAATTTTTTTGTGATGTAGTTGGGCCAACGCCACCACGTGAGATACCACTTTGCCGGAAAAAGTCTGCTCGTCTATTCTACCCTCGCCCGTAATCACCCAATCGCAGCTTTTAATGTGAGCCTCCAACTGAAGGAGTTCGCCCAGGTATTCAACACCCGGCCTGAACCGGGCCCTGGAGAAAAGCTTTAGCGAGGCGCCCAACCCACCGGCAGCGCCTGCACCCGGAAAATCGATATCAACTCCGAATAACCTGTAGGCTAAGAGTTGGTAGTGTACCAGGCCCTCATTCAACGCAAGCACCTGTTCAGGAGTGGCCCCCTTTTGCGGGCCATAGATAAAAGCGGCACCTGTCGGGCCAGTTAGTGGATTGTTAACATCGCAGAGCACCGTGATCTGTGCTTCGGCCAGGCGCGGATGTTTGCCAGACGTATCAATGGAAGCTATTTTCACCAGGTTGCCACCGGTGGGTACCACGCGCTCACCGTGTTCATCGAGGTAACGAATGCCTAACGCAGCGGCCATCCCCGTTCCTGCATCGTTGGTAGCGCTGCCACCAATACCCAAAACAATGTGTTGCGCACCTCTGTCGAGCGCGTCTGCAATCAGGTCGCCCGTGCCGGCCGAGGAGGTGCGCATCGGGTTTCGCTCCGGATGGGTTAACAACGCCAGGCCACTGGCAGAAGCCATCTCCATGAAAGCAGTGGTACCATCTTGCGAAAGTCCGTAGGTAGTTTGTAAGGGGCGCAGTAGCGGATCGCGCACGGTTACATTAATCTCAATACCTTGGTATGCCTTCATTAATAATTCGAAAGTGCCTTCGCCACCATCGGCCAATGGCAGCGTTTCAATCTCCTCATGTCCCTGTTCGGCAAGTCCTTCCGCCACCGCACGGCATACCTGCGCTGCCGTAAGGGTGCCTTTGAATTTGTCGGGTGCGATGAGGATTTTCAAACGATGAGAAATAAGACAATAGATGAAAACAAGGTGGTGAGGCCCAGTAGCAGTGTCATCACCGTGAAACTACGGGCTGCCGCGTTCGGATGAATACCTCCGAATTGACTCACCACCCAAAAGTACGAATCGTTGGCATGCGATACCACCATACTGCCGCCACCGATGGCAACCACCAGCGCTGCCAGCTGCGCAGGGGCGCCAATGCCGGCAGTTCCCGCCAGTGGCGCGAGCAGGGCGCTGGAAATAACAATGGCAGACGTGGTAGACCCCTGGGCCGTTTTCATCACCGCGGCAATCGCGAAGGCAACAACCAGAAACCAGGCCCCATGGGTGGGATGCTCCGAAATGAACGCTGCCAACGCCCCGTCAATGCCGCTGTTCTTAATCACCATGCCAAAGGCGCCACCTGCACCCGTAACGAGCAAAATAACGCCCGCGTCTTTCAGTGCCTCTGCATGCCAAGAGGGCCAATGGCTTTTCTCAGAAGGGGGTAACAAGAGGAAGCTGAGCAGCCACCCGGCCAGCAAAGCTACCACCGGATGCCCGCCTATTTTGGCAGCCGGCCATGGAGCCAGCGTGCCTGCACCGATTAATAAAATCGGGGTAAGCAACGGCACCCACGCCAGGCCAGAGGGAAGCGCCACGGTGGACTTTGATACATTGGGCGCGTGCATGAACTCGACATCCTTTCCCAGCCATCGGGCACCGGCATAGGCCACCGCGATAGTAGGAACCGAGGCGAGTGCAGCCACCGCCACCACCACACCCAGTTGACTGGTTAGACCAAGGGCGGCAGCAGAGGCAAGCGGACCGGGGGTGGGCGGAATGAGTGTGTGCGAAGTATACAGTCCCGAGGCCAGGGCCAGCGTGAGCTGCGCGGGGGCCACGGTGGCCTGCGATGCGATGGAAGGGATGAGGCGCGAGAGGATGATGAATCCGGAGTCGCAGAATACGGGTATGCCTACCACGGCACCCATCACAGTCATGGCCAGCACGGTGTAACGGGTACCGAACCAACCCAGCAACTGGTGGCTGATCGTTTCCATGGCGCGTGTTTTTTCTAGCATCACCCCCAGGCAGCAACCCATGGCTACCAGCAGGCCGATCTGTTGCAGCATGGCGCCAAATCCACGGTGTGCCGCATCGAGAATGGCAAGGGTGTGCTGGCCGGTAAGCCAGCCAAAGCACCCGGCCGCTGCCAGCAAACCAAAAAAAGCAGGTACCTTCCACCAACGTCCGAGCGCGATCAGTGACCCGAGGGCTACCACCAGCGCCCCTGTTATTTGGGGCAGGCTATTCATGTGCGAAACGGCCAGTAGGGAAGGGGTTCGCCTTTCTTGAAGTCTGTGCGCTCGGCCGATAGTTCTAAAAAGCCATCCACGTTCTTCAGGTTGGCGAAATCACCGGAACCGCCTCCGGCATCGGGGTATGCCATCAGCACACCGTTTTCATTTTGCACCCGCACCTGCAGAAAATAGGTGAGCGGAACTGCAAAGGTAAAGTCGGTTGCAAGCTTAGCTTGTATGGGCTTTACGTCCATACCAGCACACTGCAGCAGCCAGGGTTTTACATAGCGAAAGAAACACAGGTAGGTAGACACCGGGTTGCCGGGTAAAGCGAACACTGTGTGGCGGGGGCTGGTGCCGAACCAGAACGGCTTGCCTGGTCGCTGACTCACCTGGTCGAATCTCTTTTCGATACCCAGTTTCTTCAGAACCTGGGGCACGTGGTCGAATTTGCCCTTCGAAACGCCCCCCGACAAAAGCACCAGTTCATACGACTCTAAAATATTTTGCAACCGTTCTTCCATGGCTGCTTCGTGATCGGGCAAGTGGAACAGTGTGGCCTCGAGGTGCAGTTGCTTCAGGGCCGCCTGCAGAGCATAACTGTTCGATCTGCGGATTTGCCAGGGCAACGGATGGGCTTCAATGGCTACCAACTCATCGCCTGTGCTGACGATAGCTGTACGCGGATAACTAATGACTTCTACCTCGTGCAACCCCACGGAGGCCAGCAGTGCAATTTCTGCAGCCGAAAGCACTATGCCAGGGTTTAGCAGTCGTTGACCCTGACGGGCATCCCGGCCCTGCTGGTGAATATGTTGTCCTATTTCAGCGTCCGTTGGTTGTACGGTGGCCACGCCATTTTCAAGGTGCACATCCTCATACCGTATCACAGTGTCGGCACCGGGTGGAAGAACGGCCCCCGTCATTACTTCTATGGCGTGGAGCGGGTCGTCCAGAGAGGCGGGTGGTATGCCTGCAGCCTGCACGCCCGCAATCGAAAACTTCCGGTTTCCTTGGCGCAGCGATTCATGTCGGATGGCGATGCCATCCATCGCCACGCGGTGGAAGGGTGGCAGGTCGCGGTCGGCAAGTACCTCCTCTGCCAGCACGCAGCCCGCTGCATCGGCCAGATTTTTTTTCTCTTTTTTAAAAACAGGTTGGTGTGCCTGAATAATTTGAGCAGCTTGGGTTACACTAATCATGAAAGCAGTAACTTTGAATCAAGGTTAAATGTAATGAATTCTCACCCACTCTGCGACCATCGTGTCTGCATGACTTCAGCAAGCCAGATATGGAAAAATACCTGAGCCACATCGATCCCGAGGGCCGCCCCGCTATGGTAGACGTTTCCGCAAAAGCGGCCACCCGCAGAACGGCCCGTGCACGGGCTACGGTGCGCGTGGGCGAGCAGATAGCGAACCATTTACGGGCACATCAACACAACACGGCCAAAGGCGCAGTGTTTCATACGGCTTCATTGGCCGGTGTGATGGCTGCCAAAAAGACGGCCGATCTGATTCCCTTATGTCACCCTCTTGGCTTAGACGACTGCCAGGTGCATTTGTCATTACAGGAAGACAAGGTGGTGATTGATAGTTTGGCCGTGCTCACCGGCAAAACGGGTGTAGAGATGGAAGCCCTCACTTCGGCCACCGTTGCAGCGCTTACCGTGTACGATATGTGCAAGGCCATGTCGCACCAGATTGTGATTGAAGAAGTGGTGCTGGTGGAGAAAACCGGTGGCAAGCACGATTTTAAGAGAACGGAACTATGATGACTTTGCGCAGGCGTCTGTATTTAACATTGGAGCCAACCGAAAGAGGAGGGTGGCTCGAACGCCTTTTTGAAGTGACGCTGATCATCACGATCATTCTGAATATTGCGGCCATCGTGCTGGCCTCCGTCAGTTGGATGGAGGCGGCATACCGCAGCATCTTCTATTGGTTTGAAGCTTTTTCGATCGGGTTCTTTACCTTGGAATACCTGGCCCGTGTGTACTGTATTGTGGAGAAGTCAGGTTTTCAAGATCCGGTAAAGGGGCGGTTGCGCTTCATACTGTCGCCCCTTGGGCTTATAGACTTATTATCTATCATTCCGTTTTACCTCACCTTTCTCCCTTTCGATCTGCGGTTTCTGCGCATTTTCCGTTTAATGGCGCTCTTCCGCTTGTTTAAAATAGCGCGCTACCTGCATGCGCTCAGTGTTTTCAAGCGGGTGTTGAGCGACCGCAGAGAGCAATTAGTACTGAGCTTTCTCTTTATTTTATTTGTGTTGGTCATCATTTCGTTTGTGATGTTTTATGCGGAACACGATGCACAACCCGATAAGTTCAGCAGCATTCCCGCCACCATGTGGTGGGGCATAGCCACGCTTACAACGGTGGGCTATGGCGATATGGTGCCTATCACTGCGTTAGGTAAATTTCTGGGTGGCTTGTTTGCCATAGCCGGAGTGGGGCTGCTGGCTTTGCCTGCTGGTATTCTGTCGTCAGGCTTTTTTGAGCTTTTGCACACCGAGCGCAACAAGAAAGAAAAAAAGTGCCCCCATTGTGGTGGCGCCCTGCATGACTGAGGTGTGCTATGGATTGGTGCTGGCCGGTGGCAAGAGCACACGGATGGGCGAAGACAAAGGCCAATTGATTTACCACGGTCTGCCGCAGCGCGAATATGCATGCAGGCTGTTGGCTCCATTTTGTAGCCTCGTGTACCTGTCGTGTCGCGCAGAGCAGCAGGTGCCCGCGCATCTCCATCCGCTGCCCGATCGTTTTTCTGTAGAGAGTCCTCTGAATGGTTTGCTCACGGCCTTCCACCACAACCCGGATGCCATGTGGCTAACGTTGCCGGTAGACATGCCGCTGGTGGATGAAGAATTGATCCGGTTTTTACTGCAACAAAGAAACCCTGAAACTGTAGCCACCTGTTTTTTTGATTCGGATGGAAAATTGCCAGAACCCTTGCTGGCTTTGTGGGAAGCGAAGGCCGGCCCGTTGCTACACTCCTTTTTTCAGAATGGCGGAGTAAGCCCGCGCGAGTTTTTAGTGAAGTACCACGCGAATTGTGTGCAGGCTCCCGACTCCAGGGTCTTGTTAAACATCAATACACCCGAAGCGCACAAAAAATGGATACAGGCAAACAAAGCCGAGGGGTCAAACTAAATGGTAAGGCAACGGGCATTCAATAGTGGCGCAACCTTACCCGCCCGATGGAGCGTGTGGTTTGAACAAATACATGTTGAAGGGGACTTTATTTTAAATTCCTGTATAGTTGAAGGGAGTAATTTCTTTTAGCTTCTGCTTAATTGTTCCACTTACATTCAACGTGTCTATAAAGGTGTGGATGGAGATTTTGGTGATTTTCTCGTTCTTCCGCGTTAATTCTTTCAGCGCCTCGTAGGGGTTGGGATATCCTTCTTTTCGCAAAACAGTCTGAATGGCTTCGGCCACCACCGCCCAATTGTCTTCCAGGTCTTGGTCGATGGCTGCTCGGTTCAGTTCCAGCTTGCCGATGCCTTTCAACAGCGAATGAATGGCGAGCCAGGTGTGTGCCAACGGCACGCCTATGTTGCGCAACACGGTAGAGTCGGTGAGGTCTCGCTGCAGGCGCGAAATGGGTAACTTGGCGCTAAGGTGTTCGAACAAAGCATTGGCTATGCCCAGGTTGCCTTCCGCATTTTCGAAGTCGATGGGATTCACTTTGTGCGGCATAGCCGATGAACCGATCTCGCCTGCCTTGATTTTCTGTTTGAAGTAGTTCATAGCCACATACTGCCACACATCGCGACTAAAGTCGATGAGGATGGTATTCAGGCGTTTAAGCGCATCGAACTGGGCGGCCAGGTGGTCGTAGTGTTCTATCTGCGTGGTGGGATTGCTGCGCACCAGGCCCAACTGTTTGCCTACAAACTCGGTAGCGAAGTGGCTCCAGTTAATATCGGGGTAGGCGATGTGGTGGGCGTTGAGATTACCCGTGGCGCCACCAAATTTGGCCGCAAAAGGAATGGCTTTCAGTAAGTTCATTTGCTGGTGAAGCCGCTCCACAAAAACATAAATTTCTTTACCCAGCCGGGTAGGCGAGGCAGGCTGCCCGTGGGTACGGGCCAGCATGGCGATGTCTTTCCACTGCACCGAGAGGCTTGTCATTTCCCGGATCAGTTGGTCGAACAGGGCGTAGAAATCGCGCACCAAGAACTCCTTCAGCGAAAGCGGTATGGCGGTGTTGTTGATGTCCTGCGAGGTGAGACCGAAGTGAATGAACTCTTTAAAGGCGGCCAGGTTCAAGTCATCGAATTTCTTTTTGATAAAGTACTCCACGGCTTTTACATCGTGGTTGGTGGTCTTCTCAATTTCTTTGATGGCGTTGGCATCTGCTTCCGTGAATCCGATGTAGATGTTGCGGATAACAGCTTCTTTTTCCTTTGGAAACGGAGCGAGTTCGGGCAAGGTGTAGGTAAGGGCAATGAAATATTCGATCTCAATGCGCACGCGGTAGTGGATGAGCCCGAATTCGGAAAAGTAAGGAGCGAGGGGATGGGTGGTTTTACCGTACCTTCCGTCAACCGGAGATACGGCTGTAAGAGCTGTTAGCGACACGTTCTGTTCATTAAAGTGTAAAAATAGATTTTTTCGGGCAGATTTGTTGCAAGCCAGGTTACAATTGCACCAACACTTGCTCCTGTTTGTGCCTCTTTCGAAATAAACTTGTAACCTCAGACTTTAACCAATCGTTAACAGTTTCTATTGCGCACCCACGTAAAAGGATTCCATTGCTTTACCTACTTTTGCCCGCTTTATGAAATTTGCGCGTTCACTTGTGCTCTTCGGGTTGGTTGCCGTAACAGGATACTCGCAATCGGGCAATAAACCAGGCACCTCGCTGGGCATTCGTATGGCAAAGGGCCCCATTGTGTTAGATGGCAAGTTGGATGAAGTCGACTGGCAGCAAGCCGGTGTGGCTAAAGATTTTTTTTTGAACTACCCCATTGACACTGCGTTGGCCACGTTCCAGACGGAAGCCCGCATGACTTTTGACAAACACAACCTCTATGTTGCTTTTGTTTGCTACGATGACCAGACGCCCAACATTGTGCAATCGCTGCGCAGAGACATCGAGTTCGATAATAATGATAATGTAAACATTATACTGGGGCCTTACAACGATGGCATCAATGGCTTCTTCTTCACCATTACCCCGCTGGGCGTGCAGTCGGAAGGTACCATTTCTGGTGGCGGTGCCGAAGGTGACAGCTTTAACGATACGTGGGACAACAAGTGGTTTTCGAAAGTGGTGAAATACGAAGACCGGTGGATTGCCGAGTTGTCCATTCCCTTCAAAAGCTTTCGTTACAAGAGCGGGTTGAAAGAGTGGAATGTTACCTTCATGCGTTGGGACCGCAAGCGCAACAATGCCTCCAGTTGGATTGCCACACCCATTCAGTTTATTCCCGCTTCTTTTGCTTACTCGGGTAAGTTGATATGGGAGGATCCATCTCCCGAGCCCTCCACCAACATCTCGGTTATTCCCTTCATCGCGGGAGGCATGTCTTCCGATTTGGAAGAAAAACCGGTTGAGCGCACCAATGACTTTCAGGTGGGCTTCGATGCGAAGATAGGTGTAACCTCTTCGCTTAATCTAGACCTTACAGTAAACCCCGACTTTTCGCAGGTGGAGGTGGACCGCCAGGTCATCAACCTCACCCGCTTCGAGTTTCAGTTTCCGGAGCGCAGACAATTTTTCCTGGAGAACAGCGACCTGTTCAGCAACATTGGTTCGCCTTTTTCACGGCCGTTCTTCTCGCGCAGGCTGGGCCTGGCCCGCGACACGGCCGACAACATTGTGCGCGTGCCTATTCTGTACGGTGCCCGCCTCAGTGGCTCCATCACCAAAGACTGGCGCATCAGTTTGCTGAACATGCAGACGCGCGAGCAATTGAAGATTGGTTTACCGAACCAGAACTTTACGGTGGCGGCTTTGCAGCGCAACTTCTGGAAGCAGAGCAGCATTCAGTTATCTTTCGTGAACAAACAATCGATGGGGGTAGAGCCCCACGACTCGTTGAAATATTTTAATGACGACCTATGGCGCGAGAAAACCATTGGCGGGCAGGTGCGCAATGTGCTCAACCACTACAACCGCGTGGCGGCCCTCGACCTGGAAACACGCAGCGCCAACAATACATGGTATGGCAGTGCCTACTACGGCCTTTCGTTCGATGATTTCAATAAGAGCCAGAACCAGTCGGGTCTGTTTTTTCTTCAACACACCAAGCGCAATTACAACTTTGGCCTGGGCGAAAGTTTTGTACAGAAAAATTTCAATGCCGAAGCCGGCTTTGTGCCCAGCATTGGCGTTTACCCCGGTGTGTTCAACACCTTTGGCTTTGGTGGGTTAACTTTTTATCCCAAAAGCAAGGTGATTGTGAACATGGGGCCGATTGTCGACCTGAGCATGTCGAACACGCCCGATCGCACCATTACCGACAAGGCTGCGTTCATCGGGTACAACATTGATTTTCAAAACACAGCCAGCCTGCAGGTGAATTACAATTACACCTACCAGCGACTGACCAATACTTTTAACCCCATTGACTCGGATAAATACACCAATTATAACGAGGGAGATGCCTATACCTGGACGAACGTGAGCGGCCGGTACAGTTCTAACCAGCGCACGCTGTTGCGCTACACCCTGGGTGCCTCGTTCGGGGGTTTCTACAATGGCACCAACACTAATGTTAACGGAGAGTTGAACTATCGCTACCAGCCCTATGGCAATGTTTCCGTTCGCTTCGACTACAACGACCTGCGATTGCCCGATAATTACGGAAAGGAGAAACTGTTCCTGGTGGGGCCACGCATCGACCTCACTTTTACAGACAAACTGTTCCTTACCACCTTTGCTCAATACAATACACTGGCGGAGAACGTGAACCTGAACGCCCGTTTCCAGTGGCGCTACAAACCTGCTTCCGACTTTTTTGTGGTGTACACAGAGAATTATTTGCCCGGTTCGTTTAGCAGCAAAAACCGCGCACTGGTGTTCAAACTCACTTATTGGTTTAATATTTAACCATGTAAATAGTATCTTTGCCGCACAAAAAACGGTACTATGTTCGGCATTTTTAAAAAGGGCGATTCGGGCAAGCAGGGTAAGGAAGAATCGCACAGCGGTCCCCACTACTACGATCTGAAAGTAAAAAACATCATTCCCGAAACGAAGGATGCCATCACCATTGTGTTCGAACAACCTGCTTCGGGTCAGATTACCTATAAGTCGGGTCAGTTTCTCACGCTGATTGTTCAGGTAAACGGAAAAGAGGTACGCAGGGCGTATTCGTTGTGCTCTTCGCCTTTTACCGATACCGACCTGGCTGTTACGGTAAAGCGCGTGGAAAATGGATTGATGTCGAACTGGTTGCCCGACAACCTGAAAGCAGGGCAGACGGTGAAAGTAATGGCGCCCACCGGGCAGTTCACCACCGAATACGCGAAAGACCGCAAACGCCACCTTGTGTTGTTTGCCGGAGGTTCGGGCATTACGCCCATGATGTCGATCATCAAAAGCATTTTGAACCAGGAGCCAGAAAGCGTCTGCTCGCTGATTTATTGCAACCGCGACATCGACAGCATCATCTTTAAAGATGACCTGGATAGGATGCAAACAGCAGACGAAGGTCGCCTGCATGTCATCCACGTACTCGATACCGCCCCCATGAACTGGCAGGGCTACTCCGGCTGGCTCAACCATGACATGCTGAAAAAGCTTTTTGAACGCATACCCGATTGGGGCATAGACAAAACTACCTATTTGATGTGTGGCCCTGAGGGAATGATGAAAAACGTGGAGTCGCTGCTGGCGGAGTTGCAAATCCCTAAAGAGAAGATTTTCAAAGAAAGTTTTGTGCAGGGTACCATCGACAAAGAGAAGAAGGAGGCAGTGGCTGAAACAACGGAAGCCAAAGACCACGAGGTAACCATCCGTTACGATGGACAGGAGTTCAAGGTAGTGGTGCCCCCCAATCGCACCATCCTGGAAACCGCACTCGACCAGGGTATCGACTTGCCGTACTCCTGTCAAAGTGGTTTGTGCACGGCATGCCGCGGAAAAGCGCTATCGGGCAAGGTGAAATTAGACGAAGAAGAAGGCCTTTCGCAAAGTGAAAAAGACGAGGGCTATGTGCTTACCTGCGTGGGGCATCCACTTACCGATGATGTGGTGATAGAGATCGGCTAATCTTAATCAATTCTCTATCTTAAAAAATTGCAACTGTCACTATGCAAGTGACGGTAATAGTCCTTGAGTTACTGCACCTATTTCGTTATTTGGTGTATTCGATCATTGTGCAGTTATGGCATTTCCTTCGCGCAAAAGATGGGTTTGGCATTCTACCCTCGGCTGGTGGCTGGGGGTTTTATTCATTGGACTACTTTCCTCACTCTTCGAGGCGGTTGGTCTAAATGAATTTCAGTTCTTTCTGGGCTTGGGTATCGGAGGCGGTGTAGGATTGATGCAGGGTAGGCTGTGGCGCAGCGTGCCGGGCTTATTTCGCTCGTGGTTATTCAGTACTTCATTGGGAATGGGAGTGGGGTTTCTTGCTTTCGATTTGCTGTTCTTGGTGGCAGCGCCATCTTCTCCCTCCTTGTTACCTAAAGCGTTGGCAGGTGCGTTGGTGGCGGCACTGTTGCAACAACGCGTATTTTATCGGTACCAGTTGCGTGTTAAATACTGGTGGTTGGGTTCCTTTTTGGCCTGGGCGGCCGGATTGCTTACCGTTCTCAGTATGGATTACCTGAAGGGTATGTCTGTCGACAATTTGATAATGTTCGCTGTAAATCTGGCTTTGATTTTGGCTGGAGGAACAGTTTTGGGTCTCAGCTCTGCTGCTTTTCTTCCGAAAACGCATTCCTGAGTGTGTAACTCGTACGATGTTGGTTACGTTCACCCACTTGAACCATTCCCACCTTCATCGCTATGAACAAATTCAGATCGTTCTTCTTCAATCGAAAGTCAGCACCGAAAAGGAAAATATCGGCAGGCCGTGAGTGGCTCAATGCTGTCACTTTTGCCGTGGTAGCCGCCACGCTTATCCGCTGGACAACGGTGGAAGCTTTTGTAATACCTACTCCCTCCATGGAAGACACCATGCTCGTGGGCGATTACCTGTTTGTAAGTAAGTTTCATTACGGCACGCGCACGCTCCGCACTCCGTTGCAACTTCCGTTGTCGCACCAAAAAATATGGGGTACCAACATTCCCTCTTACCTCGATTGGATTGAGTTGCCTTCCTATCGCCTTCCGGGAATAAGCGAAATAAAACGCGAAGATGTAGTGGTGTTCAATGTGCCACCGCCTTACCTCAGCGACCGCGAAGATTACCCGCTGGATCTGAAACAATACTACGTAAAGCGTTGCGTTGGGCTGCCGGGCGACCGGCTGACTATTCGCGACAAGCAAGTGTATGCAAATGGTGTGCCCTTGCCCCATTACCCAAATATGAAGTTCAGTTACCTGATTACCTCAAAAGATGAAATCAGCAAGCGCAATTTTACCATGTTGGGATTGGATTCTGACGATCGCTTCTACATGGGCAGAACGCAAGAAGGTGCAGCAGTGTACCGCTTGTTACTTACCCAAAAACAAGTAGAGCTGACTAAAGCCATGCCGTGGATACTTTCTTTGCAGGAAGACTTTACGATGAACGATGGCCCAGCTGCCGATATTTTTCCATCATCAAAAAACACCCAATGGAATGGCGATAACTATGGAGAACTGTTGGTGCCGAAGAAAGGCATGACCCTGGAGGTGACTGCCGATATGCTGGCTACTTATGGGGAGGTGATTCAACACTATGATCACAACCACTACGTGCAGATCAGCAACGGTAAGCTACTGTTGGAAGGCAAAGAAGTAAGCCACTATACCTTTCAGCAAGATTATTACTTTATGATGGGCGACAACCGCCACAATTCCCTCGATTCGCGCTATTGGGGTTTTGTACCCGAAGACCACGTGGTGGGCAAAGCATTGTTTATCTGGTTTTCTGTGAACCACGATGCCGACTGGCTTAACAAAGTTCGATGGAACAGAATATTTACTTTGATAGAATGAAGGAGAAGTGAAAGAAGTGAGACGTCTTTCACCTTTACCGTCTCACGTTTCATTTTTCCTTACTCCCTCAATATCCTGCAACCAAAAACACGGCCGGCTGTTTTGTTGGGATGACC
Organism: uncultured Ohtaekwangia sp.; assembly: GCA_964429845.1. GTDB lineage: Bacteria > Bacteroidota > Bacteroidia > Cytophagales > Cyclobacteriaceae > ELB16-189. The sequence goes on from CAYSCT010000005.1 coordinate 26,340, forward strand.
CTGCACGCGAACACGAACCTTGGTTTTTCCTTTCAGCAATTCGGGCGGAATGGGGTAGGAGACATCAAAGAAACGCCCGGTAGCACCACCGTTCAGTTCTTGCGTACCGATTTTCACGCCATCTATCAATAAGTCGAAGCCGCGGTTTTTGTCATCGCCAATGTAACTGCACATCAGGCTGCTTTTAATACTGGCATCTACTTTCATGTCCCACTCGAAGAAGCCACCGGTGCGTGCTTCGCGGCCCATACGGCCGAGGGCATCGCTCACGTAGCTTTTCTCGCTGGCCGTCAGGTTGTGGTCGCGTTCTGGTTGCATTTCGCCTATGCGCATGTTGTCAATGGTGCGCGCTTCGATATCCGCCAGGCGCTTTTTTTCTGCTTCGTATTCGGCTTGTCGTTGGTTCCAGTCGCTGGTAGTAAAATAATCCCAATAGACATTATAATATTGATCGTATATGGAATAAAAAGGCAATAGCGTAACCGGATAGGGCTTTGCCACCGTGTTCACGAACGTGAGTGGCCTGGAAACATCGGCCTGCGCCCAGGCTGTTACATCGCGGTTATCTGTTAACAATACCGTGGTGCCAAAGTTAGGGTCGGGCATTTCTTTGCCTAAGGCGCCTGCCAGCACCACGGGCCCGTAGAGCATGGCAATCCGGTTGGGGTTGTCGGGCATGGCTTCCGTGTAGAGTTGCATAGGTAAGGTTAATTCAACTACCTCATTCTTGCCCCAGATGCGGTCAATCACCAGGTAACCCGATGCATCTGCGGTAGCTTTTGCAGGCTTCTGATTGACGTTTACCGATATGGAACCCTTTACCCATTTGGGTTGTCTTATTTTCAAAGCCCAGCGTTGCGGCTTTTCGCTATTTATGGTCAGCCTTACTTTTTCGCCCCCGGGGAATGCCGTTTCCATGCGTACCACCGTTTTCTTTTCGTTCCAGGTGAGTTGCGAAGGAATGAAGAGGTGGACCCAAAGACTGCCGTCTTTCCCTTCGGAATAGATACCTTCGGTATACTTCGAGTGGTTTTCAATGCCGCTGCCCACACAGCAGGTGAAGGTGTTGAAGGGATCGCTGAATCTCTTCCTGGTGCCCATCCGCAGCGGCACGAAGTAGCACATCATGCCATTGGTGGGGTTTTGCGAGGCCAGAATGTGGTTGTACAAAGCCCGCTCGTAGTAATCTGTGTAGGTAGACGAAGGCTGTATGGCAAAAAGCTGACGTGTGAGCTTCAGCATGTTATAGGTATTACAGGTCTCGCAGGTATTGTCGCTCAGCCGGTCGTTCAGCTTGTTGGGATCTCCGCAATATTCGTAGTTGCTGTTGCCTCCAATTACGTAGGTGTGGTTTTGCGTCATCGTTTCCCAAAAGAAAGAAGAGATGGTTTTATCCGTTTCGCTGCCGGTAAGTGTGAATCGCCTGGCCGCGCCAATGGCTTTGGGTACATTGGTATTCGAGTGCTTGCCGGGTAGTGGATCGATGCGTTTGGCCAACTCGTCCATCACAAAATGATCGTGAAACTTGAACGACAGGTCGAGGTATTTTTGATTGCCCGTGAGTTCGTAGATGTGCACCAGTATGTCGTTCATGCCACCATATTCGCACTTGCGCATGTTTTCCAATTGCTCATCGTTCAGGTCTTTCAATATAGTTTCCGTCCAATCAGCCATGCCGATAACTATTTTTAATGCCTTTGCATTGCCGGTGAACAGATACGCATCGGTAAGGCCTGCCATCACTTTGTGTACCGTGTACCAGGGCGACCAGCCACCATTCAGGTCGAACCCCGAAGTTTTAATGATGCCGTGCTGCACTTTCCAGAAGATGGAGTCTTCGTTGGGGATGGCGCCCACATAGCCTGTTTTGCGCGCCACCTGGCAACGCTCCAACTCAGCGATGGCATAGTCGGTTTTTTCTTTGAAGCGTCCATCGCCCGTAGCAGCATACATCATGGCTGCCGCGGAGAGGTAATGGCCCAATGTGTGACCTGATAATCCCTGGCTCTCCCAGCCTCCGTAGACTTCGCCTTTTGGGGCAAGACCGGCATGGGCATGAAAGCGGTGCAACAGCCTGTCCACATCCAGCGACAACAGGTATTCAGCATCCTTGTCCATCGCCTGCTTAAATGGGCTGCCGTCCAACAGCCTCACATCTGCCAGATTGAACGCAAAGGCTTGAACGTCTGCGGTAGGCTTTACTTTGATGTAGGGATTGTTCTTTTCGGCCTGGTAGGCTTGTGCCCACAAGGCTGTGGGAAGCATGATGCCCAACACCAATGTAGCGTAAGCAGTCAGTAACTTTTTCATTAGTAGTTCACTTTGATGTCTTTTATTTTTCGAGGCAGCCAAACCTGCATGGGGTTTTGCCCGCGGTTGCACCAGGCGTAATAGGGGATGGCGGTGATGGTTTTTGTTACGGTGGTGACGGCTTGTCCATCTTTTGCTATTTGCAGGGTGGGTGCTTCAAATTCTATGGTTGTAACGCCCTCGAGCAGGTTGGGTTGAAAGGTGGTTTTGAAGGTGGCCTTGTCTGGCAAGGTAAGATTCCATGCCTGGCCGTTATTGTCAGCACCTTCTACACAATAAACCAAAGGGCCGCGTTGCAGCGCCACTCGTTCTTCATTCTGTTTTACCTCTTTACGAGCCACAATGCGTTTCACCTCCAGGGGCAATGTCAACGCCACTACATCCCCGTTCTTCCATTCCCGATCAATAGCTGCATAGCCATTGATGACGGTATAGGTGGCAGGTTTGCCATTCACCGAAAGAGTAAAGGGGGTAGCTGTCTTGTCTTCAAATACATACAAATCTCCCGGCACTGCCTCGCCACGTGCCCAGCCCGGAATGCGGAGATTCAACGTCATCTTCACTTTGCTTTTGGGTTGCAGGGTCACCTTCACTGTGCCCTCCCACGGGTAGTTGGTTTCCATTTGCAGGGGCACTTCATTTTTTCCCACTCTGGCAACTGTATTGCTTCCCACAAAAAGGTTGATCCATATGCCTTTATCAGAAGAGCCATAGACATAATCGCCCAGAGACGCTACCAGCCGTGCAATGTTGGCCGGGCAGCAGGCCGTGCCAAACCACTCGCGCCTGAAGTGCCGGCCGTTGGAAGCCAAAGGGTTGCCATAGAAAAAGCGGTCGCCACTCAGCGACAGGCCATCGCGCGCGCCATTGTAGAGGCTGCGCTCCAGCACGTCAATAAATTTGCTGTCGCCTGTAAGCAGGTTCATGCGTTGGTTCCAGAATACCATGCCTACCGAGGCACATGTTTCGCAGTAGGCCTGCTCGTTGGGCAGGTCGTAGTCGGTGCTGAAGCCTTCGTTGCTACCCGAAGAGCCAATGCCCCCTGTGATGTACATGTTGCGGTGCACTACATCTTCCCAAACGGTTTGCATGGCGGCCATATAACCGGCATCTCCGGTTAGTGCAGCCACATCGGCAGCGCCCGTGTAGAGATACATGGCACGTACCGCGTGGCCGGTAATTTCCTTTTGTTCACGCACGGGCACCACGTCTTGTGCGTAAGCTGTATCCTTCCACGATGTCCACGTGTAGCCTTTGGCTAATTTATGGCCACGCTCTTCTAACAGCCAGTGAGAAAGGTCGAGGTACTTTTTGTTGTGAGTTACGGAATACAATTTAACCAGGGCCAATTCCAACTCCTGATGGCCGGTTACCCAATGCTGCTTGCCCGGTCCGAATAGAGAATCGAAATGGTCGGCAAAGCGAATGGCTACATCCAACAGCTTGCGCTTGCCGGTAGCATTGTAGTAGGCCACGGCCGCCTCAATTAAATGGCCACCGTTGTAATCCTCGTGCATGCTCATGTCGGTCCAGCGTTCGTGCATCCGCCCCAACGTGTAGTACGTGTTAATGTAGCCATCGGGCTGCTGGGCCGCTGCAATCTTATCTATCCATTCGTCCGCCTTTTGTTCTAATGCCGCATCGGGCCTGTTTTTCAGCGAATAGGCTATTGCTTCAAGTGCCTTGAATACATCGCTGTCGTCATAAAATATGCCTTCGTGCCTTTCGGTTGCCCCACGCGCCACCTTCTCAAAATTTTTGATGCGCGGTGTTTTTACTTCTGTCTGGTAGATACATGCCTGCAGGGTGGTGGTGGCCACCTTGTCCATGGTCGGCTTCCAGAAGGCATCGGTAATGTTTACCTGCGAGAAGTTGATGGGGTCGAACTTACGCGAGGGTGTTTGCGCAAGGCTGTTCAGGGAGATGGAGCAGCCCATCAATACCGCCAGGGCTCTTACATACTTTGTCATAGTGAGAAGGTTAGGCTATGTTGTGAGAGCCTAAGATAAGAAATAAATGTGCGGGTGACACTTGTTTTTTGAGAGCGGTATTGGTCTTTGCAAGGGGAGACCGGGCTTTTCGTTTCCGTACTTAAATATAACCTGCCACTTTGTAGGCGGCCATCCCCACCCATTCTTTGATGAGCGAGTTCCAGATGGCGAGTGCTTCTATTTTGGGAACGATGAGCACATCGAGGTAAAATATCCGGTTGTGTGCCAGTGGGTCGGTGGCAAAGATGTCCATTCCCCAACCTACTTTGTTGAAACAAGCCAGCGATCTGCGCAGGTGGAAGGCCGAGGTGATCAATAAACATTCTGATGGCATGGTTTTGCCTTCCAGTATTTTGGCAACCTCTATGGCCGAGTCGTGCGTGTTGCTCGATTTGTTTTCGATCACCACCACCGAATCAGGCACATTGGCCAACTTCAGAAAGGCGGCCAAGTCATCTGCTTCTTTCCAGCCGATGTCGATCAACCTTCCAGACCCCCCTGAAATGAGGATTTTTTTGATGATGCCCAGTCGGTAGAGTTGCAGTGTGTGGGTAATCCGGTCGGCACCACGTTGAAAATAAACCCGGTCGGTAGGGCCTACTTCCGTGCGCGTAACACCTGTTAAAACAATTCCATACTCATATTTTTTGTCGATGGATGCGAAGGGCACAATGTCGGGTTCCCACCAGCGCATTACTTCCGAGGCCAAAAAGTCATTGCTTAACAACAGCAACAAACCGATCCCACAGCGGAATGACCACGAGCGGAGCCGTTGCTTTTTGATGAGTGCTGCGACCACCAGCAGTATACAGATGATTACCAGCGGCTGTGTAAGGTATGCCAGTGTTTTCGAAAGAAAGAAAAACATATCACATTCGCTTGGGCAAAGGATTCGAGAGGTTACCGAGCGCATCTACTATTTTACGCAGCACTTCGAAGTACAGCAATATTGCCAGCACCAGTGTCATAGACCAGATAACGCCCAGGTTAAAATAGTAGGTGTCTATATTCTGATTCAGAAAATGTTTAGCCGGCATATAAAACTGGGCATCGAAGTCTACCAGGTGGTCGGGGTCTGGATCTTTGTAGATAGGATAAATTTTCTGGATCAGCTTACCATCTTTTTCGATAATGCGATGGGTTTCGGTGGTATTCTTCACTAATTCGGCAATGGCTTCATTCTGGTAAGATTGCCGCCATTTTTCAAAGGCTCTTTCCTTCTCCAGCGTGTTAGTAAGGCTCTTTATCTTCTGCTCTTTGCGGTCATCGGCTGCATTGTAGCGGTTGATGTAAAATTTCTTTAGGGCTTCAAAGAACCTCCGGGTTTCTACAAATGTAGAAGAATCGAAGCGGCCCAGGGTCAGGTCATCAACGCGTGCGAAGCGGTCGGAGCCTACTTCTACCAACTCGCGCCTGATTTCCGATTGAATCAACGCCAGGTTTCCGGCCACTTCTTGTTGAATGGCGGGGTCGGGGTTCTTATAATGCAGGTTAACAAAATCGAGTTGCGTTTCTAATTCGGGCAGGTAGTAGATTTTTTTGTAGTCCGACTCGGCCATGGTTTTATCGTACAGATAAAATTCTTTTTCGAAGTTGTTGTCTTTGTATTGTGCCACCATGCTGGCCTCAAAGGCCCACCGCGAGGCCATCAGGTCGCCCACGAACGGAACGGTGGCAGTGTTTCCTATTACCGGATTCAGTTTGTCGAACTTTACCACCACGCCACTTAGAATCAGTTGCGGTATCAGCAATATGGGTATGAGTATGTAGATGGTTACGGCCGAGTTGAAAGCAGAAGAGATGTTCAAACCCAACAGGTTGGCGAAGCAGGAGGCCGTGAATAGAATGCCCCAGTGAATCAGGAACATACCTTTGATCTCCAATATGTGGTTGCCTACCAACACAAACAAAAATGTTTGGATGGCAGAGATCATAAACAGAATGAGGATTTTGGAAATGATGTAGCTGCTGCGGCTGAGATGTAGAAAGGCTTCGCGTTTCAAAATTTTGCGGTCGCGGATGATTTCTTCTGCGCTGACGGTTAGCCCCATAAAGAGTGCTACAATCACACTCATGAACAGGTAAGCGGGCATGTTCAGGTTTTTGCTGAAGAGGTAACCTGCTTTCAGCGGATCGTCTATATTGTAGAACCTGACGATGAAGGCGAGGATAAATGCCAGCAGGGGCGCTTCTAACAGGTTGATGATGAGGTACTGCTGGTTGCTTAGTTTGGATCGCAGGTCGCGTGCGGAGAAAAGTTTTGTCTGCTTCAGCCACTTGGGAATGCGCAGGGTGGAATGTGGTTTTTCGTTAACGGTTTCTACGGGCTGCGGCTGAATGCGTTGTTGGTAAATATCTCTCCACTGTTCGGGCGAAAATTTTCTTTCGTTGGTAAAGGCTCCGAACTCGTTGATTACCTTGGTTTCGATGATGTTGAAAATCTGCTCCGGATTCACGTTACCGCAAGAGGGGCACTCGCCTTGTTCGCTGTTGATCTGGTTAATGCTTTGTTTGAAATAGGTTACGGCATTCACCGGGTTGCCATAGTAAATCTGGTAGCCGCCCGTGTCCAGTATCACCAGCTTGTCGAACATTTTAAAGATGTCGGACGAAGGTTGGTGGATAACGGTAAACACCAGCTTGCCCTTCAGCGAAAGCTCTTTCAACAGGTCGATAATGTTTTCAGAGTCGCGCGAGGAGAGGCCAGAGGTGGGCTCATCGCAAAAAAGCACGGCCGGTTCGCGCAGCAGCTCCAACCCGATGTTTAAGCGCTTGCGTTGCCCACCGCTGATGGTTTTGCGCAAGGGCGAGCCTACTTTCAGGTCTTTGGTTTCCGTAAGGCCCAGGTCATCGAGCGTGCGCATCACCAGCTTATCTATTTGTTCTTCCGTCAGGTGGCTGAAGCACAGTTTGGCTGCATAATATAGGTTTTGATAAACAGTAAGGTCTTCAATCAGCAAATCGTCTTGCGGCACAAAGCCAATAACGCCTTCAATTTTTTGGGGCTCTTTATGAATGTCTATACCGTTGATGAGCACCTGGCCTTCGGATGGTTTCTCTGTGCCGTTGAGCACGTGCAGCAAGGTGGATTTGCCGGCACCGCTGGCGCCCATCAGCGCCACCAGGTTTCCCGATTGCTCGAACACGTTTACGTTGCGTAACCCCAGCTTGCCATTTTTAAACTTAAACGATATGTTGCTGGCCTGAAAGCTGGTGCGTGTTACATCGTCTGCTTTTTTAAACAACGCCAGCACTTCACCGTAGTACACCGGGTCGGCCGAGGCCCAACGCACCAGGCTGCCGGTGGCGAAGGCAACGATATTGGCCGGCTTCTGGGGTACGCCATTTAGATACACATCTGTGTTGCCCAGGTATTTAAAAAAGAAGTTGTCGGCCGAGGCCAGGTAGAGAATGGCAATGAGTCCATCTAGGTGGGGCCGGTACAGGTGTTTGCTGCCGGCTGTCTTCGCAGAGTCAATTACCAGTATGTTTTCGTTTTGTAATTCGGCAGCCGTCTGGCCCAGCACGTAGTCGCGTATCAGGGCCAGGTCTTCATCGCTCATGTTGAGGGCACGCGAAATCAGCGTGGTGAGTTGCTGCTCGCGGGGGGTAATGGTTTTGTCAGCACAGACGATGCTCATCAATTCAAGCATAATCACAGCCTTCTGTTTTTGGGCAACCTCCTGGTTGATAGACGTACAGATATTCTGGATGGCCTCCTCCTCTTGGGCGGCTGTAGACTGGGCCGCAATTTGCTGACAGTACTGATCGAATGTTTCCAGGTGTATGGCTACGGCCCGCTGGCTCAGGTGGTCGTTCAAAAAGGCAATAATCTGGTCGCGCTCCTGTTTGGTTACCTGATCTTCTCTGGCAACCAGGGCAAACAGTTTGATGATGGCTTTTAGTACCGGTTCGCTCATGGAATGGTTTAGGTTAGTACCCGACTTTTAAAGTTAACAAAGATGCCCGATTGCTGGTAAAAAAAAAGGACTGGCCAGGCCAATCCTTTTGTTACACTGCTAAGGCGTAGGTTATTTGGTAATATCACCTCTTAGTTTCTCAATCAAAGCGGTAATATCTTGCAAATTCTTATCTGTTAACACCAAATCGGCACGGTTATTTTTGATTTGCTCTTCGATGTTCAGCGCACGGTAGCTGGCCTGCAGGGTGGTGAGGTCGTTAACAATGGTGCCAACCAACTCATCCTGCTCTACAGACTTCAACATTTTCAGCAATTCGTCTACCGACTGTTCTTGCTGCAATACCACGCGCATAATGGGGGTGAGGATGAGGTTGCGCTGATCGTCTGGCAGCAGATCTTTGGGGTAAGACTTAATCAGGCCGGTAGAAATGTACAAACCTTCTACAAAGCTGCCTGTTACCACCAACGCAGCCAGCTTGTTGCGGCTATCGTCTTTCAGGAAGGTACCAGTCTTCTGTACGGTTTCGTTTAACAAGGCGCCCAGCGAATCTTTATTGCTGATGTTGGCCTCGAACTTCTTCAACACATCAATGTCGAAGGAGCCAATTACGCCCAAACCATCGGCCAGGCTCTTGCAGGCGTTCAGGTAATCGATGGCCTCCTGGGTTTTGTCGTAAGAGGTAAGGTAGCCGATGTCTGCCGCATAAATGCCCAGATTCAAAGCGGCCTTGTCGTTTTTAGTGGCATACTGGTCCGCCTTGGCGCGGTCGTTCACCAGGCTCTGGTTAAATTCGGCACCAGTTGCTTCCAGCAGGTAAGGTATTTCGGTAGGGGAAGGAATATTATAAACAACATCTTCAATCTGGTCTTTCAAAGACTTCTGCGCCTGATCGAACTCCTCGGAACTGGACTCTTTCTGAGAGCCACCGCAGCTACCGAGTAGAAACACAGCGGTCAATGCGCTGAAAAGGGAAATAGAGCGAGTAAATTTCATGGGTTTTACGGTTTTGCCTTCAATTTTAACACATTTTTCCATTCTTGCGAAGTGCGATCTTTTATTTTATGGTTTTGGAACACACGGGTGGCAGTGAACTCGTTTGCAAGCCGTTTAGTTTGTGGCTGATTCAATGCCAAATGAGGCAAAGCTTCACGCGTGTGGCATTCATCGCTTATCATAAAACAAAAAAATCAAGCAGGTTTAGCTACTTGATTTCCAACTGTGGGCCCTGCAGGGCATGATCCTGCGACCCCCTGATTATGAGTCAGGTGCTCTAACCAACTGAGCTAAGGGCCCTTCGCTAAAAGCGGATGCAAGTTTAGAAAAACTTTGTCATTTTTCACCAAAATATTCTGCCCTAAGCGCAAGATCGTTTTCTATTTTAGCCCTTTGTTACCATGCGTCATCCCGATCCTTCTATTCAAAACATCATCTTCGACCTGGGTGGAGTAATTATTAACCTGTCACCACAAAAAACAGTAGAAGCCTTTGCACGCCTGTCGGGGCTGCCGGCTGAAAACGTGCTGAAGGCCTACAGCGAGCGCCCGGAGTTTCACTTGTACGAAAAGGGCCTGCTCACCAACCACGAATTCAGAACTGCGTTGCGCACACTGTTTAGTGTGCAGGCGTCAGATGCCGATCTGGATGCATGCTGGAACGCCATGCTGCTCGACATTCCGCTGCCGCGGATACAACTGTTGGAAAAGCTGAAGAAAAACTACCGCGTGTTTCTGCTCAGCAACACCAACGACATTCACCTGCAATGCTTCAACCAAATAGCCCGGGGGGTTACCGGTCAGCCGGGGTTGGAACCTTGGGTTCACAAGGCTTACTACTCGCACCAGATGAAGATGCGTAAGCCCGATGTTGAAATTTACGAGTATGTACTGGCAGAAAACAAATTGCTACCGGCTGCCACTTTGTTCTTAGACGATAACCTATCCAACCTGGAAGGTGCACACCAGGCGGGCATTCAAACTTTCCATGTGCAACATCCCGACCTCATTTTTACTTTGTTTCATGAATCGTAAACTCAAAACGGCACTTACCCATGGCGGCCTGTTTCTGCTCACCTTTATAACCACTACATTGGCAGGAGCAGAGTGGGTGTACAGCAAATCTATTCTGGTGCCCGGCTACACATGGAACGATTTTCTCAGCGGCTTGCCGTACTCGGTACCCTTTCTGTTGATATTGACGGTGCATGAGTTCGGCCATTATTTTACAGCGCTGTATTACCGCGTGCGCACCACACTTCCTTATTATATTCCGCTGCCACCGCTTCCGTTGATGCTGGGCACGCTGGGCGCGTTGATTCGCATCAAGAGCCCCATACAAAGCCGCACCGTGAATTTCGACATTGGCATTGCCGGGCCGCTGGCCGGCTTTGTTGTGGCGCTTGTATTGCTGATTTACGGATATGCCACTTTGCCACCCGCTGAATACATCTACCAGTTTCATCCGGAATACGAACAATATGGTTTGAACTATGCAGACCACGTTTACCAGCCTGAAAATTTGCCTCCAGGCACGGTAGACATGATGATAGGTAAAAACCTGTTGATGTGGCTTTTGGAAACCTATGTGGCAGACCCTGCGCGCGTGCCCAATGCCCACGAGTTGATACACTACCCGTTGTTATTTGCCGGCTTTCTGGCGCTGGTGTTTACCAGCTTAAACCTGTTGCCGGTTGGGCAATTAGATGGTGGCCACGTGCTATATGGGTTGTTGGGCTTCCGAAAGCACCGTGTAGTGGCGAGTGTGGTGTTTTGTGTGTTTTTGTTTTATGCGGGCCTGGGCCTGTTGCCGCCAGGCGAAGAACTGACTGACCTGGGCTTGAAGTTACCTCACCTGCTTTCCATAGCGCTGGTGGTAGGCTTCTATTACCTATGCCTGGGTGGACTTTTGTTAAGCAAGCGCGACACCTGGATGTACGCGGTCATCATCTTTGCCGCACAATACCTTACTGTTGTTATTTGGCCCGATGCGAAAGGCTATAGTGGCTGGCTTTTGTTCGCCTTTATTGTAGGGCGTTTCGTGCGCATACCACACCCGCCTGCGGATATCGAAGAGCCCCTGTCGCCCATGCGCCAACTTTTGGGCTGGCTGGCCCTGCTGATCTTTATTCTATGCCTGGTGCCGAACCCTATTGAATTTATACTGCCAGAACCGCCACCACAAGGTGTCAACGCATAGTATTCGTCCTAAAAATGAAGGGCCTCGGCCCGATATGGTTGTGTGAAACCGGGTTTAGTTAGATATTGGTACCTCATAAATCTATTTATATGCGATTAACAAATGGAGTGGTGCTGTTGGCTGGCTGGCTCTTGAGTCTGTCCGTCTCGGCACAGTCTTCACTCACACCTTTTCCGCTCAACGATTTGTCGGCCTTCCGGGCGCAGGCAGGCAACTGGGTGATTGTGGGCGATGTATCTATGGATCCGAATGTCGATATCCATACACCACCTCCACCGGTGGAAGTAAAACAAAAAGGAAAGAAACAAAAAGCCGGGCCCGTGGCAGCAGCTCCCAAGGCCGTTACGTGGCAGGCAGGCACAGGGGTGTTGTTGAACATCAATGACGATCAAAAGGAAGACCAACTGATAACCATTATCGAGCATGGCGACATCGACCTGGAGTTGGAGGTGATGCTTCCCAAAGGTTCTAACTCTGGTATTTATTTACAGGGCCGTTACGAAGTGCAGCTTTTCGATAGCTGGGGCGTGAAGAGCCCCAAGTTTTCTGACATGGGCGGCATCTATCGCAACTGGGAGAATGAGCCCGACAAGATTTACATGGGGAAAGCACCGCTGAGCAACCCCAGCAAAGCGCCCGGCCTGTGGCAGAAGTTGCGCATCTCGTTCAAAGCTCCGCGTTTCGATGCACAAGGAAACAAGATTGCCAACGCACGCTTTGTATCTGTAGAATTAAACGGAGTGAAAATTCACGACAATGTGGAGGTGCCCTTGCCCACTGGCGGGCCGATAGAAAACAACGAGCGGCCTACTGGCCCGCTGATGATACAGGGCGACCATGGCCCGGTGGCCTTCCGCAATGTACGCTATCAGATGACCAGCGATTTGCATGTGGAGTTGTCGCCCATCTCTTATCAAACCTATGCCGGGCGGTTTAAAGAGGTGGCCGATTTTATAGCGTTGAAGCCTTCTACCCAGGGCATGACCAACGAACTGACGTGCGAAGTATTGGAAGAAGAAGACGAGTATGGCGTTACCTACAAGGGAGCCATCCGGGTGTTTACCGAAGATACCTACCAGTTTTGGCTGGCCTATACCGGTGGAGCGGTGCTTCAGGTCAATGGTCAAACCCTCATTGATTTTCAACGAGGCGATGCATGGGAACTGGATGAAGGCAAGATTGCCCTGCAGCCAGGCACCTACCCGTTTGTTATTCACAATTTCAAAACAGCTTCGTGGATGCCCCCCCGACTGGGTTTTGGTGTACAGACGCCCACCTCATCGCGGGTAGACCTGCACGCGTATAATTCTTACCCGCCAGACGACAATCCCACATCGCCCATCCTGATTCAGGCCGGGGCACAGCCACGGTTGCTGCGCGCTTTTGTAGACTTCAAAGGCGACTACAAAAGGCGCATTACCCACTCGATCGGGGTGGGAGACCCCAGTGGTGTAAATTATGTGTACGATCTGGATGCGGGCAATGTGGCCTGTGTGTGGCGTGGCGATTTTGCAGATGCTACACCCATGTGGCACGATCGGGGCGATGGTTCTTTCAGACCTCTTGGTGCTGCCCAGTTTACGTACCTTAACCAGTCGCTGGCATTTCTGAACAGTGTAACGGAGGCATTTCCGGCACCGGGTAAGGAAGCCGCATTTCGGTCGAAAGGCTACCGAATAGAAGAAACAACGGGAAGACCTGTATTTGTCTATCAATACAAAGGTTTGGAGGTGGAGGAGCGTGTAACACCTGAAATGGAGCGCGTGGTAAAACGCCAGCTCACCATCAAAAATTCAGAAGGAAAATCCGGACTGTACATCAAGCTGGCCGAAGGCAGCCGCATTGATGCCCTGGCGGATGGTTCTTTCGCGATAGACGACAGACAATACTTTGTGAAGACCCCCTTGAATGCCACGGTGCGAGAGGTGAACGGGGTGAAGGAACTGATCGCACCCGTTACATCCAACGATATACAGTATGTCATTATCTGGTAAAGCAATCACCATGAAGAAGATAGTATTAACCCTCGCCCTGCTTGCATCGCTGGCACCTGCCATCGCGCAAAGCAAACTACCTACCGAAGACGACTATTATAAAATTATTACCATCCCTGCACCCGAAGGCGTGTTGCTGGAAGTGGGAGGCGTGGCCACCTTGCCCGATGGCCGGGTGGCGGTCTGCACGCGCAGAGGCGATGTGTGGGTAATTGAAAATGCGCACATGGCCAACGGCAGCGCTCCGCGGTTTACGTTGTTTGCCTCCGGTTTGCACGAACCACTGGGTTTGCTGTATAAAGACAACGCGCTCTTTGCAGCGCAACGTGGTGAGCTAACCAAACTGATGGACACCAATGGCGATGGCAAAGCCGATGTGTATGAAACCATCCATGCATGGCCTATTTCTGGTCATTACCATGAGTATTCCTTCGGCCCCAAGCTGGCACCCGATGGCACCTTCTTTGTAACGGGCAACGTGGCCTTTGGCGATGAAGAATGGTGGCGTGGCGAAAGCCGTACCCCGTGGCGCGGATGGACCATGAAAATACATCCTGACGGCACCCTCGAACCATGGGCTACCGGCATGCGTTCGCCCTGCGGCCTCGGTATCATTGATGGTGAATTGTTTTATGACGATAACCAGGGCGATTGGATTGGCTCGGGTGGGTTGTGGCATGTAACGAAAGGCAGTTTCACCGGCCATCCGGCAGGCCTGCGTTGGACCAATATGCCGAACTCGCCTGTGAAGTTGACCACGGAGCAACTCTACGCCAAAGTAGATCCACGCCAGGTGAGAAAGAATGGACAATATGTGAAACCCGAAAACATTACAGATGAGGCAAATCCCAACCTCTTCTTCGAATTGAAGAAAGAGTTCCCTGAGTTTCGCCCGCCTGCGGTATGGTTGCCGCATGGCGTGCTGGGCATTTCCAATTCAGAAATTTTGGTAGACGAGACCAAAGGTAAGTTTGGGCCTTTTGCCGGGCAGGTATTCGTGGGCGACCAGGGCCAGAGTAAAATCATGCGCGTGGTGTTAGAAAAAGTAAAGGGCGAATACCAGGGCGTTGCTTTCGATTTCCGTGCCGGCTTCCAGTCGGGGGTGTTGCGCATGAACTGGAGCCACGATGGTTCCTTGTTTGTGGGCGAAACCAACCGCGGTTGGGGTTCGGCTGGTACCACCCACTCGGGCTTGCAACGCCTGATGTGGATGAATAAAGTGCCCATGGAAATGAAGACAGTCAGCGCACGCCCCGATGGGTTCGAGATAGAATTCACCATGGCGGTAGACAAGGCCACGGCCGAAAACCTCGACTCGTATTATGGCAGAAGCTACGTGTACAAATACCACCCGGTGTATGGCAGTCCCGCCATCAACGATCAGAAACTCAATATCAAAGGCGTAAAAGTTTCGGAGGATGGCATGCGTGTGAGGATAGTGATTGAAAACCTGAGGAACTACTACCTGCATGAACTAAGTTTGCCCGGCATACGCTCTAAAGACGGAGCCTTGCCTTTGCTGCATGCCACTGCTTATTACACCCTAAATAATATCCCGGAAGGGGATAAGCTGCCCCTGAGTGAATTGAGCACCAAACGCGCTACACCTGTGGTACCAAAAAAGGCCCCGGTCAAATCAACCGCATCCGCGAAAGCGCCCACCTACAGCGAAATAGAACCTTTGTTGGTGAAGAACACCTGCACAGCCTGCCATAACGTAGACAAGCGGCAGGTGGGCCCCTCTTTTCGCGACATTGCCAAACGCAAATACAGCAACGAGCGCATTGTACAATTGATTTACACGCCCGAACCCAAGAACTGGCCCGAGCATGAAACACCCATGGCTGCCATGCCGCAGGTACCTAAAGATGATGCATTGAAGATTGCTGCCTGGATCAATTCGCTGCTGGCGCCTAAGCCTTAATTTAGCCTTCCGTTCATCAGAAAAGTAGAACGAATCGAATGATCCATTCGTTGATACTGACATCTTAGGTTATGTCGGGTGACTTTGATTTTTTGTTAGGCAATTGGAAAGTAGTTAACACGCGGTTGCAGAAATGGCTTGCCGGTTGCACGGAGTGGGTCGAATTCGAATCGTACCACACGGAGAAGAAACTGCGAAACGGCACAGGCAATGTGGCCCTGCATCACTATGCGTTAGACTACGCGTTGTTTGAGCGGAGCATCATCCGGCACTATGACCCACGATGGGATTATTGGACCATCAACCGGATAGACGGAGCCTCAGCGCTCATGATGTCGCCCTTGAAGGGGACGTTTGGGAGCAACAAAGGTGCATTCCTATCGCGCGGAGCCTATGCATCAAAAGCGGTACTAGTGTGGGTGGAGTGGACCCGCATTTGCCAAAATTATGTTTGTTGGGAGCAGGCACTTTCAGCCGATGAGGGCCGAAGTTGGGAGAAGAATTGGATGATGGAATTTTTCCGGATTTAGCTTTTCTTTTTTTTCGATGCTTCAAGTTTTGCTTGAAGCATTTTTAAGCCTACCACCTTATTTTAGCACCAGCTAAAACAGAACTACATGCAGCAATACCTCAGCCTGATGAAGGATATACTGGAGAATGGTACGCAAAAAACCGACAGAACCGGCACGGGTACCAAGTCGGTTTTTGGCAGGCAAATGCGTTTCGACTTGGCCGAAGGCTTTCCGCTGGTTACTACCAAAAAGCTGCACTTACGGTCTATCATTTACGAGTTGCTTTGGTTTTTGCGTGGCGATACCAACATCAAATACCTGAACGATAATGGTGTTACCATTTGGGACGAGTGGGCGGATGAAGATGGAAACCTGGGCCCCGTCTATGGCAGCCAGTGGCGCAGCTGGCCCGCTCCTGATGGCCGACACATAGACCAGATTGCCAACGTGTTGCAGCAAATTAAAACCAAGCCCGACTCGCGCAGGCATATCGTGTCTGCCTGGAACCCTGCCGAAGTGGATAACATGGCCTTGCCACCCTGCCACGCGCTGTTTCAATTCTATGTGGCCGATGGTAAGCTCTCGTGCCAACTCTACCAACGCTCTGCCGACTTCTTTTTGGGCGTGCCTTTCAACATTGCCTCTTACGCGCTACTTACCCACATGGTGGCGCAGCAATGCGATCTGGAGGCAGGAGAGTTTGTTTGGACCGGTGGCGATGTGCACCTGTATAATAACCATTTCGAACAAGCCCGGCTGCAGCTGTCGCGCCAACCTTACCCTTTGCCACAGTTGGTCATCGGGCGAAAGCCCGCCTCTTTGTTCGAATACGAATTTGAAGATTTTGAGATTGTTAATTACCAAAGCCACCCCGCCATTAAGGCACCCATCGCTGTTTAACTTCTCTTTTTCTCAAATGGTAATATTATCCTCCCGAATCATCCAAATGAGGGGATAAACCCTATTTTTGCCGCCTGTTAAGAAATACCCGGAAAAGTGGTATAAATGACCCTAAAAGAATATCCTTTTCACCCTTATTTCGTTATTTATCGCGTATGGCTGAAAAAAGCAGCATTTTCGACATGATAGGCCCCGTTATGATCGGCCCCTCCAGCTCGCACACAGCCGGAGTGGTGCGCATGGCAAGGGTGGCCACGAAAATACTGGGTGGCATACCCGAACAGGCAGAGGTGATTTTCTATAATTCTTTTGCCCGCACGTACGAAGGCCACGGCAGCGACCGCGCCATTATTGCCGGTCTGCTCGACTTTAAAACGGACGACAAACGGATCAAGGATGCGCTCGACCTGGCCCCCCAGATGGGGCTCCACTACACGTTCAAATCGGTGGGTAATGCCTCTACCATGCACCCCAACTCCATCCGCCTGCGCATTAGCCGCACCAACGTTGAACCCATTGAGGTGTTAGGCGAGAGCAAGGGTGGGGGTATCATTAATATCGCAGAAGTAAACGGTTTTCGTGCCGACTTCAGCGCCAGCCTGCACACGCTCATCATTTTTGCCGAAGACAAAAAGGGTAGCATCGCATTCATTGCCAATGTGTTGGCACACGATGACTGCAACATCGCCACCATGTCTGTGTCGCGCAAGGGCAAGAACGATCTGGCCTGTTTGGTAATTGAAGTGGATTCGGGCATCAAGCCTGTAACATTTGAGTATTTAAAGAGTCTAACGTGGGTAAAAGAAGTTATTTACATACCGCTCATCGATCTATGAGGAACAAGTTTCTACTATTTATTTTATTCATGGGTGCAATGGTGCCCGCTTTTGCGCAGCGCACGCTTAACCTGCGCGAGTGCGTAGATATAGCGTTAGAGAAAAACCTACGGGTAAAGAGAAGCCTCTACGGAGTGCAAACAGCTAACGTTAATTTGTGGCAAGCCAAGATGGCCTTTTTGCCTACAGTAAACCTGGGTGGTGGATATGGCCAAAACTATGGACGTGCCATTAACCCCGTAACCAACCAGTTCATCAACCGCGATAACAACACGTTGAACATACAGGCTACGTCTTCCATGATGCTGTTCAACGCCTTTCGATTGCAAAACGCGTTCCGTCAGAATCAACGCGAACTCGAGGCTTCCGATGCCGACCTCCAAAAGGCTAAGAACGATGTAATCATCAACGTGGTGACGCAGTACATCAATGTTATCTTCAACAAAGAACTTTTTGAGAACGCCCGCTTTCAGCTTAACTCCAGCCAGCAGCAGTTGGACCGAATTAAGAAGCAGGTGGCGGCCGGAGCACTGCCTAAAGCCAACGAGTTGAATCAGGAAGCCCAGGTGGCAACCAACGAAGTGAATTTGGTAAATCAGGAAAATGCCTTGAACCTGTCGTTGCTGCAATTGAAACAGGCGCTGCAGATTCCTGCCTCAGAAGAGGTGGATGTTGTAATACCCGAAGTGACCGTAGAAGACCTGGTGCTCGACCAGACAGCAGACGAGGTTTACCAGGTGGCATTAAAAGAAATGCCTGAAATAAAGGCTGCTTTGTTGCGCGTAGAAAGCGCCAACCTTGCCTTGAAGGCAAGCCGCGGTGGCTTGTATCCCAGGCTTACCCTCAATGCCAGCGCCACCTCCAACTACTCCAGCGCCAACCGCGATCTGCAAATCCCGGTAGGAGCTCCTGACTTAATACCCACCCAACAGCCCATAGGGTATTTCGATTTTGCCGGCACGCAAGTGCCAGTATTGGGCTATCAATACAGTCAGAATTTCGAGACGCGTGAGTATGGGCAAAGAGATCAGTTGCAGGACAACCTGTTTAAGAACGTCAACTTAAGTTTACAGATACCCATTTTCAACAACTGGCAGAGCCGGGGTGCGGTACAGCGCGCAGCCATTAACACAGAAGTGGCTCGCATCAGCGAAATTGAAACCCAAAACACCCTGCGCCAAACCATAGAGACTGCTTATAATGATGCGCTGGCAGCTTCCAAAACATATGCGTCATCGTTAAAACAGGTAAATGCCCGCGAAGAGGCTTACCGCATGAACCAACAACGGTTTGAGTTAGGCGCGATTAACTTCGTGGAGTATCAGATTTCAGAAAACGACCTGTTCCAGTCGCGCAGCGATTTAACCAGGGCCAAATACAACTTTATTTTCCGCAAGAAGATACTAGACTTCTATCAGGGCAAACCAATCGACTATTAACCACTACCCCTTAATTTTTTTATCAGCATGGCAAAGCAACAAAAGCGCAAATCAAACAAATTGGTCTATTACCTTATCGGAGGTTTAGTTGTTCTTATTCTTTTTCTGATCATTGGCAAATCTGCCGGTTGGATTGGCAAGACAAAAGACATAGAGGTGGAACTGGCCAAGGCGAAAAAGGTTACCATTGTAGAGAAGGTAAGTGCATCAGGCACCGTGCAGCCTGTTACCGAACTGAAACTGGCCCCAGAAGTTTCTGGCGAAATTATTGAATTGACCGTGGAAGATGGTGATGCAGTAGAGGCTGGAAAATTGCTGGTGAAGATTCGCCCCGATCAACAGCTAAGCCAGTTGGAGCGGCAAGAAGCATCTTTGAACCAGCAGAAGGCCAACGTAAAGTCTTCTGAAGCAGCTCTATCGCGAGCGGAGGCAACTTTTATCCGTGCGGAGCAGGAATTCAAACGCCAGGAGCAACTGTGGAATGAAAAAGTAATATCCGAGGCGGACTGGCAGTTGGCGCAACAGAATTTTAAAGTGGCTCAAAATGATCTGGCATCTGCCAAGCAATCGTTGGAAGCAGCTAAATACATAGTAGCCAGCACCGAAGCATCCGTTAAAGAAGCGCGCGAAAATGTGCGCAGAACAAGTGTGGTGGCGCCTATCAGCGGGGTAGTATCCAAATTAAATGTAAAACAAGGTGAACGGGTAGTGGGTACTGCGCAGATGCAGGGTACCGAAATGTTACGTATTGCCGACTTGGGGCTGATGGAGGTACGGGTGAATGTAAATGAAAATGACATCGTGCGCGTACACCTGGGAGATTCTGTTTTGATTGATGTGGACGCCTATTCAAACATCAATAAAGAATTTAAAGGCATTGTTACCAACATTGCCAACACCGCTAAAGACAAAACTTCGGCCGATGCCATTACAGAGTTTGAGGTACGTATCCAGATTCTTGAATCATCATACCAGGATCTGATCAAGCAAGGCAATCGTTATCCTTTCCGGCCTGGTATGACTGCCAGCGTGGAAATTCTAACTACCCGCAAGGCGGATGTGTTGTCTGTGCCGCTGGCGGCTGTAACTACACGCGAGGCGGAACAAACCAAATCATCGGACAATAACAATAATAACAAACCACAAGTAGTGAATGAAAATGATAAGAAGCCTGCCAAGAAAGAGCCGAAAACAGTGGTGTTTGTGAATAATGGGGGCGTGGCAAAAATGGTTGAGGTGAAGACGGGTATCAGCGACTACGAGAATATTGAAATATTGAGTGGTGTTTCCGATAGCACCGAAGTGGTTACCGGCCCCTTTTTGGTGGTGTCGAAACGATTGAAGGAGGGAGATAAGATACGCAAGGCCGAGAAAAAAACTGAGAAGGCTGACGAGGATGGGAAATAAGCACTGCAACAAAATAGGAGCGAAGCCCTGCTATGCGGGGCTTCTTTTTTATATTCGCAGCTATAATCAACGAAATACATGGTTCAACACCCCTGGCATGAAGTATCTATTGGCGATGCCCCACCAGAGTTGGTGAACGCCATCATCGAAATACCGAAAGGCTCGCGGGCCAAATACGAGATCGACAAGGTAAGTGGGTTAATTAAGCTCGACCGTGTGATCTATGCCTCCATGTATTATCCGCTTAACTATGGATTCATCCCACAAACACTGGGCGAAGATCACGATCCGTTGGATATTGTGGTGCTAACGCAAGTGGCTGTGGTGCCACGCTGTCTGATACCCTGCCGCGTAATAGGTGTAATGCGTATGATAGATAGGGGAGAAGCGGACGATAAGATTATTGCAGTAGCCATGCAAGATGCCAGCGTGAGCCACATCGAAAATGTGGAAGAATTGCCGGAATACTTTCGGGTAGAGCTAAAGCACTTCTTCGAGAACTACAAGGCGCTGGAGAATAAAAAGGTGGTGGTAGACGAATTTCAGTCGAAGATGAAAGCCAGGGAGATTATTTCCCAAAGCATTGAGCGCTACAAATCCGAATTTGCAAAGTGAGAATAGGTTTCGATGCCAAAAGGCTGTTCAACAATTTTACTGGCTTAGGTAACTACAGCCGTTTTGTGGCCGATGCGCTGGTTGCACACTATCCCCAGCACGACTATTATCTCTACACACCCCGCATAAAAAACCACCCCGAGGCCAAACCATACCAGCACACCAACCGCTTCGTGATTCGCCAGCCTGAATCGGGTTGGGGCAAACGTTTACCCGCGTGGTGGCGTAGCTACGCCTTGGGTAACGTGGCAGCAGCCGATGGGGTGCAGATACTGCATGGCTTGAGTAACGAGCTGCCATTAACAAAGCCGGCTGCTCTGAAAACAGTGCTTACCGTGCACGATCTGATCTTTAAACGTTTCCCCGGCTATTACAAACCCATAGACGTGCGCATTTATGGATGGAAGCTGAAGCACGCGTGCCAGTCGGCCGACCTGGTAGTGGCGGTGAGTCAACAGACCGCTGCCGACTTACGCGAATTCCTGAACGTGCCGGCTGACAAGCTGCGGGTAATCTACCAGGGGTGCCACCCGGCTTTTAAACGCGTGGCTACCGATGAGGAGAAAAAGCGGGTGAAGGCTGCCTATCAGTTGCCGGACGAGTATGTGTTGTTTGTAGGCACACTCGAAGAACGCAAGAATGCGGTTCAGTTGGTAAAGGCCGCCTCCCTACTTAAAACAAAGGCACCCGTTGTGCTGGTGGGCCGTGCTACCCCTTACATGAAGAAAATAGACCAGGCGATAAAACAGTTTGGCATGGAAGGCCAGGTTCGGGTATTGCATGGTGTGTCGTTCAATGACTTGCCCGCGGTTTATCAACAGGCATCGGTGTTTGTTTACCCTTCGGTGTTCGAGGGGTTTGGTATTCCCATTGTGGAGGCCATTGTGTCGGGGGTGCCCGTCATTACCTCTCATGGCTCCTGTTTCGCTGAGGCAGGCGGACCGGCCACAC
This sequence comes from uncultured Ohtaekwangia sp., assembly GCA_964429845.1. GTDB lineage: Bacteria > Bacteroidota > Bacteroidia > Cytophagales > Cyclobacteriaceae > ELB16-189. Next base: position 48,334 of record CAYSCT010000005.1, read on the forward strand.
GTTACGTTAATCCCACCCGGGCCGATGAATTGGCCACGCAAATTGACGAATTGCTGGGGAGCGCGGAATTGAGAACGGAGATCGTGGCGAAATCGCAAGCTTACGTAAAGCGTTTTGAGCCCAGCGTGATTGCCGAGCGACTGATGCAGCAATACACACAACTGATTTAAAGATTCTCCTGCAGCCACGCGGCCAGTTCCATCATCCACGCCAGGCCCATGTGCACCAACACGCCTCCCCATATATTGCGGGTGTAAAGCGCCACAACACCCAGAATATAGCCGCCAACAATCGAGCTGATGGACTCGCCCAACGGCTTGCCAAAATGCAGAAAACAATACGTGCAAACCATGGGCAGAACAGTCTCCTTACCCAGCCAGCGCGAAAGCGCGATCACCATAAAGCCGCGGAATAGCAACTCCACGTTGAAGAAATCCAAACCATAGGCGAGTTCATAAAGCAAGGGAGGAAACAATGCAGGCCACTGCATGATTTCAGCTACCCGGTTGGCTTTGTAGGTAGGGTAGTAGTTTTGAAAACCCGGTTCGAATGATGCGATGGCAATGATGGGAACCAGAACAGCCAGTATCCAATAGTAAGGGGTAAGGTCAACACCGCGAAACGTAACGCCCATGTTTTCGCGTGGCCTGAAAAGATTACTGAATAATACGAGTGGAAGGGCGAGTGTGAAGAAATTGATGAGGTTGGATGAAAAAGAATAGGCCCATGAAAACATGCGGTAATCGGAAAAGACAAACCGAACCAGTTGCGAGAGCCATGGAAAACCTGCGTTAAAAGCCAGGATCAGCAGACCTCCCAGCGTTGCCACCCAGAAGGAAAGTTTCTTCACTATGTGTAGTTTTTGGGAGAATGCAAGCGTGATGATGGATCCACCGTAGTAGGCAAATCCGTAGAGCAGAAAATACCATACCATGCGTATGGGCTTCGTTACATGCCTGTCGATGAGGCCATCTTCCAGATCGAGCGTGTAGTTAATGGCGATTGAAAAGGCAAGAAACAGCGCAATGCTGATATAGAGACCAGCCTGGAAGTCGGCTTGGAGATGCGTGCGAAGTATCTGCCAAATTTTGCGCACCGCTTAGAAGGCGTGCAGCCTTTTATAGACCTTATGTATGGGCAAACCCATTACGTTAAAGTAAGACCCCACAATCCGTTCGATGGCCACCATGCCAATCCAATCTTGCGCTCCGTAAGCGCCCGCCTTGTCGTAGGGTTTGTAGGTGTCCACGTAAAAAGCAATTTCTTCGGATGTCAGTTTCTTGAATGTCACTTTGGTACGGTCATCAAAAATTTCGGCTTTGGTTTTGTCGAGCAGACACACACCGGTAATCACCATGTGCGAGTTTCCGCTTAGGCGGTTCAGCATAAAGACGGCCTCATCGCGATTGGCGGGCTTATTCATGATTTCCCCGCCCAGAATTACAACGGTATCGGCTGTAATGACCACCTCATCGTTTATCTGTTCCTGAAGCGCTTTGGCTTTTTTTTCTGCCAGGTAAGATGGAACAAACTGCACGGGCATTGACACGGGAAAGCTTTCGTCAGTATGCGAAGGACGTATTTCAAACTGAAACCCGGCTTCTTTCATCAGGTATTGGCGCCTGGGTGAACCAGAGGCAAGTATGAGCGATCGTGAAAAAGTCATTTTACTATTTAAAAATCAAAACAATGCGTACGGTGGCTTTTCAAATTCGGCTTCCCGGATGGAGCCGAACAAAAAGCCGCAGATCACCTTGGGGTAGAAATAGGTAGACTTTTGCGGCATGGTGTATCCACTGGCGCATACTTTTTTTACGTCTTCAATGGAAACCTCCTGCGTGATGATCGCCATTTGTGCTTCCTGCTTGATGACTTTGGCCAGGCAGTCAGAAAAACTCCGGTCGAACGATATGTATTCGGATTTGCGCTGGTCTTTGCCCGGAATGCCCAGTATCTTTTCAATGATGAAATAGTGAAGCACGGTGAGGTCCAGCTTTTTCACTTCGTCAGGAAAATGCCACGTCATAGAAGGCAACGCTTCCGGCTTCAACCTTACCTTATAGGCGCTGTCTTTAAAGATGATGCCGAATGCCCACTGCTTCCCGATGATAATCTCATTCAGCGTATCGGCATCTGCTATGGGCTTCACAATAAAGTGCTCGTGGAATTGCCTTACAATCCTTTCCTCATCGAACGATGGCAGGTTCTGGATCAATCGGTGGGTAGGCAAAATGCGCAGATCGTCCGACTCGGTATTGGTGAGGTACATCAGGTGAAAGTTGTAACCTTCGTTGCCGGTGTGCTGAACATTTTCTGCCTGCCGCCTGTGCTTGTAGGCCAGCGATCCCTCGTAGCGGTGGTGCCCGTCTGCCAGAATGATGGTTTTGGGGTGCAGCACATCGATAAATTTTTGAATGATCTGGGCATCGTGGATGATACCCAGTACATCGCGCACGCCCTGGTAGTCTTCTGTTTCGTAGATTGGAAACCGGATGGCTTCGTCCATGTAAGGCTCCAGTTCGAAGGACGGATCGGTATAAAGCCCGTGCGTGGGACTTACGTTCAATTCGGTTTTCGCCAGTAAGTCAATCCGGTCGTTCACCGATTTGGGTATGGTGTTTTCATGGCGAAGGATGACTTTGTCGTTCCAGTCGTAAGCGCGAATGTTACACACAAAACCTTTTCGGCAATATTCTTTGGTCGAACCTGCCAGTTTAAAGTATTGGTAGTAAACATATATACCTGGCAGTTGGTCTTGCACCAGTAACTTTTCTTTCTTCCAGTTTTCAAGTAATTCTGCGGCACGTTCGGCAGGTGCCGGCCCCATGGGTACCGAAAGGTGAATGGAGTTATAGGGGTTCTGATAAAGCGCTTTCCGTTGTTTGTCCGACACTACATCAAAGAGGGGAGAGGTCAGTTCGTCTATTCGTTTTCCTAACTCCTGGTTGTATCGCCAGGCGCGCAGTGGTTTAATTTCTGCCATTGCTATCCGTTCAATCGGTTTTTCTTCCACTTAGCGGGTGTGGTAACGTTGTGCACCAACTCCACAACTGGTTTACTAGCCGTAGGGGCCGTGGCGGCCAAAGCGGCCGCCAGTATTTCTTCGTCTGCAGCCGGCTGGCCCTTTAAAACTTCAGGTTGAAAATATTTCTCTACAAACTTGGTATCGAACTGACCACTGGTAAAGGCAGGGTGCTTTAAAACAAAGGCACAAAAGCCCAGCGTTGTCTCCAGGCCGGTTATTTCATATTCATCGATGGCACGTAAAGTTTTTTCGATGGCTTGTTCGCGCGTATCGGCATGGCAAATCATCTTCGCAATCATCGGGTCATAATAAAAAGGTATCGACATGCCTTGTTCGAAGCCGTCATCTACGCGGATGCCGTGTCCCTGCGGGCGTTTGTAGGTAGCCAACGTGCCGATATCGGGAAGGAAATTATTGGCGGGGTCTTCGGCATAAACGCGCACCTCTATGGCGTGGCCGTTGATAGAAAGGTTTTCTTGCTGAAAGGGAAGCGTTTGTCCTTCGGCAACCCGTATCTGCAGTTTTACCAAATCTAAGCCAGTGATTTGTTCGGTAACCGGATGTTCTACCTGCAGGCGTGTATTCATTTCCAGGAAGTAGAAATTCTTGTCGGCATCTACAATGAACTCCACTGTGCCGGCATTGTAGTAGTTAGCAGCTTTGGCCACGTTCACGGCAGCTTCACCCATTTTTTTTCTGATCTCAGGCGTGAGGATGGCCGAGGGTGCCTCTTCAATTACTTTCTGGTGCCTGCGCTGAATGGAGCATTCGCGTTCGAACAAGTGCACCACATTGCCATGCTGGTCGCCAAAAATCTGAAATTCGATGTGGCGGGGTTGCGTTACATATTTTTCAATGAATACAGAGCCATCTCCAAAAGCAGATATGGCCTCGCTCACGGCTCGTTCCATCTGCTCTTCAAATTCAGATTCTCGTTCTACAATGCGCATACCTTTGCCGCCACCGCCTGCGCTCGCTTTTATTAGTATGGGATAGCCAATTTCACCAGCCAGTTTTTTTGCAGCAGGAATGTCTTTAATCGGCTCATCGGTGCCGGGCACCAACGGCACGCCAAATTTTTTGGCTGCAGCTTTTGCCGCCAGCTTGCTTCCCATCAGTTCGATGGATTCGGGTGAAGGCCCAATAAAAATCAAGCCTGCTTCTCTCACTTTTCTGGCGAAGTCTTCATTTTCAGAAAGGAAACCATAACCGGGATGGATGGCATCGGTACCCGTTTGCCTGGCAGCATTCAGAATTTTATCCATCACCAAATACGATTGCGCAGAAGGGGGAGGGCCTATAAAAACCGCTTGGTCAGCAAAGCGCACGTGCAGGGCCTGCCGGTCGGCTTCACTATAAACGGCAACCGTTTTAATGCCCATTTCGCGGGCACTGCGCATGATGCGCAAAGCAATTTCGCCCCGGTTGGCAACCAATAATTTTTTGATGGACTTCATGTTGTATTAAAAGGGATTGATCCAGCGCAAGCCGGAAATGCTTTTGAAATCTTTTTCGTTTCGGGTGATTAGCGTCAGGTTGTGAACAATGGCCGTGGCCGCAATGATGGCATCAGGGAGTTTTACTTTTTTGTGATTTTTCCGAATCGAAATCGTTTCGTCAGCAATAGGATTGGATAGCCACAGTAATTCACTTGCTGTAACAAAATCTTTAATGGCCTGATTGTTACCCCGATCGGATGACCAAGCAAGAACCTCAATTTTACTTACAATAGAAACGATAGGTTTTGTGGCAATGGCTTTGGTTACAAGTTCGTAGCTCTTAGGCGTTAGGATACCTTCCAAAAAATAGATGATGATGTTGCTATCTAAGAGATATCGCGTGTCCATTCCTCTCTTAAGGCATTTAGCTGTTCATCGATTTGCTCCATTGTCAGCCCACTTTTAAGAGAGCCGTACATACGCTTATAATCCACAGTTGGCTCACTCGCTTTTGCAGGTTCTTCTGTCGCTAGTATGATTAGCTCCACGGTCTTATCGCGGTAGCTTTCCGGAAGTTCTATCCGCAGCACCCGGTCTTCAAGAGTTACTATTTTTCGAATGGCTTCCATCGATTTGAAAAGTGCGTAAAGGTACAATTTTTACCGCTAACCGGGCAATTTCAAAAGCAGGGCACACTATTAATTAGTTATCAGTCAATTTTGCTTACTTTTGCGCCAATTTTAAACCGAGAGAGACAATGGTTGACTTATTCGACAAGCTGAAAATGGAAGCCGGCCCTTTGGCCAAATACTCGCACCTGCCCGATGATTATTTCTTCTTTCCCAAGTTGGAGGGTGAAATAGGACCCCGCATGAAATTCAATGGAAAGGAAGTGCTGAATTGGAGTTTGAATAACTACCTGGGTTTGGCCAACCATCCGGAAGTGCGCAAGGCCGATGCAGACGCAACCGCTCAATTCGGACTGGCGGCACCTATGGGCGCCCGCATGATGTCGGGCAACTCGGTTTATCACCTGCAGTTCGAAAAGCAGTTGGCCGATTTCGTGATGAAAGAAGATGCCATGTTGCTGAACTACGGCTACCAGGGCGTACTGTCTATTATCGATGCGTTGGTAGATCGCAAAGACGTGATTGTGTACGATTCAGAATCACACGCCTGCATCATAGATGGCGTTCGCCTGCACATGGGCAAGCGCTTTGTTTTCCCCCATAACAACATGGAGAACCTCGAAAAACAGTTGCAGCGCGCCACCAAACTGGCCGATGAAACCGGTGGAGGTATCCTGGTAATTACCGAAGGTGTTTTCGGTATGTCGGGTAACATGGGCGACTTGAAGGGCATTGTAGCGTTGAAGAAGAAATACAACTTTCGTCTTTTCGTAGACGATGCCCACGGCTTCGGTACCATGGGTAAAACGGGTGCCGGTGTGGGCGAGGAGCAAGGTGTGCAAGACCAGATAGACCTGTATTTCTCCACCTTTGCCAAGTCGATGGCGAGCATCGGTGCTTTTGTGGCAGGCGATAAAAGGATATTGAAATACCTGCGCTACACGCTGCGTTCGCAGATTTATGCCAAAAGTCTACCTATGCCTCTGGTAATCGGAGGCATGAAACGCCTGGAGTTGCTGAAAAAGCATCCTGAATTGCGAGAAAACCTTCACAAGATCATGAAAGCCATGAAAACGGGCCTGAAGGAGCGCGGATTCACCGTAGGCGATTCGCAGTCGCCACCCACCCCTGTGCTGTTCAAGGGCGGAGTGGGCGAGGCAGCCAACATGGCCATGGATTTGCGTGAAAACTACCATATTTTCTGCTCTGTGGTGATCTATCCCGTTGTGCCTAAGGATGTTATCATGTTCCGGATCATCCCTACCGCAGCCCATACATTGGCCGATGTAGAAGAGACTTTGACAGCCTTTTCATCTCTTAAAACCAAGCTCGATGGTGGGTTTTACAAGGAAGAACAGCTAGTGGCCGTCACCAAAGGGGTATAATAAAGTGCGTTTTTCACTTGGTTTATAGGGTTTTTGTTTAAATTGGCAGTAGAAAACAATTATCCATCTTAAACATCCTATACCAATGAAAAAATTTGAAGAGCTGAAAGCCTTGATCGCTTCCATCGAACCCGATGCTGAAAAGTTCTATTCTAAGGGCAACAGCGCTGCGGGTACCCGAGTTAGAAAGGGTATGCAAGACCTGAAAAACATTGCCCAGGCTATTCGTGCAGAGGTGCAGGAGCTGAAGAACAAGGACGGGCAATAAGCAAGATTGACAGCAACGACATACTAGGGCTTGCCAAATGGCAGGCCCTTTCATTTAAAGATTAGCGCACTTTTTCGGCCAGGCTACCAATTTTTTTCTGCAAATAGGCCGAGGCAGGCACCAGCGGAAGCCGAACAAAGTGTTGGCAAACACCCAGTATCTGCAGCAGATGCTTTACACCAACTGGGTTGCCCTCTTCATACATGGGTCCATTTATTTCCAGCAGCTTGAATAGCTCCGTCTGCGCTTTCTTCAGGTTTTTCGTTGCCATAGCCTCATTCAACTTCCTGAACACCAGCGGGTAGGCATTAGCCAGCACAGAAATAACACCCGCGCCCCCAACTGCCGAAATGGCCAGCGTTAACAGGTCATCGCCTGAAATCAACAAGAAACTGGCAGGCTTTTCTTTCGCAATTTTCATGCACTGCTCCAGGTTGCCGGAAGCTTCCTTGATGCCTACAATATTGGGGTGGCTCGCCAGACGCAGCGTAGTTTCAGCGGTGAGGTTAGACGATGTTCTGCCCGGCACATTGTAGAGAATCACGGGCACGGGCGATGCGTCTGCCACGGCTTTGAAGTGTTGGTAGATGCCTTCCTGCGAAGGCTTGTTGTAATACGGGCTTACGGATAGAATGGCATCCACTCCCGTCAGGTCTGTGTTTTTAATTTCATCCAACACGGCCTTTGTATGGTTGCCGCCAATGCCATAAACGATCGGTAATTTTTTAGCATTGTTTGCTTTCACAAAAGCCAACACCTCTTTCTTTTCTTCTTTGGTAAGGGTGGCCGATTCTCCGGTGGTACCCATCACCACATAATAGTCCACCCCCTTGGCAGTGTGGGTCAGCAATTTCTTCAAACCTTTCCAGTCGATCGCCAACGATTCCAAAAAGGGTGTAACCAATGCTACACCAGTGCCCTCCAACTTCTTCATGATTATTTCAATTGCTTGGTGTACTTGTACATGTTGTCTACCAGTGAGCGTGTGCCATTCTTTTCTTCGATCATCAGTTCGAAAAAAGCACTCTCTGTTTCGCTGTATTTGCCAACGCGGCAGTGGGCCTTGCTCTGCGCCAGCAGGTTGAGCACCAGCGGGTTCGACTGCGAGTCGATGTAGAGCAGGTAGTCAAAAGGGGTAGACGAAAATTGCTGCGCCTGGTCCGATTCAATTTTACCCCAGAAATTCAGGTTTTCGATGGTGAAGAAATCGAACAGAAATTCGTAGTTCTCCTTCTTTTTGGGAAGAAACTCCAGCACCTTCACTTTCTTTCCGTCTTGTTCGAAGTGCTTCACCATTTCCTTGATCAGGTCGTGCTTTTGCCGGTCTTCCACTGTGAAGATAATGCCAATACTTTGCGCTTGCCGGTAGGGTGTGCTGGTGCGCAACGACTTGTTCTTCCTCAGTGCCGACCGGGTGCGCATCCGCAAAAAACTCATTTTGAACATTGGGTCGAAACTAAGAAAATTAAGCGTTTTATCCTTTTAACATTTTCTCGAACTCGGCTTCGGAAATAATCTTTACGCCCAGTTTCTCGGCCTTTTCGCGCTTGGAGGGCCCCATATTGTCTCCCGCCAGCAAATAATCAAGCTTGCCCGACACGCCCGAGAGGATACGCCCCCCGTTGGCGAGGATGATTTCCTGCAGTTGCTCGCGCTCGTAATTTTGAAATACGCCTGAAATGACAAACGACTTGTTTTGTAGCACATCGCTCACCTTCTCAGGCTCTTTGGCCGCTGAGAACATCTGCAGGCCGGCCTTTTTCAGCCGCTCTACTTCGCGTTGGTGATCCGGATTTTTGAAAAACGCAGAGACGCTTTGCGCGATTTTTGCTCCTACTTCAGGTGCTGCCAGCAGTTCCTCGTAGGTAGCTTTCTGCAAGTTATCCATCGACTTGAAGTGCCGGGCAATTTTTTCTGCCACCGTTTTGCCTACGTAGCGAATGCCGATGGCGAACAACACGGCCTCGAAAGGAACCGCTTTAGACGCCTGAATGCCGTCTAACATATTCTGAGCCGACTTCTCTTTCACTTTGTCGAGTTTAAGTAAGTCTTCTTTAGTAAGGTCGTACAAATCGGCTGGTGTTTTTACCAAACCTAAGTCGTACAGTTGTTTAATGGTTTGCTCGCCCAGCGAATCGATGTCCATGGCTTTGCGCTGGATGAAGTGCTCTATGCGGCCTTTAATTTGCGGTGGGCAGCCTTTTTCGTTGGGGCAATAATGGTTGGCCTCATCCTCCTGGCGCACCAGGGCGCTGTTGCACTCGGGACAGCGTGTAATGTAATGCACCGGCTTCAGGTCTTTGGCTCGTTTGGCGTGGTCTACACCGGTTACTTTAGGAATGATTTCTCCGCCCTTCTCCACAAATACATAATCGCCAATATGCAAACCCAAACGGGCAATTTCGTTCGCGTTGTGCAGTGAAGCACGCTTTACCGTGGTGCCGGCAAGGAACACAGGCTCCAATTCTGCTACGGGCGTAACTGCGCCCGTGCGGCCCACCTGGTAGGTAATGCCTTTCAGGCGGGTGCTTACGCTCTCCGCTTTATATTTATAGGCAATGGCCCAACGGGGGCTCTTGGCTGTGAAGCCCAGTGCACGTTGCTGCTCCAGGCTGTTCACTTTAATAACTACCCCATCGGTATCGAGTGGCAGATCGGAGCGCTTTTTCTCCCAACTGGCAATGTAGCTCAGTACCTCTTCTATGTTTTTGCATCGCTTATACGTAGGCGACACGTTGAAGCCCCATTTTTCCAAAATATGAATAGCCTCTTCATGGGTTTTAGCAGGAATATGTTCTCCCAGTAGGTAATATAAATAGCAGTCGAGCTTTCTGCGGGCCACTTCGCCAGAGTCTTGCATTTTCACCGTTCCGGAGGCCGTATTGCGCGCGTTGGCGTACGTTTCTTCGCCAATGTCTTCGCGTTCTTTGTTCAATTGTTTAAACACCTCGCGTGGCAGAAACACTTCACCTCTTACTTCGAAATAGGCCGGAATATCCGTGGCCTTTACCCGCAGGGGCAGGGAACGAATGGTTTTGATGTTGGTGGTCACATCATCGCCCCGCACCCCATCGCCCCGTGTAACGGCTTTGGTGAGGATGCCATTTTCGTAAATGAGGCTGATCGAAACGCCATCGAACTTCAGCTCACAAAAGTATTCGTAAGCATCGCCATCTAACCCTCTAACTACACGCCCGTCAAAGTCTCTCAGTTCCTCGGCCGAGTACGTATTACCCAGCGAAAGCATAGGGTATTTGTGTACAACGGTGGCAAACTCTTTGGTAATGGTGCCACCCACCCGCTGCGTAGGCGAATCGGGTGCCTTTAGCTCCGGGTATTGTTTCTCCAACTCGATCAGTTCATGCAATAGCTGATCGAATTCAAAATCAGAAATCTCGGTTCTGCTCTGCTGGTAGTAGAGTTCGTTGTGGTAGTTGATTTTTTCTGTCAACTGGCCGATTTTTTTCTGAGCCTCCTGTGGCGACATGCTTCTGGTGTTAGACATAACAAAACAATGAGAATCGATGATGAGTTGCAAATTGAGTGGTGCTCATCGTGTGTGTACGAAGTGCAGAATGGCTGTGGCCACCAAGCCTGCTGTTTCTGTTCTTAGTCTGTTTGCACCCAGGCTTACTTTCACAAATCCGTACTTCAGGGCTGCTGTCAATTCTTCGCTATCGAAGTCGCCTTCGGGGCCAATCATTACCAGTGTGCTCTTGCCCGCCTTGGCGGCCTGTGCCAGGTGCACGGGGTTCGTAGCATCCACGTGTGCGATAAATTTCTGTTCGGCCGACAATGCCAACAGGCTGTCGAAATCGGCTTCTGTGTTTAGCCGGGGTAGCCACGCTTGCTGCGATTGCTTCATCGCGCTGATGGCTACTTTTAGTAATCGGTATGAATTAATTCGCTTTCGTTCGGAGTGCTGCGTTCGCATAAAGCTGATTTCGCTGATGCCGATTTCGACACACTTCTCTACCAGCCACTCCATTCGGTCGGTATTTTTGGTGGGCGCCACGGCCAGGTGAAATGAATAGGAGGGTGGAGGAATTTTGGTCAACTTGGCTACGCGGCATTGGCAGAGTGTTTTGGTTGTTTTATCGATGACCGCTTCTGCCAGTGTACCTCTGCCATCGGTAACCAGAATTTTTTCTCCGGGTTGTAGCCGCAACACACGAAAGGCGTGGTGCGCTTCCTCCTGCGCCAGGTCGAAATGGTCTTCAATATGCGGCTGATAGAAGACGTGCATGGCGATAGCTTAATCAGGCATAAGCTTCCTGTAGCTTCTTCACAAAGGCCACATAGGCTTCCATGGCTTTTTCTTTGTCCATTCCTTTCTTTCCTGCCCAAGCATCGTACTTGGCAATGGCTTTAAAGTCGAAACCACCGGGGCGGTCGCCCGACACATCGCCATCAGAAGCTTGTTTAAAGAGCGCATATAACTCTAAGAGTTCTTCGTTGCTGGGGCGTTTGGTTAATTGTTGCGATTGAGCTACTGCGGCCTGAAAATCGTCTATTAATGCCATGCGTGTTGTGTTTTAATAAACAGAGCAAGGCATGCTGCCCTGCTCTGTGTTGATAAGACTTTTAAAATGGTGGTTATCTTTTTTCCAGCGGTACGTAAGGGCGTTGTGTTTTGCCTACGTATATCTGGCGCGGGCGACCAATCGGTTCTTTGTTCTCGCGCATTTCTTTCCACTGGGCAATCCAGCCGGGCATGCGGCCCATGGCAAACATAACCGTAAATAAATCTACCGGAATGCCGAGTGCGCGGTAGATAATGCCAGAGTAGAAGTCCACGTTGGGGTACAGCTTGCGCTCTACGAAATACGGGTCCTTCAGGGCGGCCTCCTCGAGCTTCTGGGCAATTTCCAATACAGGGTCGTTCACGCCCAATTTTTTCAGCACATCGTCCGCTGCTTTCTTAATAATCTTGGCGCGCGGGTCGAAATTCTTGTATACGCGGTGTCCGAAGCCCATCAGGCGGAAGCCACTGTTTTTGTCTTTGGCTTTGTTGATCCACTTCTCCGTGTCGCCACCATCGTTCTTAATGTTCTCCAGCATTACAATCACCTCCTGGTTGGCGCCACCGTGCAGTGGTCCCCACAGGGCGTTGATGCCCGCTGAGATAGACGAATAAATGCTGGCTTTGGAAGAGCCTACAATGCGCACAGTAGAGGTGGAGCAGTTTTGTTCATGGTCGGCATGCAGAATCAGCAACTTGTCCAACGCATCGGCCACCACGGGGTCTACTTCATATTCTTCTGCCGGCAAGGCAAACATCATTTTCAAGAAGCGCGAGCAATAGTCGAGGCGGTTGTCGGGGTAGTTTACCGGATGGCCTACGGCATTTTTGTAGGCCCAGGCTGCGAAGGTGGGCATCTTAGCCAGCGAACGCACGATGCTGAGGTACACACCTTCTGCCGACCGGTTTGGATCGAGCGACTCCGGGTAGAAGGCGGTTTGTGCGCAAAACAACGAAGCCAGCACACCCATAGGGTGCGAGGTGGAGGGGAAGCCATCTAGTATCTTCTTGATGTCTTCGTGCACCAGCGTGTGTGTTTTGATATCGTTGGTAAACTTATCCAACTGTTGCTTGTTGGGCAGGTCTCCAAAGATGAGCAGGTAGGCCACTTCTATGAACGTGGATTTCTCCGCCAGCTCCTCAATGCTATATCCGCGGTATCGCAAAATGCCCTTATCGCCATCCAGAAATGTAATCGCACTTTTGGTGGCCCCGGTGTTTTTATAACCAAAGTCGAGCGTAACAGCCCCGGTCTTCTCCAACAATTCGCCAATATCGATGCCTACTTCATTTTCGGTGCCCTCTACTACAGGAAATTCATAGGTCTTTCCATCCAAAATTAGTTGTGCTGTCTTTGCCATACGCGGTTAAAATTTGGTGTTAAAATAGGGCCCAGAGGCATCAGTTAAAAACGGGCCGTATAAAAATGTGAAATTTAGTTATTGCCTAAAATCAAGGGCATACCATCTTTGCCCGATCCAACTACGACCACCTTGGAATTGGGCGATTTGGCCAATTCCAGCGTAGCCTCAATGCCTCTCATTTTCAATAGCTTATCGGTCAAACTGTTGTTGATGATGTTATTAGCTCGTGCTTCGCCCTCGGCCTGAATGCGTTTGCGCTCGGCTTCACTCTTTTCCTTGTCCAGGCGAAACTGATAAGCCAGCGCCTCTTGTTCTTGCTGAAGTTTGCTTTCTATGGCCACCTTGATCTGTTCGGGAAGTGAAATGGAACGGATCAGCACGGCTGTGGCGTGCACATTGTTTTTATTCAATATGTTTTCCGTTTCCGTTTTGATGGCCGTTTCTACCTCCGCCCGCTTGGTGGAGTAAATTTCTTCTGCCGTGTAGCGACCCATCACCTGGCGAACCGTAGAACGTACTTCGGGTATCACCAAAGCGGTTTCATAGCTTTGCGTAAACTGCTCATGGATAAAACCAATTTTATCGGGTATGGGGTAGAAACGAATGGTTACGTCTACGTGAATCGACAAGCCATTCTTATCCAGAATGTCCATGTTCTCCTCAGCCGACATTTCGTTTACCCGATACACGTACACATCGTTCCACGGTGCTTTCATGTGGGTGCCAGGACCAATTACATTTTCCTTATCCAAGCCTTTGCCAAAAGGGTAGAAGATCACCGCCCGTTCGGTGGCCGAAATATTGTAAAAGAGACTGGAGGAAATGGCCATCAATACGATAATGGCAATAATGCCCAGGATGATAAAAGGGAGTTTTCGGTTATTCATAGTTATGGGTTGTTTGTCAGCGCGTTTTGTATCGGGTGTGGGGCAACCTACCTTTGCAAGCCCCAATCCAGCCTAAGGGAGGCATATGTGTAGTGCAGTTATTCATAGTTAAAAGTAGTATCTTAAGAGGAGTCTTAAAAGTACTTAGTTTGCAGATAATTATTGCCTATTTGCGCACGTATCTCCGTCATATTTCTATGTTTCGCCTTATAACACTGGTTTGTGTGTGGTGGTTTTGTGTGGGCGGGTCTTTATATGCGCAGAACAAAATCATCGACAGCCTGACACGGGCCGTGCGAGCGGAAAATAACCCGGTGCAAAAGGTAGAGTTGCTCAACACCCTAGTGGCTCAAACCTGGGATTATGACTTTGAAAAAGGGCTGGAATGGGCCCAGCAAGCCTACACGCTGGCCCGCCAGACAAACGACCCGCGGAACCTCGCTTTTTCTGCCACTTCTGTGGGTATGTATCATTATTTTAAAGCAGACTACCCCACTGCGTTGCGTTACTACTGGCAGGCACTTCAATATGCGGCTGGCAGAACTTATGGTGATATTCCGGCCTACACCCACATTCGGTTGGGTAATCTGTACCGGGTAACGGGTGTGTTCGATTCTTCCAGGTGGTACTATGAAGCTGCCCTTCGTTCGCTCTCGGGGCAACCCGAGGAGGCTACCCACTCTTCGGCTTACTACAATCTGGGCCAGTTAGAGATGGAAACGGGCAACTATGCCGAAGCGGTGCGCTATACCAACCAGGCGCTGGCCATACGCACCCATATGGGCGACAGCCTGCTGATGGCCGAATGCTGGCGTGCTTTGGGAAACATAGCTAAGAATATCGGTGACTATCAGGGAGCCCGTACACACTTTGTAAACATCTTGCAGGCGGGTAACCGATTTAACGACCCTGAGTTGCAGATGTTTGCCTCTATTCATCTGGGTGAAGTTAATTTTTTGGAGGGCGATCTGGTGGCCGCGATGGGTCACCTCGGCAATGGGCTGGAGCAATTAAAAAAACACGACTTCAAAAGATACCATGCCCAGGTGCTCACTGTAATGGGGCGCGTGTTCGAAGCGCTGGGTGATTACGATCGGGCGTTGGAAAGCTTTGTAAACGCCTTGAAGATTGATGAGGAAATTGGAAGCAGACAAACGGCTGCACGCACCCATGGGCTTATGGCATGGGTGTATATCCGTCAGCGCAACGATTCCATTGCCACACACTTTGCCAGGCGCAATCTATCGCTCTGTTCGCAGCTAAAAGACCGCGAGGGGATGGCTTTTGCCCATAACGTGCTGGGCTACATTCACTATGTGAATTTCCGTAATGATAGCGCGCTGTACCATTTCGAAAAAGCTTACCAGGCCAGGAGCGCCCTCGGACTGTTGGTGCTGAGTGCCAACACCTTGTTTAATATGGCGCGCGTGTACGCGCGCCTGGGCAACTACGAAAGCGCCAACCAAGCTCTGCAAAAAGTATTGCAGGTAGAAAGAGCCCGAAAAAACAGAGGCGGTGCGGTAGGAACACTGAATGCCCTGGGAGAAACAGCGTTAGCGATGAAAAATTATTCACTGGCCTCGACCTACCTGAAGCAAGCGGAGGCAGAAGCTGAGCAGTTGCTGAATAAAAATGAGCAACGCAACAACTATCGTTTGCAGGCCAAATGGGCAAAGGCCACCAATCAACCAGGGTTGGCCAACCATTATTACGAAAAATACATAGCCCTCAGCGACAGTCTGTATAGTAACGAAAGCAATACCAAGATGGCCCAAATCCACGCCTTGTACCAGTTAGATAAAAAAGAGCAGGAGATTGAAAGGCTCAACACCGCCAACCAACTGGCGCAAAATAAATTGCTTGTTCAGCAAAGTCGGTTGCGTTGGCAAAGCGCCATCACCCTCGGTTCGGTGGTGGGGGGTATTTTTCTGTTGGCGCTTGCTTTTGTATTGTACCGGTACTACCAGGAAAAATCGGAAATGGCGGATGAGTTGACTGAATTGAACCGGGAAATTCAGGAGAAGAAAGAGGAGGTAGAAGTGCAGGCCGAGGAGCTGAAGGAAACCAACGAACGCCTGCTGCGCCTGAACCGTGAGGTAACCGAACAGTCGGAAGAGATACAGGCACAATCGGAGGAATTGATTGAAGCGAACCAGGCAATACAAAATATCAACCGCAATCTGGAGACGGCCGTGGAGGAGCGCACTGCACAGTTGAAAGAAGCGTACCGCGAGTTGGATACTTTCTTCTACCGTGCCTCGCACGATTTTCGCAGACCGCTCACCACCTTCATGGGCTTATCGGAAGTGGCCAACATGACGGTGAAAGACCCTGCGGCCCTGGAATTATTCAGCAAAGTGAAAGAAACCGCGCGCAACCTCGATAAGATGCTGAGTAAACTTCATTCGGTGAGCGCGGTGGGTGCGGCCGAAACCGTGTTCCGTCAAATTCATTTTCAGACCGAACTGGATTATGTGTTCGACACATTTAAGGAAGAATTGCTGGCCAAGGGTATCGATTTTCGCACCGACATCAACAGCAGCCGCAAGTTCAAATCTTACCCTGCTATTTTGCGCATCATTCTCAGCAACCTGGTAGAAAATGCTGTTCATTTCGCCACACCATTAAATCCGGTGATTTCGGTTTCTATTTACGATAGCCAGCAGAATGTGGTAATAGAAGTGCGCGATAATGGAGAAGGTATACGCCCCGAATATTTAGACAAGGTTTTTGAAATGTATTTCCGCGCCAGCGAAAAATCGAAGGGCAACGGCTTGGGGTTGTATATCGTGAAGAAGTCGGTAGAAAAGCTGAATGGCACCGTCCATTTGGAAAGTACCCATCATCACGGAACCACCATCCGGGTGGTGTTACCATTTGCATAAGCTCAGCGCCTCTGCCCGCGCTTTATTTTCTTGTCTTTTGTTAAACTTCATTCAACGGTCATTGCTATTCAGGCTCATCACCGGGTTGTAAAACCATAGAACAGCCCCCACGAGCAGTACCCTGGCATCGGTCATGTGAAAGTGAGTGCCCCGCATGCGAAAGTGAGCGTCCCGCGAGTGATATCTCCTGTCTCCCATCTGAGGGTACGGGTCCTACGTCTGGTGTCTGCGGCCATGCGCGTGAAAGTTTGCACCATGCAGATGAGGGAGCGCACCGGTAAAGTGGTGGCCAGCGCCAGTCTTCTGAAGTGACGTACCGGTAAAGTGAAAGCATGCGTCATTCACATGAAAGCCCGCACCATATACCCGACTTTTCCTTGCCCCAAAGCCAAAGCCAATGGTAGGTATGGAGAGGTGCTGCGAGGCAGTAGGGTACTTATACGTCCATCGCCTATAAATGCCATTCAACGTTTCGCTTTGTGCACCAGAAGATTAATCCTTTTATTGGCTACTGCACCGGGTACGGAGGAGCGTATAACCCCGGACAACAAAACCTTCAGGTGAATGCATTGGCCACCCTTATGAACAACGCCCAACAAAAAATGCATGACGTGCAGGTGGCAACCATTGCCTACGATCATGCGGTAAACGACCGGGCCAAACGTGTGGACGATGTGGTTGTGCTTGCAGGCAGGGTACTCAACCTGCTGAAGGCTATGAACCTGTCTTCGGGCACGCTAACCGATGCACGCGCGTTGGTGCGCAGTGTACGGGCTACGGTAGCCATCGGTTCGAAAACAGAAACAGACGCTGATGCACCACCAACGGGGCGCAGGGCCCGCGGTGGCGATTATGTTACGCGTATCGCCCGTTTTGGCATGCTGGTGGCTTTTGTAGAAACATTGCCCTATAAGCCCAACGAAGCAAGCCTTTCGTTAAAGGGGTTGCGCCAAACGTTGGCTGAGCTGCAACAGGCACACGACCGCGTAAACATGGCCTCTATTACGTTGAAAAATGCACGGCTGGAGCGAGATGCTGTAATGTACAAAGGTCCGTTGTCGATGGTACGCACGGCCATCGCTGTGAAGCGTTATGTGCAAGGAGTGTTTGGCACGGTAAGTAGCCAGTACCGCGATTTGGCACCTATTCGTTTCACCAATACGTAAGCATCATGGATGAATCAACGTGAAGACCCCTGTGGCCAGGCCGCAGGGGTTTTTTGTTGATGGGGTGAGGGCAGGAAACAGTTTGGTAATTTGGGTGCTGAGGGGTTTGGTGTAATAAATCCTTCGTTCACGCCTGGGTGAAGTTCCCCACAGGAGATTATTACTACACCACATCCCCTAAGCAAAAAAACCTCCCGTTGGTACGGAAGGTCTTCATAATGCTGCTACCGGCCTGTTTTACAGGCCCATACCACCACCGTTGGTGTCGGTAGACTCTGACGAAGCTGAGGGGGCGGGGGCAGGTGCCGGAGGCGCAGGGGGTGCCGGAGCGGGTGGAGGTGTAGCTACCACAGGCGCTGGAGCCGGGCGGGGTGCTGGCTTAGGCTTTGATTTTTTAGCGGCAGGCTTAGCAGCAGGTTTAGCTACTTTTTTTACCACCTTCTTGGCGGCTTTCTTTGCCACCTTCTTTACTACTTTTTTCTTCGCAGCTTTCTTGGCTACTTTCTTGCCAGCCTTTTTAGCTACTTTCTTTTTGGCGGCCTTCTTGGGTTTGGCCTTCGCTTTCTTGGCAGCTTTCTTTGCTTTTTTTGCCATAGCTCTTAAATGTTTTAGTGGTTTTTATTTCGATTACCATAAACAACATGCGTTGCAGCATGGATGCTGATTTAAAGTTAGTGTAAGTAGTGATTTAACAAAGCAGGCTGCAGGGATTTTTTTTGGTTGTACCCTGGCAGATAGGCCCCAGACGTTGCAGTGACGCGTTGAATGTACCCCTCATGGGGTAGATGGTTAAGGCGACTGGTCGTATTTCCCCACGGACGGACACACATAAGTGGGCGCACTGAGTGGTCTCCACGTTCATTCAACCTGTAGGTACACCCGTTGTACACCTCTTTTTCGGGCAGTTGGCTCAACGCGTGCCGCTCACCTGCGTTGAAGAACGCTCAAAACAAAAGTTATTTTGATGAATGCACTTACCTTAAACCAAACCGGTCGCATCCGTATTTCCTCCATCGATTGGCTGCGCGGACTGGTCATGGTAATCATGGCCCTCGATCACACCCGCGATTTTTACCATGCCGAGGCTTGGGTCTTTGATCCGACCGATCTGACGCGCACCACAGCTCCATTGTTTTTTACCCGATGGATCACCCACTTCTGCGCCCCCGCATTTGTACTGTTGGCCGGAGTGTCTGCCCGTATTACACACAATAAGAAAAACAACCGTGATATGGCCTTCTTTCTGGCTACCCGCGGCCTGTGGTTGTTGCTGCTGGAATTCACGGTGGTGCGTTTTAGTTGGGTGTTTAACCTATACTATGACTTGGTTGCCTTTCAGGTTATCGGTGTGTTAGGGATATCCATGCTGCTGATGGCGGTGTTGATCTATCTTCCACCCGGTGTATTACTGGTAGCCGGCATGGTAACGGTGGCGGGGCACAACCTGCTTGACGTCATACAACTTCAACCAACTGACCCGAGATTCCTCTGGTGGGCCCTGCTGCACCAGGGTGGAGTATATCGGTTTGGATCAGACGGTGTTTTCTGGATCATGTACCCTGTGTTACCCTGGCTCGGCATACTTTTAACAGGTTATGGTGTTGGGGGACTTTTTAATGCCTCCATTTCAGCCCAGCAGCGTCAGGGCATTCTTCTAAGGGCAGGTCTTGCCTTGGCTGTTACTTTTGTTTTCCTGCGGATTTACAACGGCTATGGAGACCCATCTCGCTGGCAGGTGCAGCCCACTCAATTTCTTACGATATTGAGTTTTTTAAACGTAACCAAATATCCTCCCTCTCTGCTGTACATCGCCCTTACGTTGTGTCCGGTTTTTCTGGCCTTGGCCTGGCTGGAGGGCCGACCGCTCACATGGGGAAAGCCCCTCGTGATAATGGGTCGTGTTCCCCTTTTCTATTACCTAATGCACTTTTACCTCATCCACCTCAGCGCACTGGCAGTATATGCTTTGCTCACCGGTATTCCCCTGGCAGAAATTGATTTCCACTTTGCGAAAGGTTTCGGGGGAATTCCCAATGGCTTTGGGCATTCTTTGTTTTGGGTATATGGTGCTTGGCTGGCCTGCGTGTTGGTGTTATACCGACTTTGTAAATGGTACAATCGCTATAAAAGTACCCGGTCACACTGGTGGCTTAGCTACCTGTAAAGTCAGGCAATAACGAGGCTGCCTCCTGGTCTACCAACACCACCGCCCGTGGCACCTGGTGCACAATAGAGGCAGGCAGTTGTTCGCTTACCTCTTCTTCAAAAAGGCGTTTCATAATTGCTGCTTTACGCGATCCGTTGGCCATGAGCAGCGGAAGGCCGGCTGTGGCAAAATGGTGCAGGCCCAGGGTAATTCCTTTGTCGAGGGGAGTGGCCGTGTTAAAGTATTTCTGCCCTACCGTTTTGGTTTCTTCGGTCAGGGTGCTGATATGGGAGCGTGTAGAGAATGGGGTGCCAGGTTCGTTCATGGCAATGTGGCCATTGGTGCCGATGCCCACCAGCATTACGTCTAACCCACCTTGCCGATCGATCAATTCATTGATGCGTTGCGCCTCTGCATCAGGGTTGGTGGCCTTGCCATCGAAAAAGGCAATCTGTGCGGCTGGAATTTGGAGCGGCAGAAAGAAGGACTCATCCATCATGTGCCGGCATGAACCAGGGTCGGTGCCGTTCATGCCCAGCCATTCATCCAATCCCACGAAAGTGCAGCCGCTGATGTCGAGGTTGCCCTGCTGAACGTCAGCCACCAGGCACTCGAACACACCGAGGGGCGAATGGCCCGATGCCAGGCATACCAGCGCTGCCGGCTTTTGCCGTAGGTGGTCGGCTATGCGGTTGGCTACGGCCCGGCACAAGGCAGGGTAGGTGGGTAGTATACGTAATTCCATGCGCGAACCTACAAAAGTTTGTGCAGTGGACATGCCAACGCGGCTGGTTCATTGCGGTTGCCGCTTGTAAGCGATGTAAGAGTATAAAATGGATGCGATGCCTGCTGCGCCCACGGCTACCAACGCAATGGTTAGTATGGGAGCGTTGGGTGCCAGCAGTACCCACAGCATACCTGCCAGACCCACGGTTACCCACAGCCGTCCGCTGAAGCGGTGGGTCTGCATCCACACTTGTTCGTTGTGCAGTGTCCACGGGGTGCGGATGCCAACAAAATAGTTTTGTTTCAGCGTGGGCAGGTAGTTTCCTAACACCATCAGAAAAATCATCAGCGTCACCGCCACGGCCATATCAAAATTCCAGATTTGGATGAGCGAGAGCAGATAGCCGGTGAGCGTGAGGCAGAGGAAGCCGGTTAATATCAACCGTACGATGAGGTAGCTACGCTGGTTGGGGCTTATGCGTTTCTTAGGATCGATGTATGGCACCGCCCACAAAACCGCGTATAGAAGCAGGGTAGTAACGGGAAGAAACCACTGCAATGTTTCTTTGTTGCCAAAGCGGTCGGGCTGGCCATCGATGCCGTAATGCAGCGGAATGCTGGCCGGCATAGCAGACCAGAAATAATACAACACCGCTATCGGTAGCAGTGTGAGAATAAGCAGGGGAATTTCGCGTGTGAGGTGTTTCATTTTGTTTTTTTTAGTTTAACCAGCCACGTCATCAGATCGTCAATTACGGTGGTATTGAGAGAGTAATAAATAAACTGTCCTTCCTTCTCTGCCGTTACCAGGTTGGCCTGCTTGAGCAGGTCGAGGTGGTGCGAAATGCTGGGCTTGCTGATGCGGAAAGAGTCGGCAATTTCACCGGCAGTCATATCTCGTTTCTGCAGCAGTTTCAGTATTTCTCTGCGGGTCGGGTCGTTCAGTGCTTTAAACAGGTTATTCACACGACAAAGGTAAATGGAAAGTTGTATATTTAGACAAATATCTAAATACTAACCCTTACTTTGTCGCATGAAAGACAAAAAACACATCCTTTTGGTCACCGCCTGGCTGGTAGCCACGGTGGTGCTGGGCCAGGAATTTCGCAGCGAAGAGGTAACTTTTGCGAACGGAGAGGTAACATTGGCGGGCACTCTTTCATTTCCTGCTGGCAGCCCGCCTTACCGGGCCGTGGTGCTGGTGAGTGGAAGCGGCCCTCAAAACCGCGACAGCGAGATAATGGGCTTTAAGCCCTTTTTACTATTGGCTGATTTCTTCAACCGGCAAGGCCTGGCGGTTTTGCGTTACGATGACCGCGGTACGGCCCAATCCAAAGGTCCTGCCGTGATGCAATCCACCACAGCCGACCTGGCCGAAGATGCCCGTGCGGCTTTTGTGTACCTGCGAAACAGGAAGGACATAGACGGAGCTAAAGTCGGTATGTTGGGGCACAGCGAGGGTGGGGTGGTGGTGCCTGTAGTTGCCGCCAGCGAACCCGTTGCTTTTGCCATTCTGATGGCAGGTTTTGGTGTAAAGGGCATGGTGTTGAGCAACGCCCAGCAGGCGGCCATTCTTCGCGCCAGCGGCATGAGCGAAGCATTTGTTCAAGCTTCCAATGCCATGAACAACGAGGTGATGGACATGATGATGCGCGAAGGAGTGACAGAAGCCCAGCTAACTGAATTTGTGAAGGCAGAAACATTGAAGTTACTCCCTCTGCTGCCGGAGCCCGCCCGGGCACAAATTACCGACCCCGATGCCTATGCCAACATGGCCGCTTACCAGGCGGTGGCACAGTCTAAAGTTCCCTGGATACGCTACTATATGACGTACGACCCCCTGCCCATATTGAAAAAAGTTACGTGCCCGGTTTTGCTGCTGTTTGGCGAGTTGGATACGCAGGTGCTGCCATCGCAGAACGCAGATTTGATGAAAGATGCCCTGGTGCAGGCAGGAAACAAAGAGGTGGAAGTGGCTGTAATCGCAAGGGCCAATCATCTTTTTCAGGAGGCCATTACCGGCAGCCCTGCCGAATATGCCTCGCTGAAAAAGGAGTTTATTTCAGGTTTCTTAACAAGCCTGGAGCAATGGGTTAGGAAGCGGTAAGAACAAGCACGTCAATACTTCGGCATGCTGGTATCAATCTGGTCGGCCCAGGCGAGGATACCACCCTTCAGGTTGTACAGGTTGGTGAAGCCATGGTTCTTCTCCAGCCAGTTTACCATGTTGCCACTGCGGGCACCACTGCGGCAGTGAAGCACCACCTTCTTGTCTTTGGCAATCCGATCGATGCTGTGAGGAATATCCGCTTGGGGAATGAGTTCACCCTCCAGGTTGCAGATGTCATATTCGTGGGGCTCGCGCACATCGATCAGTTGAAAATCTTCCTTCTGGTCCATCATGTTTTTCAACTCCTGCACGGTTACTTCTTTCATGGTTGAGTGGGTTGGTTTCAGTCCACAAAATTGCTCATAATCGATGAGACTCTTGATACGGTCTTTCTGATTTCTGTTGGGTATGGTTAATACATTGGTTTCCAACGTAAGCGTGTCTACCAGCATCAGTTTGTTGCGCAGGGGCTGGCCTATGCCTGTAATCAATTTGATCACCTCGTTGGCCTGGTAGCAGCCGATGAGCCCCGGCAACACACCGATCACCCCACCCTGTTCGCAGTCGGGAACGGAACCCGGGGCGGGTGGTTCCGGGTACAGGTCGCGGTAGTTGGCGCTGCCCTGGAAGTTAAATACTGCCACCTGGCCTTCGTAGCGAAATACCGAACCATACACCAGCGGCTTACCCAACAGCACGCACGCATCGTTCAACAGGTAACGCGTGGCAAAGTTGTCGGTCGCATCAACCACCACATCGTAGGGCTTCAGCAGGCCCAGCGCATTGTGGCGATCTACCCTGGCAGACAAAGGCGAAATCCTGATGCTTGCATTCAGTGCCTGAAGCCGGTCGGCAGCGGTGGCGGCCTTGCTTTTGCCTACATCTGCTGCGGTAAACAAAATCTGTCGCTGCAGGTTTGAGAGGTTCACGGTGTCGGCATCGGCTACGGCCAGATGGCCAACACCTGCTGCTGCGAGGTAGTACAGCACGGGGGCACCCAAGCCACCGGCACCCACCACCAGCACGTTAGCATTTTTTAGTTTTTGCTGGGCGGCTTCGCCAAAGCCGGGCAACACAAAGTGCCTGCTGTAACGGATGGCCTCTTCGGCAGAGAAAGATGACTTGCTCATGAACGGTTGAAATTAGAACTTACCCGTGTTAAAAACCATATCCATGAGCAAACGAATTAATTACGAAAGTGGTGCCCCTTGGGAAAACATTGTGGGTTATTGCCGTGCCGTACAAATAGGGTCTACGTTGGAAGTGTCGGGCACGGTGGCGGTGGATGACAAGGGGCTGGTGGGCAAGGGTAGTTTTTATGAACAAACCCGATTCATTCTGCAGAAAATTGAGGGTGTGCTGAAGCGGGCAGGCTTTGAGCTGACGGATGTAGTGCGTACCCGCACGTTCGTTACCGACATCAGCCAGTGGCAGGAGGTAGGCAGAGCCCATGGCGAGGTATTCGGAAAAATCAAGCCTGTTACTACCATGGTAGAGGTAAGTGCGTTGATCGACCCCGACTACCTGGTGGAGATCGAAGTAACCGCCATGAAAGCATCCGCATAAAAAATCGTTCTGCCGTATTTCAGCAGAACGATTTTGTACATCGTTTTTTTTTGAAGGGAAATGAATCAGTCGTTACGCACGTTTTGCTGGTACGCATTTGCGTTCACCTGACGCAGGGCCGGTTGTTCAATAGGCTCCGCCACCGCTGCTTCCGTCACGCGCGCCAACTGAGGGAACAGTTTAACAGCCCCAAGGTAAAGTATCATGGCAGAGAGCACGCCAGTAAGGAAGTTGGCTAAGGGTGAAAGTATAGATTGCCGGTTGTAAGTGCTATCCGGTTGGAATGTAGGAAACTCCACGATGGACTTTTGCGATAGCCCAGCGAGTTAAAAGACGTAACATTTAAACACAGTTTCACTCCGGTTTGGTTATGTTGTGAGGATAGAAGGCAAGATTGAGCCATGCCCCACTCATTTCAACAAAGGCTCCAGAATTGTGGTGAGGTTGTTGGCCACTTTCTGATGCCCCTCTACATTGGGATGAATGCCATCGGTGAGGTTGAGCCTTTCATCGCCTGCCACGCCTTCCAACAGAAAGGGTATCAGCGTGGCTTTGTTCTTCCTTGCCAGGTCGGGGTAGATTTTTCTGAATTGCTCGGTGTATTCCTTGCCCAGGTTGGGGGGCACCATCATGCCTGCCAACACTACTTTGCATTGCGGGTATTTGCCCTTTACTTTGTTGATGATGCCCTGCAGGTTGCTGATGGTTTGGTCTAACGGCAGGCCGCGCAAGCCATCGTTGGCACCCAGTTCCAGCACAAACACATCGATGGGTTGTCTTAAGATCCAGTCGATGCGGCTGAGGCCACCGGCAGACGTTTCCCCGCTCAGGCCCGCATTCACCACCTTCACCGCCAACCCTTTTTTTGTCAGTTGTTTTTCTACCAGTGCCGGGAAGGCCTCGTCTACCGACAGGCCGTAGCCCGCGGTGAGGCTGTCGCCAAAGAACAAGATGGTCTTAGTCGATTTAGTTTGAGAGAACAAAAGCGACACAATAATTAGAAAGTTGTTAACGACCATGTTATCGGGTGTTAGTATTTGATGAATGGGGTGCTACCCCTTGGTTAAATTGTTCTATTTTGCGTAAACGCCATTCAATGTAAACGATAGTTGGCACAAGCTGAAACATTTTTAGTCTTCCTACGATTTACCATAACATATCTTAAGACGAAAACCATGCCGGATACTGTATTGCAAGCAGAAAATCTTACCAAAGTTTATGCCTCGGGCGACCGGAAATTGACCGTGCTGGACCAGGTTTCGTTTCAGGCGGAGCAGGGCACCAGTCTGTCCATTATTGGTCCTTCGGGAAGTGGCAAAACAACGCTTCTGGGGCTTTGTGCCGGCCTGGACGTGCCCACCTCGGGCACCATTTCGCTGATGGGCTTTAAGTTGAATGCCATGGACGAGGACGACCGTGCCTACGTGCGTAACCAGTTTGTTGGTTTTGTGTTTCAAAACTTTCAGTTGCTGCCCACCCTTACTGCGCTCGAAAATGTGATGGTGCCGCTGGAGTTGCGTGGCGAGAAAAACATAGCGCCCAAAGCGAAAGAGCTGCTGGCCCGTGTGGGGCTGGCCGAGCGGATGGATCATTACCCCACACAGCTATCCGGTGGCGAGCAGCAGCGCGTGGCCATGGCGCGTGCGTTCATCACGTCTCCGAAGATACTCTTTGCCGATGAGCCCACCGGCAACCTGGACGAGGAGAATGCCACCCACATTACCGAGCTGCTCTTCGGCATGAACAGAGAAGAAAAGACTACGCTGGTACTGGTAACGCACAACCTGGAGCTGGCGCAACGCACGCAGCGTGTTTTGCAGATGAAGGGTGGCAAGTTGGTGAAGGAGTCGGTAACGGTGGGGGTATGATTGAGTACATTATCAAGTTAAAGAGGCGTTCGCGCCACCTGCTGCAGGATGGCTGGGTGTGGCGCATGGCGTGGCGCGATGCACGCCATAATTTGTCGCGGTTATTTTTGTTTACTGCGTCTTTGATTACCGGCATTGCCGCGGTGGTGGCCATTGGCTCGCTGAACTATTCGCTGCAAAACGACCTGGACCGCAATGCGAAGGAACTGTTGGGGGCCGACCTGGTGGCCAGTTCGGGTAAGAAGTTCGAGCCTGCCGTTGTGGCGGCTTTCGATTCTACGGGGTTGCAGCAGGCGGCCGAGTCGGAGATGGCGTCTATGGTGATGTTTATGCGCACCCGCGAGTCGCGGTTGGTGCGTGTGATGGCCCTCACCGGCCCTTTTCCTTTCTACGGGCAGATTGTGACGCAGCCTGC
This sequence comes from uncultured Ohtaekwangia sp., assembly GCA_964429845.1. Classification (GTDB taxonomy): domain Bacteria; phylum Bacteroidota; class Bacteroidia; order Cytophagales; family Cyclobacteriaceae; genus ELB16-189. Next base: position 74,735 of record CAYSCT010000005.1, read on the forward strand.
CGATGCCTACGAGAAGATCAAGTCTGGCCGTTATGCCATGCTCGATGAAACGCTGGCTACGCAGTATGAGGTCAGCTCGGGCGATTCGGTGAAGATCGGCAACAGCTTTTTTGTGGTGTCGGGGGTGGTGCAGAAGTTTCCCGGCAGCTCGGGCATCCTCACTACGTTCACACCCTCCGTTTATATCGCGCAAAGCGAACTGGACTCTACCGGCTTGATTCAATATGGCAGCCGCGTAACGTATCGCAGGTTTTTCAAAACCGACAGCGAAGCACAGGCGGAGGCGATGGAGAAGGAGCTGCGGCCGATGTTGCGCAAGTATGGTCATCGGCTGGAGACCGTAGAGGGGCAGAAGGAAGACCTGGGTGAAGATTTTCAGGCCGTGTATCGTTTCTTTTCACTGCTGGCCTTTGTGGCGTTGATTCTGGGCAGCATTGGTGTGGCCAGTTCGGTACACATTTATGCGCGCGAGAAGCGCGATGAGGTGGCCGTGTTGCGCTGCGTGGGCTCCACGGGCTGGCAGGCGTTCAATATTTATTTCATCCAGGTTTTTGTGCTGGGTTTGATTGGCAGCCTGGCGGGGGCGCTGGCAGGGGTGGGCATACAACAGGCCGTGCCTCTTGTGTTCAAAGATTTTGTTCCCGTAGAGCTTCAGTTCGGCATCTCGTGGCGCGCGGTGGTGGAAGGGTTGCTGCTGGGCGTGGTGGTGTCGGTGTTGTTTACCATTCTGCCGTTGGTGTCGGTGCGGTTTGTTCCCCCATTGTCGGTGTTGCGGGCCGACTCGGCACCGCTGCGCGTTTTCTCTAAAACCAGGCTCACCGTGGTGGTGCTCATCGCGCTGTTTCCGCTGCTGGCGGGCGCCTATCAAACACGCGACTGGCTGGCAGGGGTTTTCTTTTCTGCCGGTATCGGTGGCGCACTGTTGTGCCTGGCGGTGGTGGCAGCAGGGCTTCTGTTTGTGGTGCGCAGGTATTTTCCTGCCAACGCCAGCTTTACTTTCCGGCATGCGCTCTCCAACCTCTTCCGCCCCAACAACCAGACGCAGACGCTGATGGTGACGATCGGCCTGGGTGCCTTCATCATCGCCACGTTAAACATCATCCAAAGCAGCTTGTTGAGCGAGGTGGCGTACACCGACCGCGAGAATGAATCCAACACCATTCTGTTCGACATCCAGCCCGCGCAGCGCGATGGGGTGGTGGCGTTGATGGAGCGCCACGGTCTTCCACCCAAGCAGGTGGTGCCCATTGTTACCTGCCGGCTGGCTTCGCTGAAAGGAAAGTCCATCGACTCGCTACAGCGCGATACGTCCGACAACATACCCAACTGGGCGCTTACGCGTGAGTACCGCGTAACCTACCGCGACAGCCTGCACCACTCGGAAGAACTGTTGAAAGGGGAACTGCACGCGTTGCGGCCCGGGCAGCGGGACTCCGTGTGGGTTACCATTTCGGAGGGCATGCAGGAAACCCTGGCCGTAGACATAGGCGACTCGCTGGTGTTTGATGTGCAGGGTGTGCCCATCCTGGCGCGCATCAGCGGTATCCGCAAGGTAGACTGGCCGAAGGATCCGCCCAATTTTATTTTTGTCTTTCCGAGCGGGGTGCTGGAGCCCGCCCCCCAGATTTGGGTGACGACCACCCGCGTGGACGACCCTTCGCAGGCGAACCGCTTTCAGCAGGAGTTGGTGATGAACTATGGCAACGTGTCGCTGATCGACTTGCGCCTGATTCTGAGCACCGTGAACGAGTTGTTCGATAAGATCTCTCTGGTGATACGCTTCCTCGCGCTGTTCAGCATTGTTACGGGGCTGGTGGTGCTGGCCGGTGCGGTGTTGAACAGCAAGTTCGCGCGCATCCGCGAGCATGTGCTGTTGCGCACCGTGGGCGCCCGCACGCGGCAGATTGTGCAGATCACGCTGATTGAGTATGCCTACTTAGGCTTGTTCTCGGCCCTGACCGGCATCCTGCTGTCGCTGTTGTCGGGCTACCTGCTCACGCGGTTCTTTTTCCAAACCGGTTTTTCCTTCGATGTGGCGGGGCTATTGGTCATTGGTGGTGCCGTGATGGCCTTGTCTATGGCGATTGGCTGGTGGAACTCGCGCGAGGTGATCGGCACCCCTCCGTTGCAGGTGCTGCGCAAGGAGGGCTGAGGCTGCCTCCAACGTTGCAGGCAGCGCGTGTGTCTATTTTGTACCTTGCATCATGCGCTGGCTTGTTTGGTTCGGTATTGTTGGCAGTTGGCTTCACGCGGTGGCATCGCCCCCTCGGGGCATTCCTTTCATTGAGAACAAAAATCAATGGCCGGCCACCATCGATGCCGGTGCGCGTCTGCCGGGTGGCCACCTGCTGGTGAGCGCGGGTGCCTTCCATTTTCAGTTTCTGGACGAGCAGCAGCTTCAGCAACGTCATTTGCAAGACCATGGCGAGGCGTTCGCTTCCGCGGAAGCGTGCCCCTGGGTTGATGGTGTCAACGCCACCCTTCAATTTGTGGGTGCTTCTACTGTTAGCAAGGCTATACCTTTTGGCATGTTGCCCACCTACTACAATTTCTTCCAGGGCAACGACCCCAGCCGCTGGGCCGGCAAAGCCCGCTCCTTCGAAGGCTTGGTATACCCCGGTTTGTATCCCGGTGTCGACCTGAAGCTGTACGCGCAAGGCCAGGCGTTGAAGTACGACTGGATGGTAGCACCTTTTGCCGATCCATCTGTTATTCAGTGGACTTACCATGGTGCCGACCGGCTTACATTAGCCGATGGCTCCTTGCAGGTGCAGGCCTCCTTTGTTTCGTGGCAGGAGATGACACCTTTGGCTTATCAGGAAGTGGGCGGAAGACGAGTGGACGTGGATGTGTACTATGAATTAAATGGAGCTACGGTATCGTTTTGTTTTCCCAACGGTTATGACCGTTGCCTGCCTTTGGTGATTGATCCATTGTTGATTTTTTCTACCTATTCAGGTTCCGAAGCCGACAACTGGGGCAGTACTGCTACACCTGGCGAACGCGGCACGCTCTACTCTTCGGGAGTTACCAACCACTTTGTAACGGTTCAAGGGCCTCAGAATTTATTTAGCGGCACATTTCCTGCCACTATAGGATCGTTTCAAACTTCCTATGGCGGCCTGTTTGATATTGGTATACTTAAATACGATTCCACGGGTAGCGACTTGCTCTACGCCACCTACCTGGGTGGTAGCCAATCAGAATCGCCTCATAGCCTGGTGATGAATGCCAACAATGAGTTGATTGTATTGGGCACCACCAGTTCGTTGGATTTTCCGGTTTCAGCCAACGCCTACGACAAAATATTTACCGGTGGTACCCAGGTTAGCAACGTGGTTAACTATGCTTTCGGCACCGACCTGTTTGTGGCGCGCATCCGTGGCGATGGCAGTGCGCTGCTGGCCAGCACGTACCTGGGGCAGGCGGGTAATGACGGTGTGAACCCCCGCGGGCCGGGGCTCGTGGCCAACTATGGCGATGAACTGCGTGGCGATGTGATTACCGATGCCGATGGCCACATTTACCTGTCGACCGTGACCAGCTCTTTGAACTGGGTGCTGCCTAACGGGTTTTCGACCACTTACGTGGGAGGCGCCACCGATGCGGTGGTGATCAAGATGAACAGCGATCTCTCCGAGGTCATCTGGGGCAACTTCCTGGGTGGCCAGGCCATCGATGCCAGCCACACCATCCAGTTGGATAGCGAAGGAAATGTGTACCTGGCGGGCGGCACCACCAGCACCGACTTTCCTGTTACCGCGGGCAGCTATCAGACCCAACATCGGGGAAATGCCGAAGGGTGGATCGCTCAGGTTTCCGCGGACGGTACGCAGTTGCTGCAGGCCACCTTCACGGGCACTCCGCAATTCGACCAGGTTTACTTTGTGGACCTCAACGACAGCAACGAAGTGTTTGTGTATGGCCAGACAGGCGGAAGCTTTCCCGTTACGGCCGGTGTGTATTCCAATTCCAACAGTGGTCAGTTTTTGCAGAAGTTTTCCAGCGATCTTTCCACGCTGGTGTTCTCCACGGTGTTCGGGTCGGGGAGGGGCGAGCCGGATATTTCGCCTACGGCCTTCCTGGTGAATGACTGCAACAACATTTATATGTCGGGGTGGGGTGGTATCCTCAACAGTTCTTTTTTGTGGGCCAGCGATACGCGTGGCATGCCGGTAACGCCCGATGCGGTTCAGGCTACCTCCAACGGTTCGGATTTTTACTTCATGGTGCTGACCGATGATGCCAGCGAATTTTTGTACGGCACCTACCTCGGTGGCAATCAGTCGGCCACTCATGTAGACGGGGGCACCAGCCGCTTCGACAAGAGTGGCATCGTGTATCATGCCGTGTGTGCCGGCTGCCGCGGTGGCAACCCTGCGGGCGGCCCCACCAGCGATTTCCCCACCACCGCCAACGCCTGGTCGAATACCAACAACAGCCTGAATTGTAACAATGCCGCTTTCAAGTTCGATCTCTCTTCGTTGCGTGCGCGCATCCAAACCAACTCGTTGGCTTTGAACCAGCCGGGGTTGCAGGTGGTCTGCCTTCCCGATGAGGTGGTTTTTCAAAACCTGAGCACGGGCGGGCGTGTGTACGAATGGCAACTGGGAGATGGTACTTTTCTATCTAAACCTGATACGAGCCTGGTGCGGCACCTGTACCCCGGGCCGGGGCGTTACACCATCCGCCTGAAGGCCATCGACCAGGGCACGTGCGTAGGTGCCGATTCCACGTTCGTTACGTTGGAGGTGAGTGAAGTGAAATCCGAAGTATCGGCCGATGTGGCCATTTGTTTTGGCAGCCACACAACCCTCAGCGCCACGGGAGGCGTTGCCTACGAGTGGCGGACAGATGAAGGAGTTTTGGCCAACCGTTCTTCGCTGCAGGTGAGTCCGGAAGACACAACTTCTTATTATGTGAAGATAACCAATGCGCTGGGCTGCACCGTTCGCGACACGGTGGTGGTGGACGTGGTGCCTTCCATCGACCTGGCTTTTGAATATGTTAAGGAGTATGACTGCGAGGGCAGACCCAAGTTGCAGGTGCGGAACCTCACCGAAGCCCAGGACGATGAGACCTTCTCTTTTGATTTTGGCGATGGCACCCTGAGTGAGGATTTGGAGGTGACGCATGCCTACGCTGCGGACGGCACCTATACCGTGAAGCTGGCAGGCCGCAAGGCGTTTTGTGTGTATGAAAAATCAGCCGAAGTTCCGGTATACACCCTGTCGGTGCCGAATGTGATCACCCCGGCCGATCAGAACCAACTCAACGATGCCTTGCGCATCACCTTCGGCAGTCCGCCCCAACCCGATACCGACCTGGCGCTGTGGTTGCGTGTGTATAACCGGTGGGGGCAGTTGGTGTATGAGGACTCAGACTACCAGAACAACTGGGATGCCGAGGGGCTGGAGAACGGAGTGTATTACTATGAGTTGGAGATTGGCGGGGAAACTTCGTGCAAAAGTTGGATTCATGTGATGAAATAGCAGAACTTTGTTGAAAAGAAACAGACTATGAAAAGACTGCTGGTGGTTGGGGTGTTTGCGGTGCTGGTGGCCTGCACTCCCGGTAAGGAAGAGGCGTCTCTTTTGTCGCCCCAGGCGTTTCAGGATCAGTTTCGGCCCGAGGTGGTGCTGATTGACGTGCGCACCCCCGAAGAATTTGAGAGCGGCAGTTTACCCAACAGCCTGAACATTGACTTTAAGAACGAAGCCTTTCTGGATAACATCCGACTGCTTGACAAGGAGAAGACCTACCTGCTCTACTGCGCCAGTGGCATTCGCAGTGGCAAGGCGCTGGAGCAGATGAAGGAGGAGGGTTTTAAACATGTATATGCCCTGGAGGGTGGCCTGGCCGCCTGGCAGGCTGCGGGCATGCCGATGGATTGATTGGGGTGTTCGGGGTTGTGAACTTCTCTGAGTTGTCAAGTTGGAAGGTTGGAAGGTTGGAACGTTTGAAGGTTGGAATTTTTGAAGGCGTAGAGGTTGCAGGCTATAAGCTACAAGTTTCAGGTTTTTGGGGGATTTTATAGGTGGAGGATTTTTTGGGAGGGTTGTAAAGTTGGAAGGTTAGAATGTTGGAAGGTGTTGAGGTTGCATCCCGTGTGGGCAAACTCGGGGCAGGCAGGGATAGCGGCAACGAGCTACGAGCCACTATCTTCGAACTACAAGCTGCAGGATTTCGGGGCGTGGTCGGACAAGAGTCTCCCTGCCCCGCCTAAAGTACGAAGGCCCCCTCGTCACAGGTCCCGCCTATGCGGGATCACTGAGAGAGAAGGAACGAGGCAGCGTTACCGTTTCTATCTTTTGTGCATTTCACATCCTGTTTAAGTTGTACGGGTTTCTGAGGGGTGGTGGCTCTTGAAGCGCACAGGATAAGGTGCTGCCAGGCGATTACCGTTCCGTTTTGATCTTCGTACATGTCGCTTTGCGTGGTCATTTTCCTATCTTCGCGGCTCGTGCCGATTTTTTGATTTCTTCATGTCTGAAAAAAGGATTGTTGTAACCGGTGGTGCCGGTTTTATTGGTTCTCATTTGGTGGATGCCTTGTTGCGCGATGCGCGCGTGGCCCACGTTCGCGTGGTGGATGATTTATCGAACGGATACCGGTCGAACGTCACCCTGTTCGAGGGTAACCCCAAATATGAGTTTGTGGAAACCGACATCTGCGACTTTGATCGCATGGTGGAACTCACAGTGGGATTTGATCTCATCTCCCACCAGGCCGCGTTGGGTTCGGTACCGCGGTCGCTGAAAAATCCTTTGCGAACGAATGCGGTAAATATTGATGGTACCGTGAACATCTTATATGCAGCTGTGCGCAACAAAGTTCAGCGGGTGGTGCTGGCTTGCTCCTCCAGCACCTATGGCGACAGTACCGCGCTGCCCAAGAAGGAGGCCCAGATCGGGAAGCCTTTGAGTCCCTATGCGGTCACCAAGTTTGCCAACGAGCTGTATGCTGAGGTATTTAATAAGTCGTACGGGTTGAATTTTATTGGTTTGCGTTACTTTAATGTGTTTGGCCCCCGCCAGTATCCAGACAACCCCTATGCAGCGGTAATTCCCCTTTTCTGCAAGGCCTTTCTCTCGGGTACATCGCCCACCGTACATGGAGACGGCCTTCAAAGCCGCGACTTTACGTATGTGGACAATGCAGTACAGGCCAACGTACTCGCTTTGTTTACCGAACGCCCCGAGGCGTTGAACCAAGTTTACAATGTAGCCTGTGGGGAGCAAACCACCCTGCTCGACATGCTGGCGCACCTACGGCAACTATCGGGTAAAAATCTGGAAGCCGTGCATGTGCCAGCCCGCGAGGGGGACGTGCGCCACTCCAGGGCAGACATCTCAAAAATACAATCGTTGCTGGGCTACCAGCCTACCGTTCTTTTTGCTGAGGGCCTGGAAAAGGTCTATCGGTGGTATGGCGCGGTTTAGGTGACCGGCTATCCTTCCAGTCCATGCGCGTGGCTGTGGGGTGTGCAGCCTCTGACTGGGTCATCGCGGGGTTTGGGTTGGTTTTCAGCGTGCGCTTGAGGGTTATGCGTTTCGTTCCCTATCTTGCTGTTCGTCTGTTATTGAATCCGTAAGCGCCTTGAACAATCTTTTTCCTTTCGCCAGCAAAATTTCCTACGATGCCCGCTGCCGGTTGCTGAACCAGCGCCCCCAGGTGATCTGGTTCACCGGCCTGTCGGGTTCGGGTAAGTCGACCCTAGCTACCCAACTGGAATTCCAACTACATGCCCTTCAGTTTAAGACCTACCTGCTGGATGGCGACAATGTGCGCACCGGCCTGAACAAAGACCTGGATTTCTCCGACTATGCGCGCAAAGAAAACATCCGCAGGATTGGAGAGGTGTCGAATTTGTTCATGGATGCGGGGCTGATTGTACTGTCGGCTTTTATTTCACCTTTTGAAGAAGACCGCAATCAGGTGCGCAGCATGGTGGGTGCCGATAACTTTATTGAGGTATTTGTAGACTGCCCGCTGGAGGTGTGCGAAGCCCGGGATGTGAAGGGGTTATATAAGCGTGCCCGTGCCGGTGAGGTGAAGCATTTTACGGGAATCAGTTCGCCCTATGAGCGGCCGTTGCACCCCGATATAACTGTGTATACTCATGAACAGACCGTGGATGAGTGCCTGCGGGTGCTGATGGATGCGATTGTGCCGCGGGTGAGGTTGGGGGAGGGCCCCTCACCCCCGCATTTCGCGGGGCATACCCCGGCCCCTCTCCCTGGGGAGAGGGGGAAGTGAGAGATAAAAACTTGAAATAGGAGATTTGAGATGTGAGACCGAGATGTGGGCTACAAGGCTATCGTGAACACGTGAGGCTGACGATATCCGACTTAGTTAAAGATACAAAGTTACTCACGCAACCGTACACGCACATCGGGGCGATGGAGTGTCAGCAGCTATAGCAGCACATAAATCCCCGACAGGATACAAAATCCAACCGTTGTGCGTACATAAAGCTCAGTAGAACAGCAGACTCAAGTGTGGTGAATGTTGGAGGATGTGGTTTACAAGTTATGGGCTTCAGGTCCGACACCTGTGGAAATCAGGCTCACTGCTCGCCCCTTCCGAGAAGGATAGTTCATTTGCTGAGTGGTACGGCACCTCTCCGCCCGCGGTGTGCCCTTTCTGCACAAAGCGGGTAGGCATTGACCGAGTGGCGGTGCGTAGGCTCCCGGTGGTAGTGAAATTTGCGCGGTGGGGGGGGTGGTTGAACCCGGTCGGTTGCAGGCCCCTCGGTACCTCGAGAGAATTTTGCTGCCATCTGGCCACTTAGCATGGAATTAAGTTTTTGAAGTATATTTGAGCGTATAAGTGTGTAATGTGAAAATAGACTGTTCAGGGCTCTCGTTATTTGCCGCTCTTTTTTTTCTGATTGGGTTGGCATCCTGTGTCACTAATAGAAAATATACCCTCCTGCAGCAGAACGACTTGCACGCCAGGCAATTACCTCTCGATACGGTGGTCAGAGACTACACCCAAGTTGGCTTTAAGTACAAGATACAGCCAGAGGATATTCTTTCAGTTCGCTTTGAGAGCCTCACACCCAAAGATTTCGACTTTCTGGGCCAAGATCAACTCACGCAGGGTGGCAACGTGAATATTGCGCAGGGGAACGCGCTGCTCATTGGCGAACTGGTCGACACAAATGGTGAGATACCCTTTCCTTTTATTGGCAAAATAAAGGTGGCTGGGTTGAGTGTATATGAAGCGGAGGCAAAAATTCAGAAAATTGTAGACCCTTATTTGGAACAGCCCGTGGTAAAGGTGCGGTTGATTAATTTCCGTGTGACTATTCTGGGTGAGGTAAACAGGGAGGGCACTATTTCGCTGACCAATAATCGTGTTTCCGTGCTGGAGGCTTTGGGCTTGGCCGGTGGCATGACCGATTTGGCAGATAGATCGCACATCAAGTTAATCCGACAAAAGGATGGCAAGACGGAGGTCCAGTATATTAATCTGTTACAAGAAGACTTTCTGCAATCTCCCTACCTTTTTTTACATCAAAATGATGTTTTGATTGTTCCGGCACTCAGACAGCGGCCATTTCGTAAATATTTTGGACCAAACCTCTCCCTGGTCATATCAACACTTTCTTTGTTGCTGCTTACTGCCAATTTGATATTGTTGAATAATAGTGATAACCGATAGTTACTGTGGCTGAAGTTTTTGCCAATCAAGAGGATGTGCAGACACCTCGCGGATTTACACTCGATTTCAAGCGGGTATTGTCACGAGCCATCCGTTTCTGGTATGTAGTTGTTTTCTTTCTGGGCGGTAGCCTGTTAATTGCTTTTTACCAAACCCGGTACAGCCAGCGAGTGTACCCAGTATCTTCCTCCCTCATTATAAGGGAGATGCAGGAGATAAGTGGTGGAGAGTTTGTCTTTAACAATGCCTTGGCCAACCCCTATCGAAACTACCTGAATGAGCCTTATATCCTCAAGTCCTTTCCGCTGATGAAAAAGGTAGTCTTGGATTTGAACTTCCATATTTCTTTTTATCGTGAGGGCTATTTTCTTACGACAGAGGCATACTCTTATGTGCCTGTTCGGGCGGACTGGTGTGGTGGCGACATCGTTCCAGGGAAATTTATTTTTACCGTAACAGGCGAAAAGACGTTCTCGCTTGCCACGTTCACTAAAAATGAAGCGGAGGTCAGTCAGTCGTTTACACTGGGGGATACCATCCGGTTTGGAGAGTACCCTTTGTGCATCACCAAAATTTCTGACCGCAGTTTAAAGGCCTATATAGGAGTTCCGTTCTTGTTGGTGATTAATGACCCCGATGTACTGGCTCGTTCTTACGCCAGCCGTTTGAAGGTGGATTGGGCAGAACAGGGTGCAGGGGTAATGTACCTAAGTCTCACTGGCACCAATCCAGACAAGGAGATTGATTTCCTGAATGGGCTGGTGGCAGCCTACCAGCAGTTGGATCTTGAAAAGAAAAACGAGGCCGCGGACCGGACTATTGAGTTTATTCAGGAGCAGTTGGGTATTATCAAAGATTCATTGAAAACAGTGGAGGCCCAACTGGAAAAGTTTGGCAACAACGGCAGGGTACAAGACCTCAGTGCGGAGTCTCAGCGCCTGCTTGAAAAGGCCGAATTGTTTGAGTCGCAAAAGGCCGAGCTGCTAGTGAGAAGAAACTATTACGCTTACACCGATCAATACCTGGCCAGGCAGGATGCCCTCCTTGATCAGATCATTCTTCCTTCTTCCATGGGTATCACTGATCAGGTATTGAATTCGATGATTTCGAAGATGGTGGACTTACAGTTAGAGATGAAGATGTATACTGACTCAGAGCGCGTTACCAATCCGCTGGTTGTTTCAAAGATGCAGCGTATTGAGTCTTTGAAGAAGGACGTAAGTGAAGCCATCAACACTTTGAGGTCTACTGATGGTATTAAGTTAGATTTTCTGAATAGACAGTTATCGGTGCTGGAGGCGCAGGTAGCCAACTTGCCGCTTACAGAGCGCCAACTGATCGCCATTCAGCGCAACTATTCTTTGTTGGAGAACTTGTACGTTTTCTTGATGCAAAAGCTATCAGAGGCGGGTATTTCTAAAGCCTCTAATACGTCTGATGTTATTCCCGTAGACCCTCCCTTACAGGGTGGTGCTATTTCTCCCAAACCTCTCCAGAATTATTCCATCGCCCTGTTATTTGGCATTTTGATCCCCTTTGCCATTTTTGTTTTGTTTGAATTGATCAACAACAAGGTTCAGTCGAAAGAAGACATCGACAAGATGACCTCCATTCCGTTTGTAGGCGGAGTGGGGCACAATACATTCTCTTCCAACCTTATTGTTCGCGATAAGCCCAAATCGGGCGTTGCCGAATCGTTCAGGGCGCTGCGGTCTAACTTAAATTATTTTACCGGCAGCAAAACAGGCCAAATATTTATGGTGAGCAGTTCAATCAGTGGAGAGGGAAAAACTTTTACCACCATTAACCTAGCCACCGTTTTTGCGCTTTCGCGTAAGCGTACTTTGATTGTCGGGGCAGACATGCGAAGGCCCAAAATCTTTGAAGATTTTAAACGCAACAACAACCTGGGTTTGAGCACTTATTTGTCGGGCATGTCTACGTTCGATGAAATCGTGCAAGATACCGAAATTGAGAACCTTTATTTTGTGAGTGGCGGCCCTGTGCCGCCCAACCCCTCGGAGTTGTTGCTGACGGATCGTTTTGAGATGTTTATAAAGAGTGCACTGGAGTCGTTTGATTACATTATTATTGACACTCCGCCCCTTGCGTTGGTAACCGATGCGTTCGTGATTTCAAAATTTGTGGATCATACTGTTTTTGTTTTACGCCAAAATTACTCACCCAAGGAATTCATCCGAAGCATTGATGAGTATTACGTTTCGGGCAAGATCAAGAATATCAGCATTTTGCTGAATGACATTTATAAATCCGGTTTAGGTTACGGCTATGGTCAGGGTTATGCTTACCATTATGGTTATGGTTATGGGTATGGCTATGGCTCCCGGAAGAATGGAAATGGATACTATGAGGAGTGATGGTGTGCAAAAGATGAAAGTAAGGGCCATTATACAGGCCCGTATGGGCAGCTCTCGTTTACGAGGCAAGTCGCTGATGCCTGTTGCCGGAATACCCTTATTGCAGCGCGTCATAAATACCGTAAGGGGACTGACTTTTATTGACGAGATTGTGGTGGCCACCACCACGCTGCCGGAAGACGAGCCGATTGTATCGGTGGTGAAAAGCCTGGGTATAGGCATTTACCAGGGGTCGGCTTTGAATGTATTGAACCGATTTGTGGGGGCCAGCGAGGGGCTGGCGGAGGATGATTGCATTGTGCGTTTTACAGCCGACAACCCTTTCAATAATTTTAAGCTCACCCAGCAGGTTTTTGAGTTGCATCGTCAATCATCCAACGATTATACGCATATCGATGGATTGTCGCATATCGTAGCGGAATTTATCAACGTGCGTGCGTTGCGCGATGTGCAGCAAAACCGAAGGGTAGATTCCTTCGATGAGGAGCACGTGACACCCTATTTTCGAAAGCACCGTAATGAGTTCAAAGTACTCACGCTGCCAGCAGATTTTGGGGGCCTCCGGCACGACCTCGACAAATACCTGACCATCGACAATCATGATGACCTTGTTCGCGCGGAGACGATGATACGCGACCTCCGGTTGGACGAAACCCCCGGAGGTGCCTTTGACCAGGTCTACGCGTGGTTAGACAAAAATATGTTGCGCGTTGACAATTCTGTCCACAAAAGCAAAGCGCTGACTGTTACTTTTGCTGGCACACCGGTAGGTGATATTTATCCCACTTACGTCATTGCCGAGATTGGGCAAAACCACAATGGAGACATGAACATGGCCAAGAAGTTGATTGATATGGCCGTGCGCTGTGGGGCTAATGCAGTAAAATTTCAGAAAAGAGATATTGCAAGTGAGTTAACCGCGGAGGCTTTTAATAAGCCGTACGATAACCCTAATTCTTTTGGAAAGACTTATGGTGAGCACCGTCAGTTTCTGGAGTTGAATGAAAGTCATCATCAGGAATTAAAAGAGTATGCCAATGCGGCCGGTATGACCTACTTCTGCACGCCTTGTGATGTGCCCTCTGTTGAAGTGCTGGAGAGAATCGGGTGTCCATTTTATAAGGTAGCCTCGCGCGACCTCACTAACACCCCATTATTGGAGCGGATAGCCCTAACGGGTAAGCCGGTCATCATCTCTACGGGTATGGCTGATTTAGCCGACATCAGGGATGCGCTTGTGGCGTTACAGGCCCGCCCGGACAAGGTGGTGATCATGCAATGCACGTCAGAGTATCCTTGCAAGCTGGAAAACGTTAACCTAAATGCAATGGCCACCCTTCGGAATGAGTTTGGCTATCTGGTGGGGCTTTCCGATCACACTTCTGGTGTGATCGTATCCGCTGCTGCGTCTGTTATGGGAGCGGTGATGATCGAAAAGCATATTACCCTGGACCGCACGTTGAAGGGCACGGATCAACCCGGCTCGCTGGAAGAGTCTGGCCTTAAGAAACTGATAGAATACATACGGGCTATCGAAATAGCCAAGGGTGATGGTATAAAATCCATCAACCCTGCCACCCAGGCCGCCAAAGAAAAGTTGGCTCGTAGCCTTACCACACGAGTACCCATTCAGAAAGGTAACGTTATCACCGAGGACATGCTCTGTTTAAAGAGTCCCGGCACGGGCCTAAAGTGGAAAGAACGAAACCGTATTGTGGGCAAGAAGGCTTGCCGCGACCTCCCCGGTGATGTCACTATTTTTGAAAAAGACGTTGAATGAAACCAATTCGCCTGTTTATAACTGACATTGATGGTGTCTGGACGGACGGAGGCATGTATTATGACCAAACCGGTAACGAATGGAAGAAGTTTAACACTAGCGATAGTGCTGGGGTGCTCTTTTTGCGCCTACTCAACATTCCGGTGGCCATTATTACGGGCGAGGATACGCAAATTGTAAAACGTAGGGCTGAGAAATTGAGGATCGACTATGTATTTCAGGGTGTAACCAACAAATTGAAGGTAGCCAGCGAGTTGTGTGCCCGTTTAAAGATATCATTGCAGGAGGTGGCCTACGTGGGCGATGACCTTGCCGATATCCCACTATTGAAAGAAGTGGGCTTTAGCGCAGTGCCTGCCCAGGCGCCCGCTTACGTTGCGTCTATCGCCCATTATACCCTGAAATCAAGGGGTGGTGAAGGCGTGTTTCGCGAGTTTGTGGAACTTTACCTCCAGCAGACCGGTAATCTCGCGGTCGTAATCAAGAAACATACTGACAGCCTGAGCACATGAATTTTCTTGTAATCGGGGGCGGTTCTATTGGCAGGCGGCACATCGATAACATCAACAAGTTGGGTGGGCACCGGATATTTTGCCTGAAGCGACAGTACGATCCAGCCTTTGAAGACAGTCACGGTGCAAAAGTTATTACACACATCAATCAATTGACGGATACGATTGACGCGCTCTTTGTCTGTACACCCACCTCTATGCACGTGGAGGCGCTGGAAACCGCCAGACAGTTAAATTGTGCTGTGTTCATGGAAAAGCCCCTGATTCATTCCAGGGTTGGTCTTGAAGAGGCAGAACGGCACTTGGCACAACTCGATAAGCCCTTTTTTATCGGCTTCATGCTTCGGTACCACCCGCTCGTAAGGAAGATGAAAGGTATCCTTGAAGGTGGCGTGCTCGGATCGGTTTACAGTGCACGCTTTGAATTTGGGAGTTACCTGCCCTACTGGCATCCGTGGGAAGATCACCGCATTAGCTATGCTTCTAAAAAAGAATTGGGTGGCGGTGTCATCAATACCATATCTCATGAGTTGGATCTCATCCAATATTTTTTTGGGGCACCTGATTCGGTAGTTTGCGTGGCGCGCAATTTTGGCAAGTTGGATATTGAAGTGGAGGAGATAGCGGAAGCCGTTTTTGGTTACCCGCAGCAGTTGGTAACCCTGCACCTCGACTATTTGCAGAAAGACTATAATCGGGCTATCAAGGTGTTGGGCGAAAACGGGTCTGCCACCTGGAACTGGCATGATCAAAAAATCAGCATAGCTATTCACAAGGCAGAAACGGTAGAAGAAAAGCTGGATGCCGATTTTGAGGTAAACCAGTTGTACGTAGAGGAGTTGAAAGATTTTATTTCAGTGGTTGAGCAATCTGATCGGGGGCATTCGCTGAATGCAAAACATGCCATCGAAAATACCCGCCTCCTTTTGGCCATGCACCAAGCCGCCACTACCCAGTGCGCGGTAGACTTAGTAAGCAAACATGAAAATTGAAATATGGCTTCTGTTAAACAATTGTTTGACCTTAACAACAGGGTAATTGTGGTGGCAGGCGGGGCTGGGCAAATTGGATTCGAGTTTTGCACCATTCTGGCCGATGCGGGCGCCACCGTGGTAATGGCCGATCTTGATGTAGAGATGGGCCAGCAAAAAGTACAATCTATCGGGAATGCGGATACCCGAAAACGGATATTCGTTGAGCAGTTGGATGTAAGTTCGCCCGATTCCGTTACGTCTTTATTGAAAGAGGTTCGTCAGCAGCACGGCAAACTTTATGGACTGGTGAACAGTTTCCATTTTAAAGGTAATTCCAGAAGGCTGGATACACAATCTAATTTCTTCGCTGATTTTGAGCAGTATCCTTTAGAGGCGTGGGACAAGGTACACGATATCAACCTGAGAGGCACTTTCCTGATGAGCCAGCAGGCAATTCCGTATTTCAGGGAAAACGGGGGAGGGGTAATCACCAATGTTTCTTCTACCTACGGAATAGTTAGCGCCAACAAATCCATCTACGGATCGTCAGGCATCAATTCTCCTGTGGCTTACGCTACCTCGAAAGCAGCCATCATCAACCTCACGCGCTATATTGCCACGCATTTGGCAGATCAGCATATACGGGCTAATGTACTGAGCCCTGGTGGCGTGTACAACAATCAGTCGGACGAATTTGTGAAAAATTACACCGCATTGACACCGCTTAAACGCATGGCCACTGCCGAAGACTACCAGGGAGCCATCCTGTTTTTGATGTCGGATGCCTCGCGTTATATGACGGGTGCCAACCTGGTGGTAGATGGTGGATGGACAGCCTGGTAAAGTTGAACCGTAACCAACTATATCACAAAATTCTATACTTCTACTTTCAGGAGTATATCTTCCGCATTCCTCAGGCGGAGAGGGAGAAGTTTATTGGAACCCATTTTTGGGCGAAGGTGAGGCATATGCTATTCGCACTTTTGCTTTCTCGTAGAAGGGCAAGGACCTACCCTGCATTGGAAAAGCAGATCAAAGGGAAGCGGTGGGTATTTATCTTTGGGAAAAATAACTACGAGGCCACCCGTTTCTTAGCCGATGCCGGGTTTGTTTTTGTCACCGAGTCTCCCCGTAGTTTTAAACACGATCACGAAATATTTCTTCTACCCGTGCGAAGGAGGCTCACCGATTTTTTTCGCTTCATTCCTACTTACCTGTATCTGCGAAAACACGAGCCGCGCGCGCCCCAGGTTTTTGATGCGGTATTTGCAGCGCAGGGATGGCTGGAGGCATTTCAACGCATTGTGAAAACCTTCAGGCCCGAAGCCATTGTTTTTTCGAATGACCATAGCATGGTACCCCGCGCCTTGTTTTATGCCGCCAAAAGCGCAGGTATTCCTACCATATACGTTCAACACGCCTCAATTTCGCCCTACATGCCGCCACTGGAGTTCGACCTGAGCCTGCTAGAAGGAAATGATGCACTGGAAAAATACAAAGCAAAAGGAATTGAGGGTACAGCGAAACTAGTTGGTATGCCTCGTTTTGATTCGTATATTAACAAGAGAAGGCAAACAAAAAAAAAGGATATAAATATTGTTGGAATTGCCTATAATACGGTAGACTCTTTGGATCGTGTGTTGGAACTTTGCCAGATACTTCGCCAGCAAGTTCCAGGGCTTCATATTCTGGTGCGTCCGCATCCCAAAGATCAACGGAAAATTAATATTCCTGTGACAGACGGAACGCCAATATTTACTTTATCTGACTCGAAGACCAGTTCGCCATTTGACTTTATTTTGCAGTGCGACTTTTTAATTGCCGGAGATACCTCAATTCATTTAGAGGCCAGTATGTTAGATATCGAGTCGATTTATTTCAACTTAGGGGCCGAGGGAGCGAAATTGAATGATCTTTACGGTTACATTCAAAATGGCCTTGTAATGAAGGGCAAGAATTTGATGGAGGTAGTGAATTTTATCAAACGTGGCGGAGTGGGGTTCAATCGACAAGTTGACGCAAGTTATTACAATGCTGCGATAGGGAGTTCCTTTGAAGGTAAATCGGGTAAAGAGGCATTAAAAGAGATAGAATCATTTCTGATCAGTAAACAGACACTTTTGTGAAGCAGGTTATTGTCGATTTATATGGCTTATTCAATTTCCGGGAGAAAAGACGTTTGCTTGTTTTGTTCTTTCTTATGTTTATTTCAGGGGGTTTACAGATGGTGAGTGTAGTGGCGGTAATGCCTTTTATTGGCGTAGTAACGAACCCGCAACTCATCAATACAAATACGATCTTGTCTTATATGTATCAGACTATTGGGTTTAATACAGAGACCCAATTCTTGATTTTCCTCGGTTCATGTGTTTTACTTTTGATTCTTCTATCAAACTTATTTTTTGGGATATCCGTTTACATGCAACAGCGTTTTGCGCAAAATTTCCAAGTAGGTTTGGCAAAACAATTACTTGAGTTATACCTACGACAGCGTTATTCCTTTTTCCTACATCAAAATTCAACCTACCTTTCAAAAAAAATCATAGAAGATGCTTCAGGCGTTGCTGATACCTTGCTTATTTCAATTTTAGATCTTCTTATTGGTTCACTCATCAGCCTGTTTCTAATTTCACTGATTGTAATTATTGACCCGATCCTTGCTCTTACCGTACTGGGGTTTATCGGGGTATTTTATGGGGTCATTTACAAGTTGTATTATAAGAGTACGGTAAAGTTGGGTGAGCAACGATCAGTTGCCAGCGCGGCCAGATTTAAGGTATTGTCAGAAGCATTTAATTCTATTAAAGACACCAAACTATTCGGCATAGAAGGAGTGTTTGTGGACAAATTCAATAAAAACGCCACCGTTTTCGCGAAAGCAAATGCGCGAATAAGGGTGCAGGTAAAGTTGCCGGGTTTGGCCTTAGATCTCATCATATTTGGAGGCATTATGATGATTGTGTTGTATGTGCTTGCTACTAAAAATAACCTCAATGCTTCGTTGCCTATTATTACGCTCTATGGTTTTACCGCGTATCGCCTCAAACCACAGATTCAAACTATTTTCAATTCTGTGTCGAATATTAATTTCTCGCGAGCGTCACTAGAAGTCGTGTTAAGTGATGTAAAAAAATTATCCGCTACTGTCGAAGAAAAGCAAACCGGAGTCGTTGACAAAATTCAATTTCAACATCTTTCCCTTGAAGATATCGTATTCAGATACCCCCAAGCCGAAGACTTTGCATTGCGAGGTATTAGCTTTAAAGTTCTCAGTCGGCAATCGGTGGCACTTGTAGGACCCTCTGGTTCGGGAAAAACTACATTGGTGGATATTATCCTTGGCTTGCTTGAACAGCAGCAAGGTAAAGTTAAAGTGAACGGTCAGGAAGTAAGTGTCACAAACAGACATGCCTGGCAGGGCAGACTGGGTTATGTTCCTCAGCATATCTACCTCTTGGATGACACAATCCTGAATAATATTGCTTTTGGAGTGCCTGCTAATAAAATTGACATGCAGAAAATAACCAAGGCGTTGGAGTTGGCCGATTTGGCAGGGTTTATCAGGACATTGCCAGCCGGTTTAAATACAGAAATTGGCGAACGAGGTGTTCGATTGAGTGGTGGTCAGCGGCAGCGGATAGGTATCGCTAGGGCGCTCTATCGGGACCCAGAGGTATTAGTTTTAGACGAAGCCACAAGCGCCTTAGATGGTATTACTGAGGATAACATTATAGGGTCATTGAATAAGTTACATGGTAATATAACTTTGATCATGATTGCTCATAGACTCACTACAGTACAAAACTGTGATTGTATCTTCATGATGGAAGGAGGTAAACTGGTGCAGGAAGGTACTTATCAGGAATTATTAGAAACAAATTTGACGTTTAAACGAATGGCAAAGGCAACATCTTTTTAAACTTGTGTATGACTTTTTTAAGAGGTAAGTCTATTTTGGTAACCGGGGGCACAGGATCTTTCGGTAGAAAGTTTGTGGAGGTAGTCACTACACAGTACCCCGATTTCAAGAAGTTTGTCGTGTTCTCGCGTGATGAACTAAAACAGTATGAAATGGCTCAGGTTTTTAATCAAACAGAGATGCGTTATTTCATTGGCGATGTTCGCGATCTGAACCGATTGAAGCGGGCTTTTGAGGGAATTGACATAGTAATCCATGCAGCTGCCTTAAAACAAGTGCCCGCGGCTGAGTATAATCCGATGGAGTGTATCAATACCAATATTTTTGGTGCCGAAAATGTTATTACGGCTGCGCTGGATTGTGGTGTAACAAATGTTGTAGCACTGTCCACCGATAAAGCAGCTGCACCTATCAATTTATATGGTGCGACAAAGTTGTGCTCAGACAAACTTTTCGTGGCTGCTAACAACATCAAAGGGCCGCGTGATATCAAATTCTCGGTAGTCCGCTATGGCAACGTCATGGGTTCGCGGGGATCGGTTATTCCATTTTTTCTTGAAAAAAGGAAGACGGGTATTCTCCCCATCACGCATCCGGAGATGACTCGTTTTAATATTTCGCTTATTGAGGGTGTTGAACTTGTTTTACATGCCTTACAAAACTCGTTCGGTGGTGAAATTTTTGTTCCAAAGATACCTTCTTATAAAATATTGGACGTTGCTAAAGCAATAGGCCCAAAGTGCGAACACCGAATAGTGGGAATAAGGCCGGGTGAGAAAATCCATGAGGAGATGATTACGGAGTCTGATTCATTTTTTACTATTGATGCTGGTAAGTACTATCTGATATGCCCTCAGGTGCCTGACTGGCCCAAGAAAGAGGTGCTTGTGAAATATTCTGGAACAGAGATGCCACCGGGTTTCAAGTACAATTCAGGATCAAACAATCAGTGGCTTTCCGTTGAGGAAATACGCGCGCTAATTCGCCAACATGTCGATCCTAACTTCAGTTACTGATGGCTATCATTACCTACGGACGTCAGAATATTACGGAGGAGGACATTCAGGCCGTATGTGAAGTGTTACGTTCGGACTATTTAACCCAGGGCCCAAAAGTAGCTGAATTTGAAAAGGCTTTTTCAAAGTATGTAAATGCACGTTTTGCAGTGGCTGTTTCAAATGGAACTGCCGCCCTGCACCTGGGGGCAATTGCTTTGAATGTAGATGAGCGTAGTAACGTCATTACTACACCTATTACCTTTGCCGCATCGGCTAACGGAATTCTATACTGTGGCGGAAATATTCATTTTGCCGATATAGATAATGCAACATTTCTGATTGACCTAAACAAGGTCGAGGATTTGATAAAAAGCAAGCCAGACGGTTTTTTTCATGGCATCGTTCCTGTTGACTTTGCAGGCCAATCGGTTCCTGTTGAGGATTTAAATTATCTGGCCAACAGATACCGACTATGGATAATGGAAGATGCTTGTCATGCGCTAGGTGGATATTTTTTAGATACGTCAAAAACGGTTCATCGCATAGGCAGCTCATTTTTTTCAGACCTTACTGTTTTCTCTTTTCATCCGGTAAAGCACATAGCAACAGGCGAAGGCGGCATGATAACCACTAATAATAAAACAATATATGAACGCCTACTCAATCTTCGCACACATGGTATTACTCGCGACCCAGAGAAAATGAAGGAGAATCATGGAGGTTGGTACTACGAGATGCAGGAACTTGGATACAACTACCGGTTAACCGACCTGCAGTCAGCTCTTGGTATTTCCCAATTGAAGCGAATCGAACAAAACATAAACAGACGCATCGAAATAGCTGATCGATACTTCAGGGAGCTAAGTGATATTTCCGAGTTAAAAGTACACCCGGTCAAGGATGGTCATGCCTATCATCTCTATGTTATACTTACACCGAAGCGTGATGATCTGTATGCATACCTTCGTGAAAAAGGAATTTATTGTCAGGTTCATTATATTCCGGTTCATACAATGCCTTACTATCAGTTACTCGGATTTCGAAAAGGTGATTTTCCAAACGCGGAGAAATACTATGAACAGTGTCTCAGTATCCCCATGTATCACTCCCTTACCGATGCCGACCAATCAAGGGTGATTGAGTCCATTAAAACTTTTTTTCAATGATCAATAAGTTAGTCTTAGGTACGGTTCAATTTGGGCTTGACTACGGCATCAACAATACAAGGGGTAAAATTTCGTTTGCGGAGAGCAAAACAATCTTGCAAATGGCGGCAAAGGATGGTATTGATATGTTGGACACAGCAAGCTCCTATGGCGATAGCGAGGAGATAATTGGAAACATTACCGATGGTAAATTGCCTTTTAAGATTGTTACAAAGGTGGGCGATGTTCAATCTGAACACTTTCACACGCGGCTGAGACAATCCCTTTCACGATTGAAGTGCGATCGACTTTACGGATACCTGATTCATGATATCGATGTTTTAACAAGAACCCCCACTTTGTGGAACAAACTCCTCGAAGCCCAGGAGCAGGGGCTAATAATCAAAAGAGGCGTCTCGGTGTATCACCCCGATGAATTGATAGTCTTGATCGATGAGGGTAAGGTTCCCGATCTTGTTCAGGTGCCCTACAATGTTTTTGATAGAAGATTTGAACCACTATTCCCTCTATTAAAGGATAAAGGTATTGAAATCCATGTACGATCAGTTTTCTTACAGGGTTTACTATTATCTGCCACAGAGCAGCTAAAGCCACGATTTGATCCCATAAAGAACAAAATCGCGCGATTAACTGAGTTGGCAGATAGGTCGGGAGTTTCGCGTGTCGCAATGTTGATGCAATTTGCACTGCAAGTACAACAAATTGATCGGGTAGTAATTGGTGTTGACGGTTTGTCACACTATTTTGAAAATGTTGAGGCCGTGATATCCCAAAAAAGGGCTCATGATTTGTTAAGGGCCTCTTTATTGGAGCTACAGGAACACAACGAAGACATAATTCTTCCATCGAATTGGAAATAGATGAAAAAGCTGAAGCTTGGGTTAATTGGTATAAGCGAAGGAAACGGACATCCATATTCGTGGCCGGCTATATTTAATGGATATGAAAAGGATGAAATGGCGAACTGTCCCTTTCCATCAATTCCGGAATACTTAAATAGGCAGAATTTTCCGGCTGATTTTTTGACTGCGCTTGCAGAAGTAATCTTTGTTTGGACTCAAGATAGAGAAGTTTCACATCACATCGCCAAAGCTTCCCGTATCCCGTTGGTGGTTGATTACTTTGAGGAGATGGCTGATAAGGTAGATGGCATTCTTCTGGCACGTGATGATGCAAAGAAACACCTTGACTTTGCACCTCACTTTTTGAAACGAGGTCTCCCCATTTACATAGACAAGCCTTTGGCCCTTACTCGAAAAGATGCGGAATACTTATACAGCCTTGAAAAGTACCCAGGACAAATTTTTTCGTGTTCTGCCTTGCGGTATGCACCTGAGTTTCAACTTACCGCACAGGATAGAGACTATCTGGGTGAAATTATTTCGATTGAAGCCCGTACCCCTAAGAGTTGGGAAAAATACGCCATTCATATCATTGATCCGGTACTGAATATTTTTGATTACGATGTTCAGATATCGGGAAGTGCAAGATTTGAAAGGGGCGAGGAGAGGGGACTTCGATTGAGCACTATGCAGGGCGTTGACATTCAGTTCGTGGCATCTGGATCGAAGCCCGAACCCATCTCAATAAAACTAATTGGGTCGCGGGCAAGTAAGACGTTAGTTTTTGAAGACTCCTTTTTTGCCTTCCGCGCAGCGCTGCGGGAGTTTGTGGCCGGCATACAAACAAAAACACAACGCATACCTCATGCACACAATATACTGGCCGTATCACTAATTGAACTAGGACGATGAAAATTGGCGTAATCGGTATGGGTTCGATTGGGCGGCAACATGTTCGTCAGCTAAATAAACTGGGGAACGTTGTTGTTTATGCCTTGCGCACCCGAAAAGGTGTTCAACAAGAACTGGATAGTGAGTTCAGTGACGTTGTGGAACATGAAAGTGAAGAAGGTTTTTTTGGAGCCGGATTAGCCGGTGTCATCATTTCCAACCCAACGCACATGCACGTTGAATATGCCCTCAAGTCGGTTAGGCATGGAATCCCTGTTTTAATTGAGAAGCCTGTAGAACATACGCAGGCAGGCTTGGAGTTGCTCAAACCTTTTGCTGAAAAGATCAGAATTGCCTACTGTTTGCGCTTTCACCCCGCAATAAGGGAAGTGAAGAATACATTACTTGAGAAAATAGGCAGGCTTTTTAAGATAACTTTTACCCGCGGCTTTCACTTACCGTTCTGGCATCCTTATGCCGATTATCGTGTGGAATATGCGGCACAGAAAGCAATGGGAGGGGGCGCTAGTCGAACGCTGAGTCATGAAATCGACTTAATTAACTTCTATAAGATCGGCCCAGTGATTGACGTAAGTGGCTGCATAGATAAGATTTCGAGCCTGGAAATTGATACAGACGATTTTGCTTTTTTTTCTTGTTTGCTAAAAAGTGGTGCACGTGCAAATTATGAAATTGACTTCTTGAATTATAACAATACCAATCGTTGTACTATCGTAGGCAGCAATGGGCAGATTGATATTGACCTTGAGGACGGTAAAGTGGATTGGACTGACCGCTCATCCAGGAAGAAACAAGTTTTTACCCACGCCCCGGATGAAGCGTTCGACACGGCATACTTTGAACAAATGAGAGATTTTGTGATTTTCTTGCGAGAAGGCAGAAGCGAAAATTGTACGCTTGCGGAAGCGTATGGTGTTATCGATATTATTGAAAAAGTGGAGATGAAACCAAAATTCACCCGATGAAGCGAATCGCCATTATTCCCGCTCGAGGCGGATCAAAACGCTTACCTGGAAAAAATGTGATGGATTTTTTGGGTAAACCCATGATACAATGGACGATTGACGCTGCACGCAAGTCGGGCTTATTTGCGAGAGTTGTAGTTAGTACGGATGATGCGGAGATCGCCAGGGTATCGTTGGAATGCGGGGCTGAGGTACCGGTTTTGCGCACCGAGGCAGCAGATGATTTTGCACCCGTCAGCGAAGCAACACTTAATACACTAAAGCAGGTAGAAGATCAGTTCGATGAGCAATTCGATGAGGTATGGCAACTGTTCGCGGTGTGCCCACTACGCACGGCAGAGCAGATGAAAATGGCCGCTCGCTTCTTCACGGACAAGAAAGCGGACTTTCTCATCTCTTGCTTCGAATATCAATGGATGAATCCCTGGTGGGCTAATACGATCGATGGAAACTTTAGGCCTACTTGGCTATTCCCAGACGGATTCAGGCGCTCGCAAGATCTGCCGAAATTATATTGTCCGACAGGTGCCATTTGGATCGCTAGGGCGGAGCCGTTTAAGAAAGAAAAAACATTCTATGGCCCCAATCATGTGTTTTGGCCGATGGATTGGATGTCGGCAGTAGATATCGATGAACAGGAAGATGTAGTGTTGGCTGAAACACTTTATTATGTGCGCGAAAGACTAAAAAAATGAAAAGGGAGATCGTGTATTTCCGCGCAGATGGTAACTCGAAAATTGGCTATGGGCATTTTTTTCGATGCTTGGCTCTAGCCGAGTGTATTGCTGAGACGTACAATCCCGTTTTTCTGCTTCATGATTCAAATGAATTTGTTTCGCGACAGTTGCGGTTCAGATCATTCAAATCGTTTCATTTGAAGTCTGACGACCCCACTTTGCTTGCGAACAAATTCCTAAACAATGCCAGCAAAATCGTTTTGGATGGGTACGATTTTGGAACCAACTATCAGACAGTGATTAAGAACTCGGGTGCCCACCTTGTTTATATTGATGATTTACATGCTTGGCCTATTCTTGCTGATGTGGTTGTTAATCATGCACCTGGGATTCAGGCAAACGCCTACGCATCCATTACCAAATCAGGCACAAAATTTTTTCTCGGACTTTCTTATGCACTTATCCGTGAACATTTCATCAAGAATTCTGCTATTGTAAGATCGGAGAAAAAGATTGACCGGGTATTAGTTTGTATGGGCGGAACTGACCTGCGTACTGAGATAGAGCAGATAGTTAGCGTACTTTTGAAACAACCTAATCTTCGTCAGGTCACTGTTATAACACCTTTTCCAATCGGCCCCCATAACGACTCCCGCGTAGTTGTGTTGGCTAATCAAACGGGAGAGGGTATGGCAGAGCTCATGCGCTCACACCAGGTGATCATTTGTCCCCCCAGTACAATATCAATTGAGGCCTTTTATTCGCGCATGTGTATCGCTTTATTGCAGTTTGCCTCCAATCAGCAAGACATCTTATGCGGATTGCTAAGCTACAACAATGTAGCTTCTCTGGGCCTGGCCAGCGAGTTAACGCCCGCAAAGCTGTGGGGTTTGCAGCAGGTTTTTAGTAGCTGGGAGAGCCAGAGCGTGCTCGCTCAATCTTTCCCACTGTCGTTTGATAGGCGCAATTTTTTGAACATCTTTGAGTCATGATTATTCGCGTTGGAAATAGGGAGTTGGGTACTGGCAAACCTTGTTTTATGGTGGCGGAAATTGGGATTAATCATAATGGCAGCATGGAACTGGCGCGTGAGATGATTGACGCAGCTGCCGCCTCGGGTGCCGATGCTGTGAAATTTCAAAATTACCGTACCGAAGATTTTATTCTTGATAGTACCCTTACCTATTCGTACGAGTCGCAAGGGAAGAAAGTAACAGAATCGCAGTTTGATATGTTTAAGCGGTGCGAATTAACGGTAGACCAACTGGTTATGCTTAGCGAGCACTGTGCAAAACGAAATGTGGTGTTCTTTAGTACACCCACCAGCAAACAGGGCATTGACGACTTGTTGAGAGCTAAATCTCCCATTATAAAGAATGGTTCTGACTACCTGGTAAATATTCCGCTCATCGAAGATATGGCCAGTACCGGGCTGCCAGTAGTTATTTCAACCGGAATGGCAACGTTGGGCGAAATTGATGATGCAGTACGCGCTTTTGAGGGTGCAGGAGGTAGGCAACTAATAATACTTCATTGTACCTCATCGTATCCTACACCGGATGCCGACATTAACCTTAGAAAGATAAAAGCGCTTCAGGAGGCATTTTCCTACCCCGTAGGTTTTAGTGACCACACCTGGGGTGTAGAGGCTGGTATTGCTGCGGTAGTTTTGGGTGCGTGCTTAATAGAAAAACATTTTACTATCGATCGCAATTTGCCAGGACCCGACCACCGCTTTTCGTCCGATCCCCTTGAATTTGCGCAACTAGTAAGGAGTGTTCGCAAAATCGAAAAAGCACTCGGTGCCTCCAAAGTAGGACCTACTCCGTCTGAAGAAAATGGAAGAAAAGACTTTAGATTATCTTGTGGTGTCGCAAGGTCCATCAAGCAAGGCCATCAATTGACAATAGCCGACATAGCCTTCATCAGGCCCGGCACAGGGGTGCCACCAAAATGGGTACACGCCCTTTTGGGTAAGTCGCTACGAAGGGATATGGAAAAGGGTGAGTTACTGAATTTTTCTGATTTAGACGCACAGTAGTGAATGAGCAACTTCAATGAACTTTGGGAAACGGAGCTTTACGGCAAAGGCAATTACCTGAATCGTTACCCATTCGACAATGTTGTAACATTTTTATTTCGCAATTACCCGCGAGAGAAGAAGCGAGAGGCCATAAAAATAATGGAGGTAGGTTGTGGTGCTGGTAATAACTTGTGGTTTGCGGCCCGTGAAGGATTCAACGTAACTGGAATTGATGGTAGCAAGACGGCTATACAATATGCGAAAGACCGGTTTACAGCAGAAGGCTTAAAGGGACATTTCATAGTGGGGGACTTTACATCGTTGCCCTTTGAAGATCAGGAATTTGATATCGTCATAGACCGTGGATCGCTGGTTTGTGTAAACCGTGAAGCGTGTAAGCAAACTATTGGCCATATCTACCGGGTGCTGAAACCCGGTGGTACTTTTTTTCTGAATTTATATAGCGATCGTCACTCAAGCCACTATTTAGGTAGCTATCAGGCCGATGGTTTTACGACAGACATGGTGGGCGGTATGCTTCAAGGCGTTGGCAATATTTGCTTTTATGGCCGCAATGACCTTCGATATGTTGTTCCAGATTCATTTATAACCAAGTCAATCGTTCATAAATCGTTCGAGCATTGGACCGAGGGTCTGGTTTCGTTTCACTCTGAGTGGGAGATGATCTTATCTAAACCGCGATGACTGACATTGAGCTGAGAAACGCTTCACTTACGGACACCGAAATGATTTACGAGTGGCGCAATAATCCATTCATTGTGTCGCTGAGCTCTAGCCAAAAAACTGTCACTTTGGCGGAGCATCGCGCATGGATGGAGGCTGCCCTGAAGGATGAGACAAAACAAATTTTTATTATTGAGTGGAACAACACTCCTGTGGGGCAGGTACGATTCGAAAAAATGAATACGTCTGAATGCGTGATTTCTGTTTACGTTTTGGAGGAATTTACAGGCAAAGGTCTGGGCACACAAGCTATCAGGGCAGGTTGCAGGCGAATCGCAAAAATTTGGCCAGGCATTAGCGTATTCGCTTTTGTGCGTAATGATAACGATCGTGGCGCGCGCGCCTTTCAAAAAACAGGGTTTACCAGCCACCCGCACTCTGCCCAACCCAGAAAGCATAAAAGCTTTGTACTTAGCGCAGAATTACCTTTGGCAGCCGAACAGACGGACGACCAAACAAATATTAGGCTCTACACCAACCTGTTGGCAAAATATGGTACCGATGTTCGTTCTTTGAATTGGGGCAGTGTAGATTCGCAGCGTAAGAGGTTTGAGGTTCTTGCAGCAATTGGCGATTTGCAGGGGACGTCCATTCTCGATGTGGGCTGCGGCCTGGGTGATTTCTACAGTTGGTTAAAGCAACATGGCAAAGATGTGGACTATTTTGGTATAGATATTACGCCCCAAATGGTTGAAAGGGCAAGGCAAAGGTATCCAGAGGTGACATTTGAAACGGGTTCAATTTTAGATGTAACTTTCAGCCGAGGTTTTGATTATGTTTTTGCCAGTGGCATATTCTACCTGCGCAACTACGAACCAGAGAAATACTTGCACAACAGTATTCGTAAGATGTTTTCAAATTGTCGGCTGGGGCTTGGTTTTAACTCACTGAGTCTATGGGCTGATAGCTATGACGAGAATGAATTCTATGCCGACCCTGCAGTCGTGGTAAATTTTTGCCGGTCGCTTTCACGTAAAGTGGTGTTGCGTCACGACTATCATCCTGCTGATTTTACGATCTATTTGTACAAATGACGGTCACAATTATGCAGCCGGCCTACCTGCCCTGGTTAGGCTACTTTGAAAGGGTTTTTCTCAGTGACCTCTTTGTCGTGCTAGACGATGTACAAATGGATGCTAGCAGCAAGACCAATTTTGTAAATCGGAATAAGATACGCACTTCTGGTGAGCCTGTCTGGCTAACCGTTCCGATCAGGAGGAAGGGCCTTCATCAGAACCTGTTCATCAACCGGATTGAGATAGATCGTGACTCAAAATGGCAGTTAAAACACTGGAACAGCCTGAAGATGAATTATTCTAAGAGTGCACATTTTGTGCAGCATGCTTCCTATTTCGAGGCCGCCTATCAAAAGGAGTGGAGTCTCTTAGCCGATCTTATTCACAATACCAACCATCACATTTTCGAGGTCTTGGGCATTGCAACAAAACGGGTGCTACACTCCTCCGATCCGGTTGATGGAAAGAAGGACGACTTGATCCTGAATATTTGTAAAAAGTACAATGCAACAAAGTATATTTCTGGTCCTTTTGGACGAACGTACCTCGACTTGGAAAAATTCAGAGGGGCTGGCATTGACGTATTTTTTCATGAATACAAGCACCCCATGTATAGGCAGCGCTACCCCGGTTTTGAATCTTACCTGTCTGTGGTCGATCTGTTGTTCAATGAAGGTCCTAAGAGTTTAAAAATATTAAACACAACAGCCGATGTTCGAAACCTTCCGCAATAAGAAAATATTATTGGTAGTGGCTCACCCAGATGATGAACTGCTGGGTTGTGGTGCAACATTACACCGGCTTAAAAGAGAATTGGATTGCGCAATTCGCGTGGTCATTTTAGGCGAAGGACTAACGAGCCGTTCGGCCACCCGCGATACAAAAAAATGGGAACAAGATCTGGCCATTCACCGTGCCAACATTGAGGCGGCACGCAAAAGCATTGGTTACGACTCTACGGGTATTTATGATTTTCCCGACAACCGATTCGATAGCGTGGCGCTGCTCGACCTGGTAAAAGTAGTAGAAGAAGAGAAAAAACAATTTCAACCGGATATAATTTTCACCCACCATGGTGGCGACATGAACATTGACCACCAACGAACGTTCGAAGCCGTGATGACCGCCAGTCGCCCGTTTGGAACAGAAACGGTGAAGGCGATTATTACTTTTGAAACACCGTCAAGCACCGAGTGGCGACCGTCCGTAGATCCCAAACATTTTATTCCCAACATGGTGATGGAAGTCAGTGAAGCCGATGTAGAGGCGAAGATCAAAGGCATGGAATCGTACGAGTTTGAGCGCAGAAAATACCCCCACCCGCGTGCGCCAGAAGCGCTTCGTATTCGTGCCCAATACTGGGGCGTTACGGTGGGTGTCGCTTTCGCAGAGCCGTTTCATATCGTGAGGTTTATTGGATAAAAGTATGCCGGGTAAACTCATTGCGTGTTACTCCAGTCATCCGCAGGGCGTTGCATTAGTCGATGCGCTGGCCAGGGATGTTGATGCAGAACCAGCCTATTGGATTGGCGGCCTCCCTGACTTTAAGCACATCGTGGAAACAAAGTTTCCCGGTGTGGTGTATCAAACCCAGTTTCAGTCGAATGTGAATGGCCCGCCTGACTGCCTGCTTGATTCTACTTCTCATCTGGACGAGGTTCTTAAAAACTCACCGACCTATGAACAGATGACGATCTCCATCATGGATCGTTTTCTGTTTAACATTGGCATTGAAGGGCACCTCGATAAGATATCTCATTTTTATTATTTGTTGGATCGCTATTCGCGGCTGCTCAAAAAAATAAAACCAGTAGTGGTTTACTTTGGCGAGGTTCCGCATAGCCTGGGCACCTTCACGCTTTATAACCTCTGCAGGCAATTCGGAATCAAGACAGTCATCAGTGCGTACACCTGTTTTGCCGATCGAGTGCGTTATATTCATCAGTTCGAACAGATCGGTAATTCTATTGGATATAACCCTGCATATGTAGCAAGTGAAAAGGCTAAAGCGGAAGCAGAAAAACTTATTCAGCGCATGCAGCGCACCAACTACACAGCAGGCCAACCGTGGTATATGGCTAAAACAGGCCATCGCAATCCGTTTTATATTCTGCCCAAACTCGATATCTTTTATTATAAGTGGAAGTTGGAACGGTATTATAAGGCGCTTACAAAAAACACGTTGCCGACCGAGCCCTTTATTTATGTGCCGTTACACTATCAACCCGAACTATCGACTGCGCCTATGGGCGATATTTTTAACAGCCAATGGTTGATGATTCGTTTGATTTCGGAAAACCTGCCAAAAGGTTGGAAGATTGTTATTAAAGAACATCCAAGCCAGGTGGGATATACAAAATCGAACCAACGGTTTTTCCGGAGCCGTTACTTTTACAAGACCATTAGTGAGTTGCCCGGTGTGCACGTTTTGCCAACATCGTTCAATTCATTCGAGATTCTGGACGCTGCCCGGATGGTGGCTACCATTACAGGTACGGTCGCTATGGAAGCTGTGCTGCGGGGAAAATACTGCATCATGACGGGCTGGTCTCCCTTTCAGCAACTCGATGGCATTTATCATGTACGCGACAATGCCGGTTGCCGGCTGGCTTTTGAAGATGCCCTGAAAGGTGGCAAGCCAAGTGTGGAGAAATGCAGGTCCTTCCTGCAATGGCTGTATGACCAAACATTGCCGTATCGCATTGCCAACGACACCGAAGGTTTTGACATTCGCCAGCACTTAGCGCTAATTAAAAAGCAAACGGGATAGCTATGCTCGTACAACTCTTAAACATCGTTCTGTTCCAGATGCGTAAAGTGCTGCTGCCAAAGAGCCTGATGCGCAAGTTATATACATTCCGCGTAAGGCGTTCGGTCGGTAAATGCGGTAAAGACTTAATGGTTTCCAGGCTAAGCCATGGATTTAATACAAATGTATCGTTGGGCGATCACGTTAACTTTAATGGCTGCCGGATTATTGGCACTGGCCGTGTTGAAATTGGAAGTTATTTTCACTCCGGCATGGACCTTGTGTTAATAACTGAGGATCACAATTGGGAAAATGCCGAAGCCATTCCTTACGACCACAAGCGGGTGGAGAAGCCCATTGTCATCAAAGACTTTGTTTGGGCGGGCCATGGTGTTACCATTATTGGTGGAATTACAATTGGCGAGGGCGCGATTCTGGCGGCAGGCAGCGTTGTAGTGAAGGACGTTCCAGATATGGCCATCGTAGGTGGAAACCCTGCCAAGGTGATTAAGATGAGGAATCATACAAGATTTCTTGCGTTAAAAACTGCCGGAAAGTTCTTGTAAATTAGAAAAAGAAATGACAAGCTAACTCAATTGTGTGTTGGTACCAAACAAAGTAGCCCTCATCCTCTGCGGAGGCGATATTAACTTTAGTGATTTGCCGATTATCACCAACCGCAGCAATGCCATGATTCCTGTAAACGGAAAACCGGTTATCGGATGGATCATGGACGACTTGTTGCAGAAGGGCATAGACGAAGTGATCCTGGTGCTGCGGTTCGACAACTACAAACTCTTCAATTATGTGGAGTGGGCATTCGCCAAGCGTACTACCGTACATTATGCCTTTGTGCAGGCGGGTGGAACCATCCTACATTCACTGCTTGCGGGCCTGGCATGGGTAAAACCTACCAGCGGAGTGCACATCATTTTGGGCGACACGCTTTTGCGCGATCGCTTCCCGGCCGATCCCGATTTTATTTTCTCCGCAGCGTATGAAAATCCGGAAGACTGGTGCCTGGTAAAAACCGACCACCAAGGTATTGCCTCCGAATATTTAGACAAGCTAACCACCCACCGAACCGATTTAAAGGCAGTGGCCGGTGTGTACAGCTTTGCCGACACCACGCTGCTGCGCCAGGTGGTGATGCGCAAGATTAGAGATGGCTCACGCAACATCAGCGATGTGCTTAAAGACTACGGCCGGGCAAGGCCAATTAAAGTGATAGACGCCTCGGAATGGTACGACTTTGGACACATCAGTTATTTCAACCTGGCGAAGCGTAAGTTGCTGCAATCGCGCTACTTCAATTCCCTCACCATCGATCCGGTGCGAGGTACCATTTCTAAAACGAGCGAAAAAGCCGACAAGCTGGCCGATGAACTGTTGTGGTATCAGTCGTTGCCACCACACCTGCAGTTACTTACTCCCCGACTCATAGACACTCAGGGCAATGGCTTGGTCGCAATCACACAAGAATACTACGGGTATCCAAATCTGGCAGAGCTCTATGTATTTGGCGACATCAGCTTGTCGGTGTGGATGAATGCGTTGAAACGATTGATGGAGGTGCATTTGTTGTTCCGCAACGAGAAGGGAAAAATTGATTCTGCAGATGTGGCAGACATGTACTGGGAAAAGACCCGGTTGCGTATGACGGAACTGCGGCAGGATCCATATTGGCAAGCGCTAACCGGTCGGCCATCGCTCACCATCAACGGCCAGGCATGCAGAAATTTTGGCGCCCTGGAGTCATCAATTAAAAACATGGCTGATCAATTGGGTGAGCGACCCAATGGCTCAATTATACATGGCGACTATTGTTTTTCGAATATCCTTTACGACCTCAATAGTCAGTTGGTGCGATTAATTGATCCACGCGGTTCTTTCGGGAAGCAAAAAAAATATGGCGATCCACGTTATGACATCGCCAAGCTCAGACATAGTATCTCGGGGCGCTACGATTTTATTGTAGCCGATTTATTCAGGGTTAGCGAGTATGAAGGTGATTGCACACTACAGTTGTATGAGCCCGATGTGTACAGTTCGGTGACAAGCTATTTTGATGAACTCATCAGGCAGCATGGGTATGATGACAGAGAAATTGCGTTTATTGAGGGCTTGTTGTTTGTTTCAATGGTGCCGTTACACAAAGACAATTTCCAACGGCAATTGGCGATGTACCTCAATGGTATTTTGATTTTAAACAAGGTATTTTCATGAGAATAGTGATCGATCTCGATGGAACCATTTGCCCCATCAAAGAAAATGGTCAGTCGTACGAAGAATTGAAGCCTTTGACCGGAGCAGTGGAGAAAATCAGAGAGTTCAAGGCGGCCGGGCACTACGTTATTATACAGACTGCCCGCAACATGGCCACGCAGGAAAGTAACCTGGGCAAAGTGATGCGTAACATTGGAAAAATAACATTAGATTGGCTCGAAAAATACCAGGTGCCCTACGATGAGATTTATTTTGGTAAACCGAACGCCCATCTCTACATCGATGACCGTGGTTTTCGGTTTTCATCGTGGAGTGACTTGACCCCCGCATTGTTGAAGGAACTGAGTAAAGAGCGGTAGCATGGTGGTCGTATTGCCTATGGCGGGTAGGGGCTCGCGTTATGCCAATCAGGGTTACGAAACGCCCAAGCCCCTCATTGAAGTGGCGGGAAAACCCATGGTGCTGTGGGCACTCAAGAGCTTGAAAGGGCTGGCGTATTCGAAACTAGTAGTGGTAGCCCTGCGAGAGCACGAAGAAAAGTTTGGCATAAGTGCACTCCTGAAAGGGCATGTTCGGGCACCCCTTGAGTTTGTATGGCTGGGTGGTGTTACAGCCGGCCAACTCTGCACTGTGTTAGAGGCCAGGTACTTACTACCACCACTGGAAGACGTGCTGGTGGCAGCCTCTGATACCCTGGTGGAGGGAACCCTGGGTTTCGACATTGCGTCTACAAACCACGGTGGCCTTATTTCGGTAGCTGATTTACCTGGTGAGCAATGGAGTTTTGCGCGGACGGATGGTGCGGGTAACGTGGTGGAGGTGGCCGAGAAGAAGCGGATATCGAACCACGCCAGCACCGGCCTGTATTATTTTAGAAAGGCGGAAGACCTGACTCGTTTCGGGCAGCAAATGATCGACCAGAAAGAGACTACACGCGGGGAATATTACCTGATCCCGGTTTACCAGAAAATGATTGCGGCCGGCATTTCCGTTGGCATTTCTTCAGCACATGCCATGTGGGATATGGGGACACCCGAGGCTAAGCGCCACTTCGAGTTACACTTTACCCGTTAGACGCGGCCTCTTCACTATTGTGAGGGGTGGTTTAATTACCATTTGCACCGAACCGGCCTTTCTGTGTTCTACTATCAGGCTCTGTATTTTTCGGATGTTTAACTCATCATCCGGATGCGCAGTTTTTGATAGTTCCGCGAAAATTAAGATTTTACCGCTTTGCTAAACACAGGCACACCATTCAAGGTTGCTCTAAATTAAATACGATGGGCGAAACTGTAACAGAGGATCGTGACAGGTTGCTTTCACTTGACTACCTTCGCGGGCTGGCTGCATTTGGTATCATGGTTTTTCATTACACCTCGTGGTTATATGGCGAATTAAATGCACAAACTTTTTTGGGGAGAGTCGGTATTTATGGTGTGTCGATCTTTTATGTTTTAAGTGGGCTTACATTGCACCATGTCTATGGCGAACAATTTCAAACTAAGGCTAATATTAAAGGATTCTTCGTTAAACGTTTTTTTAGGATTTATCCCCTCTTGTGGTTAGTGATGCTTGCTACGATTGCACTGAACCGAACCCTTCCTTCGCTGACCACCCTTGGATTGAACTTATCAGGATTGTTTGGATTTGTAAAGTGGGATGAGTACGTAGGAGTTGGTGTCTGGTCGATTGGAAACGAACTTACGTTTTATGCCGCCTTTCCAATTTTTATGTATGCGGTGAGTAAGTCCCGGTGGGTACTCGGTGCTATCTGCACGTTGGTATTTGCTATCTACCTGACTTTCGCATTTTACGTGATTGATCCATCGATCCCGATTTTTGATCAGTGGCGAAATTATGTTAATCCACTCAATCAAATCTTTCTCTTTCTGAGTGGGATAGTCATTGGATACTTTTTTCAGTCCTTTGAAATTGGTCGGGTATTCAACTACGTACTTATCGTATTCGCTTTGTTGTTTTTTATTTTTTTTCCAACTCAGCCCGAGATAACAAGCCTCGTCTCTGGGCTGAATAGGTTACTTTTCACTTTTTTGTGCATTGCCGTTTGTATCGGGTTTCTTCGCGTAGACTTTGCACTGCCAGGCATTCTGCATCGTGTATTAGCCGCGATGGGTGAGGCAAGCTATTCAATTTACCTCCTGCATCCATTGGTCTATCGTGGGGTTGGCATTGTGCTTTCAAAAGTGGGGGGGGGCTCAGTAATCCGCTTTACCGTTTCAATTCTGGTAACACTTGTTGTAAGTCAACTGGTTTACTCGTATTTCGAAAAGTATTTCATGAGAATAGGAAAAGCGGTGGCGACTCGCTTTTCCCAATGAAAACCCCAGCGAACTAGATTAGCATGACTAAGCCTCATGTCTTACATGTTTTAAACAGTGCGCACGGTGGTTCAGCGATTTCTACGTTCGAACTGATTGACGCCCTCGCGCAACGGGGTGTCAAATCATCGTTGGTATGTTTTAACAATGCGACCCCCGAGCTACAACAACAAGTGTCTGCCCGGGTAGAAGGTCGCGTTTTGTTTATTCCTCTGTATTGGATGAACAAGCGCATCCGTGCGGCCTGGTGGAAACGTCCGCTCATTGAACTCCGCGCGCTGTACCAGACGTGGGGTGGGCACCGCTATCAAAAGCCTATTGCACAGCTGATCGACCGGGCGGGTGTTAATGTGATACACACCAGCACCATCCTGAACCCCGAAGGCGCCATTGCGGCCAAGCGGAATGGAATACCCCATGTATGGCATGTGCGTGAGTTGGTCGGACCCGGTAACCACTTTCAATTCTACAACTACAACGGTTGGGCGGGTTATGTGCAGAACCACTGCCGGTGGCTCATCGCCAATTCCGTGTTCACCCAGCAGTGCCTGCTCCGGTTCTTCCCGGCATCTAAAATTCAAACCATTCCCAACGGCATAGAAGTGCACCGGTTCCGGTTGCACGCGCATACGAACACGCAGCCACGCGTTGTCGGCATGGTGGGCAGCGTTACTACGCGCTGGAAGAACCATGCTTTTTTCATAAGGGTAGCGCAGGCTTTGCGCCATGTGCCAGGCGTGGCGTTTCGCATCTATGGTTCTCTGCCCCCGGCTTCAGATGCCTATTTTCGCGATTTGCGAAGATTGAATGAAGTGTGCCCGGTGGTGGATTTTGTGCCGTTTGGCAAGCCCGAAACAATCATGGCCGAGTTGGATGTTCTTTTTCACCCTTCCCTTTATGAATCGTTTGGCCGCATTTATGCCGAGGCCATGGCGGCCGGGGTGCCTGTGGTGGCCGCGAGAGCCGGAGCGGCAACCGAGCTGGTTCAGGAGGGAGTAACCGGTTATCTCGTAGCAGATAATGATATTGACACGGCTGCTAAGCGCGTTCTTAACTTGCTCGAAAGTTCCGAACTTCGCGCCAAAATGGGGAGAAGCGGACGACAGAAGGTGGAGGCAGAATACACGCTTGATCGGCTGGCAAACCGAATGCACGCACTTTATGAAGAAATGATTTCTGAGAACCGAAGTAATTGATGCTATGAGTTTTTTTTCTGTGTGCATACCCAACTACAACTATCGGGGTTATCTGGAACTGGCCTGTAAAAGCGTGTTGCAGCAGGACGAAAAAGATTATGAGTTGGTGATAGCAGACAATAACAGTACCGATGGCTCTGCAGCATACATTGCGGAGCTGGCACTACACCATGGCCACATTAGGTATGTCATCAATCCATCTAACCTGGGCTTTGCCGGCAATCTGGACAAAGTGACCTCCTTGGCCACGGGAAACTATCTCATTCTTCTATCCTCAGACGATTTGATGAATGCTGGGAGTCTTCGCTTCTATAAAAAGCTGATCGGGGTAGTTGGGGACCGCGCGGTCATAGGGTCTTCTGTCTTTCGCATAGATGGGCAGGGTAACGTTACAGAGCGATCTTTACCGGATGTGAGGTACTGGAGACCTGGCGACCAGCATGCCGAGTTGAGTGCTTTGGTGGGAAAACCAGTTTACCGGGTGAGCGCCAAAGAAATGCTGCAGCGCTGTTTCAAGTACATGGGCAATCCGTATTATTTTCTTTCGGTTTGTTATCCATCGTCTCTTTACCAGCAGGTTGGTGGCTATGGCGGAGGACGCCTCTACGGCCCGGATAAATGGTTCAATTGGAAGTTGTTTGCCTTGGCCGATTATGTGTACCTGGTAGACGAACCGCTGTTCAGCTACCGGTGGCACACACAAAACCAGGCTGCGCTCGAAGCTTCGAGTGGCCACTTGAAATACCTGACGGACGAATACCGCAATACCATGGAGGTGACTGAGGCGATGCTTTCGGCCGCGGGCATTACCCGCGCACAATTTGAGCGCAATTTTGTTAGATGCGATATTTTTAAGCACGGCTTGGGCGAATACCTAAAGGGCAGATGGACCAAGTCCATGCGTATTCTCTTTTTCGGACTGAGTTGTTATCCCGGTTATTTGCTGACGCACCCACTTATTCTGGTCTATGTGTTCGCCCTGTTGTCCACCCCGGTGGGGGCAAGGCTGGCGCGCTTTATCTATCTGAGAAAATGACGCAGTTGAATCAAACGTTCACCTTACATGGCAGATGGGGTTTCGCTGTGGCCTGTTTACTGGTGTTTTCTGTAAGTGCCGAATATAGGTTACCTCTGGCAGGGCTGCTGGTACATCCCTATTTATTTATGTTGCCATTGGCATTTGTGTTTGCCGATTTCCGCCTCTTTGACTTGCCCCGGCCTGTCCTCCATTCATTATTTGCGTTTCTGATTATTTTCTCGCTGGCAAGTCTTCAAAATACAAATCCCTTTAGCGAACCGTTTAAGGTGGCCGCCTCTTTGCTTACGTTTATTTTTTTTTCGCAAACTGTCAAATCAGAAAAAGACCTCCGTTGGGTCTCTACAGGCTTTGTGGCGTGCGCCCTGATAATTGGTGTACGAGGCTTTTTGATTGGCGAAGAAGGGGAAGTGAGCCGGTTGAGCGGCATCAATGCGCTGGAGGGCCTGGGTAATAAAAACGCCCAATCGCTGTACACCCTTCCGGGCATTTTCCTAGCGCTGCTGTTAGCTGAAAAACAATTCAACCGCGGGCAACTTGTTAAGTTCGGGCTAACCGTATTGGCCTTGTTTATAGTAGTGGTGGAATTATTCCTCTCTGCCAATCGGTCGGGTTGGATAAGTCTGATTGTTATTTTGATCGTGTATTTTTTTTACGGAGGCTTAAATTTTCGCACCATTCTATTGACTGCCATTCTGGGTACCTTTACATACATTGCGGTGGCATATTTTGCCCGCGATATTTTTGAGCATAAAAGAGAGCAAACCCTTGAAGGATACGCCTCTGATGTGGGGCGCCAGCGGTTGGCTACGGAGGCCTTTAAAGTAGGACTTGAAAATCCGCTTTTCGGCATTGGTCATGATGAGTTGCACCGGCAGATGGCGCTGCGAGTAGTAGGGCGGAACAAGCGATACCCGCTGATGGACACACACATCCTTTGGGGATATTTATTCGGAGCCACCGGCATCTTTTCTTTGGTGGCGTTTCTGTGGTTCCTATTGGCGTTAGGCCGTAAAGCCGCCCCACCAACTACTCATTTCAGATCGCTGCGAAGGGCCCGGTTATTGGTAGTTGGTTTCGTGGCGTTATTCATTGTCAGGGCCATGTTTACCCGCGAGATACTCTATAGCCCTACCTTTATGGGTGGCCTGGGGCTGATTTACAGTTATTACCAAATGCAGGTTGAACATGCACGGCTCGCCAAAAGGCCCACTTAGGGTTTGTTTTGTATCTGCTCGCAGCGGGTATTTCGCTGCCCACGCGGTGGTTACCGATTGGGCCAATGGGCGTTTGGTAACTGAAATCTTTAAAACAACAGGCAGTTACGTGTTTTCGCTGGCCATTTTTTCCGATCCGGTTTGGCAGAAGCATTACGATCACCACATTCCTGTTGCCATGCGTTACGCTCTCCCTTTTCCCATGACCTACGTGCGGGGCATGCAAAACATCGTGAAGGTGTATCGGATACTAAAGCAGCTCGAGCGCCAAAACGACCTATTAATTATACAACTTCCCCAGATAAGCTTTCTGCCACTTCTTTTTTTAAAGAAGCCTGTTATCTACCACCTATGCGCCAACGTGCTTACAGCTTCGGCCAATCCATTCAAGTACAAGGGCCTGTATTTAGTTATCGCGCGTACCTTTGCAAAGTCCATGCACTGGGTGCATCAGAGGCTCTTCAGTCGTTCGGTAAATCGTTTGATTGTAAATGGTTCGGAATTGGGTGAGTTGTACAAGAAATTTGATCCTCGGGTAGCTGTTTCCAGTAGCCTGTTTAGGCATGAAGTGATAGATTACCCGGATTTGCCCAGGTTGAATGGTGAATTCCGGATTGTGTTTGTAGGCAGACCTTCAAAGGAAAAGGGAATACATCGACTGATGGCGGCTTATACCGATCTGATCAATGAGGGCCGCCTGGTGTCGCTGCACATGATAGGCCTTCACCGCCATGAACTGGAAGCTGGTTTAGGTGGCCCGGTGGACGAGGGGGTACTGAATACCATTCACTTTTATGGTTTTATTTCATGGGGTGCCCGTTTTAAAGAGATTGTTTCGGCAGGTCATGTTTTGGTAATGAGTTCCATCAGTGAAGGCACCCCGCGCGTGCTGCTGGAGGCCCGTGCGCTTGGGTGCCCCGTAATTGCCACGCGTGTAGGCGGTGTGGTTACCTCGGTGACCGATCGGGTCGATGGTGTACTGATTGAGCCGGACGTGGCGGCAGACATAAAGCGCAGCATTATTGATTTGATGGAAAATGAAGACTTCCGACAGCAATTAATACTCCATGGGTTGGAGACCTCAAAAAAGCACTCGCTGGAGGTCTTTGCTGCGGTATTCATTCAACTACTGAAAGAGATTGAAAATGAATTTCACCGATAAACTAAAGCTACTCTACTGCTGGTTGGTAAGGCTGGCCACTGCCTGGTTACCAGATGTGCCGGTTTTTCAGTCCTTTCGGGGTGCCTTGTATGCAATAGCCATAAAAAAATGTGGCACCAGGTTCCGGGTTTGTCATAATGTGATCATTAACCGCCCGGAATTGTTAGAAGTGGGAGATAACGTTTACTTTGCGCCCGGCTGCGTAATTGCCGGGGGCGGAGAAATTAAGATTGGAAGTAACGTGCTGTTTGGCCCCAACGTGGTCATTGCAGCTGCCAACCATAAATTTGACGGCACCTCCTTTGTAAATGGTTACGTCTTCGGAGAGGTGGTGGTAGCAGATAATTGTTGGATAGGGGCCAATGTTTCGCTGCTGATGGGCACCCATGTGCCCGCCTCCTCCATTATAGGAGCCGGCTCAGTATGCAACAAGCGCTTTGAAGCACCATTCGCCCTCTATGCTGGCAATCCGGCCAAGTTTGTAAAAAGGCTGAAAGTTGAAAACACAGAGCTATGAAATATTTCCTGCTGAGGCATTTGGTTTGCCCTTTAGATAATGAACAACTTGACATAGAAATTTTTAAAGCAGAAAAGAATGAATTGACTGTTGATGACAGGGCGCGGATACAGGCGCGGGGCGATTCGTCAGATGATTTCGGTACTGAAATTATCCATGGCGTGCTGATAAACAATCGAAAAAAATGGCTTTATCCGGTTTTCAATACAGTTCCACGGCTGCTGCTTTTCGAACATCCGTTGTTGAAGTTGTTCGCACACAAGTTTAAAAATGAACTAAGATCTTTGTTCGGAAGAGGATATTCTTTTCCGTCTGGCCCACGCATTCCCGGAGAATCGAACGTATTGGCGTCTTTTTCGAATGAATGGACATCTTATGGTTATAACGAAGATGTTTATTGGGGACAATCAACAAAGGCCTACAACAATTCGCTTTTCTGGACACTCAACAACCCAGCATTTGATCTAAAAGATAAGTTGGTGATAGAGGTGGGTATAGGCTCTGGGGGGTCTGCCAATGATTTTTCAAAACGATTTGACTGTAATTTGATCGGTGTTGACCTTGGCTACTCAACAGATGTTGCGGCACAGACTTTCCGCAGCAATCCATTTTTTCACATTGTGCAGGCTTCTGTCTTCGCCCTGCCATTTCCGCGCCAACACTTTGATTTTGTGTATAGCCATGGCGTGATACACCATACGTACAATACGTTGCACGCATTTCGATCCCTCAGTCAATTCCCAAAACAGGGCGGAAGGTTGTACGTATGGGTGTATAGCTGGAAGAATGAACAGCGGA
Source organism: uncultured Ohtaekwangia sp. (assembly GCA_964429845.1). Lineage (GTDB taxonomy): Bacteria > Bacteroidota > Bacteroidia > Cytophagales > Cyclobacteriaceae > ELB16-189. The sequence continues at coordinate 116,550 of CAYSCT010000005.1, forward strand.
CTGCAGGGCGGAGAGTGATCATGCTATTGGAGCGATTGATCAGGCCTTGGTGCTCATTGCTGCCGGGGTGGCTGCAAACCATTGTGCTTCAACCCATTGTGCCCTTGTATATTTTCCACCAGAACTCGTTTCAGGCGGGTAAACAGGGCATGGCAAAATACAACTGGCGCGAGGCGATGCATGCAGCGCGCGATCGCTTTACTCCCCGGTTTATTCACAGGCACAGCGAGTCTGAGGTGGAAGGCTGGTTTCGCGAACGCAACTTCAAGGATATCCAGAGCCTTTCAAGTCGCTCTATTCCATCTTACGTTCCGCCCGGTTTTTATATGAATACGGGAGTAGAGGGTGTAAAGGTTTAAACGGTCTGAAAAGTGTGTGGCATTAGCGCGGTTCTCAGAAGGCCCGGATGTATTTCCAGGGCGGAGTTTATGCGGTTCAATCAGATCATTGCGCACCGCGGTCCTGATGGAGAGGGATTAACCTATCTCAACGCCACCACCACCCATGACGTGCCCGATGAAAGTTGGACGGTTGGCCTGGGGCACCGCAGGTTGTCCATCATAGACCTCACCGATACAGGGCGGCAGCCTATGGCGTACAGTAACGGTGAATTGCAAATCGTGTTTAACGGTGAAATTTACAACTACGTTGAACTGAAAGCGGAGCTGCTGAAGATGGGGATGGCTTTCGTGGGCACATCCGACACGGAGGTGATATTGGCTGCCTACCAGCAGTGGGGGGTAAAGTGCTTTGAGCGTCTGCGTGGTATGTGGGCGGTGATACTTTGGGATCGGAAAAAGAACAAAGTGATTGTGTCGCGCGATCGGCTGGGGATTAAACCGCTCTATTACTATTGCTGCCGCGATCGGTACATTGCCTTCGCTTCTGAAATCAAGCAGTTTACCGCGCTAAAGGAATTTGTACCGCGGGGTAATCTGCCCGTGATACATCAGTACCTGCAGTCGGGGTTTGAAGGCACAAACCAGACTTTCTTTGAAAACGTGGTGCCGGTTTTGCCGGGCACCTACCTGGAAGTGGATGGACACTCGCATGAATTGAGCGAACCTGTGCACTATTGGAAGCCCGAGCGTGTAAAGGCTACGGTGGCAGACCCGATGGAGGCCGCAGCGTTATTGCGAGAGGCGTTGGATGAGAGTGTAAAAATCCATTTGCGCAGCGATGTACCGGTTGGTTGCCAGTTGAGTGGGGGACTTGACTCGAGTTCTATATTCTCTTTCATGCAACAGCATTACCAGGGGGAAGCGATTCATAGCTTTACGGTTAGCTTTCCGGGTTATGAAAAAGATGAATCTCCTTTTGTGCACAAGATGTTGAGCGGGTCGGCAGCGCAACCCCACTTCATCACGCCCACGCCAGAGGAATTTAAAATGGAAATTGGGAAGTTCGTTTGGCACCACGATGAGCCTGTAGGCAGCTTTGCTCACTACGCTGGTTTCGTGTTGGCACGCCTTATTGCCTCGCAACGAATTAAGGTCGTGCTAAATGGGCAAGGTGGAGACGAAATATTGGGAGGCTATTGGCAGCAGTATAATGCTTACTTGTTGCACAATGCCAAACATTTTAAACTTTGGCAACTAATGGGGCACCTGGCCGGAGCCCTGATGCCCCAAGGAAACAGTGAGTTAATTAAACAGATGCCAGCGATGATGCGCAGGTTTGTTGCCAGAAAAAAAACTTCGCAGTTCCAACTAACCGATCGTATGCGCAGCGTAACGTATGAAAATTATCTGAACCACTATTTTGAATGGAACGAACAGGAGCGTAGAGTCTTTGACATTCGAAACCTCATCCTCCCGCGACTCCTCAAATGGGACGATCGAAATCTGATGGCTTTTTCTGTAGAAGGGCGCTATCCTTTCCTCGATCACCAGGTGATCGAAACCGCTCTGCAGTTCGACTACCGCGCATTGTTTTCAAAAGGGTGGACAAAATATCCACTGCGACTGAGCGTGTCCGGGCGCATTCCCCGCGAAATCTATGCGCGTAAATCCAAATGGGGATTTGAAACGCCCCAGCAATCGTGGTTGTCTGACAGTTTGCGCCCGATGCTTCAGTCTTGGCTCCGAGATCGGAACAAACCTATTCATGCACTGGTAACCGCCCCCAGCTTAACCCAAATTGCCCAGCGGTTCTGGGGTAAGGCCTCGTTGGAAGATGCCCAGTTACTGTTCCGTCTTTTCTTGCTAGATCAATGGCTTCAAATTTTTAATATACACATTGAAGAATAACGTCCTTTCCCACCTGTATCGAAAAACTACTTCGAACGCCTTTATCCCAGAAGTAGATGGTTTCCGTTTCTTTGCCATTGCCACGGTGCTATTCTATCACCTCAACACCCATCTGTCTCGTGTAATCGCCCCTCTGGTTGACGAAGCTTATTACCGGAGCACGGTGTTGTTCGGTATTATGCGCGAAGGTGGCATAGGCGTGAACGTTTTCTTTGCTATCAGTGGTTTCATATTGGCATTGCCGTTTGCGCGAGCAAGGCTGGCATCTATGCCAACGGCAAGCCTGGGACCTTATTACCTGAGGCGCATCACCCGGTTGGAGCCGCCTTATGTTGTTTCACTCCTCGTATTTCTGGTGGCGCAGGTTTTGTTTTTGCACCTGCCCCTAAAAGACCTGCTACCCCATTTTGGGGCCAGCTTATTGTATGCACACACATTGGTGTACGATCAGTGGAGTAGCATTAATCCCGTAGCGTGGAGCCTGGAAGTAGAAGTGCAGTTTTACCTGCTGGCACCGTTGCTGGCGAGTGTATTCAGTATCCGCAATGCCCTTACAAGGCGTGGCGTTATTTTGCTTGTTATCCTGGTCAGTATTGTTCATTACAATTACAACTACGAATGGATCAACGCCTTGCATCTTCGTAAATCGTTGGTGATGCACCTGCATCAGTTTTTGGTAGGCTTTTTAATGGTAGAAATTTATCTGGTAGATTGGGAGGGTAAGAAGCCCCTAACCAGTTACGGGTGGGATGTTTTGGGTATTCTTTCAACTACATCGCTGTTGGTATTTAATGATGTGTACAATATTTTCAATGACCTGATTTTTTGCTTCAGTTTGTTGTTGACTTTTATCTCCGTTTTTAGAGGTACTTTGCTCAATAAATTCTATTCAAATCCATGGGTGGTGGTGATTGGAGGTATGTGTTACTCGCTCTACTTGCTGCATTATGGTGCTTATGCTTTTCTGGTAGATCGCACGGTGGTGTTTTTTAACAGCGGTTGGGGTTACGCAGCCAACTTTTGGATTCAGGCCCTCCTGCTTATTCCTGTTGTGTTGCTGATATGTAGCCTCTTTTTTGTTCTCGTGGAGCGGCCGTGTATGGATAAAGATTGGCCCCGAAAGTTGAAAGCCAAAGTGATTTCTATTTTTGTCTAATAAATGAAGATCGTCTATTTCTATCAATATTTCTCAACTTCTGAAGGAGCGTGGGGTACTCGGGTTTATGAATTTGCCAAGCGCTGGGTGGCCAATGGCCATGAAGTAACGGTCGTCTCGTCCATCTATTCTAAGTCAGATATCACGTCTAGTCGGCTGGTTTCCGATCAACTTATTGATGGTATTAGGGTAAAGGTTATCAATGTGCGCATAGACAATCGCCAGCCGGTTTGGAAAAGAGTATACACATTCCTGGCCTACGCCTGCCTGTCTGCCTGGTTTGCACTTACGCTGAAGGCAGATGTGGTCATTGCCTCCTCCGGCCCGATAACGGTGGGCATACCCGGATTGGTTGCCCGCTGGTTTCGCGGACGCAAGTTGGTTTTTGAAGCGCGTGATTTATGGCCGGAGGGTGCCATTCGAATGAAAATTATCACTAATCCGTTGCTGGTACACCTATCTTACGCGTTCGAGAAAATTTGTTACAGAAGTTCGGATTATGTAGTTGGCTTGTCGCCAGGCATACAGCAAAACATTCAGCAGCGTTTTCCAGGATGCCGCGTAGCAAGCGTAACCAATGCGGCCAATATTGCGCTGTTCTCGGAGCAAAAAGTTCACAAGGCGGTCTGGCCTGCGCACAGCTATGCCGTTTACTTTGGAAACATTGGCGCAGTGAATCATTCTGGCTACCTGTTAGACACTGCTGCACTGCTTTTAGCGATGAACAGACCTGATATCACCGTAGTGCTCATCGGAGAGGGGCAACAGAAAGAGGCGTTGATGACCCGCAAGCAAAAAGAAAACCTTTCTAATGTGGTGTTCTTAGATCTAATGCCTAAAACGGCATTGATAGGTTATGTACAGCAGGCATTGGCCTCGGTGGTGCCTCTTAAACCGATTCCGGTTTTTGACACTTCGTCACCCAATAAATTATTCGAATCGATGGCGGCAGGTGTGCCTGTGATACAAACGACACAGGGATGGATAAAAGATTTCTTGCAGGAGCATGGGGCGGGAATTACCGTTGATGGCACGAAACCGCGGCAGTTGGCAGAGGCGCTCATTCAACTAAAAGACGATGCCAGCCTGCGTGCCGCCATGGGGCAACGGGCCGCGGAAGTGGCGCGGCAGTTTTTTGACAAGGACTACCTTGCAGACAAAATGTTGAGAATATTGACCTTGGTACATAATGAATGACTATCTGCTTACGGGCTCTACGGGCTTTTTAGGAACCGTCATTCGGCAGCGATTGTCGCGGCATAGCGTGGTGTGCCTAGGGCGCTCCGTAGCCGATCCAGACATTCGGTGCGATTTGGGAACCACCGTGCCCGTATTGCCCGCTGGTATAGAAACAGTGGTTCACGTAGCCGGAAAGGCCCATTCGGTGCCACGAACCGCAAAAGAGGCTAATGAGTTTTTACGCGTGAATGCCACTGGAACCAAAAATCTCACCCTCGCCCTCGAGGCATCCCCCCCTCGGCATTTTGTCTTTATATCTACTGTAGCAGTATATGGCCGCGAAGAAGGAGTGGCAATTAGTGAAGATCATCCGCTGAATGGTAGTTCGCCCTACGCATTAGGAAAAATAGAAGCAGAATCTCACTTGGCCCGGTGGTGCAAAGAGGCAGGTGTGAAACTCACGGTTCTCCGCCTGCCACTCATTGTGGGCGAAAATCCACCCGGCAACCTCGGAGCTATGGTTCGTTGGATGAGAAGAGGACTGTACGTAGGCGTAGGCACGGGCAGCGCCCGCAAGAGCATGGTGTTGGCAAGCGATGTGGCAGACTTTATTTCCCGTGTTAGTTCAGTTGGTGGTACCTATAACCTGACAGACGGTGTTCACCCCACGATGCGGCAGGTAGAGTACGTAATAGCCAAGACGCTGGGCAGAACGCCACCCGCGCACCTGCCCGCGGGCTTGTTGCGTGTCGTTGCAACATTGGGTAATTGGCTGGGTCCCGATTTTCCTCTTACCACTGAGAAGTTAAAAAAACTCGAATATTCACTTACCTTCTCCGATGAAAAGGCCAGGAACTTGGCGGGTTGGAAACCCCATAGCGTGTTGGCGTCCTGGCCCCAACCTCCTGGCCAATGACGTTTTATTTGATATTACTTGCTGGGGCACTCGTAGCGGCAGAACTGGTTTATTTCCGACTGGCCACCCGCCTTCGCATTATTGACAGACCCAATGAACGCAGTTCGCACGCTAAGCCTACCATCCGCGGAGGGGGCATCATCTTCATCCTCGCTTTTGGCCTTTGGTATATTTGTTTTGGCGACAATTTGCTTTTGATGGCAAGCGCATGTTCCGTTGCCTTCATTAGCCTGATGGATGACCTGAAACCGCAAAGGGCATACATGCGACTTGGTATTCACGCGATTTCAATGGTTGTGGTCTTCTATTCACTGTCGCTTTTTGCCTGGCACTGGTGGTTGGTGGTGCTGGCGTTGATTGTATGTATCGGCACCTTAAATGCCTTCAATTTTATGGACGGCATCAATGGAATTACCGGCTGTTATGGGGTCGTCAATCTGGCATCTTTCTTATTGATCAATCGCATCTCACCGTTTACCTCCGAAACACTGTTAGTCACACTGGCAGTTGCTGTACTTATTTTCCTTTACTTTAATTTCAGGCAGAAGGCAAGGTGTTTTGCGGGTGATGTGGGTAGCGTTACGCTCGCTTTTTTCCAGATTTTTTTTCTGCTGCAGTTGATTGCAGCCACGGGAAATTTTTGGTGGGTGATTTTATTCCTGGTGTTTGGGCTCGACTCCGTGGTTACCATTGCGGTAAGGCTGATAAAGGGGGAGAATATTTTCAGACCTCACAGGCAACACTTGTACCAATACTTAGCGAATGAAATGGGATACGACCACCGGTTGGTTTCGGCAGCCTATGCAGGTGTGCAATTGGTATTGAATGTGGTTCTGATAGGAGCCGTTATTTTTGATCACATATGGATGGCACTCATCCTCTCCGCTTTGGTGGTAGTATTTTACTTGGCAGTGAGGCAACGGGTGGTGCAAAAAGTGAAAACTAATCGATAGAAATGTACGCCCGTTTGAAGCGATATGGTGATGCGTTGGCGGCAGCCTGTTTGTTGATTGTCTTTTCGTGGGCTTTTCTGCTGATCGGCCTCGCGTTCCTGTTGTGTGGTGAGCACCCCATTTTTTTCAGGCAAGCAAGAATTGGCTTGGATGGCATTCCGTTTGTGATGATCAAATTCCGTACGTTGCTCACGAATGAAAACCTGCCGCTGGAACAAAGAACCTTTAAGTTAGGAAGTTTTTTAAGACGCTCAGGACTCGATGAACTGCCGCAACTGTGGAATGTGTTGACTGGGAAAATGTCATTGGTGGGGCCACGCCCGCTGCCGGTTGAGTATGCGAGTCTCTTTACCCCTCACGAATGGCGCAGGCATAAGGTACGCCCCGGTATTACAGGTTGGGCGCAAGTACATGGTCGGCATCAAATCCCCTGGCATCAGAAATTATTGTTCGATTGTTGGTATGTCGATCACCAGTCGCTGGCGGTCGACTTGAAAATTTTATTCAAAACCCTACTTTTGGTGCTTTCCTTCCCGCCCGACCGGTCGTTGAAGGAGGCGAAATTCAAAGGCACATGAGCAATTTTGTAATTGTTGGGGGCGGAGGATTTGGGCGGGAAACCGCCTGGATGATTCAGGAACTCGGAGGACGGGTTGCGGGCTTCTTTGATGACTACTTGCCCGAAGGTGTGCAGGTAGACCAAGTTCCGGTGATGGGTTCAGTTGCACAGCTAAATGAACAAACAGAGCGGCTGAACGTGGTAGTGGCCATTGCAGATCCCCAGGCCCGGCAAAAGGTGGTGTCAAGACTTCACAACCCCCTTTTGCGCTTTCCGAATGTGGTTCATCCTACTGCCCGTCTCGGCTTCAACAATAAAATGGGAAAGGGTTGCATCGTTACAGCCGGAGTGATATGCACCACCCACGTTTCATTGGGAGACTTTGTGATCGTTAATCTGGGTACCACAATTGGGCACGATACTACCATTGGTTCTTATTCGTCCCTCATGCCACAGGCGGCCATTGCTGGGAATGTGCGGGTGGAAATGGGTGTGTTTGTTGGCAGCCACGCGTGTGTGCTTCAGCAACGAAGGCTGGGGGCGCGGTGCACAGTGGGGGCGGGGGCTGTTGTAACCCGCGATGTGGCAGAAGGAACAATTGTAAAAGGTGTGCCTGCAAAGGCAATATGAAACAACTCCGACATACCTTCAGGTTTTTGTTTGTTTTTCTTGCCCTCTACCTGGCACTGAATCTGATTTACAGCGCCTGGATAACATCTTTGGATACAGAACCAGATCCGCTCACCCGGTGGGTAAGCGTCCAAACATCCTGGCTACTGAATTGGTTTGGAGAGGCAACCACCGTTCAAAATCATTTCACCAGGCCAACTATGTCCATTATAGCAGAAGAAACCGTAGTACTCAATGTGTTCGAAGGGTGTAATGGTGTCAACGTGGCCATCGTTTTCGTGTCATTCCTTGCGGCCTTTGGGGGCCGTGCCCGCGCAATGGTCTGGTTCCTACCGGGTGGCCTGCTAATTATTCATTTTTTCAACATCGCGCGGGTTACCTTACTCTACGCGGTGGCTCGTTATCACTATCATTTCTTCTATTATGTGCATAAGTATCTTTTTACAGCCCTTTTGTACATAGTGGTGTTTGCATTGTGGTGGATTTGGATTGAGAAAGTCAGCGGGTTGTCGCTGCGAAAGACGATTACCTATGACTAAATCCTTACGCTTCACGGTTTTAATTGCCGCCTTGCTGGTATTGATGGCGATGTATCTTTTTCAACGTGTTAACTTTGCCGGCCTACTGTATTCAATAATACCGTGGCAGTGGCTGCAGGAGCCCGAGGGTACTTTCACAATGAACCGGTTGATACGCATGGTTATTAATGATGTAGCTTGTTTGTTTTTGATCGATAGCATCTTTAGGGATGCGCGGTACAACCGGGTTGCGTTCACGGTTTTCCTGGTGGAGTTATTACTAATTCTGCCGGCCTACGTGGTTCTCAAACTCACAATGGAGGGGCCTACGGAGTTGTCTGTGCCAGCCCTTGCACAAGTGCATCGCATGATTGTGAATCCGTTGTTGATGTTTGTATTGATTGTGGCTTTTTTTTATCAGCGGCTGAGGGATATGAAAACGGGTTCATGAGCTATCGTATACGGTTGTCCAATCACTTGCCAAACGTTGCAGCACTATCTAATGTGTTGCAGCGTTTTAACGCCCAAGAACCTGTTGAGTTGGTGGCAGCCTTTGAGCAGGCCGTTTGCAAGGCTACAGGCGCTGCCTTTGCCGTGGCCGTCAACAGTGGCACGTCCGCGCTTCATCTCAGCCTAAAGGCGTTGGGCGTTCGATCGGGCGATACGGTAATTGTACCCACGTTCACCTATGTTGCCACTGTTAATCCTGTGCTTTACCTGGGTGCAGTACCCATTTTTGTGGATTGTGAACCCGATACATGGAACATGGATCCCGCCTTGCTGAAGAAAGCGTTGACTGATCTGCAACGGCAGGGTCGCCTTCCCAGAGCCATTGTAGTAGTGCATACGTACGGAACCCCGGCGCTGATGAACGAACTGGAGCATGTGGCGGCATTTTTTGGTGTGCCCCTGCTTGAAGACGCGGCCGAAGCAATAGGGGCCCGCCATCATGGGCGCATGGCAGGAACGCTGGGTGAACTGGGGATACTTTCGTTCAATACCAACAAAATAGTGACTACGTTCGGGGGAGGGTGTGTGCTTTGCCGAACCGAAAAAACAGCCCAAAAAATCTCCTTTTGGGCAGCGCAGGCCCGTGAAGACACCTGGTATTATGAACATCGGGAGGTGGGATACAATTACAGAATGAATCCGCTGGCGGCAGCTTATGGGCTTGGACAACTGCCCTACATGGAACAGTGGGTGGAGAGGCGAAGAGATGCCTTTAGAATTTACCTTCACCATTTTGAAAAACAGGGCGCGCAGAGTCCGCTAGATCGTCCACAGACAAAAGCCAACCGTTGGATGAGCTCTTTCTGGTTTCCCCGCGCAAACCCGGCTCTACTAGTAATGGAGTTGAGACGCTACGGTATCGAAAGTCGTCCGTTGTGGAAGCCGCTACACGCCCAGCCGGTGTTTAAAGACCATACCGCTTACCTGAATGGAGAGGCAGAACGCCTTTTTGGAGGCGGAATTTGCCTGCCTTCCTATCCGAGCGTGGTAGAAGAAGTAACACGTGTTATAAGGCAGATTATCGTGTAGTGGCCAGTAGCCGACTATAAGCCTATCCCGAATCACCTAAAGACGGTGCTTGGTTTGGGTTACAACCCCTTGGGGGTGCGGTATGAATGCCTGTCTGCCTTTGTTTAAAATTTTATTACCTTTAGCCCTTTAAACGGTACGTTGCAATTTATGAAGAGATATTGGTTGGCTTCCATCGTTTACTTAGGTATTTGTACAGTCGCTTCCGCTCAGATTGCTACCGTGCAGCCGGGCGACTGGAGTGATCCCGGTACGTGGGACTGTGCGTGTGTTCCCGATTTTAACAGTGGCACAATATCGATCGGCCATGCCGTTACCGTATCCAATGATGTTACCATTGACGAGACAACTATTACAACAGGCGGTTCTTTAACTATCAATACTGGGGTTACGCTTTTTCTCAACGAGGATTTTGCGGTGTCCCCGCTGGTGATTGAATCCGGGCGAACGCTTACCGTAAACGGTTCCCTCGATGCATCAAGCCTGATTATTTCGCCTGTGCAGGTGGATGGCAACATCATCAATTCGGGCACAATCACTAGTCCCGATCCGTCTGTTTTTTTGGTTAATGCCTCTGCCACCTATACCCATAGCCACTCCACCGGGGGTGATATTCCGTTGGCCACGTGGGACCCCGCCTCGACCGTGTTGGTCAACAACATGTCGGCCGCCTCCCCACTTCCTCCAAATAACCTGAATCAGGTGTTCGGAAATTTTACCTGGAATTGCCCAGCTATGGGAAACAATACCGCTTTTAGTTTGGGCGGGCAACTAACTAACGTGCAAGGATCACTCACGTTCGCTGCGGCCAATAACCGTTCTATTCGTTTTAATAGTGGCGGTGCCGGTTATACGCTAACCATTGGCCAAGATTTCGTACTTCAAAATGGTTCCATTATCCTGTCGCAAAGCGCAACTTCCGGTTTAACCACTGTCATTGTTTCACGCGACTATAATCAAACGGGTGGCAATATGACTTTCCGGGCATCTAATAATTTTGATGTGCGACTGGAGGTAGGTAGACACTTTACTAAATCGGTGGGTGCCTTTGCGGGAGGGTCGGGCACCGGGAGTGTAGCTACTCTAAGTTTTAATGGAGGCACCTCGCAGAATGTGTCTATAGCAGGCACTAATCCAGCTTCCATTAATTACGAAATCGTTAACGGCAGCCAGGTAAATCTGGGCACCAGTTTTTTAACTGGCGCGGGCAGTTTTACCCTGGCCACCGGAAGTACGCTGGGAGTGGGCGCAACAGATGCGGGAGGAGCCATCCAAACAGGGGCGTCTGCGGGCAACATCAGGGTAACAGGAGCCAGAACTTACAACGCTGGTTCCACCATTTTGTACAACGGGTCTGCAGCTCAGGTAATAGGAAACGGGCATCCCTCGGGCGCTCTTACCACCCGAATTTCCAATGCCAGTGGTGTGAGTTTATTTGGTACCGGAAATTCGTATACTTTCTCAGATTTGGTGCTTACGACTGGCAATCTGACCATTGGAAACAACACACTTGTTCTCAGCGGCTCGCTTTCGGTAGGTGCCAATGCGCTCGTGGCCTCCACTAGTTCGAGCCTGACCATTAACGGAACAGGTACGCTCACAGGCGGGCTTTCTTTGAGCGGTACAACCATCAATAATTTTACCCTGAACCGCACTTCTTCGGGGCTGGTGGCCCTGAACAACAATCTCACTGTCTTAGGTACCTTCACCCAAACAGCCGGAGATTTGAATATAGATGGACGCTCGTTCACCATTTCGGGCGACTATGTTCGTTCAGGGGGAAGCATACGCAGCAACAATAGTTCAACATTGATTATTGACGGAACGGGAGTATTGCCCGCCAGTTTTTCTTTTGGTGGCAGCCTGGCGCTTGCAACGTTTACCCTTGACCGATCGGGGGCAACTGTTTCCACTTCTTCAAGCCTTACAATTACGAACCTGAACCTACTGGATGGTGTATTTGACAATCTGGGAACGCTAACCATGGCCACCGCGGGAGTAATAACGCGCACTGATTTGGGCTCCGTAACCAACACCCCGGTGGCGACCTCTTCTTATAGCGTAGTTTACGACATATCCGGTAACATTTCCACCGGGCCTGAATTGCCGGCAACGGCCACAGAACTCGCCTCGCTCACCAAGTTAGGTTCTGCCGTGCTCACGCTAGGCAACGATATCACTGTTAATGGCACGTTAACCCTGAGTAACGGGTCTTTTAACGCGGGCACAAGAGCCATCGATATAAAGGGTAATTTTGTGAGCAATGCCACATCCACCCTTACGTCCAGCTCTTTTACTTTCTCGGGCACCACTACATTAAGCGGTGGTACTGCGCCCATTTTTGGAAATGTAACGATTACGGGTAGTCTGACACCCAGCGCCACGCTTAACATCAATGGAAACCTCATTAACAATGGAACGTTAGTTGCCGGTAATGCTGTTTTTGGGGGTACCACCACCATCAGTGGCACCAGCACCAGTTCGTTCAATAACGTGACCATCAATGGCACCCTAAACGCGCCTGCTGCCATGAATGTAGCAGGTATTTGGACCAACAACGGAACCTTCAACCGGGGTACTTCCACCAACGTAGTAACCTTTAACGGCACCAGTTCGATTGCCGGAGCCAATCCTACCATTTTTAGTGGTGTTACCATCAGCGGTACCCTGAATGGGCCTGCCACGCTTACACTGGCGGGCCACTTCACCAACAACGGAACCTTCAACGCAGGTACCGGCACGGTGGTATTTGCCGGTAACAACATTCAGAATATTTCTGGAAGCGTGGTAACAAACTTCAACCATATCACCATTACGAATACAGCCGGTCCGCCAGCGGTGCGTGTGCAAAGCGACCAGAACCTGCGCGGCACGCTAACACTTGCATCTAACGCCCAGTTCGATGCTGATGGCAGTTCGGGCACGTCTGTGTTTACGCTTATTTCCAGTGCCGATGATCCCACCGCAGATGGTATGATTGCAACGTTGCCTACCGGGGCTTCTATTTCCGGCAATGTTACCGTCCAGCGATACATGGCCATTGAGGCCGGGCCCAACGGGAATAATCGTATTTATCGTTACATCTCATCACCGGTTAGTAATGCGCCTGTATCGCAACTGCAGGCTACTATTCCGGTTACCGGCAGTTTTACAGGATCGAGCACCTGTTCCGGCTGTGGATCCTCACAGACCATGTTTGCCTATGATGAAACTGTCACTACGGGCGATCTCAATGCCGGATACATCGATTTCCCTGCTGCTGCCAACACAGAAACCCTGGCGGCAGGGAGAGGCTATGCGGTGTTTATTCGGGGTAACATTGCGCCCATCACAACGGCAGGGTCGGCCCTTTGGTCTGTACGAAGCACCGTTAATACCGGCACCGTTAACTACCCGGTTTCCTTTACGTCATCGGGAAATGCTGCCAATGATGGATGGAACCTCGTTGGAAACCCTTACCCGGCCACGCTGGACTGGGATGCTGCCAGCGGTTGGACACGCACAAACATTGACAACGCTATCTACATTCCCGACAATGGTGGGGCTACCGCCACCTATGCCACTTATGTGAATGGAATTTCTGCCAACGGGGGCTCACGCTATATTGCCATGGGGCAGGGGTTTTGGGTAAAAGCCAATGCGGCAAGCCCAGTGATGAGCAGCACCGAGGCTACGAAAGCAGGTGGCACACAAACCTCCTTCTTTCGTCAGGGTGCCCCGAGTAACCTGCTGCGCGTGACTTTGCGGAGCGGCTCGCAGCGAGATGAAACCGTTGTCTATTTTCAGGAGGGTGCCACAGAAGGATTTGACGGTGCTTTCGATGCCTACAAGCTAAACAATTCCACATTGAACTTATCTACCTTGGCCGATACCGTGAGGATGGCCATCAACGGTTTGCCCCTGTTGGGTTGTGGCACCACCGTTCAACTTAACCTCAGCGAGGTAGGGGCTGGAGGTTATTCATTAAATTTCAGTGACTTTGAAAGTTTTACTGACGATGTGGCGATACAATTGTTTGATGCGGTTGAGAACCGCACCATTGATGTGCGCAAAGAGGTTGTGTATAATTTTATAGTGAGCACAGACCCGGCTACTTTTGGCAAAGATCGTTTCCAACTGCGGTTCACCATAGCCGCACCCGGCTCTTTAGATGTATCTGAGCCCGAGGCCGTTTGCACAGGTTCCGCAGCGGCTGTGTCGGTGTTGTCTACCAATGTGCTGCAGGAGTATTCTTTGTGGCGCGATGGCGCGCTGATAGGTGAGCCCATGACAGGCAACGGTGGCACTTTGTTGTTTACCGTGGATGCAGCGCTTTTGCAGGAGGGCTCCCAGGTGTGGGAAGTACGAAGCGTATTGAAAACCTGCTCGGATATAAAATTATCCAAGCCTGTTACGTTGAGGGTGGAGGGGCTGCCAACCGTAAGCGGTGGAGAAGCGAGCCGATGTGGTCAGGGAACGGTTGTGCTGGTGGCGGGCGGTGCGCCCGCGGGCGGCTTCAGATGGTACACAATGGAAGTGGGAGGCGAGGTGTTGAGTGGAGGTAGTGACGGAGTGTTAGAAACACCCATGCTAGATAAAAGTGTAACTTTTTATGTGGCCGGGGTAAATGTCCTTGGATGCGAAGGACCCCGTGTGCCCGTGCAAGCCCAGATAAACTATGCCCCAGAGGTAACGGGTGTTACGGGCGGCCAGGTGTGCGCGGAGGGCGCAGTAACGTTGCGCGCCACCGGAGGGGCAGCTGGCAACTATCGTTGGTATGAGGAGCCACAGGGCGGTGAACCCCTAGCCGGATTTAAAGATGAAGAATTTATAACCCCGGTATTGACGGATAGCCGCACCTATTATGTGGCGATAGTGGGGGAGGGTGGTTGCGAGGGCCAACGTGTGCCGGTGCAAGCCGAGGTCGTAACTTTCGAAGATGCCGCCATTGAGTTTGATACAGACAGGCAAGTACTGGTTTCTAATTATGAAAGTGGTAACCAATGGTATTTTAATGGCATGCTCTTGCCGGATGCTAACGGACCGGAGTTGTCCGTAACCGAGTCGGGCGAATACATGGTGGAAGTGCGGCCAGCAGCGGGGTGTGTAACGTCTGCGTCCAGAACGGTGGTCGTGACTGGTTTAGAACCCTCGGTAGGGGTGGAAGTAGCCCTTTTCCCTAATCCGGTGGTGGATCGTCTGACGGTACGCGTTCGAAGTACTGAACCTGTTGGGGTATCTTTGCTGGGTGTTCGGGGTGAACGTATAGGCAACTTAACCTTGCGCTCAGAAGGAGCCTACCAGGTTGGACAATTTATTATAGCAGGGTACCCGGCTGGTATCTATTTGGTGCAGGTAGCGGGCGCAGCGGGCATTCAGGTGTTTAAAATCGTCAAACAGTAAGGCAGCATGAAATTCTTTTCCGGGCATTCTGCGGTCGTAATATCGTTCTGCGTGGTGTTGTTCTTTTGTGTACTCCCCGTGTATGGTCAACCAGGCGACCCTGGAGGTGGACAAGATCCGGATGTGCCCATTTCAGGTATTGAGTGGTTAGTGGGTGCAGGTGGAGTACTCGGGGGTCGCTACCTATGGAAAAAGGCAAAAAAATTGTGAAAGCCAGATTAAGGCGCCTAAAAATTTTACCCAGATGGGTCATCATATCGATCGACCTGGCGGTGATCGGTTTCTCTACTTTGCTGGGCTACCTGCTGCGGTTTAACTTCAATTTTGCAGATATTTATAATTATCATTTCTGGAACGGGCTTTCGCTGAGTGTGGGCTTGGGCCTTTTGTCAATTATCTTCACTAGCAGCTACAAGGGTATAATTCGCTACACAGGCTTAGAAGATGGAGTCCGCATTTTTTACATGGTTGTGCTCAACGCCTTGCTCTTATCTGGCGCTAACCTCGTTTATTATTATAATGCCAGGATCAACATCATCCCCTACTCCGTAATTCTTATTTCGCTGCTTTCCTCGTTCTTATTTCTTTTTAATTATCGCCTACTGGTAAAGTATCTTTTCTCTTACTATCGGCATGCCGTAATAAAAAGGGTACGTGTTTTAATTTTTGGTGCAGGGCAAACGGGTATCGTTACCCGTCATGTCGTTAGTTCTACCCCCCGTATGCAGGTGGCGGGATTCCTCGAGGACGACCCCCATAAAATTGGAAAGGTGTTAGATGGTGTCAAAATTTACGATGGACGGGATCTGGAATCGTTATTCGAGGAACTGGAGATTGATGAATTAATAATTGCAACCAAAGATATTTCGATGGAGCGGAAGAATGAATTGGTTGACGCCTGCTTGCGAGGCCAGGTAAAAGTGCGCACAATCCCCCCGGTGGAGAAATGGGTGCGTGGGGAGCTCAGCCTGAATCAGATCAAAGAGATCAATATCGATGACCTGCTGGGGCGCGAAGTGATTTACCTGAACAACCCTAACCTAGAGGGCGAAATAAGAGGAAAACGAATTTTGGTAACAGGAGCGGCCGGCTCCATTGGCTCGGAGTTGGTGCGGCAAGTAATTCAATACGGGCCAGAGTTGGTTATATTGGTCGATCAGGCCGAGAGCCCGTTATATGAAATTGAACGGGAGTTGAAAGTAAGTGAGTACAGACCACGGGCTATTTCTGTTTTGGCGGACATCACAAACCGGGACCGCATGCACGGATTATTTGAGACGTTCAAGCCCCAACTTGTTTTTCATGCCGCAGCCTATAAACACGTACCCATGATGGAGGGAAACCCCTCTGAGTCTATATCGTGTAACGTTTTGGGTACGAAAGTAGTGGCAGACCTGGCTGTGAACCATCAGGTGAAGAAATTCGTGATGATTTCGACTGACAAAGCGGTGAACCCGACCAGTGTGATGGGGTGCTCTAAAAGGATTGCGGAGATATATGTGCAGGCGTTGAATAGTTCGCTCGAGGCACTGGGTACCACGGGAAGAACAGCCTTTATTACCACCCGGTTTGGTAATGTGTTGGGGTCGAATGGCTCGGTTATCCCGTTGTTTAGGAGGCAGATTCAGGAAGGGGGCCCGATTACAGTTACCCACCCGGAGATAACCCGGTATTTTATGACGATACCCGAAGCTTGTCGCCTTGTCTTAGAGGCGGCTGTGATGGGCAAAGGAGGCGAGATTTTTGTCTTTGACATGGGGAAATCTGTGCGTATACTCGACTTGGCACACAGAATGATTCAATTGAGTGGCCTGGAACCCGGCCGTGACATTGATATTGTATTTACCGGACTTCGTGAGGGAGAAAAGTTGTATGAAGAATTGCTTACCAGTGCAGAAGACACATTACCTACACATCATGAGAAAATCTTGATTGCCCGGAACCAGCAATATTCATTTGACGAAGTGAACCGGCTGGTAGACCTCTTTCATGACTTGGTTCACGACCGCAACGAGTTGAAAATGGTAGCGCTTATGAAGGAATTGGTACCGGAATATAAAAGCAACTACTCCCGGTACGAGGTGCTCGACAAAGTGGGTTAACGCCTCTTTTGATAGAGTGGTCGTCTATTGGGTTTGCCTCCGTAGTTTTTCCGCTTCTTTGAATACAGTTTATTCCGAACGAGGAAGTTGGTAGGTAGGTAATACTCTATCTTCACATTTGCAAGGAAATATCCATCGTCTGTTGCTGGATTGCCTCTTTTCGTTCCTTCCTCCACACGCGACAATCCCAATTCCGGCCTCCTGTCTGACAGCGCGGCAGCTACCGGATCTGTAAATCGAGATGCATCGAAGTGCACCGTGCTGACATCATCCAAATAGTCGGTAAATGTTTTTCTGTATCCCCCCTCCAGAGCAATATTAAACATCGGCCCTAATTTAAACCGAGCACCCATGCCAAAAGGGATCACCAATACGGCCCGCGAATAGCTGACGAGTTCTGTTTGCAATGGCCGTAAAGCATACCGCGTTCCCTGGTACTCAGTGGTGGGATTGAAATACAAAAAACCAACACCGCCAAAACCATAAACGTTGAATCCCGGTCTTTGGTAAAATCGAAGCCCATTGGGCAGTGCATTAATCAATCCGGTTAAATTGATTTCGAAATTATTGGACCGGAAGGAAAGGTTTCTGGGAATGCGGCCTGTGGTTGAAGACTCCGAATCCGCACCGGCTATTTGAAACCAACTTGCCTCCGACCGTAAGCCGATGCGTTGGGTTACGTAGTACTGCAGCCCAACAGTCAGATTGGGACGCGCATCAAAATAATCTCCCGGATTGGCTAACTCTCCAAAATAGGTAGAACTACCGGTTCCGGCCACCAGAATCAAAGAACGAGGCCTGCGACTGGCATAAAAACTCTGGGCGGCAATATCAAAATGTCCCGCCAGAAGTAGCAAGCCGAGTACCCACAGAGTCTTCATAAAGAAAATATTCTAAGTTCAAAGCTACAAAAAAAATCTTTGCAAGATCGGTTATGTGCCAGGCTAATTAGCGCGCAAACAAATTACAAAAAGCGGAGCGCGTGGATTTGTCCTATTTTTTAAACGAATTTTTAAATATGTTTGGAATAAAATGGGTTACAAACTTTCACATCGTCCGTATTAAATGAATAATTTCTACCTATCCCGTTTAAGCTATGACCCAAACCTTTTGGCGGACTTTTAAACAAAGCCGACTTCGTCTTTTCATGTCAGGAAAGGGTTCAGTTGGGATAATTTTCGGTTTCTTGCTGTCACATTTGTGCGTTGCCCAAACTGTTACTTTTAACACCGCTCGACACCAGACCATCAGTCAGCGTGAAATAGTGGTAAACTTCACAGGTGCAGGGGGCGCTACTGGTCTGCAATTCAATGGAGGAGCTCCCGATCTGACGGATTGGACAGTACAAATAGATCCTGACGGAGCGGGCGCGTCTCCCTTCACAACGGTTTCCACCACGGCCGTATCCATATCTGGATTCAACGTAACTGTGCAGTTTGATGCCACAGCCTTAAACAGCTACGCTTTTATTTTGCCTGGCCAGACCATGCGCATTAGCTATTCGGGCGGCACAGGTGTAGGAAATATTCAGGTGTTGCCGGGAGGCGTCAATTATGCCCCTGCCTTCACCAATCAAACATCTCAGAATAACTATTCGGCCACCTGCTCGGCCGATATTGGCTTCCGCGCTTTAAATACGGTGGGATTCCCGGATCAGTGTGCACCGGTTACCACCGATTGGATTGCCTGGACGTATGAGTACAGCCTGCGCTGGCGCAACAGTTCGTTATTTGTTGTGGGGCTGAATCGGGCCACTGTTACGTGGAATGACGGATTTGGATCTACCAATTTTTATCAAGGCTACCTCTCGCGGCCGGATGGAACGCCCGATGCGGCCTTCTACACGACCGGGGTGACAGGTGCTTTTTCCGGCCCTGCCGTTTATCTGTCTTTTAAATCGCCCGCAGCGCCTGCGGCAGGCAGTTTTTCCTATCCCGACAATCAGAATATTTGTAACTACCGTGCGAAAATTGACATTTTCGATGCCGGGGGTGCGTTCAACTGCCTGAACAACGCTAATCTTACTAAACTCACGCAGTTCGATTCATACGATTTTGACGACCAGAATACGGGGCAGTTAATTTACAACCCCACCGTTCCGAATACAGACCGGGTTTGTTTGGGGTCTAACGTGAACATGACTTTTACCGATGCTACCGACATGAACTGTAACCCCGTATCGGCAGCTGATTTTGGAACTTCTGCCAACACGGCAGGCCCCGCCAACAATAGCATTCGTTGGGTTCGCTTTATTTATGGCACGTTAGGAACTGCTCCTAATGGTTATATACCCGATATCCGGGTAGGTGGAGTACAGGTAACTCACTCTACAACTGGAGCACTTTTGCCTCCCTACAATGCCAACCCGTTGTTAAGCGGTGCGCCTGGTTATGTGCCGGTAGGTGCGGGTGGGCCAGGGGTTCCCGATGCGAATGGTGTGATTGAATTGTCTGCACCGACCAATGAGCCTTCGGGCTTGTTGACAGAGGTAATCACAACACTCTCCGCAACGAATCAAGTGGTAGGCCAGCGCTTTTATGTTACCATGCAGTATTGGAACGTATGCAACCGCTATACTGATGGCGCCAGTCCGGTGGAAACCAGTACACAGTACATCGAAATCATCGGCAAGCCGGTGCCACTTACCACTTCGGGGCTCACCGTTTGTTACAATAGTACGAACAGCACGGCATTTGATTTCACCGCTGTAAGTAGTCTGGGGGGGCTGCGCACCGCGGTGAATTGGTACAGCACTTATGCAAATGTGGGTACAGCCACCCGTATGTCGAACCCGGGGGGTGCCAATGACCTCACCTTCCCGGCTGCTTCATATGGTAGTCAGGGGGGTGTGGGCGGTAATTTCACTATCAACAATGTAAATGGCCGATATCACTCGGTATGGGCTACGCAGGTGCAGGGAGGCACCAACAGTTGCGAGAGTGATCCGGTAGAGATCGTGATCTTGCAGCAGCCGCGGATCAGCTCGGCCCCCGATATCCCCAATACACCGGCAGGCGCCACCGCTGTTTGCAACAACAATTCAGAGATATACACCACCAACGCCCCTAATACAAAGACGATCAATGCAAACACTTCGACCAACGCAGCGGCTATCAATCTGCCCACAGAGAACTTCTGGAGTGTAGCGAACTATGCAGCCGGTGTTTCGTTAACACCAACCGTTGGCAACAGCACTACCGTTACGTTTGCAATGGGCACCGAGCCCAATCCGTCAGATCCCGGAGATGTACGTGTGCGGAGGCGCTATGTAACCAGTACGGTGATTCCAGTGGTTAGCCCGGTGCCTGCCCCGTTCACCGTGCCTACCTACAACATCTCCCCCCAAACGTGCGAAAACGCCAATGTAAATTTGGGAGTAACCGTTTTTGGAGCCAGCAATGGAGGTACTATCACCGGCAGCCCTACCATTTGCGATGGACAAAGTACAGGCAACCTGACGGCCACCGGTACCCGCGGTGCCATCTTGCAGTGGGAGTACAGCTACGATGATTTTGGACCGGGCCCAGCCACACCCTACATAGCCATAGGTGGCACCGGAGGCTTAACCACGATTAACCATACTCCGCCCAATGGCCCGGGTACCTACAAGTATCGTGTGCTGGTTCAAAATCAAAATGCAGGGGGGCCTTGTCCCAGTGTAACCACCGTGTTGGCTAATCAGAACACCGTAACCGTTAATCCTGTGCCAGCACAGCCAACGGTAACAGCCAGTGGACCTACTACGTTTTGTTTTGGAGGCAGTGTCACGCTTACGGCTTCAGCAACCGATGCGGCCACCTACCGATGGTATCGGAATGGTGTCAATACAGGGGTTACCACGGCCAATATTGTACTGAACACCGTGGCCCAGAGCGGCACCTACACCGTGGAGGCCGTGGGGGTGGGGTCTTCCTTCTGTGTGGGGCCGTTGTCGAACCCTGAGGTGGTAACCATTCACCCGCTGCCAACCGTGACGGGTCCGGTCGGTGGAGGAGCGGTCTGTGCGGGCAATCCTGCCCCTGACATAGTCTGGACGTTGACGGGCACTCCGCCTTTTAATGTTACTTACACAGATGGAACGTCCACCTTTGGGCCAATAGTAGAGAACACAACCACCTTTTCGGTCTTGGCTCCCACCACGGCAGGCACCTACGAATTGACAGCGCTGACAGATGCCACAGGATGTGCTGCCACCTCTCTGGGCGGCACAGCTTCCGTAACCATCGGGGGATTCCCTCCTTCCGTTGATCCGCCCGGATTTACCCTTGACATTTCCAGCGCCTGCGATGACGGAGGTTCTACAGCCAATCCTGTCTTGCAATTCAGCCTCAACGATGCCAATGATGGCAACCTGAACAATTTTACGCTGCGTTACACTATTGATGGAGGGGCGGTGCGTACAAAAAATTTCAATACCAATGCCACGGGCGATCCTACCGGCTTGGATGCCCCGATTACATTTACGGATGCCGAGTTGAATAACCTGGCGCCCAGCCCGCATGTGATACGGATTGTGTCGATTGTGTCTTTAGCAGGTTGCCAAACCACATTCAACATCGATCTGAACTTTACAGTCAATCCCCGCCCGGCAGCGCCCGTCAGCAATGGAAATGTAGTAGCCTGTTCGGACGTTATTGGTGCAGCCAACGTGAGCGTAGTGGATCCCGGTGCCGGTTTTACGATTGACTGGTACGATGCACCCACCGGGGGTAGCCTGCTGCTGGCGGGCAATGCTGTGTTTAATCCGGCACCAGCCGATGAGCCGGCACCCACCGCTACGGAAACTTACTATGCGGAAACGCGGAATACGACTACCGGGTGTCAGAGCAATGCGCGGGTGGCCGTGGACTTGACTTCCGATGCACGGCCCAGCGACCCCACGGTGGGAGCAAACCAAATCACCTGTAGTGATGCAGCCGTGCTGACGGGCAGCGTACCTGATAATGGGGGGACGGGTACGTGGACCATTGGAGGTATCCTGTATTATGAGACGTTTTCTGCCATAGATAATGGCGTTGGCGCAACGGGTGTGGCGGCTCCTACTGCACCTGCCAGCGGCAACTGGACCGTTGACGTGAGCAATGGCGCATTGATTGATGCGGGCGACTATATCCGGGTGCAGGGGGGAGTGTTGGAGGCCCAGGATACCGACAATGATGGGGGCGGCCAGTTTGTGGACTGGGTCAGCAGCGTGATCAATATTTCGGCTCATCCCGGTGGGGTAGACCTGTCGCTGGATGTGGAGTCGGTGGGAGCGGCCGGAGACGATGGCGTTGAATTCTATTACCGCCTGAACGGGGGTGGGTTGACCAGCTTCAACCCGGCCTTGCCCGTGCCGATTGCAGCCCAGACCATCACAGAAACCGGCATTGTTGGCAACACATTGCAGATTGTGATTCGCATTGAACTGGCCGGCAACGGGCAGTTTATCCGCCTGGATAATGTGATTGTGAAGCCTTCCGCAGTGGCCGGAGTTCCCGTGATCGCTGACGTGAACAATCCCACTTCTGCCGTTTCCAATCTGCAGGATGGACCGAATGTGTTTACCTGGACGATCACCAGTGACCTTGGGGCCTGTACACTACCTCCGGCCGTGTTGACGATTACCAAAAATCCCCAGCCGGTTACCGTTGACATTAATTTTGATGTGTGCGAAACCACCTTTGGCACCCTCGATGCAGTGGGCTACGACCTCACTGTGCATGATGCCGATGTGAGCAACAATGATGCGGATCGCACCGTGGCCTGGTTCCTGGATGCGAACCTCACCCTTCCGGTGCCTGATGCCACCAACGTGACCGTGAGCGATAATGATGTGTATTATGCGCGGGTGACCAACGACCTGACCGGTTGTACCAACGTTACCCCTGTCTTGAATCCAGGTTCGGTTACCTTCAACGTAAACCCTTTGCCCGCCACCGCCACCCTGAATCCCGAAGAATGCGAGAACGGCCTGGGTACCAATGAGATTGACAACGTAGACCTGACCGCTTTTAACACGGCCGTGGCCGGGGGCATCGGTGCCAACCGGGCTGTGACGTGGTGGCTCGATCCGGGCGTGGCGGTGAATGACCCCGGAGACCTGGTGACGCAGATTATGCTGCCCACCGATGTGGACAATGTGAACGATGGTGAGCGCTTCTATGCCGTGGTGGAAAACACCCTCACCAACTGTTTCAATGTGGGCGTGGTGGAGTACACCATTTTGCCGTTGCCATTCAACAATCCTATTATCCCGCCCGGTGGCGGAACGCCTCCCGGCATTACCGTGTGTGCCAGCAACACCATCTTGTTGTTTCAGGTAGACCCCTCGTTGAACACCAGCTCTACTTACGCCTGGTCCATCCCTACAGCTCCAGGAGAGTTTGTGCAGTTTGGTGGTGGAGGTGTGAATGATTTTTTTGTACTGCTTCAGTTTCCGAATGTTACCGGGCCCGCAGGGCTTGATATTTCGGTGGTAGAGACGTCAGCCGATGGCTGCGTGGGTAATGTGAACACCATGAACATCCGGGTTGATAATTCGCCTCCGGCCCCGGTGATTGCAGGGGACAACAATGTGTGTTCGGGCCAGGAGAACGTTGTTTATTCTGTACCAACGAACATTGGTTCGGTGTACACCTGGAACGTGCCGGGTACGCTGGGCTCAATCGTCAGCGGGCAGGGAACGGCATCCATCACCGTGAACATATCCACCACCAGTGGCGTGATCACCGTGACCGAGACCAACTCCACAGGTTGTGTGAGTCCTCCTGCAGCCCCTTTCAATGTGACCGTGAACAACCGTCCTACCATGACCTCACCAAATACCGTTGACTTGTGCAGCGGAGAAACGGTAAGTGCATTGCATACCCTCACCGGTAGTCTTCTGGGTACTGACTTTGACTGGGTGGTGATCGGGCGCATTGGCCCTATCGGGGGCGCGTCTGTGGGTAACACGGGAAACGGCCCCATCAATCAGACGTTGACCAATACATCTTCTTCGGTGGGGCAGATTGTGTACGATGTAACGCCCAAGATTGACATTGACCCGTCTGCAGGCGTGGAGTATTGTAATGGTCCTACCCAAACCGTTACCGTTAACGTGCATCCTGAGCCGGTTGGACAAAACGCTTCCATTGCTGTGTGCAGCGATGTGGCCCTGGTGTATGATATCCAGGCAGACAATATTGATGCCCTGGGCAATGGTTTACCTGCGCTGTTCACCTATACAGTGGTGTCCAGCAATGGAGGGGCGGTGCCTGCGGAGGCCAACCGGGTGGTGGCTAGCAACGCGCCTATTAATCATACTTACACCAACCTGACGACCGCTAACGTTACCATTACCTATACTATCACTCCGGTGTATGATGACCCAGAGGCGTGCGTAGGCGATCCGTTCACGCTGACCGTTACCGTACGACCGGAGCCGGTGGGGGCGGCTGATGCCGTGACCGTGTGTGGCAGTGACCCGGTGGGTTACGACCTGGTGGCTAACATTGCGGCTGGCAACAACCTGACCGCTGGCACCACTTACAGTTGGGTAGCCGTAGACAATACCGATGTGACGGGCGAGAGCACCACTCCACAGGTAGGCAACACCATCAGCGATGTGATTGTGAACCAGACGTTGGGCGATGAGGTGGTGGTGTATACGGTAACCCCCATCAGTGCGGCTGGTTGCAATGGCAATCCTTTTGCTATTTCCGTAACTGTGCGGCCCACACCAGTGGGCAGCAACAGTACGGCCACCGTGTGCAGCGATGTGCCTGTGGGCGTTAACCTGACCACGCTGGGCACGGCCGTGGCGGCAGCTACTTATAACATTTCCGTGAATGCGAACGGGCTGGTGCAGAGCGGGGGAACGCCCAGCAACGCCAACGGTTTGCTGTTCGATGCCATTGCCGATGATGAATGGACCAACACCGGCCTGAACCCGGTGAACGTGGTTTACACGGTGACGCCCGTAAGTGCGGCCCCGGCCTCTTGTGAGGGCGCCCCCTTTACCGTTACGGTGACTGTGAACCCCGAGCCCGTGGTGCTCAGCAACACCGCAGTGACGCGGTGCAGCGACCAGGCCGTGAATGTGACGTTGAGCAGCAGTGTGGCCAGTGTGGCGGCTGCTACTTATACCATTGTGACCAACGCCAACGGTTTGTCTCAGTCCGGAGGCACCGTGAGTGCCGGACCTGCGAAGGCCGCCAACGAGTTAGTGGATGATGTGTGGCGCAACACCGGCTTGTTGCCGGTAGATGTGGAATACACCATTACGCCTGTAAGCCTGGCCGGTTGTGCCGGTGATCCCTTTACGGTGACGGTGACCGTGAACCCCGAGCCGGTGGGTGCGGATGATACGGATATTGTGTGCAGTGACGAGGTATTGAACTATACCTTGACCACGGCTGGCGCCTCGGTGGCCGCGGCCACCTATAATATTGTGGTGAACCCGAATGGGTTGATCCAGAGTGGTGGCACCGGTAGTGCCGGAAATAATAAGCTGGCCAATGAGCTGGAAGACGATGTGTGGCGCAACATCGGGTTGAACCCGGTGAATGTGGAATATATGATCACGCCTGTGAGTGCAGCCGGGTGCCAGGGCGATGCGTTTACCGTGACCATTACGGTGCGGCCCGAGCCCGTGGCCAACAACAGTGCCGTTGCCGTGTGCAGTGACAGTCCGGTAGGGGTAACGTTGACGACTTTGGGGACAGCCGTGGCTGCCAGTACGTACAATATCGTGGTAAATAACGGGGGCCTTTCGCAGAGCGGAGGGGTGGTGAGTACCGGGGTGGGCATGCCTGCCAATGCCCTGGCCGATGACGAGTGGGAGAACACGGGCTTGAACCCGGTGAACGTGGTTTATACTGTTATCCCCGTGAGTGCGGCAGGCTGTGCGGGCGATGCGTTTACCGTTACCGTTACCGTGAATCCGGAGCCGGTGGGTGTGGATGCTGCCTTTGTACGGTGCAGTGACCAGGCCGTGGGTGTGAACCTGACTACCAACGTGGGGTCGGTGGCAGCCACCAGCTACAACATTGCGGTCAACCCCAACGGGTTGACTTTGAGTGCCGGTACCGCCAGTGCGGGCAACGGCCGGGCGGCCAGTGAAATTTCAGACGATGTGTGGCGCAATACGGGGTTGTTGCCGGTTGTGGTGACTTATACCGTTACCCCTGTGAGTGCAGCCGGTTGTGAAGGCGATCCCTTTGACGTGGAGATTACCGTGCGGCCCGAGCCCGTGGGTGTCAACAGCACGGCCATCCGCTGCAGCGATGAGGTGGTGGGTATTACGTTGACCACCAATGGAGGTTCTGTGGCGGCCGATACGTACACCATAGCCGTGGCACCGAATGGATTGGTATTGAGCGGAGGCACCCCCAGTGCGGGTGCGCTGAAGGCCGCCAACGAAATTGCCGATGACGTGTGGCGGAATACTGGGCTGAATCCCGTGGATGTGGTGTATACGATTACACCTGTGAGTGCTGATGGTTGTGCCGGAGATCCCTTCACCCGCACCGTGACCGTGCGACCTGAGCCGGTGGGCGCTCCCAGTACGTTGACCCGCTGCAGCGACCAGGCCGTGGGTGTGAACCTCACGACCAGTGGGCTGGCGGTAGTGGCCGCCACGTACGATATTGTAGTGACCGACAACGGATTGACTTTGAGCGCGGGTACGGCCAGTGGCGGTACTGGCCAGGCGGCCAACGAGATTGCGGACGATGTGTGGCGCAACCTGACGAATGGCTCTGTGAATGTTATTTACACGGTGACCCCCGTGAGTGCGGACGGCTGCGAAGGCGATGCGTTTACCGTGACCGTAACCGTTGATCCGGAGCCGGTGTTGTCTGCGGCCCTGGATGATGCGGTGTGCAGTGATCAGATTGTGGACCTGGTGCTGGCGAATGCCGGTGGCAGCGTGGCGGCCAGCGGTTATAACATCACCAACCGGGTGGTGGATGGTGGCCTGACTCCTGTGAGCCAGGTGACCGTGCCTACCAACGGGGTGGCGGCCAACTACCTGCGCAATGAAATTTATCGCAACACCACCAGTGGCAACCTGAACGTGGCGTACACCATCGTGCCGGTGGGCAGCATCAACGGTTGTAACGGAGACCCGGTGGTGGTGACCATCACCATTCAGCCCGAGCCCGTGATATCCACTACCCTTGATCGCACTGTTTGCAGCGATGCCATTGTGAACCTTACGCTGGCCACCAATGGCGCCAGCGTGAATGCCCTGGATTACAACGTGGTGAACCGTATCGTGGCGCCCGGCCTAGTGCCCGTTGCACAGGTGGGTGTGCCGGCCAATAATGTGGCGGCTAATTACCTGCAAAACGAAATTTACAGAAACACCACCAATGCGGCCCTCACGGTGCAATATGAAGTGCAGGCTACCGGTACCATTGGCGGTTGTTTGGGAGATACACGCATTGTGGTGGTGACGATTAACCCGGAACCGGTGATTGCCACGACCTTGGATGCCAACCGTTGCAGCGATGCGACTGTAGGGCTGGTGCTGAACACCAATGGTGTGAGTGTTGGGGCGTTGAATTACGAGATTATCAGTCGCACCGTTCAGGGCGGGTTGGCTCCCATCAACCAGGTTGGCGTGCCTGCCAACGGTGTGGCTGCGAATTACCTGCAGGGAGAGATCTATAGAAATACCACGACCGGGTCACTCACGGTTCAGTACGAAGTGCGTGCTACGGGTACAATTGGTGGCTGCGTGGGCGATCCCCGGGTCATTACCATCACGATCGACCCCGAGCCGATCGTGGTAGATGCCAGCGCGCCCGTATGCAGTGATAACATCGTGAACCTCACCCTGTCGACCGATGCCGGCAGTGTGGGTGCCGCGAATTACAATATTGTGAGCCGCACCGTAGCCGGTGCGTTGACCCCCGTGAGTCAGGTGATTGTGCCGGCCAACAACGTGGGACCCGGGTATCTTACCAATGAGATTTACCGCAACACCACCAATGGGAATCTGACGGTTCAGTACGTGATCCAGGCCGTGGGTGCCATCAACGGGTGTTTGAGCGATCCACATACCATCACCATGACCATTCAGCCGGAGCCGGTGATTGCCACCACACTCGATGCTACGGTATGTAGCGATGACGTGGTGGGCCTGGTATTGAATACCAATGGATCGAGTGTGCCGGCAGCCACCTACAACATCGTGAGCCGCTCGGTAGCGGGTGCGCTGGTACCTATGAACCAGGTGGCAGTGCCGGCCGTGGGTGTGGGCGATAATTATTTGCAAGGAGAAATCTATGCCAACACCGGTAGTGTGCCGTTGACGGTGCAGTATGTGGTGGAGGCGCGCGGCACCATCGGCAATTGTTTGGGTGATCAGCGCACGATTACCATTACCATCGATCCAGAACCGGTCGTGTCGCCTACTTTGAATGCGTCTGTTTGCAGCAATGCGGCTGTGGGTTTGATTTTGAATACCAACGGCACCAGTGTGGGTGCCGCCAGCTATGATATTGTGAGCCGCACGGTGGCCCCTTCGCTTGTGCCCGTGAACCAGGTATTGGTTCCTGCCAATGGAGTGGGTACCACGTACCTGCAGAACGAGGTGTACCGCAACCTGACCAATGGTAATCTTACGGTGACGTATGTAGTGCGCGCCACCGGCACGGTGAATGCCTGCGTGGGGGATAACCGCACCATTACGATGACCATTCAGCCGGAGCCGGTGATTGCCACCACTTTGGATGACGTGGTTTGCAGCGACCTTGCCACGGGACTGGTGCTGAACACGGCACCTACCAGCATCGGTGCTGCGAGTTATAATGTTGTGAGTCGCACCGTGGCCGGTGGGTTGACCCCTGTGAGCCAGGTGCCTGTGCCCGCCTCGGGTGTAACCGATTTGTACTTGCAAAATGAAGTCTATCGCAATACCACCAATGCATCGCTTACCGTGCAATATGTAGTAGAGGCACGCGGTACCATTGCCAATTGTTTGGGCGATCAGGAAACCATTACCATCACCATTGATCCTGAGCCGGTAGTAGCCGCCACGTTGAATGACGATGTGTGCAGTGGTTCGGTAGTGGGGCTGGTGTTGAACACCAATGGCGTGAGTGTGGCTGCGGCCAACTACAATATTGTGAGTCGCACCGTTGACCCTGCCTTGAATCCCATCGCACAGGTGGTGGTGCCGCAGGCCGGGGTGGCTGCCGGTTACCTGCAGAACGAAATCTATGAGAACACTACCAACGCATCGCTTACTGTTACGTATGTGGTGGAAGCTACCGGTACCATCAACGGATGTCTGGGCGACCAGCGTACCATCGTGATGACCATCGATCCGGAGCCCGTGATCATGCCCGGCCTCGATGCCAATGTGTGCAGCGATAACAACGTGAATCTGGTGCTGGCCACCAATGGCACGAGTGTAGGTGCTTTGAATTATGATGTACTTACCCGCACCGTGAACCCCGCTTTGATACCGGTGGTGCAGGTGGGTATTCCCGGTAATGCAGTCGCTGCAACCTACCTCCAAAACGAGCGCTATCGCAATACCACGGCAGCGCCTCTCTCGGTGGTTTATGAAGTACGCGCCAGAGGCTCCATCAACGGCTGTCTGGGTGACGTGGTGACGATTACCATGACCGTTGACCCCGAGCCTGTGATGGCGGGCGGGTTGGATGCGGGCGTTTGTTCAGACGATGTGGTAGGGCTGGTATTGAACACCAATGGTACCAGCGTGGGGGCCGCGAATTATAACATCGTGAACCGCCTTGTGGCCGGAGGGTTGGTACCCGTGGCCCAGGTGGCCGTGCCTCAGAATGGGGTGGCGGACAACTATTTGGAAAATGAAATTTATCGCAACACCACGGGTGGCTCTCTGACCGTGCAATATGTGGTGGAGCCTGTGGGCACCATCAACGGCTGTTTGGGAGATCAGCTCACCATTACGATGACCATTGCGCCCGAGCCGGTGGTGTCGCCTTTGCTGGATGCGGCTGTGTGCAGCGACCAGGCCATCGGTCTGGTGTTGAACACCAACGGTACCAGCATTGGGGCGTTGAATTACGATATTGTGAGCCGCACGGTACAAGGTGGCCTGAACCCGGTGTCGGAAGTGGGCGTGCCTGCCCTGGGGGTACCGGCCGCCTACCTGCAAAACGATATTTACAACAATCCGGGCGCGCTTCCTTTGACCGTTACCTATGAGGTGCGTGCCACGGGTACCGTTGCGGGATGTCAGAGCGACATCGAAACCATTGTGATCACCATTAACCCCGAGCCGGTGATGTCGCCTGCGTTGGATATTGCTGGCGTGTGCAGCGACTTGGCGACAGGGCTGGTGCTCAATACCAATGGTGCTTCGGTAGCTGCTGCCAACTACGATGTGCAAAGTATTGTGGTTGATGGTGGACTCACGGCCCAGGTGGGCAATGCCGTGGTGCCCTTTAACAATGTAGCGGCTACCTACCTGCAAAACGATGTGTTCCGCAATACCGGTGCCGTGGACTTGGATGTGGAATACAGCGTTCGGCCCCGCAGTGCTGCCGGTTGTGTGGGTGATTTTATTACGGTGACCGTTACGGTTCGGCCCGAGCCGGTGGTGGCCACCAACCTGGATGAGACTTTGTGCAGTGACCTGGCCTATGGCAAGCTGATGGCCACCAACGGTGTTTCGATTGGCGCAGCCTCTTACGATGTGGCGGCCGTGGTGGATGCCGGCTTGGTGGGTGCAGCTACTACGGGTGCTGCGTTGGCTGCCAATGCCATCCAGGGCGATGTGTTTACCAACACCACTTCCACGCAGTTGCTGGTGGTATATACCCTCACTCCGAACGGCACCAACGGCTGTATTGGCGATGCGAGGGTAGTGACCTTCCGCGTGAACCCTGAGCCCGTGCTGGAGCCGCAGTTGCTGCCCGACATCTGCAGTAACAATACTGACAATCCTACCATTGCCAATATTGTGTTGGGTACCAATGGGGTGTCGGTGAATGCAGGCACGTACCAACTGACCGCCATTGCGTTCAGGCGCGCGAGTGACCCCCCCGGCTTCAACGTGGCGCCACCAGCGGGCTTTACGCCTGCTGGTACCAATGCGGCTGTGCTGGCCACCAGCAACTTTAACCTGCTCAAGAACGACCGATTTGAAAACCTGATCAATGAAGCTGTAACGGTAAAATACACCGTGGTTCCCCGCAGTCCTGCCCCGCAGAGCTGTGTCGGTGATGCATTGGATTTTGAGTTGACCGTGAATCCACAACCTAAGTTGGATCCTTCGTTGAGTCCGACACCTGTGTGCAGTGATGTGGCAACCGGTGTGGTATTGAGTGAAGATCTGGGGCCTCCGGCTTCTGTTGTGGCAGCCTCTTATATTTTCAGGACGATTGTTTTTGACCCGACAAAATTGATCGCGAACCCCGCGAACTCGGGTGTGGGTTCGGGCCGACTGGCCAATGCATTGTCGAACGATACGTATACCAACACTACGGGAAATCCTGAGTTGGTGACTTACACCATTGCACCCGTCAGCGCGTTGAATTGTGTGGGGCCTGATGAGAACGTGGTGTTTACCATCAACCCTGCGCCCAATTTGAATGTTGCGAATGCGATCACCTGCAATGATGACGTGACCGGTGTGGTGCTGGCTACTACATTCCCGGGCGATCCGAACGGTGTGGCTGCTGCGAGCTACCGCATTGAGAACATCAACATCGATCCTGACCTGACCCGTACGGCCGGCAATGCCGCGTTCCCGCGTACCATTGCCAACGTGAACGACATCCTGAACGACCGCTTTGCCAACCCTACGCTGGCTACGCAGCCGGTGGTTTACCGTGTGGTGCCTATCTCTGCAGCCTCCTGCGAGGGCCCTGCCGAAAACATTACGGTGACCGTAGAGCCAACGATCGCGGTGGTGCCTACCCCGGCCGCACAGACCCTTTGTGGTGATGGCCTGGTTGCCACCAGTGTGCAATTAAATTCCGGTTCGGTGCCGACCGCGGGTACCATTACCTTTAATTA
Organism: uncultured Ohtaekwangia sp.; assembly: GCA_964429845.1. Taxonomy (GTDB): domain Bacteria; phylum Bacteroidota; class Bacteroidia; order Cytophagales; family Cyclobacteriaceae; genus ELB16-189. The sequence goes on from CAYSCT010000005.1 coordinate 148,715, forward strand.
TTCAGTGGCCGCCAGCTCGCCCCAGGTGAGTGGCTTTGTGCCCGTGGTGACCAACCTGGGCAACGGCACGGTGGTAGGCGACTTCCTGGTGAACAACAGCAATGTGGTGCAGACAGCCACCTATACCGTGACGCCTGTGGCGGCCGGTGCCAAGAATGGAGCAGGCTGTACCGGCAGTGCTGTGCCTTTTGTGATCACCCTGGAGCCGAAGCCGAAGTTGACGATCGCGTCTACGAAAACCATTTGCGAGGATGATGCCGTGAGCATTGCCCTGAATTCACCCACCGTTCCTTCGGGCGGGGCGGGCACCGTGTCGTTTGCTTATACTGCCAACGTGGTGGCCCCGGGGGCCGGGGGCGATGTAACCGGTTTCAGCGCAACAGGTACGCTGGCCAATGGCGCCATGCTAAACGATGTGCTTGTCAACACCACTTCCGCTAACCGGCAGGTGAACTACACGTTGACACCTCAGTTTGGTACTTGCGTGGGCGATCCGGTGAGTACCGTGGTGACCGTGGCCCCGCGTCCGGTGATTACGCCCATAGCCGACTTTGACATCTGCAGTGGTGAGTTGTTCAATCCGGTAGCGATTACCGTGGATACGGACCCGGCCGCTACCTTTATCAATTGGACAGTGACTCCGGATGCAGAAGTAACCGGAGAATCGAACGGGGCGGGTAACGCCTTTTCGCAGGTGTTGTTCAATCCTACCGGGGACGCGCGCACGATTACCTATACCTTGCAGGCCCGCAATGTGGCCAACGTGCCCGCTTGCAATGGTGCGCCTGTAACGCTGAACGTGGGGGTTTATCCCGTGCCTAAAGTAACCGGGCTTGCCAGCTCCATCAATGTATGCGAAGGGGAGACCCGAGCCATTAATCTGACCAGCTCGGCCACCGGCACCACCTTTGCGTGGACCGTGGATAACAATGCCAATCCGGATTTGCCCGTGATAGGCGCGGGAGCGGGATCGGTTATCAATCAAACTTTTGAAAACAACGGCACATCTTTGGGTAGCTATCAGTACGCTATCACGCCTACCGTGGTGATTCCCAGCAATGGCAACAGTTGTGTGGGCACCGATGCCATTATGATTGTGAACGTGGCGCCCGCCATTGTGCCTCAATTGTACAGCTCGGATGGCGATGGCGATGCGTACATCTGCCTCGGTGGCAAAGACTTTGTGTTCTTCGACTTTGGCGGCCTGCCGCTGTTTGAATACACCTATACCGATGGCACCACCACCCGTGTGGTGGGCGGCAAAGGCCCGATTGACATTGTTACCGTGCAGCCTACGGTTACCACCACCTATCAATTGCTGAAAGTAAAAGACGGCTTTGGCTGCGAGGTAACGCCTACAGATCAAAGCGTGACCGTGAACGTGGGTTCTACGGATGCGACCTTCCGCATTGCTGGTCCTGAGATTGCGTGCAGTCCTTACCAGGTAGAGTTTGAGCACAACCAGGTGAACGGGGTGAACTATACGTGGAAGTGGTTTGATGGCGTGGCCGACAGTGTGTACACAGCCGGCACCGATGTGCCCGGCCAGATTGTGCGGCATACCTTCTTCAACCCTTCGCCCAATGGTCAGGTGCGCTACAAGGTGTTCCTGGAAACACGCCTGGATGACAACTATCCTGGCAACTGCCTGCGTACCTCGTTCCAGGAGGTGAAGGTATATCCTACCGTGGCACCGGCCGTTTTTGCTGATCGCACCGTGATCTGTGCCGATGAGGAGGTGACGTTTGTGAACTCTTCGCAGGGGGTGAGTGCCCACCGCTGGTTCTACCGGGTACAGGGCACCACGGCTGAGTTTGATGTGCGCACCACCACGAACTCCACGTTTGCGTTGCCGAATAATACCCTCAGCAACCCGATTGTGCTGGAGGTGGTTTACCAATCTACCAATGGCAATTGTCCGGCCGAAGATGTGGTAACGCCCATCACGGTGTATCGCAACATCGATGCTGCGTTTACTTATACCGATCCCACGTTGTTCGTGGGTGGCCATAGCTATACTACCATCACCAACACTTCGCAGCCCGTGGATGGCAATGAGTTTGGGTATGCGTGGGATTTTGGCCTCGATGCCAACCCGCAGTCGGCCAACGGTGTGGGTCCGTTCAACCTGGACTACACCACACCGGGACCGAAGGAGATATTCCTGCGTGCTACGAACCTGGTAGCGCAGCAGGCCGGGCTCACGTGCTTCAGCGACTTTAAAGAGTTGATTCAGATAGCCGTGCCTCCCCTGGTGGCCGACTTTGTGGCTGTGCCGCTGGAGGCCTGCTTCCCGGCCGATGTGGAAGTGATTGAGAACCTGGCTACGGGCGATATTTTCGAGTGGCGCCTGTTCGATGACCTGGGCAAGACGGCTGGCACCAGCAATGCCAACCTGCCGGTGTTTACGGTGGTGAGTCCAGGTAAATATACCCTTGAGCTGACCACCCGTAACTCGTTCACGGGCGACCAGGTGACTGCGTTGAAAGATGTGGTGATCTATCCTTTGCCAGTAGCATCGTTCGATGTGCGCCCCAATGTGGTGTATGTGCCCGATACGGAGCTGAACACCTTCAACTTCAGCTCGGGTGCCACCGAATACGAATGGGACTTCGGTGACGGTACGGTGTTGTTTGAAGAAGAGCCGAAGCACAAATACCGCGTGGAAGGCATTTACGATATCATGCTTATTGCGAAGTACGATCATGGCAACGGGGTGGTGTGTGTGGATTCGCTCACGCGACAGGTGGTGGCCAAGCAGGGAGGCGTTACCCGCATTCCGAATGCGTTTACGCCCAATCCATTTGGGCCGAACGGAGGTCGTCCTGGTAGCAACAGCTTCAACGATGTGTTCCTGCCACAGGTGAAGGGCGTGGAGGAGTTCAACATGCAGATCTTCGACCGCTGGGGCAACCTGATTTTCGAGAGCAACGATTCTACGATGGGCTGGGATGGCTACGATCGCAACGGAAGGCTGCTGCCGGCAGGGGTATATGTGTATAAACTCACGCTCCGCTTGTCGGACGGGCAGCGAACGACCCAGTTGGGAGATATTACGATGATTAGGTAAGGGGGTGTGGTTGTTGGTTGTTGGTTGTTGGATGGGAATTGAGAGGGAGATTTGAGATTTGAGAAGGGGACGTGAAATGTAAACCGATTTAGGGATTGAATGAAATGTTTGTACTTTAACTTGCTGTTGATGAAACGTATGGTTACGATAGGGGTACTGGTGATGGGGGCGGTGCTTGCGCACGCGCAGGATCCGCAGTTCTCGCAATACTACCAGGCGCCCCTGTATCTGAACCCCGGCTTCACGGGCATCACCCCACAGCAGCGGTTTGTGTTGAACCACCGCATCCAGTGGCCCAATCTGCCGCAGGCCTTCGCCACCTATGCCGCCAGCTACGACATCTGGGTAGATGAGTTGCGCAGCGGCTTCGGCATCCTGGCTACCACCGACAAGATGGGATCGGCCGGCTGGCGTACCACCAACGTGGGGCTACTGTATAGCTACAAGGTGCGGCTGACAGACAAGCTTGTATTCTCGCCCGGGTTGAATTTCGGCTATGGTGTGAACGGACTGGACCGCAGCAAGTTGAGCCTGGGTGACGGACTTGAGTTCAACGGCCAGTCGCTGGACCCCGAGTTGGCGAAGTTGGGCAACAAACAATACTTTGACTTTGGGTCGGGCTTTGTGTTCTACAGTCGCATAGTGTGGCTGGGGGCTGCGTTCAGTCATATGAACACTCCGAACTTGTCGATATTGAATGAAACCGCCCGCCTGCCGATGAAGACCACCATCCATGGGGGCGCGCGTATTCCGCTCTACAATGGGCCGCGTACGCAGGCGCGCGTATCGTACATCACGCCTTCCTTTATCTATCGCCATCAGGGGCCTATCAACCAATTAGACCTGGGCGTGAACTACCACGTTGACCCAGTGTCGGTGGGGGTTTGGTATCGCGGCAAGCCCTTTCAGGAGAATGCCATCGGCACCATTAACCACGATGCCCTCATCTTCACCATGGGTTTATTCTTCAAAAACTTCAACATCGGCTACAGCTACGATTTCAGCATCTCGGAGCTTTCCGCAGCCAGCGGGGGCTCGCATGAGATCAGTATCATCTATGAATTTATGGCCAAACCCATTGCCCGCAATGTGAAGCGGCAGAACCGGCTGATACCGTGCCCCACGTTTACGCAGAAGGAGAATTTTTGGAAGTAAGGAGGGTGGAGGTTGGAAGGTTTGAAAGTTCGAAGGTTGGAACGTTGGGGGGGGGTGATTGATGGTTTCAGGTTTCAAGTTTCCGGTTGCCAGTCATAAGTTGAGGCAGTTTCGCGTTATCGGTTTTGGGGAAGTTGGAGGTTGGAATGTTTGAAAGTTCGAAGTTTGGAAGGTTTAAAAGTTGGAACGTTAGTGTGGAGGTTTCCGGTTTCCGGTTTCCGGTTGGCCGTTACCAGTTGAGGGTAGTTTTTGCATCATCGGTTTTAGAAGGGTTGGAAGTTGGAACGTTTGAAAGTCAGAACGTTTAAATGTTGCTGGTTTCAGGTTTCGTTACGCTGTTGGGCGCAGTACAAGAAAGATATCTCATTTAGTGCACTACGATGTGCTGGATTTGTTCCAGCGATTTGCCTTTGGTTTCGGGCATGATCTTCCAGGCGAAGAAGCCCTGTGCTATCATCATCACCGCAAAGAGCGTGAAGGAGTAGGCCCCGCCCAGGGGCGAAGACTCAGCCAATATCGGGAAGGTCCATGAAATGACCGCAGCCATCACCCAATGAGTGGAGCTGCCCAACGCCTGCCCTTTGGCCCTTACTTTGTTGGGAAATATTTCAGCAATGAATACCCATATTACCGACCCCTGCGAGAAGGCGAAGAAGGCAATGAAGCCCACCAGGTATAACATCACATCGTAGCCGGAAAAATTCTGCGTATAGAATGTGTAGGCCACCATGCCCAGTGTCACCGCCATGCCTACCGATCCGATGATCATCAACGTCTTCCTTCCCAGTTTGTCGATGACCGAGATGGCCAGCAGCGTGAACACCATGTTGGTAACCCCAATAGAGATGGCCTGTAACAAGGCGCTGTCTTTGGCGAGTCCTGCCATTTCGAAAATGCGTGGTGCATAGTACATGATGGCGTTGATGCCCGCCAGTTGGTTGAACATAGCCAGCGCCATGGCATAGAAGATGGGGCCACGGTAGGCTTTGGTGAAGAGGCGTTCGCTGGCAGCGCCAGCCTCGCGTTGCAGTGAGTCGCGGATGCTGCCGATGGCTCGGTCGGGTTCGGGTTCGCCTATGCTTACCATCACCGCGCGCGCTTCTGTTTCCCGTTTTTGTTTCATGAGCCAGCGCGGGCTCTCGGGCACGAAAAACACCCAGGCAAAGAAGAGGGCAGAGGGCAATGCCTGCACGCCCAGCATCCAGCGCCAGGCATCTTCGTTGATGCCGAAGAGCAGGTAGTTGGACACGAAGGCGATGAGGATGCCGCTCACTACATTAAATTGAAAGAGGGCCACCATGCGCCCGCGTGCATGTGCCGGTGCAATTTCTGAAATATACATGGGGCCTACTACCGAAGAGGCTCCCACTCCAATGCCACCCAAAAAGCGGAAGATTACAAACACTTCCCAAGAGCTGGTGAGGGCTGTACCGAGGGAAGTGCTCAGGTAGAGTAAGCCAATGGCCTGCAATACTTTCTTTCGCCCCCACGTTTCGGCTGGTTTACCGGCACCCATGGCGCCCAGCACGGTGCCGATGAGGGCCGCAGCCACCGTGAATCCGTGCGCAAAGTCGGACAAACGCCACATTTCCTGAATCGATTTTTCAACGCCTGATATCACGGCCGTGTCGAAACCGAAGAGAAACCCTCCGAGAGCCGCGACAATGGCATTGCGAAGGGCGGAGGAAGAAGAGGGAGCAGACATGGTGTGCGCTTGTTTGGTTGTTTAGGGCTAAGATAGGGTTAAAAGGTTGGAAAGTTGAAAAGTTATAAAGTTCGAATGTTTAAAAGTTGAAAGGTTTGAAGGTGGAATTGGGGGTTTAGAAGTTGGAAAGTTCAAAAGTTGGAGGGTTTGAAAGTTCGAGTGTTTGAACGTTGAAAAGTTAGAATGTTTGGAAGTTGGGAGGATCGAATGTTTGAAAGTTGAAAGGTTGGAGGAGGTAGTTGCCTGTTGCCAGTTACTGGTTTCTGGTTTCAGTTACTGGTTTCAGGTTACTGGTTTCAGGTTTCAGGTTTCAGGTTGGCTGGTTCACCGGATCGCACGTTTTTAGTGGTGGCCAATTAAATTTGAGATAAGAATTTCGTTCTAGAGATCGCTTCGGTTTCGCTGTGCGATGCCTCAAGGGGGTATACCTCCACATAAAAGAGCATCGGAAAAATGGAAATTACTTTTATCTTACTCCCTTAACCATCCCTTGTTTATGCGTTCTGTTCTCATTCTTCTCCTTTGTTTTGTTGTCACCCTTTCGGAAGCGCAGCGGAAAAAGCCGGAAGCGGCACCTGCGGCTGCTGCGTTCGATTTCAATGAATTTTACAAGCCAGTGAAATGGCGAAGCATCGGTCCCTTTCGCGGAGGGCGTTCTAATACGGCTACCGGTGTGGTGGGCGATATTCACACCTATTATATGGGCACTACCGGTGGGGGTCTGTGGAAGACAGACGACATGGGTATTACCTGGCGCAATGTGTCTGACGGTTTCTTTCAAACCGGATCGGTGGGTGCCGTGGCCGTGTCGGAGAGCGACCCGAACGTGGTGTATGTGGGCATGGGCGAGCATGCCATTCGTGGGGTGATGACCCATAGCGGTGATGGCGTGTATAAGTCGACCGATGCAGGGAAGACCTGGAAGAAAATGGGCTTGGAAGCTACGCGTCACATCTCGCGCATACAGATTCACCCTGCCGATCCCAATATTGTTTATGTGGCGGCCCAAGGGGCACTGTATGGGCCTAACCCCGACCGTGGTGTGTTTAAGTCGACCGATGGGGGTGTTACCTGGACCAAAGTGTTGTATGTGGATGAGAAGACCGGCTGTGTGGAGTTGCAGATGGATCACACCAATCCGCGGGTGCTGTATGCCGGCATGAACGAGTATGGGCGGTTGCCGTGGAAGGTGATCAGCGGAGGGCCGGGCAGTGCGGTGTATAAATCTACCGACAGTGGCGCCACCTGGGAGAAGATACACAACGGCTTGCCCAAAGAGATTGGTAAAATGGGTATTTCTTTAACCCGCAGTAATCCTGATAAAGTGTATTTGCTTTTGGAAAGTGATTCTGACAAGGAGCAAGGCGGCTTGTTTGTGTCGGAAAACGCAGGCAAAAGCTGGTCGCGCGTAAGCGATGACCACCGGCTGGTGCAGCGAGCCTGGTATTATATAGAAGTGTTTGCCGATCCCCAAGACGAGAACACCGTGTACGTGCTGAGCGCACCTGCTCTGAAATCGATAGACGGTGGCAAAAGTTGGGAATATATTCATGCACAGCATGGCGATTACCACGACCTATGGATCAATCCTGATAATTCCCGCAACATGATTATTGCCGATGACGGGGGTGCCTACATCACCTTCAACGGGGGTAAGTCATGGTCATCACAATCGAACATGCCCACGGCCCAGTTCTATCGCATCAACGTAGACAATCAGTTTCCGTATCGCATCTATGCCGGTCAGCAGGATAATTCTACTGTAGCTATTCAAAGCCGTGCGTTGGGAAGTTGGGGTATCACCACCGATCATTGGCACGCTTCGGCTGGTGGCGAGAGTGCTTTCCTTGCCTTCAATCCCGATGACCCGCGCCTTGTGCTGGGTGGCAGCTACCAAGGCACCATTGAAGTTTTGGACACCCGCTCCAACGCGGGCACCAACATTATGGCCGCACCGAATCAATACCTGGGCGAAGATGCCAAAGACATCAGGTATCGTTTCAACTGGAATGCACCCATTATCTGGTCGAAACACGAGCCGAATACCTACTACCATGGGGCGCAGGTGCTGCTGCGCACCGATGACATGGGTGCAACGTGGCGCGAAGTATCGCCCGACCTGACCCGCAATGAGAAGAGCAAGCAGGGCAAAGGCGGAGGTCCCTACACCAACGAGGCCGTGGGTGCTGAAAACTATGGTACGCTGGCATACGTGGTGGAGTCGCCCCACGAAAAAGGTGTGATCTGGACCGGCAGCGATGATGGGCTGGTGCATGTTACGCGCGACAATGGCGCCACATGGCAAAATGTGACACCCGCGGGTTTGGCCGAGTGCCTCATCAATGCCATTGAGGTCTCACCCCACGACAAGGCCACGGCCTACATTGCCACTACGCGGTACAAATTCAATGACCATGCGCCCGGCCTCTACAAGACCACCGACTATGGCAAAACATGGAAGAAGATAGACAAGGGCATTCCTGCTCACGCTTTTACACGCGTGGTGCGCGAAGACGACCAGCGCAAAGACCTGCTCTTTGCGGGCACCGAGGTGGGCGTGTTTGTGTCTTATGATGGCGGCTTGAACTGGACATCCTTTCAGTTGAATTTGCCGGTTACGCCCGTCACCGATCTGCGCATCCACCAGGGCGACCTGATTGCCGCCACTTCGGGGCGGTCGTTCTGGATTCTGGACGACCTGGGCTTGCTGCGGCAGCATGCGGGTACGCCCGCAGGCGTTTCCCTGTACCAGCCGGAGCCTGCCGTGCTGGTGAATGGAGGCAGCGAAATGAACGGCAACCAGTCGGACGGCACCCACCCGTATCGCGGTGTGAACCCCGCCAACGGTGCCGTGATTTACTACCACCTGCCCGAGCTGGGGGAGAAGGAACACATTACGCTGGAGATCAAAGACAGCCGGGGTCAACTGGTGCGCAGGTTCAGCTCGCAGGCTGACACCACTTTTCTGAGTGGCTGGGAGGGAGGGCCCTCTGCCGATCCGTTGCTCTCCAAAGCTAAGGGTTTGAACCGGTTTGTGTGGAATTTGCGCTACCCCACCATGGCGGGTGTGCCCGGCACGTACGTGGAGAGCAGCTTCAGCGGGCATAAAGCCATTCCTGGCAAGTATAGCCTCACCCTCACTGCGGGCGGCAAGTCAGTCAACAGCACTTTCGAGCTATTACCGAATCCGTTGTATGCCATCGATGCCCGGACCTATGAGGAATACCATACCTGGATGCACGCACGGGAACAAGAGGTAACGACTATGCACAATTGGGTGAATAGCCTGCAGGCGCAGCGTGAGCAGTTGGAGAAAGTGCTGGCTACGTTGCCGCAGGAGGAAAAGTACAATACCCTCCGTCAGGGTGGAAAGGAGTTGGCTGGTAAACTAAAGGCGTGGGATGAAGACATGATTCAACGCAAGTCGAAGGCGTATGATGATGTGGAGAATTTCCCCAACAAGTTTACGGCACATTACCTGTTTATGATTAACCAGACGGAGAGTGATTTGCCGCGGGTGAACCAGCCTTCGAAGGACCGGCACCGCGAGTTGGCCACACAGTGGCAGGCGTTGGAGGCACGTGCACAGGAGTTGAAGAAGGGTATTGAGGCTTTTAACCAACAGTTGTGGGCTGCCGGTGTGGGGGCAGTGTGGGTGAAGTGATTGTCTGTGCCGCGCTTAGCGATTACAAATCCCACTCATCTTTCGTTCGACTTTGGCCTAATAATGAAAGATGTCCACGTCTTTGCGAGGAAGCATGCGTAGCAGGCTGACGAAGCAATCTTAATGGTCCATCAACTACCATCGAAGAAGGTCATAGAAAGAGATTGCTTCGTCTTTCAACTCACTTACGTGAGTTTCAATCCTCGCAATGACGTGGGTTTACTGAGTCCGGGGAGGAGAAAGTTATGAAGATGCTTCGATCGCGCTTGCGGGATCATAGTGACGGAATATGAAGAGACAAGTTGGATTACAAATCCCACTCATCTTTCGTTCGACTTTGGCCTAATAATGAAAGATGTC
>CAYSCT010000005.1:158768-218476 GCA_964429845.1 uncultured Ohtaekwangia sp.
AGAGATTGCTTCGTCTTTCAACTCACTTACGTGAGTTTCAATCCTCGCAATGACGGGATAAGCAAAAGAGAGGCGCTACCCGTGCAGGATAGCGCCCCTTTAATTTTCAGTGTGACTAAAGTCTATTTCAACACTTCCTTGATTTTCTCTGCCGCCTCTTTTAGTTGAATGGCTGAGAACACTTTCAGGCCTGATTGCTGGATGATTTTGGCTCCTTCTTCGGCATTGGTACCCTGCAGGCGAACGATTATGGGTACGGGTATGTTGCCAACTTTCTTGTAAGCTTCCACCACACCGTTGGCCACACGGTCGCAGCGTACGATGCCTCCGAAAATGTTGATGAGGATGGCCTTCACGTTCGGGTCTTTCAGGATGATGCGGAAGCCCGCTTCCACCGTTTCGGCATTGGCGCCACCACCCACATCGAGGAAGTTGGCCGGCTCACCGCCCGACAGTTTGATGATGTCCATGGTGGCCATGGCCAGTCCGGCACCGTTCACCATACAGCCCACGTTGCCATCCAATTTCACGTAGTTGAGGCCCGACTTGCCGGCTTCCACTTCCAGCGGATCCTCCTCTGAAATGTCGCGCAGTTCTTCCAGGTCTTTGTGGCGGAAGAGGGCGTTGTCGTCTAAGTTTACTTTGCCATCCACAGCCAGAATCTTGTTGTCAGAAGTCTTCAACACCGGGTTGATTTCGAACATGGAAGCATCGAGGCCCATGTAAGCCGTGTACAGCGACTGGATGAATTTCACCCCTTCTTTGAAGGCGTTGCCTTCCCACCCCAGGGCAAAGGCAATTTTGCGCGCCTGGAAAGGTTGCAGACCGATGGTGGGGTCTATCCACTCTTTCACAATTTTTTCCGGGTGGGTTTCGGCCACCTCTTCAATGTTCATACCTCCTTCGGTGGAGGCCATGATCACCGGCTTGCTGGTGGCGCGGTCGAGCAAGATACTCATATAATATTCTTTCGGCTCGCTCTCGCCCGGGTAGTACACATCTTCGGCAATCAGCACTTTGTTTACCTTCTTGCCTGCGGGGCCGGTTTGTATGGTTACCAGCGTTCCACCCAGTATGGCTTTGGCCTTGTCGGTTACTTCGTCTAATCCTTTGGCCAATACCACACCTTTCGATCCCGTTTCCTTCACCGTTCCTTTTCCACGTCCCCCGGCATGTATCTGCGATTTCACCACAAACCACTTCGTTCCGGTTTCGGCCGCCAGTTCCTTGGCTGCGGCCAGGGCCTTGTCGGGCGTGTCGGCTACAATGCCGCGCTGCACCGCCACACCATATTTTTTCAGAATTTCTTTCGCCTGGTATTCGTGTATGTTCATAAGGTACCTATTTTGCAGGCAAGCTACTTTTTTTAGTTCTTTAATTCAAAGAAACCTTCCTTTATGCTCCAGGCCCAGGGAATCAAAAAATCGTACGGTGCACTGCGTGTGCTGAAAGGAGTTGATATTCAGATAGCTGAAGGCGAGGTGGTGGCCATTGTGGGCGCTTCGGGTGCGGGCAAAAGTACGTTGCTGCACCTGCTCAGTACGCTCGACACACCGGATGAAGGCACGGTGTGGATGGATGGGTTGAATGTCTATCAGCAATCTGCGTCAGCGCTGGCCGCCTTTCGCAACAAACACATGGGCTTTGTCTTCCAGTTTCACAACCTGCTGCCGGAGTTCTCTGCGCTGGAGAATGTGATGATACCGGGCCTGATTGCGCGGGACCCCGAAAGTGTGGTGAAGAAGAAGGCTACTGATTTGCTGGCGCGACTGGGTTTGCAGGAGCGGCTGCACCACAAGCCCAGCGAGTTATCGGGCGGAGAGCAGCAACGTACCGCAGTGGCGCGGGCGTTGGTGAATTCACCTCGTTTGGTATTTGCCGATGAGCCCAGCGGCAACCTGGATTCGAAGAATGCGGCCGAGTTGCATCAGCTGTTTTTGCAACTGCGGCAGGAGTTGAAGCACACCTTCGTGATTGTGACCCACAACCCCGACTTTGCCGCCATGGCCGATCGCAAACTGGAGATTCGCGATGGTGTGATGGTGCGCGGTTAGATGCGCTTCTTGTGGTATTTCATCTGAGCCTTCTGGCCGTGTTTGGTGGTGTGGTTGGTATTACCGTAAGAATGGCAGTGGTAGCTTTCGAAGCTGCAAGACGAGAGCACTAACACGAACGCGGCAAACAACATTACTTTCTTCATGGCTTTTCTTTTTGATTTGATGCATCAAAGGTAGAGCCGCCCATTCACCGGCACTTTCCGTTCACCGGTCGGAAAAAATCCCTGTAAGGGTGGAGAAAAAATCGACAAAAAGTGTGTGAATGCGCCCAATCAGCGATGAAGCGGGCAAAACCTTACACCCATTCTTACATCGGCAGGGTACTTAAAGAAATACTTTAATCAGATTAATGTGCAAATGCTTCGGTTTCCGCTTCCGTTACTTCCATCAGTCCCCTTTCATTCAGGGTGGTGAGGCGCACTTTCTTCAATTCGTTGATCAGTAGCGGGTCGTATTTGGCCGTTGCGCGGATGTAGTTGTTGGTGAAGCCATGCATCTGGCCGTTTTCCACATCGTTTTCGAACAGCACGGTGTTTTCGGTGCCAATATGGGCCTGGTAGAAGGCCCTGCGCTTTTTGTCGGATAGGATATGAAGCATTTTGGACCGCTCGCTGCGTTCCTTGGGTGGTACCGATCCCGGCAGGGTGGCAGCCACCGTGTTATCGCGTTCGGAATAGGTGAACACGTGGAGGTAGGAGATGTTCAGTTCGTTGAGGAAGTGGTAGGTTTCCAGAAAGTCTTCGTGTGTTTCGCCCGGGAAGCCCACAATCACATCTACGCCTATGCAGCAGTCAGGCATCTCGGCTTTGATTTTTTCTACGCGGCCCGCGTACAATTCGCGCAGGTACCTGCGCTTCATCAGTTTCAGAATTTTATTGGAACCCGACTGCAATGGAATATGAAAGTGAGGTACGAATCTTTTGGATTGTGCCACAAATTCAATGATCTCGTCAGTAAGCAGGTTGGGCTCTATAGAAGAAATGCGGAACCGGTCAATGCCTTCCACTTCGTCCAGCGCGCGGATCAATTCAATAAATCGTCCTTTGCGCACACCATCTTGCAAGCCGAAGTCGCCCGTGTTTACTCCTGTTAATACAATTTCCTTTACTTCCGTCTGGGCAATTTCACGTGCCGACTTTACGATGTTTTCGATGCTGTCGCTGCGGCTGCTGCCGCGCGCCAGTGGTATGGTGCAGAAAGAGCAGGAATAGTCGCAACCGTCCTGCACTTTTAAGAACGTGCGGGTGCGGTCGAACATCGAGTAGGAGGTGTTGAAGGTTTTCACCTGCTGTATGTCGGTGGCAAATACCTGCGGCTGTTCGGGCCGCACAAATCCATCGAGCAGTTCGGCCAGCCGGAATTTCTCAGCCGCTCCCAGCACGGCATCCACACCCGGTATGGTGGCAATTTCCTGCGGCTTCAATTGCGCATAGCAGCCGATGATGGCCACGTAGGCGTTGGGAGAGATGGCCCGTGCTTCGCGCACAATCTTGTGGCATTTCTTGTCGGCATTCTCCGTTACCGAGCAGGTGTTGATGATGAAGATGTCGGGCGAGTCGTTGAAATCTACCTTCCGGTAGCCGCTTTCCTCCATTTTCCGCGCGATGGTGGACGTTTCGGAGTAGTTCAGCTTACAGCCCAGTGTGTAGAATGCCACTTTTTTCATCAGGGCGCAAAGGTAAGGAGGTGGGGCCTGTTTTAAAAGTTGGTGCGATGCCATACAGACATGTTGTCAATTTTTGTGCAGCCTGCGGAGAGCTGGCGAAGTTTAGCTTTTTTGCATCCATGATCTACCTGCGTTTTCTGGGTGCGGCCTTCCGTTTGGGCCGCGAGGCTTTCTGGTATCATCCCCTCATGATGAAGTTCTTACAGCGGGAGGTGCAGCGCGCGTGTGGCGACATCGTCTTTCCGGAAACGGTGTGGAGACGCATTGGCCGGAATGTGATGGTGGCGCAACTGGTGCAGGTGTTTGTGGCGTTGGTGCACGGGCAAACGCTTAGCTCTTCGGACAGGAAGAAGTCTGCATTCCTAGGAGCCTTGACTCCGCTGGTGGACGACCTGACCGACCATCGGCAGCTCTCCACCACCCAGATTCTGGACTACCTGACGGTGCCCGGTGCAACCGACCCGTCACAACGAGCGCTGCAGCATTTCTATCGGCAACTGTTTCCGGGCAGCGCAGCCTTTCGTGCGGCCTTCTTGTCGGCTTTGCAGGCGCAGGAGGCGAGCTTGTCGCAACTCGGTGCCAGTCGCCTCGCAACGGAGGCGCTGCAGGCCATTACGCGCGAGAAGGGAGCTCGGGCGTTTGTATGGTTTCGGCACGGCTTCAGCCCGCCATTGGTGGCCGGGGAGGCCGAGGCCTGTGAGATGCTGGGCTTTGTGCTGCAGTTGGTGAATGACCTGTTTGATCTGTACAAAGACAGGGAGGCCGGGCAGCAGACCTTGCTGACCAATGCCACCGACCTGCGCCCCTTCGAGGCGCTCTTCCGGCAGGAGGTAGCTCGTTTGGCCAGGCAATACAGGCATCTGCCGCTGCCTGCGGTGGCGAAGGCCAGGGGTTGGGCGTTTATCGTACCCATACTGGGCGTTAGCGAAGTGTGCTTGCAGCAGTTGTTGCGCCTGCAGGGCGAAGGTACATCCTTCGATGCCCAACGGCACAGCCGCCAGCAGTTGGTGTGCGACCTGGCGAAGTGGCCCAACCGCGTGGCGGCCGTGCGCCACAGCGTGGCCCTGTTGCGTGTGTGGCAGCGGGAAAGCATGCCACCAAAAGCATAACGCCCCGGTAAAGCTTCCGTAACAGTGTCTCTTTACTTTGTGCGCATGGCAAAGGGGAGCCGCATTTTGGTGGTAGATGACGACCGGGACATTCTTGATCTGTTGGAATACAACCTGGAGAAGGAGGGGTTCAAAGTAAAGTGCCTGGACAGCAGCACGGGCGTGCTGGAAGTGGTGGCCACCTTTCAACCCGACCTGGTAATTCTGGATGTGATGATGCCCGGATGGAATGGCATTGAGGTGTGCAAACGCCTGCGGGCGCTGCCCTGGTTTCACGATACTTACATTTTCTTTCTCACTGCACGGTCGGAGTTTTATTTTCAGGAGGCGGCCTATGAAACCGGTGCCGATGATTACATCGAAAAGATTGTGGGCATGCGCGCCCTCACGCACAAGGTGGTCACCGTGCTGAATAAGAATTTTGTGATCCGCAAAAGAGAGCAGGAGTTGACCATCGGGCCGCTGAAGATCAACAGGCGCAAGGGTACCGTTGCCGTGCACCAGCGCGAGATACCTTTGTCGAAGCCTGAGATGGAGCTGTTGTTTTTCTTTGCGCAGAACCCGAACAAGGTGATCAGCGCAGAGTTGTTGCAGAACAACATCTGGGGGTCTGAGGTGTTTGCCACTTCGCTGTCACTGTCAGGTTACCTGGAAAACCTCGCAAAAAAAATGGGCAATGCGTGGATTACAGTTGCGGGAGAAAACAAGTACCGCTTTCGGTTGCCAGGGGCATAGTGTTGGCTATTCAATTAAATCAAGAAAGCCGATTAATCCACTTCCAGTTGTTCCAACACATCGGCCAGCTCGGCATAGTTGCGCAGGCCGGGTTTTTCTTCGTGGCCGCCCTGCAATGCAATGCCCGCCACTCCGCTGCGCTGGGCCACCGCAATAGACAGGTCGTTGCCAAAGGCCCAGATCACCGGCCGCTGGTTTTGAATCTGTGCCACCCGTTCACGTTGCTCCGCTGGGGCGTGTATTTCCAACCACGAAATATTGGAGAGTTGGGCGATGGCCTCTTGGTACTGGGGCCATTCTTTTGCCTGCAGCGTTACCCAAAATTGCAGGTCGCTGTTTTCTTTTATCAGGCGCAGATCTTGTACCGTTACCTGTACATAGTGTCCCGGGTATTGTGTACGCACCTCCTCCAGGTTGGGGGCACCCGGGGGCACTTCCAGCACCAGTTCGGGGCCGCTCACCCAGTTGATTATTTCCTTGTAGGCCGTGGGCGACAGGGCCGCTGTGGGGAACCCCAGCCAATCCACACCCATCCCTGCACTGTAGCGCGCGTCACTCAGGTTGGTGATGCCGCCCACTTTCACTTTCATCTTCAAAGACATGGCCAAATATCCAAAGAAAAAATAGCGCTAAAAAAGCCTCAGGCTTTTTTGCCCCAGGTACTGACGACTATCCGGGCTATTGACAATTTTTTGGATAACTTTGCTACCATGAGGCAGGTCTTGCGTAGATGTGGCATGTGTTGGGTGTGGGCGCTGCTGGTGCTGGGGTGCGATCGGGCGGAGTTACCCGAGAAGGCACCTTCCGGTGCGGACTATTTTCCCCTGCAATCTGGTCGTTATTTTATCTACCAGGTCGACTCTACGACCATTGTGTTCAATCGGGAGACTATCTATCCATACCAGGTGCGGCATACGATCACCGATTCGTTTCGCAACGAGGCGGGTGGCGTTACCTACTTGATGCAACGGGCATTCCGCGCCTCGGCAGAGGCCGCCTGGCAGCCCTTGCCGGCCTGGCAAGTTCGCAGGTCGGGCGAGGAGTTGGTGGTGGTGGAAGGTAATACGCCTTTTGTGCGGCTCACCTTCCCGGTGCAAACGGGCCGGTCGTGGAATGGCAATGCCTTTAACACCATTACCGGCAAAGACAACTGTGGTGATGGGGTGCGCTTTACCTGCGACCGGTATGAAGTGACCGGCACGGGTGGTTCTGTTACTTTGTCCACCGGGCTTACCTTTGATGACACCATTGAAATTACCGAAGAAGATGTGCCCGATGTGCTGACCATTTTTGATGTGCGCAAATCCGTCTATGCCAAAGGGGTGGGGTTGGTGCAGCGCGAGGTAACCTACTACGACTATTGCACGGCCGGTGCGTGCTTTGGTCGCGAAGAAATTGATTCCGGATTGCGGTACCGCCTTACGTTAATGGAATATGGCACGTTGTAGCGCTTTGCTTTTCTTCGTTTTGCTGCTGGGCACCGCTGTTGCGCATGCCCAGGAGAACCGCTACATGGTCTTCTTCCGCGACAAGGCAGGAACTGCCTTTTCCACTGCGCAGCCCTCTGCATTTTTGTCGCAGCGGTCGCTGGCGCGCAGGGCGAAAAATGGGGTGGGGGTGAGCGAGGCAGATCTGCCGGTGGTTCGTTCGTATGTGGAGCAAATCTCGGCTACGGGGGTACCTGTATTTTACACTACTCGTTGGCTGAATGGTTTGTTGGTGCAGACCACGCCCGCGCTGGCGGCCCAGATCGGCACCCTTCCTTTTGTGTCGCGGGTAGAGCAGGTGGCCCCGGGCGGGCGCCTTCCTTCGGGGCGCACCAAGAAGATCAAAAACAAAACCAACTCCGGCATCGCACCCGAAACACTGGGTCAACTCAGTATGCTGGGCATGGACGCCATGCACACGGAAGCAGTGCGTGGTGAGGGCGTGCTCATTGCCGTGTTCGACAGTGGCTACCAGGGCGTGGACACGGCCGGGCCTTTTGCACACCTGTGGAGCGACCAGCGCATTTCTTATACTTTCGACTTTGTGGGCAATGGCGCTGAGGTGTTTCGCTACGATGACCATGGCACCGAAGTGTTTTCCGTGATCAGCGCCCGCAGCGGCACCTATACGGGTGGTGCGCCTGGTGCAGCTTTCCACCTCTACGTTACCGAAGACGTGCGCAGCGAATACCGCATTGAAGAATACAACTGGCTTTTTGCCGCAGAGCGGGCCGATAGTGCGGGCGTGGATATCATACAGTCATCGCTGGGCTACAATACGTTTGACGATGCTGCCATGGATTATGCAAAGGGAGACCTGGACGGCCAAACGGCCATCGTGTCGCAGGCGGCAGCGCTGGCGTTGGCGCGGGGCATGGTGGTGGTGGCGAGTGCCGGCAACGAGGGCAACAACGCGTGGCAATTGGTTACGCCCCCGGCCGATGTGGATGGTGTGCTGGCTGTGGGCTCCGTGACGGCCAACTTCACGAAAAGTTCTTTCAGTTCGGTAGGCCCCACCGCAGACGGGCGCCTGAAGCCGGACGTGGTGGCCCTGGGATCGGGCACCCAGGTGGTGCGCCCCAATGGCACCAATGGTTTCAGCAGCGGCACCTCGCTGGCGGCACCGCTGGTTACCAGCCTGGCGGCCGGGCTGTTGCAGCGTTTTCCCCAACTAACCGTGGCGAAATTGTACGAGGCCATCACCGCTACGGCCAGCCAGGCCAACCAACCCAATCAGTTGCTGGGCTTTGGCATTCCCAACTACCTGCGCATGGTCAGCTACCTGTCGCCCGAGGCGCCTGACGAGGAGATCACCATCTATCCCAACCCCGTATCGGGAGAGCCCGTGCACGTGCTGTTGAAAACCGTGCAGCAGCCCGTTACCGTTACGGTACACGAACTGCAGGGGCGGGTTTTGCAGGAAGAAAGTGTGTTTGTGTCGTGGCAAAACAATCCGTTGTCCATCGATTTGTCTAACTTGCCGGCCGGAATGTACCTGCTCGTTGTGCGGGCCGGAACGCATTCCCGAACCGAACGCATCATCAAGCAGTAAAGCACATTGTGAGAACGCCCATCATTGCCCCCTCCATACTGGCCAGCGACTTTGCCAACCTGGAAAAAGAAATTACCATGATTAACCAAAGCGATGCCGACTGGGTGCACGTGGATATCATGGACGGGGTGTTTGTGCCCAACATTTCCATGGGCTTACCGGTGGTGGAGGCCGTGAACCGCCATGCCCGCAAGCCGCTGGATGTACACCTGATGATTGTGCAACCCGAGCGCTATGTGGAGGCTTTCCGCCAGGCCGGGGCCGAATACATTTCGGTGCACATAGAGGCGTGCCCGCACCTGCACCGCAACCTGCAGCAGATACGGGCGTTGGGCGCGAAGGCCGGTATTGCTGTGAACCCGCACACCCCGGTGGCATTGTTGAAAGAAGTGATCCAGGAAGCAGACCTGGTGTGCCTGATGTCGGTGAACCCCGGTTTCGGGGGGCAGAAGTTCATCGAAAATACGTACCAAAAAATCCGCGAGTTGAAAGCCCTGATCGTGGAGAAAAAATCGCCCGCGTTAATAGAGATTGACGGGGGCGTGAACCAAGCCAATGCGCGGCCGTTGCTGGAGGCTGGTGCCGATGTGCTGGTGGCGGGGAATTTTGTGTTCTCCTCGCCCGATCCGGCCGGCACCATCCGGCAGTTGAAGCGCATCGCCTGACGAGGGCCCCTTTTTCCCGCGAAAGCGGCAGGAAATTTGTCGTTATGAGGGGCGGAATGTCAACTTCGTAAAGCTGATTTCGTTTCAATGACTACTATGCGTCTCCTCTTCGTCCTCTTTTTTTCCTTTTCCCTTTTCGGTTGCGGTCCGCAGGTGGCGCGCATTGCGCCCACGCAGGCCGTAGACCTGAGTGGCCGCTGGAACGATGCCGACTCGCGGCAGGTAGCCAACAAGATGGTGGCCGATCTGCGGGCCAGCGAGCGCTTTGCTGAATATGCGCGGACCAAAGGCAAAAAGCCCGTCATCATTGTGGGCACCATTCGCAACAAAACAGCCGAGCACATCGATGCGACCAACTATGTGAAGAAGATTGAGGTGGCTATCTTCAATTCAGGGCTGGCCGACATTGTGGAGTCGGATGCGTTTCGCGACAGGCTGCGCGAAGAGCGGGCACAACAGCAGGACTTTGCCGACCCTGCCACCGTGGCCCAGTGGGGCAAGGAGACGGGCGCTGACCTGATTCTGTTTGGGGAGATGACCTCGGAAACCGATGTGATGGGCCGGCAGCGCGTGGTGAATTACATTACTACCCTGTTCCTTACCGACATGGAAACCAACCAGCGCGTGTGGTATGGGCAGGAGGAGATCAAGAAATTCATCCGGAAATAGATGTGTATGAAGCGCCCCATCCGCAGTTGGAGCCGAGTGGTGCGCGCTGGCGCGGTGATGGTATTGCTGATGGCAGCACAAGGGTGCGCCACCTACTACCAATCCAATCAATCGTTCAACCAGGAGTTTGAAAGTGGCGATCTGGAACAGGCGCTGGATGCGCTGCGCAAAAATGCCCACGATGGCCGCGGAAAAAAAGAGTTTCTCTACCTGGTGAACAACGGGCTGGTTTTGTCTTTGCTGGGCCGCTACGAGGAGAGCAATGAGTTTTTTGAAAATGCCTACCTGTTTGGCGAAGACTACCGCAGAAACTACCTGAACGAGGCAGCTTCTTACCTTACCAACCCGATGTTTACCACCTACAAGGGCGAAGATCATGAGCACCTGATGTTGCTTTATTACAAGGCCGTGAACTACCTGAAGATGAACCGGTATGAGGAGGCGCTGGTGGAGTGCCGCAGGCTGAACATACGGCTGCAGCAGTTGAGCGATCGCTACCCTGCCGAGAACCGCTACCGCGAAGATGCTTTTGTGCACAACCTGATGGGCATTATCTACGAAGCCGACCGCGACTATAACAACGCATTTATTGCCTACCGCAACGCTTACCGTATCTACCAGGAGGCATACCAGCCTCTTTTTGGCGTGGGCGCCCCCGAGCAGCTGAAAAAAGACCTGGTGCGCGCGGCTTTGCGTAGCGGGATGGCCGATGAATATGCACATTGGAAAGACACGTTGGGCGTGGACGCCACCTTGCCGTCTTCCGAGGCGGCCGAGCTCGTATTTTTCTGGCACAACGGGCTGGGGCCGATCAAGTCGGAGTGGAGCGTGAATTTCATCCTCACGCGGCAGCAAAACTGGGTGTATTTCAAGAGCCCCGACCTGAACCTGCAGTTTCCGTTCAACCTGGAGAGTTACGATGAGAAGGACCGCAATGACCTGGCCAGCCTTGAGGTGTTCCGTGTGGCTTTCCCGAAATATGTGGCCCGCCATCCATACTACGAGCGGGCATCGCTGGCAGCCGGTGACAGCACCTATGCGTTAGAGCTGGCCGAAGACATCAACAAGGTGGCCTTCCAAAGTCTGGCGCAACGCATGCACCTTGAATTCAGCAAGGCCCTGGTGCGTGCTGCCCTCAAGAAAGTGGCCGAACACCAGTTGAAGAAATCAGACAAAACCCTGGGCTCTGTGTTGGGCGTGATCAACGCGCTTACCGAGAAGGCCGATACCCGCAACTGGCAGACCTTGCCTTATGAGATACGCTATACCCGAGTGCCCATGAAGGTAGGCGAGAACAAAGTTACCTTTACGGTGCACGCGCCCCGCGAGGAGGGGGCCCATGAATTTGTGTACCAGGCCAAAGCAGGGCAGACACTATTCCACACCTTCACATCGTTGGAGAGCCAATACCCTTCTTACAGTTATTGAAGGGGCAGCGATGGAGGTTCATTCGGACGAAAGTTTTACCTTTATCGCTTATTGATAACTTTACGTTAAAGCGGCCTGAGAGTCATTCGATACATAGCGCTTGGTTGGCTGGTGGCAATGGGGGCCGTGCAATGGGGTTGGGCACAGGATGAGCCGCCCACTTTCCCATTGGATAACTTTTATGCCGAACGCAAGCCCTGGCCCCGCCAGATTCTGAAAGACTTTCACTTTGGTTTGAGCACCGGCTACGGCCACACCTTTTTTGGTCATAAACTCGATGGCTTTGGCGTGTTTCAGCGCCCCGGCTACAGCCCACGCATTTTTCCTGCGGGTGTGGCCCTAGGCAACCGCTACAGCAACTGGGTGAACCAGGTGGTGGGCGACACGCTGGCCATTCAACCGGGCCATTTTCTGGTGAGCAGCGACACGGCCAACCTGCGCTTTCGCGGACGCAGCTGGCACGTACCCTTGCGCGCCACCCTTCACTACGAATACGACCGCTACCGCATTGGCGGTGGCTATTCTTACGAATACATGCGGCTGGGGGAATTCAGGCCGCGGGGCGACTTCAAAGACCAGATCGGCACCTTTGCGCCCACGGCTCCGGGTGGCTTCATGCGCAGGTACTTTGGTCTGATAGGCGTGTCGTTCTACCGGCTGAATGAATACCTGTTCTCGGTGGAGGCCAATGTGGGCAGCTACAAGCCGGGCAGAAACTTCAACCTGGCGGCCATTCAGAAAGGGGTGTATGTGAATGTGGGCGTGCTGATCGAGCGCGACTTCAGCGAGTACCTGAAAGGGTTCATCCGTCCCTCTTTCGAGATCAAAAATTATACGCTGGCCACACCCGAGGCCGGGCGCTCGCTGGTGCACAACATGAATGCCGTGTATGTGAACTTTGGCTTTACCTATAGCTTGCCCGAGTTGCCCAAATGTTTTCACAAAGATTGCCGGGCGCAGTTGAACCATGCGCATGGCAACCGCGAGTACCGCAGCCGCGTGCATCCCGTTTACAAAAAGCAGAACCCGCACTATGGCGAAAACCACCCCCGCCTCATCAAATACAAAGGCAAAAACAAGAAGAAACTGAATCCCTATTGACAGGGGATTTTCGGGGAAGAAAAGCCCTGCGTTGCCTTGGTTTTTCGTGCTGTTGTTCCGTCAATTTTACCTATCTTGGCCCGTCTTTCGGCAACCCCGGAAAGGTGCTGAAAACGTAACCTAAAATCTGTTAAAAACACGTGGCTGAAGAAACCGAAAGCCCGCTACCTGAGCGGCAGAACATCATCCCTATCAACATAGAAGACGAAATGCGCGGAGCCTACATCGACTACTCGATGTCGGTGATTATTTCGCGCGCCCTGCCCGATGTGCGCGATGGCCTCAAGCCGGTGCACCGCAGGGTGTTGTATGGCATGCAGGAGTTGGGTGTGAACTACAACAAGCCTTACAAGAAGTCGGCCCGTATTGTGGGGGAAGTGCTGGGTAAGTACCATCCCCATGGCGATGCGTCTGTATACGACACCATGGTACGCATGGCCCAGGACTGGTCGCTGCGCTACACCCTGGTTGACGGGCAAGGTAACTTTGGTTCGGTAGATGGCGACTCACCGGCTGCCATGCGTTACACCGAAGCACGCCTGCGCAGAATGGCGGAGGAGTTGCTGGCCGACATCAACAAAGACACGGTCGATTTTCAACCCAACTTCGATGACTCGCTGACCGAGCCCACCGTATTGCCGGGCAAAGTGCCCAACCTGCTCGTAAACGGATCTTCGGGTATTGCCGTGGGCATGGCCACCAACATGGCGCCCCACAACCTGGGAGAAGTGGTGGACGGAATCATTGCTTATATAGACAACAGGGAGATAAGTATACCTGAGTTAATGAAACACATTACCGCCCCTGACTTCCCCACGGGCGGTATTATCTACGGATACTCAGGGGTGCAGGAGGCCTACGCCACCGGCCGCGGCAGGGTGGTGCTCCGGGCCAAGGCCGAGATCGTTACCGCTAACAATGGCCGCGAGCAAATCATCGTGACCGAGATACCCTACCAGGTGAACAAGGCGCTGATGATCGAGAAGACCGCTGCGCTGATCAACGAGAAAAAAATAGAAGGCATTTCCGACATCCGCGATGAGTCGGATCGCGAAGGCTACCGCGTGGTGTACGATCTGAAGAAAGATGCCATTGGCAACGTGGTGTTAAACAATTTATTTAAGTACACGCAGCTACAGTCCTCTTTCGGTATCAACAATGTGGCGCTGGTGAAAGGCCGCCCGCAGACCCTGAATCTGAAAGACCTGATCGTTCACTTCGTAGATCACCGCCACGATGTGGTGGTGCGCAGAACCAAATACGATCTGGCCGAAGCCGAGAAGCGCGCACACATCTTAGAAGGCTACCTCATCGCCCTCGACCACCTCGATCAGGTGATTGCCCTCATCCGCGCTTCGAAAGACCCCGATGTGGCAAAGGAGGGGTTGATGCAGCAATTCGGACTCTCCGAAATCCAGGCCAAGGCTATTCTGGAAATGCGCCTGCAGCGCCTTACTGGCCTGGAGCGCGAGAAGATTCAGAACGAGTATAAGGAAGTAAAGGCGTTGATCGACCGCCTGAATGAAATTCTGAACAGCGAGCCGTTGCGCATGCAGATCATCAAAGAGGAGCTGCTGGAAATGAAAGAGCGCTATGGCGACCCCCGCAGAACCGAAGTTGTGCACCACGATGACGACATCACCGTAGAGGCGCTGATTCCCAACGAGGAGATGGTGATCACCATTTCCAACCAGGGGTATTGCAAACGCACCTCGCTGTCGGAGTACCGCACGCAGGGCCGGGGCGGTATTGGGTCGAAGGGCGTATCCACTAAAGAAGACGATTTTACAGAACACCTGTTTGTTGCACAGTCGCATAATTATTTGCTGATTTTCACAGAGTTCGGTAAAGTTTATTGGATCAAAGCTTACGAAATTCCCGAAGGCAATAAAACCAGCAAGGGGCGCGCCATCCAGAACCTGATTAACATAGAGCCGGGCGACAAAGTGCGCGCGGTGCTGAACATCAAGAACCTGACAGACGAGGAGTACATCAACAACAACTTTGTGATACTCTGTACTGAGAAGGGGACTATTAAGAAGACGAGCCTGGAAGCCTATTCCCGCCCACGGGCCAACGGCATTACGGCCATCACCATCCACGAAGGCGACCGACTGCTGGAGGTAGGATTGACCAATGGCAAGAACCACATTGTGATTGCCAAGAGCGAAGGCAAGGCCGTGCATTTTGATGAGGACGATGTGCGCCCGATGGGCCGCACCGCTGCCGGGGTGCGCGGGGTAACAT
Organism: uncultured Ohtaekwangia sp.; assembly: GCA_964429845.1. Classification (GTDB taxonomy): domain Bacteria; phylum Bacteroidota; class Bacteroidia; order Cytophagales; family Cyclobacteriaceae; genus ELB16-189. The sequence continues at coordinate 173,485 of CAYSCT010000005.1, forward strand.
TGGAAGGCGATGACGACAAGGTGGTGGGCATGGTGTGCATCAGCCGCCCCGATGCCAACCTGCTGGTGGTTTCGGAGAAAGGCTATGGCAAACGGTCGGATATGGAAGACTACCGCATCACCCGCAGGGGTGGAAAAGGGGTAAAGACCATTAACGTTACTGAAAAAACTGGCAAGCTTGTTGCGATAAAAGAGGTGACGGACAAGGACGACCTGATGATCATCAACAAGTCTGGCATCAGCATCCGTATTAGTGTGGCCGAGTTGCGCGTAATGGGCAGGGCTACGCAGGGTGTGCGGCTGATCAAGCTGAATGAAGACGATTCCATCAGCTCGGTGGCCAAGATTGAGAAGATGAATGACGGCACCGCGGACGACCATGGGGTGGCCCCTGAAGGGCCCGTGTCAACCGATGGTGAAAATCCGCAAGGATAATTTGGAATGAAACTTTATTTTTGAACGATAAACTAAACCTGAAAATGAAAAAGTTAGCAGTTGTACTGATGCTGGCAGCAGCAGGGTCGGCCGTGGCACAGAAGGATATCAAACCCAGTTTGCCTAAGGCTGAAAAAGCATTGTTTGCCAATAAGTTAGACGAAGCCAAGTCTATTATTGATATAACCGTATCGAACCAGGAGTTCATGGTGGACAAGAAGGGTAACCCTTCGAAAAATGCCGCCAAGGCCTGGTATCTGAAGGGGCTGATCTATGCCGCCATCGATACCACCAAGAACGAGCAGTTTAAGAGCCTGGAGGCCAACCCTTTCCCCGTTGCCAAAGAAGCTTTCGACAAGTGCTACATTATAGCCTCCCCAATGTCAAAGCTTTCCATAGGAATGACGTCAGAGGAGGTTAAAAAAATTGCGGGGACGCCAAAATCCAATAACTTAACAACTACTGCAAATGGAAATTTTGAGCAGTGGGTTTATGACGGCTCTTACCTGTATTTCGATAATGGGAAATTGACAACTATTCAGACTCAAGCACCTCAAGCAGAGTCCTTTATCAATGACCCTACTTCAGGATTCCCTTTAATGACTAGTCAGGTAAATGCCTTCCTGGCGCAAGCCTACTTCAACAAGGCCATCGCAGCCTACCAGGATGACAAGGACTATAAGAAGTCTTTTGAATACACGGAGCAGACGCTTTACTTCATTCCCGAGGACACCTCCATCATCATGAATGCCGGTGTGTTCTTTGCGCCCGCTGCCGGTGAAACCGACAAGTCGATCGCCTACATCAACAAATACATTGAGAAGGGTGGTAAAAACCAGGATGCTTACCTGATTCTGTTCGACAACTACGTGAACAAGAAGAAGGACAACGCCATGGCGCTGAAGGTGATTCAGGATGCGAAAAAACTCTTCCCGAATAATGCTGAATTCCCCAAGTACGAGTTAAACATCTACCTGAACGAAAAGAAATACGATGTAGCCAAAACCATGGTGGAGGCTTCTATCAAAGAAAATCCCAACGACAAAGAGAGCTATTTCCTGCTGGGCCAGTTGCTCGAAGAATTGAAAGAAGCAGACGCTGCCAAGGCGGCCTACAACAAGGCGCTGTCCATAGATCCCAAGTTCTACGATGCGGCTGCCAAGATTGCCAACTTCTATTGGATGGATGCCAAGGCGGTGAAAGACGAGATGGGGAAGCTAGGCAATTCAAAAGCCGATATGGCCAAGATGCAGCAGCTTGATAAGGACTATGTAGAGAAGTTGAAAGTGGCTATACCTTACCTGGAAGCCTGCGAGAAGATTTCGCCTGACGAATTGAATATTTTGTATCTGTTGTTGGGTGCCTACCAAGATCTGGACGCGCAGCCCAGCATTGCGCGCGTGAAGAAGCGCCTGAAGGCACTGGGTGAAGAAGTGGATTAATGCCGGATTTCCGATTGCCATTCAAAAGTGGGTCGCACACCGTGTGACCCACTTTTTTTGGGAGATAAAAAGCCGCACCCGCTTTTTCTGCCACTTGTCATGCCGGGCGGCAAGCGTACAGGGCTTGTGGGTGGATATGGCATCCCGAGAAGGGTTACGCAGACGGAATAATAGCTGGTTATATTTTCGAAGTCGTTACTTCTTTCTTCTCGACCTGAAGGGCATGCTCACCCAATACTTTTTCCCTCCACGGCTTGGCTACCTCTTGACCCCCGCTTTGAGTTTACGCTCGAGAAAATCGGCTGTGGCCTTGTTCACCTTCACAGAATTTTTGTGCAGCATGAAATGGTGGGTGTCGTCTACGATCACCAGTGTCTCCATGGGTACGTTCAGCTTGTCGAGTCGCCTTACCAAGTCGGTACTTTGGCTGAAGCGCACGTTGCGGTCGTCATCGCCATGGATGATGAGCACGGGCGACTTCCACATGCTTACCGAAGAAATGGGCGATGACTCCCAAGCCACCTGCAGTGCCTTGTCCGCATCGGGTATGCGTTCATATTTTTCGCGCACCAGCAAGGGCCGGGCGCGTTCCCCGGTCCAGTCGTGTACGCCATGAATATCTACCCCCGCGGCAAACAGGTTGCTGTTGCGTGCCAGCGCCATGGCCGTGAGGAAGCCCCCGTACGAACCTCCGTAGATGCCGATGCGCTGTGCGTCCACCGCGGGTTGGGTGGCGAGCCATTCTGCCGCTGCCTTTACATCTATGTACTCCGAAGCACCTGTGGCGCCTGCGTTCTTCGGCTGGTGAAATTCATAGCCGTAGCCGATGCCCAGGCGATAGTTGATGGAGAGCACGATGAAGCCGCGGCTGGCCAGGTATTGGTTCACCGCATAGGCGTTGCTGTAGTAGTCGGAATAGTGCCATCCCAGCAACATCTGGCGTGGCGGCCCTCCGTGCACAAAGATCACCGCTGGCTTCTTTACGTTGGCCGGGCTTCCGGGCTGTTCAAACCACTGGGCGTGCACCGTTAGCCCATCGGGTGTTTGGTATTTGATCTGTTTGGGTACTACCAGTTGCAGGCGGGGGAAGCTGTTGGGGATGCGCTCTTCCGCCAGAATGCGGGCCTGCCCGCCTTTGAAGGACATCACACAAGGTAAAGGCGGCCGTTGTGCCGTGGCTCCGATGAACGCCAGCGTGTTGCCATCGCCTGTTACCACGGGCGTCCATTCCAGGCCGCTGCCCGGTGTCATCACCTCAGGGGCTGCCCGGTCTACCGGCACACGCACTACATGCCTTCGGTCGATGTCGAGCGGGTCGGTGCCCGCGTTGGCGGTGAATACCATCCACCTTTTGTCGGGACTCATGCGTATGTATTCGGCCATGTAGTTGCCGGGTGTGAGCAGGAGGGGCGCTCCACCCTGGTCGGGCAGGGAGTACAGGTGCGGCCATCCATCGTGGTAGGAGAGGAAGACGATGCGGCCGGCTGCCCAGTGCAGGTTGGTGCTACCGTGGGTGGTAGGTACGGAGCCACGCAAGGTCTTAGGGGCGGTCCACAGCGTACGCGCCTGGCCGGTGCCGGCATCGGCTACTGCGATGGACCAGCCGATGGGGTGGCGCACCAGCGCTGAATCAGGAAAGCCACCGCCCGCCTGCATGCGAACGAAAGCCAGTTGGGTGCCATCGGGCGACCAGCGGGGAGAGGCATCGCGCGAGAAGCCGGGGTCGATCCAACGAAGGGGCTTGTCTGCCCCTTCGTACAGTCCGATGAAAGCATGATCTCCCCGGGCCGACTGAAATGCCAGGCGGTTGCCATCAGGCGACCATACCGGGCTGTTGTTGGTACCGCGGGCGGTAAACAGTTGGGCAGCCGGGCGACTGCCGTCTGCCGGCACCGTCCATATCTGGCCGCCCTTGTGGAAGGCCACGATGCCTTTAGACGAGATCACCGGTTCTTCGCCATCGCCCAGTTGTACCGGTGTGCCCCCTTTGAAGGGTGCACTCCATATTTCCACTTTGGGGGCAGTGGTGGAGAAGGAGGGGTTCACCGCCACGTGGTCATCCCAGTTGGACCCATGGTCGCCCCCGCGCACATAAACCACCCAGTTGCCATCGGGTGAGATCGACACGGACGTCAGCTCTTGTCCATCGTCAGTGTTGTATTGCGTCAGTTGCCGTGCTTTGAAGTCGGGCCCCTCAGCTACAAAGATGTTGCGCACGCCACTTTCGTTGAAAGCCCAGGCAATCTTCGACCCCGTGGGTGCGGCTGTCAGCTCGTTGGGAAAGGGATACGATTTTACGGCCTGCATGGTGAACAGCGTATCGGTCTTTTGGGCGTGCACACCGATGCTGATGAGCAGGCCGAGGAGGAATCCCCATTTTTTCATTCTTGGTTGGGTTAGGTTGTTCGCATAATCAGCAAAAAAAATCCGACATGGCCAACCTTTTGTGCCGTCATTGGCAGCAAAATTGTGTGGGGTTCTTTCAACCTGCATGTGCGCCCAATCAACAATGCGGTTATATTGGGTGTATGAATGGCACGGTCAACAGGCAGGTAGAACTGGTGCGAAGTGGTTACGACTACTTCGAGCGGTTGGAGCATCTGCTGCGCCGGGCACAGCGCGAGGTATATCTGCAGACCTACATTTTTGCGGAAGACGACACCGGCCTGCGGGTAACGTATGCACTGGAGCAAGCAGCCCAGCGCGGTGTACAGGTGTACCTGCTGGTCGATGGTTTTGCTTCTCAGGGGTTGAGTGACGCATGGATGGAGCGGATCAACAGAGCCGGCATTCAGTTCCGGTATTTTGCGCCATTGTGGAAGAGCCGCTATTTCTATTTTGGCAGGAGGCTGCACCACAAGGTGCTGGTGGTAGATGGACTTCATGCACTGGTGGGAGGCATCAACATCAGCAATCATTATAACGACACACCCGAGCAGCCGGCCTGGTTAGACTGGGCGTTGTACGTTACCGGAGATGCCGCGGTGCAACTGGAAGACATCTGTGCCCGCAGGGCGCGTGGACTGGCAGGCGCTAATTTGTTGAAGTGGCCACGCGCGTCTCTGCCAACTGATCCCCAAATATTTGTGCGTGTGAATGACTGGGTGCGAGGTAAACGCGAGGTTACCCAAATGTACCAACGTATGCTGCGGCATTCTACGCAGTGGGTTACGTTGTTGTCGAGTTATTTTCTGCCTGGCGCATCTTTCCGCTCGCACCTGTTGCGCGCTGCGCGCAGGGGCGTGAAGATACGCATCATCGTGGCGGGTATATCCGATGTGGTGGTCGCCAAATATGCCGAGCGGTACATGTATCGCTGGCTGTTGAGGAATAACATCGAAATCTATGAGTACCAGCGCAAGGTATTGCACGGTAAAGTAGCGGTGTGCGATGGGCGCTGGTGCACGGTGGGGTCGTACAACCTCAACAACATCAGTGCACGCGCCAGCATTGAGTTGAACTTGGAGGTGCACCAGCCCGAGTTGGCTGTCATCATGGAGCAACAACTGCAACAGATCATCGCGCGCGACTGTGTTCAGATCACTGCGCAGCGCTACCAGCATCTTACCCGCTGGTACCAGCGTTTTTTGCAGCGCAGCGCCTACGACATTTTCCGCATCGGGTTGTTTGTGTTCACTTTCTATTTCCGTCAGCGCGAATAACGGCTTTGCCGCGGATGCGTGCCAGCAGCGCCCGAGAGGTATGTTGGTTCCAGTTTTCGAAGCGGCCTCGTTGCATCACCAGCCGGTTTTCAGACACCGGACCTCCGAGGTGATACCGAAATACAAAGGGCTGCGTGCCATCGTACCAGCCTGTTACCTGGCCAAAGCGCGGTATCTGCAGGTACAGTTCGCTGCCATATTTTTCGATGGTATAGATGGCATCTGCGAAGGCAACGAGGCGGTTTGCTTCTGTGGCATTGGGTGCCAATGGCAGCCAATGTGTGTTGGCAGGCTTGTAGGTGAGTTTAAGCGACTGCGGCTGGTCTGCCACCGAGGCATAGCCGGTGCGGTAGCCTGCGCTGTCGGTGGCTACCACGTACCAAAGCCACGTGTTGAAGGGGGCGGGCGTGAGAAGGAGGGGTTTCGCGCCCAACTGTGCGGCCGCCTGTTGTGCCACCACACTTTTGCCGATGAGCGCCTGCAGCAGGTAGACCACCATCAGCGCCAGGCTGACCCAAGCCACCTTCGGCCTGGCTGCCGATTTCCGTGAGAGCAGCACAAACAACGCTCCCACTAGCAGCGGGAATGTAAAAAACGGATCGGCTACGTAGAGCAGGTGCCACGATATGCGGTTGTTGTGGAAAGGCTCCCACCAACCCACACCATAGGCGTTACAAGTGTCCAGTACAGAGTGTATCAACAACTGCAGCATGGCAAAAGCCACTAAATGCCCGGTGGGAATGCTTTCCTTTCGGTGATGCCAGGCGCCTGTTAGCCCCAAAATTGTTCCCATCATTACAGCAAAGAGCAGCGAATGCGTAATTCCCCGGTGTGTCCACAGGTTTGCATCGGGCGAAAGCCACAGGCCGGCCACACCATCCAGGTCGGGTATGTTTTGCAGCACGGCACCATAAATAGCTGCGCGTCTGCCCAACTGTTTGCCTATCAGCACTTCGCCCGTGGTGGCCCCTAAAACTGCGTGTGTCAGTGTATCCATCTATTGTCAATTTAATTGAATATCCCCTGATCGCGAAAGACCTAAACCTGATAAAAGTCAATAGCGCGGGTGACGTTTTAGCTGAGCGGATAGAGGCAAGTGAAGTAAGTTCGTAATGAAAACAGCATGATGGAACGTTTGTCTAAAAAAACATATACCATGAAAACCAGCACCACCTCGAAACCCTTATTAGCTTCCTTGGCCGACCGGCTTATGGATGCACAACGCGAACTGGACGAGTTGGCCGTGCAATATGCGCTGGGCAAAGCAGAAGCCCGCGATGCCATCTTGGAAATAAGGACCGTCTTTCGCGAGCAATACCATTTGTTAAGGAGCCGGTTAGCGGGCACCACCTGGCAAGAAGAGTTGGCCGCGCTGAAGGTTCGTTTTGTTGAGTTGGACAAAATGTTGCAGCGCTCGCCCGTGCAAGCCGATGTGTCTGCGTGGCACATGGCCGGGGAGAAACTGAAAGCATTGCAACAGATGGTGAGCCAACGCCTGCGGGAGGCCCCGGGGGCAGCTACTTTCTTACACGAAATAGTGCAGCTACAACTGCGCATGGAGTTGTTGCGCCTGAAACTGGCCTTGAAGAAAATAGTGGTGCAGGAGGATATTCGGGTAGGCCTACAGAAAGCGTTGAAGAAGACAAAGGCTGCAGTGAATAACCTGAAGGGTGTTGCGAGGACATAGAAGAATTTTATTATGAAAAAGATCATTTGCCCTACCGATTTTAGCAGTGCTGCCGACAACGGTGTTGTGTATGCTGCCAAGTTGGCCCAGCGTACTGGTGCCACACTCACGCTCTTCCATGTAGAGTCACTGCTGGAGCATACGTTGGGCGAGGCCGTAATGGGCGAGGCCTTCAACGTGCAGGAGGCCACCTATAAGTTGGAAGAGCAATGCCAACAGTTACGGCAGGCTTTCCATATATCTGCCAACGCAGAAGTGCAGGCCACCGGCCGTTCGGTCATTGCGGAAATTGCCGATCAGGCTGTTTCTTATGATTGTGTGGTAATGGGGTCGGAGGGACCGCACCACCTCGTGCAGTATTTGATTGGCAGCAACACCTACCGAACGCTGCGCCAGGTACAACAACCGCTCTTGCTCGTGCCAGCCGGTTATGGATATTCAGAAGCACGTAAAGTTGTTTTTGCTTACGATTACCTGAAAAATGGTAAGCTGCCGCTGAAGCATTTGCTGACGCTTACCGCGGGCTGGTCTTGCGAGATAGCCGTGCTGCAGGTGTGTCGCGAGTCGTATACACATGCAATGGAGGAAAAGATGCTCAGCGTGCAGCGGCAGATACGTCACCAGTTCCCCACCGCGCCCCTGACGTTCGACACTGTGTATGCATCGGAGGTAGTAGCCACCTTGCACAGCTATGTGCAGCGGAACAGCATGGATTTACTGGCCCTGTGTACCGAAGACTATCCCTTTATGAAAGGCTTGTTTCACAAAAGTACCATCAAGGCTATGAGCGTGATTGCCAGCTATCCGGTTTTGATTGCCCACGAGTGAACTTTTTTGTCTTAAGCGGGTTATTTAATGGTAAATAATGGAGGTACTATGCCGATTAACTCAATTGGATTAGCTGAAGAAAAAAGCGCACAACTGGCAGCATCGCTTAATCAGTTGCTGGCAGACTACATGATGTTTTATCAGAACACGAGAGGTTTACATTGGAACATAAAGGGTGAAAAGTTTTTTGAGCTTCACCTGAAGTTTGAGGAATTATACACCAATCTGTTGGTGAAGGTAGACGAAGTGGCCGAGCGTATACTAACATTGGGCGGTATTCCCCTTCATACTTTTGCCGATTACCAGTCGCACGCAAGGGTGAGGGCCGTGAAGGATGTGCGGGAGGGCCGGGTGGCGGTTCAGGCTATTCTGGAAGCCTTTCAGATTTTGCTGGTAAGCCAACGCATTTTGTTGAATCTTTCTGCCGAAGCTGGAGACGAAGGTACCAATGCCCTCATGAGCGATTACATTCGGGAACAGGAAAAGCTGGTGTGGATGTATTCTGCCTATCTGGGAAAGAGTTAAACGTAAATTACAGGGCACTGTGAATTGCAAACAGAAATGGTTAACTTTGCAACACCTTTCTGCAATGGGTAAACAATAGCCTGCTATTCTTGCGCCATCCACCAAGGTAAATTATTTCACTAAAAACACTTACATGGCGCGTCCGCAAGAAACCTTCAACAAAAAAGAGCTCGAAAAGAAAAGACTACAGAAGCGCAAAGAAAAAGAACAGCGCAAAGAGGAGCGCAAAGCGCAATCGAAGCAGGGCAGCAGCCTGGAAGACATGATGGCCTATGTAGACGAAAACGGCAACCTTACTTCTACACCGCCAGATCCCACCCGCAAAAGCAGCATCAAAACAGAAGACATTGTAATTGGCTCGCGCAACACCGGTCCTGCCGGAGGTGCGGCAGCGGTACGTAAAGGACGAGTGATGTTTTTCAATACCAGCAAAGGGTTTGGTTTTATCAAAGATTCCGAGAGTGGCGAGAGCGTTTTCGTGCACACCAATGGCTTGCTCACACCTATTAAAGATAATGATCCTGTTACTTTCGAGATGGAACGCAGCCCACGCGGTTTCAACGCCATCAAAGTAAAGGTTGGATAAGGTCTTCTTTGCAGACAGGCCTAAAAAAATGAAGGCCATCCGCAGGCGGATGGCCTTTTCTATTAAGGCGTGATTTTAGCTTAGTCGACCAGGCGAACGCGTACTGCATTCATGCCTTTTTTGCCTCTTTCTACTTCATACTCCACCAGGTCATTTTCTTTGATCCTGTCGATCAGACCAGTTGAATGTACAAATACATCTTCGCCTGAATCTGAGGGGCTGATGAAACCAAAACCTTTGGTTTCGTTGAAGAACTTTACTTTTCCTTCCATGTTACTTTTTTGATAATTGATAATAATTGTTGTGCGCAAACAAACTTGCGGCTCTTCAGCAATTTTTTACCCGTCTTGTTTTTGGATGTTGGATTGATGAAGGTTACTGCTCGTGGCAGTTCCTTTTTTGGATGTGCATGGCAAAGGTAGCCTTTCCTTTCCACACCACAACATAAAATGGTATTTATATTTTCGATGTGTTAGATTTTGGCTACCGAGAGCGTGAACTTGCGGGAGAGGGTGAACTCATAACGGCCTTCCTGCATCAATTCGGCCGCTTTGCGCGACATCGACAAAACCGCGAGCAGGTCTTGAGCGGCTGCAAACGTACGGATGTTGTTCAGCGCTTTGCCACGGTGTACCTGCATGGTGAAGAATAGGCCAGTCTTTTCGTTGGGGTTCAGCGCCTTGAATTCGTGTTCGAAAAGTCGATACTCCTGCGGACCAAATTCTGCGGCCACCATCAATTGAAGGATGGCAGGGCGGTATTTGCTCCACAGCGATGTGTACATCTGTTGGGTCATTCCGGAGAAGAAGCGAGGTTCCATGGCTATACTTGTTTGTTGAATGTTTATCCCAAATAGGTTTGCAGGCTTCGGCTGCGCGAGCTGTGCCGCAGTCTGCGGGTGGCCTTTTCTTTAATCTGCCTTACGCGTTCGCGGGTCAGGTTAAAGTGCTCGCCAATTTCTTCCAGCGTCATGGCGGCATGGCCGTTCAGGCCGAAGTAGAAGGAAATCACCTCCGATTCGCGTGCCGTGAGGGTAGATAAGGCTCTTCCTATTTCATTGCGCAGCGACTCGCGCATCAGTTCGTCATCGGGTGTTTCGTTCGAAGTGCTTTCCAATACATCCAGCAAGCTGTTTTCTTCACCATTGGCAAAGGGTGCATCTACCGAAACGTGGCGGCCACCCGTTTGCATGGTGTTTTCCACTTCTTCTACCGTAGTTTTTAACTCGCCCGCCAATTCTTCGGCTGAGGGTTCGCGTTGAAATTTTTGTTCTAAGCTGGAGAATGCTTTCGTTAGTCGGCTCAACGAGCTTACCCGGTTGAGAGGCAGGCGCACCACACGTGCCTGTTCGGCCAAGGCTTGCAGAATGCTCTGGCGTATCCACCACACTGCATACGAAATGAATTTAAACCCACGGGTTTCATCGAAACGCATGGCTGCTTTGATCAGCCCCAGGTTGCCCTCGTTGATCATATCGCCCAGTGTTAAGCCGTGGTGCTGGTATTGTTTCGCCACCGACACCACAAAGCGAAGGTTGGCTTTGGTTAACTTTTCGAGTGCTACCTGGTCGCCCTGGCGAATGCGTCTGGCCAGTTCCACTTCCATGTCGGAGGTGATTAAGTCTACTTTGCCAATTTCCTGCAGGTATTTGTCGAGCGATTGGCTTTCGCGGTTCGTAATCTGTTTGTTGATCTTAAGCTGACGCATTCTTTAATAGAAAGATGAAATGACCCTATCGGAGACATTTTGTCCCGACTTCAATTGAATAAACGCGAACTACCGAATGAATTGCTGAGGCACAATAGACCTTCATTTATGACGAAAATCGTCAATTATTGGCCGCCCCTGCATCAATCCAGCAGATGATAGTGCTTTTTTGTTGGGCAGAGAGGCTGCTTCCCTGGGGCATTTCTCCGCTGAGAACGGCTGCCCGTATGACATTGCGTGCCGCGAACACCTGGGCGTGGTTCAACAGCGGGCCGGGGCCGCGCAGGCTGCCGCTACCGTGGCATCCGGAGCTGGTAGCACAAGAAGAGGCGATGATGGGTGCCACATCGGCACCGAAAGTGGGGGCTATGTTGCTGCAATCAATCTCTGGTGCGGGTTCGTTGTTGCTGGCACAGGCGGCTATCATAAGCGATAGCGTTAGGAGTGTGAGGTACTTCATACTGAGCAGGACGAAATCAAGTCTGCTCTAAATAAAGCTATCTTTTAAATATTCCCAAATACGTTGAACGTCCTTCGCAGTCTTATAAAAGGTTCCATTTCTTGCGGTACTTGCGTGCCAGCAAGATGTTCGCCTCTTTGTCGTTCACGTACTTCTCTTTTTCCGCGTTCCATTGGAGTTCGCGCCCCAGGCGCCACGAATGCAGGGCCAGGTGCATGGGTAATGTCATGCTGCGTGCATAGGCCAGGTTCGATTCGGGTTGCTTGCGCGACATCACCGCATCGATGAAATTCTGCTGGTGGCCGGGTGATCGTTCCATTGTTTGTGGTATGGTATCTATGTCGGTTACGGTTTCTCCATTGATGGTGATTGCGCGCGTGTTATAGTCGCAGATCAAAGTACCTTTGTCGCCTTCAAAGTAGGCGCCAATGTTTCGTTCTGCCGCTCCGGGCACGTTGGGAGGCTGGGTGGTCCAGAACAGTTTCAAGCCATCGAACTCGAAATCGGCATCAAGCCATTTCGGGGCATCGGCTACTTCACCTGTTTTTTCACCACGGGCCGCTACGCGCGTTAAACCTGTGGGGTTGATGGCCCACCACACCACATCGGCAATGTGGCACCAGAAGTCGGCAAACACCCCTCCTGAGTAGTCGAGGAAGTAGCGGTACGTGAAGTGGCACCGCTCGGGGAAGTAGTCGGTATAGGGAGCGGGCCCCAACCACATGTCCCAGTAGGGTGGTGGCGTTTGTGTTTTCGGGAAGCCCAGGCCGGGAGAGAAGGCATTTTTCCACAATCGCACGGTATGAACTTTTCCAATGGCGCCTCCGCGGATCAGTTCCACCACACGGTGATAGTTGTTGCCTGCATGGATTTGCGTGCCCAGTTGAAACACACGGTTGTACTTTTCTAGCGCCTTGAGCATGAGCTGCCCTTCGCGCACATCGTACGACAACGGTTTTTCGCCATACACATCTTTACCCGACTGAAATGCGAGTATGGCTATTTGCGCATGCCAATGATCGGGCGTAGCAATGGTTACTGCGTCAATGTCTTTTCTATCGAGTACGTGTCTGAAGTCTTCGTAGGTGGTGGCTTTGGTGCCAGGTACGATCGTGTTCAGCGATTGATGCGTTTTTCCCAGGTGCTCGGGGTCGATGTCGCACAAGGCCACAATGTCTGCCTGAGGCAGGTGTGCAAACCAGTTCATGTGTTCGTTGCCCATGCCACCCAGGCCGATGTGTGCTACGCGCACCCGGTCGCTGGGTGCGCCACGCGAGATGAAGGAGGGGATGATAGCAAAGCCCAGCGTGCCCAGTGCACTTTTGCGAAGGAACGCGCGCCTGTTAATGTTTGACATGTGTTGTAAAGCGATCGGTGTAGGTATAAACTTATGCAATCTTCATTGCAAAGACAATGGCATTTGCAGAACTTCACGCTGGTATGATGCTGGTACCAATCCGAAAAATTACTGCCGAAAGGTTGATGCCGGAACTGGTATTCACCACTTCCCGCAGCAGCGGCCCCGGTGGGCAAAATGTAAACAAAGTGAATACCAAGGTAACGGTGCGATGGAACGTACCGACCTCTAACATTCTTACTGCGGAAGAGCAACAGTTCTTCCTGCTGAAGCTGGGCCGCTACCTCACCACAGATGGAGAATTGGTTATCAACGCGCAAGAGAAACGGTCGCAGCCGGAGAACAAACTGCTGGCCCTGGCCAAACTCGACCGGCTGCTGGTGAAGGCGTACGAGCGCCCCAAGCCCCGCAAGGCTACCAAACCAAGCAAGGGGGCTGTGCAAAAGCGGCTGGAGCAAAAGAAAAAGCACAGCGATAAGAAGAAGTGGCGTGGACGTGGGGTAGACTAAGGGCTGGCTAAGTTTGTAAACTTGAAGGGGATGGAGATCACGCGTTTGGGAGCAGATAAGATTAGCAGGATAGTGAATTTCCCTCTGGTCTTGTTCGGGACAGATTGCGAGGATGATAAGGATCGGCAATGTGTGATAAGTGAGATGTTAATTACCTACGAGGGGTCGGGCCGTGTGGAGCCCCATTTGAAAGAGTTGTACACGTTCGATGGTGCTAACTACAGTCGGATAACGGCAAATAGCCAAATGTTGGCGCCAATTACTTAGGACGTAAAAAATAAATGGGACAAGGAATAATTACGACATTGACTTTTTATGCTATTGGACTGGCGACAGCTTGGCTGATACACTTGGGTACCTGGTTTTGCTCACCGACTGGGACTTTATATCGTATACCCTTGCTGGCAATTTTAATTGGATTTTTTTTGGACTGGTTCCACAATTTTTGACGCATACTTTAAATAACAAGGCGGACAAAAGAAAAGGAATAATCTTGACGAGCGGTAAGTGTGTTGATAGATCCCGATTAGCTGGTGGAGATCGAAGTAACCGCCATGAAAGCATCCGAACAAAAAAATCGTTCTGCCCTATTTCAGCAGAACGATTTTGGTGTGTCGATTTTTTTAAAGGGAAATGAATCAGTCGCTAGGCACGTTTTGCTGGTTCGCATTTACGTTTACCTGACGCAGGGCCGGTTGTTCGATAGGCTCCGCCACCACTGCTTCCGTAACGCGCTTCAGCCGGGGGAACAGTTTAACCGCCCCAAAGTAAAGTATTAGGGCAGAGAGCACGCCTGTGAGGAAGTCGGTTAAGGGTACCATTACCGCAGTATATACCAACATCGCCATTTCGAAGCGTCCCGTTGCTTTCACCTCGCGAATTTCTGCCGGCTTGATCATGTTAGAGGCAACCCAGAGTAAGATACCACCGATGCAGGCCATGGGCACAATTTCAAGATAAGGTGCCATGTAGAAGGCCATGATGAGTTTCAAAACGCCTTTGAAGTAGCCGGCCAACGGGGTTACTGCACCCGCCTTGATGCTGGTGGCTGTACGAGCCAGGGCGCCTGTGCAGGGGAAACCATTTACAAGCGGTGTGATGATCTGCACCAACCCCTGTCCCCAAAATTCTTTGTCGGCATTGAATGGGGTGCGTTTGTTTTTGGCCAGTCGGTCTGCCATGGATGAACATAAAAGACTTTCCACACCTGAAACAAAAACGATGGCTGCCGTGAAGTATAAAATATCGATGATAACAGTGGTGTTGAGTGCAGGCAGATGGGGCGCGGTAAACACAAAGAAGTTGTTGGGGATGCTCCCATAGATATCGCGCACCAAAATGATACCTTCGCCAGGTAACAGGGTAGCTGTTACCAACGTGGCCAGCCCAATGGCCAGCAGGGGCGCGGGTATGAAGATGGACACCTTCAACAAACTGCGCGTTAGTACAAATGTTCCCAATCCAATAGCCACCGACCAGGGGTTGATTTTGTGGAGGTTGCCAAAAGCCACATAGAGGTTGTGCAACAAGCCACCTTTTATGTCTTCATCTTGCCCCCACATGTCGCCAAGGCTTTCCACACCCAGAATATCCTCAAAGTTTGTCAGCGCTATTGCCACTGCTATACCTACGGTAAATCCCACAATGATGGAATTGGGTACCAGCTTAGCATAGCGGCCCAGGCCGGCCACTCCCAATATCATCAAGATCACCCCTGCAAAAATCGACACCAATATCAAAAACCCGTGGGCTTCGGCCTGGTTGCCTCCGTTCTGCGGTCCGTACTTAAAGATGAGAGCCGCTATAATGGGTATAAAGGCAGCCGTTGGCCCATATACCTGGTATTTTGAACCTCCAAAAGTGCGGCCAATGATACAGGCCAGTGCACCTGCAATAATGCCTTGCTCGGGGCGCAGGCCCATGGCCATGGCGAAGCCCATGGCCATGGGTATGGCGGTAAGGGCAACGATAAGCCCTGCACTGAAATCGCGGTAAACGGTAGTCTTCCAGTTGTGGCGTTCCAGGTCTTCAAAACGGCTGTCGTTTACCGTGAAAAACAGCTTTAAACGATCTCGCCAGGTGGTGTTGGAGGTGGAGGTAGTCATGTTAACAAATGATTGGTCTTACTTGGATTCGTAGAGGAATATTTCGGCAGAGAGATTTTTCTCGGGTGTGTGCGCTTGCGATGACCAGTTTACTTCGGTATAGGGCAGAGTTTGTCCGCGCAACAGCGGAGTAATGTCGAAACTGCGTGCGTGCAGCTCGCGCATTTTGTAGGTAGCGGGCAGGTAAATTTTTTCCACCGCCCGTGCTTCGAGCAGGTTGCGCATGGCGGCCTTGTTGAAGCCACTGAAAAACTCCACCGCTATGCTGTTTACTTTCGAGGCATTGCGGTTTTTCAGGATTTCGTAAGCCTCTTTGAATTCTTTACTCACCAATGTTTCGCGCTCGCTTTCTTTGTTGAAGAACAGCAGGTCGATGATGGAATCGGACGACCGGTAGCCGTTCAACAGAATGATATCCAGAGGGCCATTGTCTTCGTGGCGAATGGCATAACTGAGGATGTTCAGCGATTCGATGGTAAGATCTGTAGGTACCAGTATTGTTTTAGCCATGATGCACTTGGTTGTTTAAAAACACAGGTGCAAGGTGTGCCCGTTGGCATTAGAGGGGTTTAAGAACGAGGTTAAAATTCGCTGAAAGCAGTATTAAAAGGTTGTGAGAATGAGATTAGAAACAGATTAGAGGGATGTGATGAGCGGCAAAACAGTCTATTGCTGATGCGCCAGGGCATAGGCTGCATTGGGAAACGACAGTTGCACGGTGGTACCCTGGTTTACCTGCGAGCGCACAATGATCTCACCCTTGTGCAGGCGCACGATATTTCGCGTCAGTGGCAGACCAATGCCATAACCTTCGTAGCTTTTGGTGTTGGAGGCGCGGAAGAAGGGATCGAAGATGTGTTTGATCTCCTCTTCGGGTATGCCGATGCCGATGTCTTTCACAATAATGATCACATGCTCATCGGATGTGCCGATGGACAGCGTGACGGGCTGGTTGTTGGAGTATTTGCACCCGTTGCTTACCAGGTTGGCCAGGGCCAGGTGCAGCAGTTGTGCATTGCCCCAGATTTTTAGTTTTTCAGGTGCCTCGGGCAGCAGATTGAGGTTAATGATCACCTGGCTGCGCGGATTCATTTTGTCTATGGTTTCCTTCACGTCCCATAGCAACTGGTCGGCCCGCACCCGGTCGAACTTCTGCTTTTTGCCATCGAAGCCGGTCTGTGCCAGCAGTAACAATGAGCGGGTGATGTTCTCGAGGCGGTCGGCCTCTTTTAATATGCTGCGCAAAGCCTCGCGGTATTCTTCGGGTGCTCTTTCTTTGGCCAACGTTACTTCTGCTTCGCCAATAATGCTGGTGAGGGGTGTGCTGAGTTCGTGCGAAGCGTTGCTGATGAAATTATTCTGCGTTTCGAAAGAAGTTTCAAGCCGGTCGAGCATGTTGTTGAATGTAACCGTCAGCTCACTGATTTCATCGTTGCCGGTAGAGGGCTTCAAACGCATGTGCAGGTTTTGCGAGCTGATATCCTTCACACTACTGGTAATGGTCTTCACCGGGTTAAAGACATATTTAGAAAACAGGATGGAAATGTAAAGGGCCAGCAACGACATGATAACAATGGCTACCAGTAAGATGTTGCGGAGGTAAGCCAGGTGGTGCGAGTTGTAGTAGTTCTCGGCCGACACAATAACCGCATAGGTACCTTTACTGCTTTTGTAGGTAATGCCTGAGTAGAAGATATCTTTTTGCTGGTGGTTGGCGGTACCTTCTGCCAGCAGGGTGGCGATGAAACTGTTGGGTACGTTTAGTTTTTTTATTTCCGCTTCGTTGATTTTTCCGTCTCTCACTTCAAAAAAATACTCTTTCTCTTCGGGTAGTTTTTCCAGGTGTTGCTGCCGTACCTCCTCTAATACGGCCGCTTCATCTTCCAGGGTATAGCGTGCGGCCACCACGGCCCGTATTTCCAGGCGTTTAAAAAAGTCGGTAAACGAATAACGGATGATGAAGAAATATACCAGCCCGCTGGTAACCACAATAATGGCCAGCGAGATCACAAAAAAGATGGAGGCAATTTTAGTCTGTGTCTTCATGGGCCTCGCGCATTACATAACCCATCCCCACCACGGTGTGGATAAGTCTTTTGCCTTTTTCGGCTTCCAGTTTCTTTCGCAAATAGTTTACATACACATCCACCACGTTGGTGCCCAGGTCGAAGTTTACACCCCATACACGTTCCAGAATATCGGCCCGCGAAAGTACGCGCTTGGGATTTTGCATGAAGAGCAGCAGCAGTCTGAATTCGGTAGAGGTGAGGGTGATGGTGCGTCCCGCTCGTTTTACGGTTTTGGTATAATCATCCAGCTCCAGGTCGTCCATTTGGTAGGTGTCTTTAGGTGGTTCTTCTGCGGTGCTCTGCGCATTCGGATCGAGCCTTCGCAGCAACGACTTTACGCGTGCCAGCAGTTCAATGAACTTAAAAGGCTTCACCAGGTAGTCGTCCGCTCCGTTCTCTAACCCAATCACTACATTTTCGGCTGTGCCCAGGGCGGTGAGAAAGAGTATGGCTACCTTTTTGTTATGCCTGCGTATTTCGCGGCAAACCTCCAGTCCGTTCATGCCGGGCAGCATGATGTCGAGAATGATCACACCAAAGTCGTTGGAGGCAGCCATCTGCAAACCGGAAGGCCCATCTAACGCCACGCTTACCTCGTAACCTTCTTCCGTTAATCCTTTTTTAATGAAAGACACCACACTCGCTTCATCTTCTACCAGCAGAATTTTTCTCATAGCCAAATCTATTCGCAAACAGCGTATGGTCAAATTGTTTGTAGGCAAAGTTAACCAATGCCATGCTGGTGCGTGGCCGTTTTATAGGAATGGTTGTGTACCTGACGGCACCTTACCTTTCACTGCCCCGATGTTCGAAGGAGATTTTCCCTAACGCCACCACGGCTTCTGGGGCCACGGCTGGCCGATGATAACAGGCTGCCCGATGAGCGGGGTGGCGAGGGGTATGTTGGCTACGGCTGCTTCCGAAAGCACCCGCTCAATGGGCTCTGTCCAGGCATGGTTGGCCAACACAAACTTGCCCCAGTGCACGGGCATGAGTGCTTCCGCCCGCAAATCCTGGGCGGCCCGAACCGTTTCTTCGGGCACCATGTGTATCAAAGGCCAGTCTTTTCCATATTGTCCCGCCTCCAGCAAGGCCAGGTCGAACGGGCCATACAGGGAGCCAATTTTTTTGAATTGGTCATCGTAACCAGAGTCGCCTCCCAAAAACAGGCGATAGCCATTTAGCTGAAGCACATACGAGGCCCACAACGTTTTGCCTTGTGTAAACTTGCGGCCTGAGAAATGGCGGGCGGGAGTGGCGGTGAGGTGTATGCTGTCGGATATTTGTTTTTGCTGCCACCAGTCGAGTTCTGTGATTTTGGATGCATCAATATCCCACGAACGCAGGTGCGAGCCTACGCCCAACGGAGCCACGATCTGCCGGATGCGCGGATGCAAGTGCTTCAGGGTCTCGTAATCCAGGTGATCGTAGTGATCGTGCGTCAGCACCAGCAAGTCAATATCAGGCAGTTCATCGGGGTGGTAGATGTCGGTGCCATCGAATGCTTTTCCAAAAACGGGTAGGGGTGCGGCATATCCGCTCAACACGGGGTCTACCAGAATCTGAAACCCTTTGTGTTGAATGAGGTAACTGGAGTGGCCAAACCATACCAGCGTAGGTTGCGCGTCTTCCAGGTTGCGCAGGTCGGTTTTCACCGAGGGCAGAGCTCCGCCCGGTTTTACGTTCTCAGGTTTGTTGAAGAACTCTTTCATCATGGCTACATAAGAGACACCCTCGCGCAATGTGGCCGTAGGATGAACGTTGTGAAATCGCCCGTTCTTATACTGGGGCGATTGGTGCCATACATCGGTGGCTTCCGGGTCGTTACCAAAGGCCGCATGTTGCATTACCAACCACGTGATGAGCGAGAGTATCACCACCACGGAAATAATAGAGACGATCATGTATTTGAGTATTCTTAGCATGTTGCCCTAGAGACGAACAAAGCTCTAAAATATTGAGTGATACATTTTTTCGTTGCCCGAGTAGGCCTTCCGAATTCGTTTGCGGTGTTGTGAAAATGGATTAATAACCCTACTTTGAACCGCATTTTTACCTATTCCTGATCGATGAGTTTGAACGACCGCCTCACGGAGCTGCGCACGGGCTTCACTTCCACCTTTTGGATAGCCAACACATTAGAACTTTTTGAGCGCCTTGCCTTCTACGGCATGAAGGCGGTACTGGTGGTTTTTCTGGCGGAGAAGGCAGGCCTGCACGAAGAAGCGGGCAAACTGGCGGGCCTCTTTTCGGGTGTCATCTATCTACTGCCCATTCTGGCGGGCGTGCTGGTGGATAAGTACGGATTTAAAAAGACCCTGATGGCCTGCTTCGGCATCTTCAGCATTGGTTACCTTTTGATTGGGTTAGCGGGTATGGAGTGGGGCGAGCCCATTACCCAGGCCATTGGAAAGCGCACCTATGTTATCATTGTTTTATTGCTCACGGCAGTAGGGGGCTCGTTGATTAAACCCTGTATTGTGGGCACGGTGGCAAAGACCTCTCAAGAGCATGTGCGGGGCCTTGGTTTTTCTATCTACTACTCGTTGGTCAATCTGGGCGGTGCCATCGGCCCCATGCTGGCCATGTTGGTGCGTCAGGATTTAGGCATCGAATTCGTGTTGGTGATGTCGGCCTTTACCTGCTTCCTGCTGTTCCTTGGCACCTGGTTCTTCTTCCGCGAGCCCGAGGCAGATAACGGAGAGGCTAAGCGCACGTTTGGCAAGGTCTTCAGCGATATGCTGCTCGTGTTCGGCAACTTCCGTTTCTTGCTGTTCCTCGTTCTCTTCTCCGGATTCTGGATCATGTTCTGGCAGATATTTTACCTGTTGCCATTCTATGCCACCGATGTTTTGCACTTCGAGCAATTCGAGATACTGGAAACGGTAGATGCGTGGTGCATTATTTTCTTCAGTGTATTTATGGCCGCGGTATTCAAAAAATGGAAGCCATTTACAGCCATGACGATTGGCTTTGTAGTGGCCAGCCTCTCTTGGATAATCATTGGACTATTTGGAACAACGGCTGCTGTTGTATTTGGTGTGGCTATTTTTGCCATTGGCGAAGCTACGCAGGCTCCCAGGTTTTACGAGTATGTCAATTCGTTGGCACCGCCCGATCAGGTAGGTACCTACATGGGGTTTGCTTTTCTTCCGGTGGCCATCGGTTCTTTTGGCGCGGGTGCCGTAGCCGACTGGCTGCGCCTCTCGTACCTCGATACCAACCCTTCTATGATGTGGTTTGTCTTGGCTGGAATCGGCCTGACCAGCACTTTGCTCATAGTGCTTTACGACCGCGTACTTATCAGAGGCAAATTATAAGAAATTCAATCAATACCAAGCTATGGCAGACAGCAATCAATTCAAACCTTACATTGCCCCAGAACAAAATGTGGCCGAGTTCACCCTAAAGTCGGTGGTATTCGGTGCCTTGTTCGGCATTTTGTTCGGATGTTCAACTGTGTACCTGGCATTGAAGGCGGGTCTCACCGTATCGGCCTCCATACCCATAGCCGTAATAGCCATCACTTTGGGGCGCAAGTTTTTAAAGACCACCATCCTCGAGAATAACATCATACAAACAGCCGGTTCTGCAGGCGAATCCATCGCGGCTGGTGTGGTGTTCACGCTGCCAGGTTTTTTGTTTCTCTCTCCCGATGGAAATGGTACCAGCGTGGGCGATTCGTATTTCAACTATTTAACCATCTTGATACTGGCTTCTTTCGGTGGCATGCTGGGAACGTTGATGATGATTCCGTTGCGCAGGTCGCTCATTGTTAAAGAACACGGCACCCTGCCGTACCCGGAAGGCACAGCCTGTGGCTCGGTATTGCAGGCGGGCGAAAAAGGGGGCGTGTTTGCCAAAACGGCCTTCGTGGGCATGGGGGTGGCATTGGGTTATGCAGTGCTGCAAAAAGTATTTCATGTAATAGCAGAAACCCCTGCTTTCGTTACCAGCCAGGTCAATAAGTTCTGGCCTTCGGCCACCATCAATGGCGAGATCACGCCCGAGTACATGGGTGTGGGCTACATCATTGGTCCGCGCATTGCGGGTGTGTTGGTGGCGGGTTCCGTGCTGGCCTGGTGGGCTGTTATCCCCCTGCTATCCACACTGGTGGAGCCCCTCCTGGTAGCCGAACAGTTGGTGAAGTTAGGGTACCTTGCAGACGTAAACACTCCGGGCGGCCGTGGCAGTTGGGATCCGGCCACACAGACTTTTGCGAACCCGGCACCCGCACTCTACTTTGCCTATATTCGTCAAATCGGAGCGGGGGCAGTAGCGGCAGGTGGGTTCATCACGCTCCTGAAAACCATGCCTACCATTGTGAGTTCTTTCCGCGAAAGCCTGGCCTCATTGAAAGAGAAAAGTGAGGTAAGCGTGGCCCGTACCGACCGCGATCTTTCCTTCAAGGTGGTGATTATTGGCAGCGTGGTATTGGTGGCGTTGATTGCGCTGTTGCCCGGCAACATCATACCCGGAGATGGCATACTGGAGAAACTGTTGATCGGTATTCTCATTATTATTTTCGGATTTTTCTTTGTTACCGTGGCCAGCCGCATTGTTGGTTTGGTAGGTTCCAGCAACAGCCCCATTTCCGGCATGACCATCGCCACATTGATGGGTACATGCCTCATATTCACGGCTGTGGGTTGGAGCGGCCAGTTGTACGAGCCGCTGGCTTTGGTGGTAGGGGGCATGATCTGCATTGCCGCTGCCAACGCGGGGGCTACCTCTCAGGATTTGAAGACCGGGTATATCGTGGGTGCCACCCCCCGGTATCAGCAACTGGCACTTTTTATCGGGGCGATCGTTTCTTCTGTGGCCATTGGTATTGTGGTAAAAGTGCTGGATACACCTACTGCTGATATGGCCGCACAGGGTATTACCCACGCCATTGGCAGCGAACGCTATGCAGCGCCACAAGCCACCCTGATGGCCACGTTGGCCAAAGGTATTCTCTCTTTCAACCTCGACTGGCAATTTGTTATCGTGGGTGTGTTCATTGCTGTGATGATCGAACTCTGCGGTATCAAGGCGCTGGCTTTTGCCATCGGTTTGTATTTGCCGTTGTCTACTACACTTCCAATTTTTATTGGTGGCGCCATTAAAGGTGTTACCGATTGGCTGGCCGAAAGAAAAGGAGAGGCCAAGCAAGATGAAGAACTGGGACGCGGTAGCTTGTTTGCCACCGGTTTGATTGCAGGCGGGGCGCTGGCCGGTGTAATTGTGGCCTTGCTCTCAGTAAACGATACCATTTTCAATGCACTTAAAACCATCAGCGCTGAACATGGCCTGACTACTTTGTTGGGTGCGGGCGGTTATAGCCTGTTGGGTGTGCTCTTCTTTGCAGGGATGGGTTGGATGTTGTTCCGCACCGGCAGGCACAAATAATGGGTAATAAAGTACTACGCCTTACGTCTCACTATGAAAAACTGTGAGGGGTGAGGCGTAATGCTTTGTGACGCTGGATATTAGCTGTCGGTTTACTTTCTGGCAGCGCCCATTTCAATGATCTCTTTCAACTCGTTCATGGCAGCCGTTTCCGATTCGTCAATCTTGCCGTCTGCCTGAATGATGTCGTACATGTCGGTGTAGACCTTGTATTTCTGGGCGAACTTCACATCGCTGTAGTGGCGAAACGTGTCGCGTATGATCACGGGAATCTGGCTGGGGTCGGTAGACGTATATTGGCTGCGGGCAGCTTCTAGCAGTTGGCCGGGGTTGGCGTGGTTGGGGAAGAGCTTCGGTATCTTTTTCAGGATTACAGTCTGTTCGGTGCCATCGTAGTCGCCATCGGCATGGGCCATGTGCACATACAGGAATAAAACAAAATCGGCAAAGGATTGATGAATAACCATAGACAAGCGTTCTGACCGAACGAAAGTAATAAAAAAAGGCCCCACCGGGAAGATGGGACCTTCTTTTTTGATTGGGAGCGATGGATTACATCATGCCGTCCATGCCTCCGGGAGGCATAGCAGGTGCTTCCTTCTTCTCCGGAATTTCGCTTACCACGGCTTCGGTTGTCAGCAATAAGCCGGCAATAGAGGCCGCGTTTTCGAGGGCCAGGCGAGCCACTTTCGTGGGATCGATGATCCCCGCATCGAAGAAGTTCTCGAATTTGTTTTCACGTGCGTTGTAGCCAAAGTCTTTCTTGCCATCGCGCACTTTGTTCACGATTACGGAACCTTCGCCACCTGCATTCTCTACGATGGTGCGCAGCGGAGACTCCAGCGCCAGGCGGATGATGTTCACACCCGTTGCCTGATCCTCATTGTCAGTTTTAACATCCTTCAGTGCTTCGATGGCGCGGATGTAAGCCACACCACCGCCAGGAATGATTCCTTCCTGCACGGCAGCGCGCGTAGCATGCAACGCATCGTCTACACGGTCTTTCTTCTCTTTCATTTCTACTTCGGTGGCGGCACCTACGTAGAGAATGGCTACACCACCCGACAACTTGGCCAAACGCTCTTGCAGTTTCTCCTTGTCGTAGTCGGAAGTAGTAGTTTCAATTTGCGCCTTGATCTGGTTAATGCGCCCCTGAATGTCGGCTTTCTTACCGGCACCATTAACAATAGTGGTGTTGTCTTTGTCAATATTTACTTTCTCGGCTTTACCGAGCAGGTCAAGCGTAGCATTCTCCAGTTTAAAGCCGAGTTCTTCGGTAATCACTTTACCGCCCGTCAGGATGGCGATGTCTTCCAGCATGGCTTTTCTGCGGTCGCCAAAGCCGGGAGCTTTCACAGCGGCTACACGGAGGGCGCCACGGATTTTGTTCACCACCAGGGTCGCCAAAGCCTCACCTTCTACTTCTTCGGCAATAATCAACAGAGGCTTGCCAGTTTGTGCTGTTTGTTCCAAGATAGGCAACAACTCCTTCATGCTGCTGATCTTCTTATCGTAAATCAGGATGTAAGGATGATCCAGGTCGGCCTCCATTTTCTCGGTGTTGGTAACGAAGTAGGGGGAGAGGTAGCCGCGGTCGAACTGCATACCTTCTACAGTCTTCACTTCGGTTTCGGTACCTTTGGCTTCTTCTACGGTAATCACACCGTCTTTGCCCACCTTATCCATGGCATTGGCAATCATCTTACCAATTTCCACATCGTTGTTCGATGAGATCGTAGCCACCTGGGCAATCTCGCTCGAATCTTTGATTTTCTTGCTCTGTTTGTTGAGGTTATCTACTACGGCTTCTACCGCTTTGTCGATACCGCGCTTCAGGTCCATCGGGTTGGCACCAGCGGCTACGTTTTTTATGCCGTGGCCGAAGATAGACTGAGCCAACACTGTGGCAGTAGTGGTGCCATCACCGGCTGCATCAGCCGTTTTAGAAGCCACTTCCTTCACCAGTTGAGCACCCATGTTTTCGATGGGGTCTTTCAATTCAATTTCTTTCGCTACCGAAACACCGTCTTTAGTAACGGTAGGGGCACCAAATTTCTTATCGAGGATTACGTTGCGGCCTTTCGGACCGAGGGTAACCTTTACTGCATCTGCCAGTTTATCCACGCCTTTCTTAATGCGATCGCGGGCGTTGGTATCGAAGGTAATTTCTTTAGCCATGTTTTTTCAAATTTTAAGGTTGGATTAAATAATGCCGAAAATGTCAGAGTTGCGCATGATAAGGTATTCCTTACCATCGATGTTAATCTCTGTGCCAGAGTACTTACCATACAGGATGTTGTCGCCTACCTTTACAGTTACAGGCTTGTCCTTAAGGCCTTCGCCCACGGCAATCACTTTGCCTTTCTGGGGTTTTTCCTTCGAACTGTCTGGAATGTAAAGTCCTGAAGAAGTTTTGGTTTCAGCTTCGGCAGGTTCTACCAGAACTCTGTCTTCATTGGGTTTAAAGTTGATTTTGCCCATATATGGAATTGGTTTTTAGTTAAACAATTAAAACTGACATAGCGCCCTTTAACGATTTTTGTGCCACATCCTTCTTTGGATTATATAAGTAACATTTTGGCAGAAAGTGGGGGCAAAGATGAAAAAAAATGTCACATATGTTCCCTTTGCCGCTATTTTACCATGTGGCAGTTTGGCAGAAAAAACCTGTTTTTCGTATTATTAAGTGGTGTTTAACGTTTTGGAAGCTATGGAAGGTCTGAAAGAAAACTGGTTAACCGATGGTTTAATTGATTTTGAGTATAAGAAATATGTGTTGCTGGCTTACCTGAAGCAGGTACGCGAGTCGTTCAGCCGGGTAGAGCTGTACCCGTTCATGTCTGATCTGGTTTTTCATTACCGCAACCTGCTTACACTGAAGGAGAACAAGTCGCTGATCTACGATTCCTTCCCAAGGGAACTTTCGCCAGAGAGCCTGCAGAAACTGGAGCTTACCTACAAGAAGATTATAGAAGACGATTTGGTGATGCGCGAGATCGAGTCGATCATCGAGTTTGCCATGCCCGAAATGAAAAATCATCTGGACGAGGGCGCCCAGATTTATGAATATGTGGAGTCTCACTGCGAAATATCGCCCGTAGGGCTTACTTCGTTGTATGCGCACGAAGGCTATCTGTTTATTGCGCAACCGCCCCAAAAGGAAACGGATGTGTATCGCTACCAGGTTACTTTCTTCGAACAGAGCCAAGAGAGTATGCGGGGTATCCATACCCACTTTGTGAAGACAACCACACGTACGCTGGCCAACAGCTACGAAAGCATTAAGCTGCAATTGATACGTGAGTTTGCCGAGTTGCCCAACCCCTCGGTATATCTGGTGGCTTCGAAGGTGCGGTTTCCTTATGTACCTACGCTGATACCGGTGGCCAAACGCTTATTGATTAAGCATCTGTCTAAAGCGGCTTAAAAATAAAGGCCCTTCCACAGGGCCATTATTCATAATTTGTACTTAAGTACACCTATTTAGCGGAGTCAGCGGATTCGTTTGTAGAGCCGGGTTCAGACCTTCTTAGGTTCAGGGAGGGGTCGGCCTGTGTTTCTTTGGCACGCTCCAAAATTTCATCGCGGTTGGCACCGGTGCGGGGGTCAATAAAGTTCGTGGCCAAAGAGAACACCATGATGGCGATGGCAAAGCCCCAAGTAAGGCGCTCCAACAAATCGCCCGTTTTCTTTACACCAATCAGGTTACTGGCGCCTGAGCCACCAAACTGGCTGGACAGCCCACCGCCTTTAGCGTTTTGGGCCAACACAACTAAAACCAATAAAACAGCGGCAAAAATGGCCAAGCTAATAAACAGGGTGTACATAGTGTATTATTTTCTCAGTTCTTCAATTTGAGCCGCGAAGATCGCTTTTTTTTGCGGAAACTTCCAAATCAGCTTTTTCAGCACTTCTACCGCTTTGTCTTTTTTGCCTTGCCGCAGCAGAATTTCTACCAGGGTTTCAGACACGATGTTGTCGGTAAGCGAACTGCTCCTTTCCGCCAGATCGGCCGGGTCTGCGGGGGCCACAGGCCCCTTCGAAATGGTGGGTTGTTTCTTGATGAACTGGTTAATGATTTCTATTTGCTCCTTCTGCCGGTTTCCTTCGGGCTTGATTTTTTTTTTGTTCCTGATTTCATCCAGCAGGGCATCTCCCGAGGGTTCTTCCTCAATCAAGTCTGCGTGACTATCATTTTTTTTTTCGGGCTCCTTGTGTGACGGGGTGGCAATGGGCGCAGGAGGGGGTGGCGGTACGGCCGGCTTTTTAGAACTTTTCGCCTCCGTTTCCTTGCCCACACTTTTGTTGTAGGCATCCAGGCTCATTTCAAAGTTGTGTTTCAACTCCTTCAACTTCGAAAGGTCTGCCATTACTTCGTTCACCAGGTCCTCGCCATCCAATGCATGTGCGGCCATCGCCTCCGCAGAACGTTCGGTAGGGGCAACCCCCGTTTGGCGTTCGGTGGCGGGTTTTGTAAGCACGGTCTTCAATACAGCCCGGTCGGTGGCGTATACTGCACTCAGATGCAGTTGTTTCTGGTAGATGTCTGGGCGATGTTGTTGGGCCCCGCGGGTGGCCAGAGCATGTGCTACCTGGCAGTAGGGAAATTCGTTCTGTACCGCTTCCAACGCTATCGTTTCATCGGCCGTTAAAGAGTCGAAGTGGGTTGCGAGAAACAGAAATTGATCTTTGTCCACAGGGTTTGTAAGCGGTGATGGTAAATCTAAGCGAATTTCCTGGTGTGAACAAGAATAAAACCTACCAGTTGGCTACCGTGGCATTGAAAATATCGAGCATGATCTGTTCGAATATTCTTTTTTCCAAGTCTTCCTGCACGGCCGAAAGGTCTTGTGTGTTGGGGAAGTCGGCATAGAAGGAAAAGGTTTTGTCTTTAAAACTGTTTTTTGGCTCAATATTGTCTACGTAGTTGGCCCGAACCGATATGGTAAGCCGTGTGAGTGCGGCAGCATCCAGTTGCGTGTTTGATCCGGAAGAAACCGGGGCTACGGGCGTGAGACGGTAATCGGTAATGACCCCCTCAATCTGAAGCTCACCGTTTTCTTCCACAATCTTCAGGCTGGAGTTGCGCTGGTAGTAGTCTTTCAGCGCGTTGGTGAAACTAGGCCCGAGATTGGCAGGTCCCAGGTCGGTGTTGTTGAAGAACGCATCTACCTGCATGGTGGTGGCGCTGGTGGCGGCACCGGTGAACGAATAGGTGAGGCACCCTGATAAAGAGAGCAGACCCAGTATCGAAAGGATGAATGCGGAATAGGAGGGGCTATTCTTCCAACTCATATTGTTTGATTTTGCGGTACAACGTCCGCTCGGAGATTCCCAAATCGCGTGCCGCATGCTTCCTTTTATTGTTGTTCTTTTGCAAGGCCCGCATGATCAATTCCTTTTCCTTTTTTTCAATGGAAAGTGAATCATCCTCGGCCACGTGGCTGATGTCGTGAATTTCTTCGGTGTCGGCCTCGGTTAAAGCAGGTGTCTTGGGGTTAATGTTTAGCACCACCGATTCCTTGCTGGCAGGGCCGGGCTCGGCTTGAATGCCCTCAAAAAGGCTGGCGTGGTCGCGTAGAATCTGCGATGCCTGACCCGGGTTGGTAACATTCTCCAACACAATTTTCTTTAGATCGTTTACATCTCTGCGCAGGTCGAACAAAACTTTATAAAGAATTTCGCGCTCAGAAATGTTTTCCTTGCCGGCCCCATCGTGATAGAGGGTGGGTAAACTGCTTTCGCGCGGAAGGTATAAAGCCAATTTCTCCGCAGTAATTTCTTTGTCTTCGGTAGAGAGCACGGAAATCTGATCTACCAGGTTTTTTAGTTGGCGAATGTTTCCCGGAAAGCGGTACTTTACCAACACTTCTTTGGCATCTTCGGTTAACGCAATGGGTTTAACCTTGTACTTCTCGGCAAAGTCGGTGGCAAACTTGCGGAACAACAACTCAATGTCTTTGCCGCGTTCGCGCAGCGGAGGCACAAAAATGGGCACGGTGTTCAACCTATAATACAGGTCTTCACGAAATTTGCCATTCTCTACTTTGCTTAGCAGGTTAACGTTGGTGGCCGCCACCACCCGCACATCTGTTTTCTGCACCTTCGAAGAGCCTACTTTGATGAATTCGCCATTCTCCAGCACGCGCAGCAAACGGGCCTGGGTGCCCAGCGGCATTTCACCAATTTCATCGAGGAAGATGGTGCCCCCGTTGGTCACTTCAAAATAGCCTTTGCGCGCTTCGTGCGCCCCGGTAAACGAGCCTTTCTCGTGGCCAAACAATTCAGAGTCGATGGTGCCCTCTGGAATGGAGCCGCAGTTGATGGCAATGAATTGCCCGTGCTTGCGGGTACTTTGGTAATGAATGATTTTTGAGAATGACTCCTTGCCACTCCCGCTTTCGCCTGTTATCAGCACCGACATATCGGTAGGCGCCACCTGAATGGCCACCTTTACGGCATGGTTGAGCATAGGCGAATTGCCGATGATACCAAACCGTTGTTTTACACTTTGAATTTCTGCTTCCGTAATTGCCATAGCACCTTTAGCCCTCCACTATTGTACCAAACAGGGTTGCTCCTGTGCAGTTCTCTATACGCACCATGACGTATTCTCCTTTGTTTTTATTTTGATGGGGAAACACCACCACTTTGTTGGACGAGGTGCGCCCTTGCAGGTGCTCTTCCGATCTTTTGGAGGTGCCCTCTATCAACACCTTTTGAATGGAGCCTATGTCGCGCTGGTAGCGCAGCAGGGAGTGTTCGTTTTGTTTGCGTATGATTTCATCGAGCCTGCGTTTCTTCACATCCAGGGGTATATCATCGGCCAGTTTTTTGGCCGCCAGCGTACCGGGGCGCTCGGAATAAAAAAACATATAGGCAAAATCGTAGTGCACGGCATCCATTAGCGAAAGTGTGTCCCGGTGCTCCTCTTCTGTTTCGGAGCAGAAGCCCGTGATCATGTCGGAAGATATGCCGCAGTCGTGGCCCAAAACTCTTCGTATGTCGTCTATTTTTTGCAGGTACCACTCGCGGCTGTATCCGCGGTTCATCAAATCCAGAATGCGGCTGTTGCCACTTTGCACCGGCAGGTGTATGTACTTGCAGATGTTTTCGTAGCGGGCCATGGTGGTGAGCACCTCTTCGGTAATGTCTTTAGGGTGCGATGTGGAGAAGCGCACGCGCAAATCGGGATGTACGTTGGCCACTAACTCCAACAGGTTGGCAAAGTTCACAATGTTGCCCGCCTGCTTTTTCTCAAGGCGTGCCTTGTTGTTTTCTTCCGCGCTCCACTTGTATGAGTCTACGTTCTGGCCCAGCAGCGTTACCTCTCTGAAGCCCTTCTCGAACAGATTCTTGGCTTCCGCCACAATGGATTCCGGATCGCGGCTTCGTTCGCGCCCCCGTGTAAAGGGCACCACACAAAACGAGCACATGTTGTCGCAGCCCCGCATAATGGAAATGAAAGCGGTTACTCCGTTCGAGTTGAGCCGAACGGGAGAAATGTCTGCATAGGTTTCCTCGCGCGAAAGAAACGTGTTCACGGCTTTATCGCCCTCGTCTACCTGTGCAATCAGCTTTGGCAAATCGCGGTAGGCATCGGGGCCTGCCACCAAGTCCACTATTTTTTCCTCCTCCAACAGTTTGGTTTTCAGGCGTTCGGCCATGCAACCCAGCACACCTACCATCATTTCAGGCTTTTTCTTCTTCAGGCCGTTGATTTGGGTAAGTCGGTTGCGTACGGTTTGCTCGGCCTTCTCGCGTATGGAGCAGGTATTCAAAAACACCAGGTCGGCCTGCTCGATCTGCGAGGTGGTATCGAACCCTTCTTTCTGAAGAATGGAGGCCACGATCTCGCTGTCGGAGA
Source organism: uncultured Ohtaekwangia sp. (assembly GCA_964429845.1). Lineage (GTDB taxonomy): Bacteria > Bacteroidota > Bacteroidia > Cytophagales > Cyclobacteriaceae > ELB16-189. The sequence goes on from CAYSCT010000005.1 coordinate 204,114, forward strand.
AGTTCATCTGGCAGCCGTAACTTTCTATGTAAAGCTTGCGGGCTTTGCCCGTGTTCTGGTCGGTAGAGGTTTTATAGGTTTCGCAGGGGGTGTTTTCCACCTCCATCAATCCAATATCAGCAATCAACTTCTCCATTATTTCTCAGATCAAGTTGCAAATTTAACATTTTCAGCGCTTAAAATGACAACTTGTCAGCCTCTTAAAATTAGATTTGCGATTCTAAAAGCAAGTAATCATGGCAATTATAAAATCGGTGCGGGGCTTTACACCCCAGTTTGGCGATAATTGTTTTCTGGCAGATAATGCCGTGGTGGTGGGCGAGGTGAAAATGGGTAAGAACTGTACCGTTTGGTTCAATGCGGTAGTGCGGGGCGATGTGCATTCCATTACGATTGGCGATGATACGAATATTCAAGACGGAGCCGTGATTCATTGCACTTACCAGAAGGCAAAGACGGTGATTGGCAGCCGCGTGTCCATTGCCCACACAGCCGTGGTTCACGGTTGTACGGTAGAAGATGATGTATTGATTGGTATGGGTGCTATTATAATGGATGATGCCGTGATTGGCGCCAACAGCGTGATTGCCGCAGGCGCGGTGGTATTGCCCGGCACCAAGGTAGAGCCGGGTAGTATCTATGCCGGCATGCCGGCCCGCAAAGTGAAAGACATCAGCGAAGAAATGAAGGCCGTTATTCAGCGAACGGCCCGTAATTACCCTATGTATGCCGAATGGTTCATGAAGAAATAGCCATTCAACAGAAAGCAAAATTTTCAGCGCATAGCCTTCGTATTTCAAGCCACTTTTGTATATTAATCTACCGAATGAGGACTGTACATAATAAAGGTTTCGACCCGGCTGTTATTGCCGACTATCGCCAGAAAATGATGTCGGCTGGCTTGCCTTTTCTTTGGGTGGACGAGGAAGAGAATACCGATGAGCATGTCCATTTTTATTTCATCGGTAAGCACGAGGGTAAAGAAGTAATTTACGACACCGTTCTCTACACTTTGCGGCTACAGCACGAAAGCGAACTGTTTGAAATTGCCGAACACAAGGCGGCTCAACATTTCCCCGACTACAAGAAGATCACTTATCAGGAGGATGAAAATGGCAACCTGCAAACCCTGGACGACCTGGAGGAGGAAATTGGGTTGTTCATGGCCGAGGTGATGATGGAAATGGAAGAAGAGGGGGAGGTGAAAGTACGAGAGCACGTAGACATCGACACCCATCTCGATTTCGGCATTGGCCTGGATGTAGGCCTGCATGTAGATGTAATTGACGAGCGAGTGATTTCCCGGTTCATTCAGGAATTCAATGCAGATACCCTGAAACTCGACCCGCAGTCGTATTCCTTTCAAACCCAATCGCAGGAAGCACGCTAAAACCTTCTTTCCTTCAGAAAGCTGGTTATATTTGCGGCCTTAAATCATTATCTAATCCTTACATGAAGAACCTTTCTTTAGCCCTGAATGCTGTTTTGCTGGTGGCAGTGGCAGTACTTTATTATCTACACTTTTCCGGAAGCAGCACCCCAAGTTCATCTTCCGCATCGGCTGCAGGCGCAACCAACCTGAAAGTGGCCTACATCAATGCCGACACGGTTTTAAAATACTACGATTATTTTAAGGTGAACCGTGAACGTCTGGAATCGAAGGGCAAAAAACTGGACCAGGATCTGCGTACACGTGCCGAGGCATTGCAGCGCGATATCGAGTCGTACCAGCGCAATATTTCTAACCTCACCATAGGCCAGGCCAAGGCCATAGAAGAAGACCTGGGCAAAAAGCAGCAAAACCTGCGCATGTATCAGGAAAGCCTCTCGCAAGAGTTGATGGTGGAAGAATCGAAAATGAACCAGGAACTTTATAGCAAGGTTACCACCTTCTTGAAGAAATTTGGCCAGGAACGTGGCTTGCAGATGGTGCTCAAGTTCGACCCGAGCAGCGATTTATTATACGGTGGCGACAGCCTGGACATTACCCGCGAGGTAATTGAAGGACTGAACATAGACTTCAAAGCGGAAACCAGCCAGCCCGCACCTGCCAAAACAGACACCACGCAAAAAAAATAACCTCCCATTCAATCATAAAATTTAGACCGGCCCGCAGCCGGTCTTTCTTTTTTGCGAGATAACTGCGTAATTTTAACAATGGTTAAGTCTTGGCTGGCTAATCTCAATGCGAAACCGCAGGAGCAGGGGCAAATTGCGCTCATGCTGACCACGGGTTTCTTCATGGGAACCTTCATTGCTACCTATACGGTAACAGCCGAATCGCTCTTTCTGAACCAACTGAGTGGCGAACTCAACAAAGCGTTTCTCTTTGCCGGAGTACTCGGTATCATTTCAACCGTACTGTTTTCATTTTTTCAATCGCGGGTCAAGTTCAGCAACCTGGTTATTTTCAGTTTGCTGCTCATCATCGCGTTTGTGTCGGGCGTCTATGTGCTCTACAAATGGGGCGACCCTTCTTACCACGATGAGGTGCTTTTCTCGATGTACTGCCTCACCGGCCCTATGACGGCCATCCTTTTACTCTGCTACTGGGGTATTTTTGGTAGGCTGTTTAACTTCAAACAATCCAAACGCATCATCGGGTGGATTGACACGGGGCAGTTGATCGCATCCATTCTCGCCTTTTTCTTCATCCCGTTAACTGTAGGATTCCTCAGCGATACCTCCGATTTCCTGTTAGCCTGCAATGTAAGTATCGCTGGTGCGCTTACCTGCCTGGTGATTATCTCGGCACGCTATCCGCTCGCCAAGAACGACCCCGCAGAGTTTGATGAGACTGTGCGGCAAGAGACTGGTTTTGGTAAGGTGCTGAGCGACAAATACACTTTACTGATGGGAGTGTTTCTGGTGATTTCGATGACCACCTACGTTTTCAGTCAATTTTCATTTCAGACCCTTATTAACCAACAATACACCAGCGAACGTGAGTTGACCAACTTTCTGGCTTATTTTAACGGGGCCATTTATGCTCTTAGTTTGGTAATGCAAACTTTTGTGAACGATAAAATACTGAGTAACTACGGCATACGTGTGTCTTTGTTTATACTGCCCGCCCTGGTAGGTATTTTCGCGGTGGCTTCCACGTTGATAGCAATATTTCTGGGATTCGACCAGGTGACCAGCCCGGAAACCTTCATCTTCTTTTTCTTGTCGGTGGCCTTGATGCGTCTTTTCAATGCCATGATTAAGGATTCGCTGGAGAACCCCGTATTTAAGCTCTTGTTTATACCGCTGGATAGCCGGTACCGCTTTGGTATACAGGCGAAATTGGAAGGTGCGGTAAATGAATTTGGCCGCTTCGTAGCAGGGGCCATTCTTTTCGGGCTGGCGATGATTCCCCTCTTTAAGGTGTATTGGATACCGGTTCTTATTCTTGTGTTGGCAGCCGTCTATTTCTTTGTGGTGCGCAATCTGTACAACGGCTACCGAACCAAAATAAGGGCGAAACTGGAGAGTTCAGAGTTGAATCAGGATCGACTTGAAATCGGCTATGCCAGCGTTACGGCCCGTCTGGAAAGTCGCCTCGAATCGTACGATGCCTCGCAGGCGGTGTTTGCTTTAAAATTGTTGGAGAAAATCAATCCCGCCAAGTTATCGTCATGGGTAAATAGCCTGATGAACAACCAGCAGGCCGAGGCCCAGGACTACGCACAGCGCAGGCTCAATGAGTTGAAGGGGCTGTCCGTGTCCGACAGGTATGTGATCAAAATAGATGGCGGCAGAACGGGGGCGGACGATCGCAATGTATTGTCAAAATCCGATCTGGAAATGATCATTCGCAGTGGCGGAGACATTACCAAAAACCGGGTGCAGCGCCTTTCGCGCTCCCATCGGGTTGAAGACCGGCAATATGCGGCCGAGTTGCTGCTGCACTCGCAGGCCGAAGACAACGTATCGTATCTGATTGAGTTATTGAATGACCCAGAACCCAAGGTGCGCCATACGGCCATCAAAACAGCCATCAAAAAACACAACAACGAGGTAATACTGGCCCTTATCGAAAACTTGCCGAACCCGCTCTATGGAAACCAGGCTTTGAATGCCTTAACACTGATCGGTGGCAAGGCCCTGACCATTCTGGACAGTGCCTTTTACCGGTCGGGGCAACATACCCAAACCATGCTCAAAATAGTGCAAATTATGGGGCGCATTGGCGGACAACGTGCCAAAGACTTGTTGTGGAATAAAATCGATTATCCCGATAAGGTGGTTGTATCCCAGGTGTTGTTGTCGTTGGGCGAATGTGGTTTCAAGGCAGGTATTTCGCAGATTACCCGCATCAAATACGCCATCGAGTCGGACATTGCCGACATCAGTTGGAACCTGAGTGCGATTCAGGAAATAGGCGATGAGGGCCGCTCGGATGAAGTGAAAGCTGCCCTGAGAAGGGAGATTCAGAACGACATAGAGCACATTTATATGTTGCTGGCCATGTTGTATGATACGCGCTCCATTCAGTTGGTGAAAGAAAACATAGAAAGTGGCACTACAGAAGGAACAACCTATGCAGTAGAACTGTTGGACGTATTCCTTTCGGAGCAGTTGAAGCAGCGGGTAATACCCGTGTTGGACGAGCTGAGTGATCAGGAACGGGTAAACAGGCTGGAGGTATTTTATCCGCGCGTGAAGTTGGATGGTAAGCTGGTGCTGAAGTTTTTAATCAACCGGGATTTTACGCAATCCAACCGCTGGACAAAGGCCACCGTACTCTACCAGATAGGCACCCTCAAGATACAGGAATTCAAGCTTGATCTCATCGCGCAAATGTTTAACCCCGACAGGTTAATCAAAGAAGTATCTGCCTGGGCACTTTATCAGATATTTCCTGATGAATACCATACCCACGCCAGACGCCTGGGCGAGCCGGTAAAAAAAGAACTGGATGAGGCCATTCTGGCAGGCCAACAAACCAGGCTGATGCTATTCGAGAAGGTGCTCTTTTTCAAGGATATACCCCTGCTGACGGGAACCCCCGGTATCGCTCTATCGCACCTGGCCGACATATCGGAAGAAACAAGGTTAAACGCCCAGGCATCTGTTTCGGTAGATGAAAAACTGAATAACTACTTCTATTTGGTATACTCGGGGGCCTTGGAATACTATTCGAAAGGAAGACTGCGGGCAGAGTATGGAAGAGGGCAGTTCATTGGTGAGATGCTGACTACGCCCGGTTTTGCCAATGCCAACGTGCTGGTTGCCAAACAAGACACACGCTTGTTGGCATTTAACAAAGATCTGTTCTACGAATTACTGGCGGGCAATATTCGTTTAACAGACCGGGTGTTGGAAACCATTTAAAATCGACTTATCTTTTACCAATTTTTTAAACTATCGATGATAAGTTATTGATTGTGAAATGATTTTTTGGTCTGCCTTCAGGCGCAGAAAGCAATTATTTGTTGACATTTTCATAAATTACAGGTCTTTTAGATTTTATCTCAGTAAGAGAGAATGTTGAACTACTCAGTCAAAGTTGGCGAACTGGAGGAGGAGTCTGACGACACGTCCTTTCATGGCCAGGGCATCGGATCAAATCCGTTCCCAGGGCTGCGCCCCTTTACTTTAGACGAGTGTCATTTGTACTTCGGCCGCGAAGGCCAGGTTGACGAAATACTCCTTAAACTTTCTCAGCACCGCTGTGTAACCGTTATGGGTTACTCGGGCAGCGGTAAGTCCAGCTTAATGAACTGTGGCCTGATGCCAGTTTTGCTGGGTGGCTTCATGAGCGAAACCAGTCCGTACTGGCGCATCATTACCACCAGGCCAGGTACAGCCCCCATTGGCAATCTGGTAAATGCCGTTGTGGATCACATGGTGTCGTCCGGCCGGATTGATGCCAAAGACATCCCGATACACAAAGCTATCATTAACTCCGTTTTGCGTAGCAGCCCGGAGGGTCTGGTAGAAATAGGCAAATACCTGCAGGAGCGCGAAGGTGAGAATATTTTCATTGCTATTGATCAATTCGAAGAGTTGTTCAGATATAGCGAATCGGGTGACGAAGAATATGCTAACGATGCTGCGGTGTATGTCAACCTCATCATCCACGCAGTTCAGTCAAAAAAGTCAACCATTTACGTATCGTTGAATATGCGCTCCGACTTCATCGGTGCGTGTGCCTCTTTCCCGGGCCTTACGCAGATGATCAACGAGAGCAACTACCTGATACCCCAGATGACGCGCGAGCAGATGCGCATGGCCATCGAGGGTCCTGTGGCGGTAGGTGGCGGCAAGATATCGGGCAGGCTGTTGAAAAGGCTGCTCTCCGATGTGGGCGACAACCAGGACCAGTTGCCCATTTTGCAGCATGCGCTGATGCGCACATGGGATTATTGGGTGACCAACCGCGAGCCGGGAGAACCCATGGACATTCGCCACTACAACGCCATTGGCAAGATAGGCCAGGCGTTGTCTTTGCATGCCAACGAGGCTTACGAAGAACTGACAGCTCGCGAAAAAGAAATAGCAGAGGTATTGTTCAAAAACATCACGGAGCGAAATCAAGAGAATCAGGGGTTGCGCAGGCCTGTGAGGGTAGATTTGGTGGCCGAATTGGCCGAAGCCAGTGAGGCCGAAGTTATAAAAGTTGTTGACCATTTCAGGAAGCCGGGCCGATCGTTTCTGATGCCGGGCATGCACATGTCCCTCACGGCAGATTCCATTATCGAGCTTTCGCACGAAAGTATGATGCGTATCTGGACCCGCCTTACAGGCTGGGTTGAGGAGGAGTTTGAGTCGGCCCAAATGTACAAGCGTATTTCGGAAGCGGCCGCCATGTACCAGATTGGCCGCACCGGTTTATGGCGCCCGCCCGATTTGCAGTTGGCCCTCAACTGGCAAAAGAAACAGAAGCCCACCCGTACTTGGGCGCAACGCTACGATGAGGCTTTTGAACGTGCCGTGGTCTTTCTGGATACCAGCAGGATCACCTACGAGGCCGAATTAAAAAACCAGGAGATGTTGCAGCGCAGGATGCTGCGCAGGGCACGTGTTACCAACATCATCCTTGTAATTTTCTTGTTGATTGCCATTTCGTTCTTCTTCTACGGATTAACACGGCAGTTGGAGGCAGAACGCCAGGCAGAGATTGCCAAAAACCAGCAGACGCTGGCAGAACAAGCCAAGAATGAGGCCGACAAGCAACGGGGAATTGCAGAACAACGTGCCGATGAGGTGTTGCAGCAGGCCAAGAAGTTGCAGGAGGCCAACCGTGAAATTGAACGACAACTGGCACGAGCCAATGAGGCTACTATGCTGGCAGAACGAAACCTGGAGCTTGCCAAGCAGCAAACATTAATAGCTGAGCGCGAAACACAGAATGCCATTGAACAACGTGCAAAGGCAGAAAGCGAATATGTACGTGCTGAAAATGCATTGAAAGAGTCGAACCGCCTGCTTTACCTGTCGGTGGCGCAATCCATTGAGGCAAAGTCGGTTAGCATTGACGATCCGCAACTGGCGGGCTTGCTGGCCATGCAGGGATATTTGTTTCACACTAAGTACGAAGGAAATAAGTATGATCCATACGTGTTCAGCGGATTGTACTATGCCATAGCCAAACTTTCCAACCTGAATTACAATGCCATTAAAGTGCCCGGAAATTACAGGAACCGCATGTTCGCGCTGGCCGTATCGAAGAGCTCGAATACGTTCTACACAACCGGTAATGACGGACGAATATTTCAGGGCGACATTGATAAGTTGTCGGCAGCAAACATGGTGGCAGCTAATCCTTACCCTAACCGTGTGCTGGCACTGAGTAACGATGAAAAATACCTGGTGAACGGAAGCGACTCTTCATTTATTCAGATTTACACAATGGGTGACAACAAGCCCAGAGTGCTAAGGGCACACAAGGGTTTTGTTACAGATATAGAATTTTTACCCGACAACTCGGGATTTATTTCATCCGGTGCTGATAAAACCGTTCGTTTCACTGATCATAAAACGGGAGAGAGTCGCATCATCAAAACCCTTCCCGTTGATTTAAAAGCTATTGACGTAAGTGCAGACGGAAAGACCATGGTTGGTGTTTCGCTTTCGGGACAAGTGGTTCAAGTGGATGTGGCTACTGGCGAGCACAGAATTATTTTAGATGAAGCACCCAGCAGAATCTTATCGATAAGTTATCACCCGTCCAGAAACATGATTGCCTATGGCGTGGAGGTGTTGGACGAAAGCGGAAGGGTTGTGCGTGGCACAGTGAAGCTATACGACATGGAGACCCGCAGAATAAAAGAGCTGAGTGGCCACAAGTCTGGTATTTCTGATTTGGAGTTTAGCCCCGATGGATTACTGTTGGCAAGCGCTGGGTTGGATAAGAAGTTGCAAATGTGGGTGGTTGATAAAGAAGAAGACCTTCCCATTTTGATGGACAACAACAACGGTAACATTTGGGACATTGCCTTCGCCAAAGGATCGAACTTTCTGTTGGCAGCCTGTAACGCGGGCGAGGTGCGCGTGTGGCCCACAGATACCCGTTACCTGGCCGAGCAGGTTTGTCCGCAGTTAAAGCGCAACCTCACTCCGGAAGAATGGACAACCTACGTAAGCCGGAGCTTGCCATTTGAGACTACGTGTAAGAGTATCTTAATCAACGAATTCTGATGGGCGCGCGCGCAGCGATAATTTTTTTAGCGATCGTGGCGGTGCCCGGGCTGTTGTGTGCGCAGGATTGTGTAGAGGTGCTGAATACCGCTGAAAATGAATTTGTGGCGGGTCGTTTTTACAGTGTTCCTGCTATCTTGAAAGATTGCCTCGATCGCAATGCTTACTCTAACGAACAGAAAGTACGTGTCTACTTGTTGCTTACCCAGGTTTATTTACTCACCGATCAACCCGCGGAGGCTGATAATAGTTATTTGAAACTGCTGGAGGCAGACCCGGAATATATTGCCACGCAAGAAAAAGATCCGGTAGAGGTGTATTTTCTCAGCAAGAAGTTTACAACTACCCCCATCTTCACACCTCACTTCAAAGGAGGCCTTACCGTTACGCGGCCCGTCATCATTAGAGACAATAGCTTGTTTGGAAATGAGTCGCTGGTGAGCCGAAGCGAAACTAGTAGATTGGGGTGGACGCTCGGTTCCGGGATTGAGTGGAACATCAACGATCACCTGGGGCTGGGTGGAGAGTTGTATTTCACCCTTCGCCAGTTCGGAATAAACTATGCCGGAGGTTTTGGCGATGATATTCTGGAGACAACGGAAAAACAATATTGGATTGATCTGCCGCTTTACCTGCGGTATGGCAAGGCTTTGGGGAAATTCAGACCTTATGGATATGTAGGGCATAGTTTTAATTTTTTGCTGAACACCCAGTTGGCAACAACATACACAGATTCGAATGGTGATGCCGCAGCCGAACAGGTCATTGTGGAAGGAGCCGATCTGGATATCACCTATAACAGAAGGGTGATTAATCGGTCTGTGTTTGCGGGAGCAGGTCTGAAAGTCAAAACGGGAAAAAACTTTTTGCTTTTCGATGCCCGGTATTCAGTAGGGTTTACAAATATTTCCAAAGGAAGTTATTATGCTGAGGGCAGCAACGAACTGGCACCTGGTATCCCGAGGTACACTGCTCACTCTAACGACCTGCGGGTGGAAAGCCTGTTGATTACTATTGGATATGTGCGCCCTTTGTACGATCCGCGCAGAATCAAAGCAAAAAAAGGGAAATCGTTAAATTAGCATGAAATCCAGGAGTCACCATATTGCAATTGCCTTGCTGTCGCTCTGTGTAGCGCTGCCGTTGGCATGCGATACGGAGCAAAATATTGATCCCAAAAACACTTTCCTCAGGTATTATGGCACACGAGGAAATCAGGTCGCGGTAGACATGGCATTGGGTGCCGATGGATCTATCTACATGCTCGGTAATTCTGGTTTGGCAGTTTACCTGGTTAAAGCCGATGCAGAGGGCAACAGCCTGTGGGAAAATACTTTTTTAGATGCCGAGGCAAAAGATATTGAAATTGGATCGGATGGAAATCTACTTATAACCGGTACCATTACAGGTGCCGACAGGGATGTGTTTATTCTACGAGTGAATGCGGCTGATGGAGCAGCTATTGGACAGCCGGCCGTGTACGGATATTCCGGGTTCGATGAAGACGCCTATAGTATTACCGAGATATCGAATGGCTATATCGTGTCGGGGTCTACCACCCGTGTATTGGCAACTACAGGAGCCGACCAGGCAGATGGCTTTATGTTCAGGTTCAATGCCGACTTGACGCCTTACGGGGTTACGTGGACCGAGCGTTACGGGCCGGGAACGTTCGATGTCATCGTGAAAACATTTCAGGCAGGCCCGGGACTCTTTTATATTTTCGGATTCAGTAACCAATCAGACAATCTCGACAGCGTAGATGACTATAATTTCTTTGCGTTCAATGCCAATGATGTTGGAGTACCGAACAGCTTGAAATTTATTTTGGGCGAACCAGGCAGTAACGAACGACTGACTTCGGTGGTGCCGATACCCGTGCAATCAGGTGGCGGATATCTTCTTTCTGGTGTTCGAGAGGGAGCCAATGGAAATTTTGATGTTTATGCCATGCGCATCAGAAACAACATTGAGACAAGTGCCTCCGTGGAACAGATCAGACAGGGTAACCCCGGCATACTCACCAACGGCCTAACCAACGACAGCGGGGTTAAAGTGTATGGCTTCGCTTCCGGATTGTTCGGCTTCTATATTTTGGCTACACGAAATAGTAGTGGAAACGGGGATATTTTTCTGAACCGGGTAACCAACGATTTGCAGCCGTCTGGCGATGACTGGGGGCAGGCTGAGGGCTATTCTTTTGGAGGAATTGGCAACGATCAGCCCGCAGCCGTGCTGGAGGCAGCCGATGGCGCTGTTTTGGTGCTGGGTACGATGGTGTTGGGCGATGTGAACGGCCAGCAAAAGATGGTTTTGATGAAGTTGGATAGGAGGGGCAGGCTGTGAGGGGTACAATAAATTTCAGGTTACTTTGAAGAAATAAAAGATATTAAACGTCTGTAGCTGACCTCTACCTATGCCCTTGATCCAATCAGTATTTGCAATACTCATATTTTTTAATATCAGGAAACGCTCAAGGCTTTTTACTCTTGGCATTTTTTTTGTTTCCTTCACATTTATCGCAGGGGCTCAGACAACCACCTGGACGGCCACCGGAGACGGAACAACTTGGACTGATGGTGCTAATTGGGATAATGGAGTACCTGCTGCTGGATACGATGCAGTAATAGGAATCAATGCCGCTATCAACAATGTTCCTACTGTTAGTTTAAACTCGCTTACCGTTAGCGGTGTGTCGGGAGTTAGTTTGGAGGCTGCGGTGGATGGTAATGTTTTATCAATAACTTCATCGTTGAATATCCAGACGGGTAGTTCGCTCACTTTTGGAGATGGTGCAGGTACGCATAACCTCAATTTTACCCTTACATCCACTGCAACAGCTACGCTCAATGGAGACATTACCATTACAACCGGAGGGCTTTTTTTGAATGATGGAGACCTCTCTATTGCAGCAGCTAGCTCGATTAATGGTGCGGGAGATTTTACAACATCAGCAGGCTCAACCTTAAGAGTTGCTTCGCCAACAGGTATTACAAGTGTCCCGGCCTCTGGGAATATTCAAGTTATCGGTATTCGTTCTTTTTCTAATAGTGCTTTCTACGTCTATAACGGAACTCAAAATCAAGTCACTGGGAATGACCTGCCCGCAAGTGTTGGTTCATTAACGGTTGACAATTCAGGCGTAGCCGGTGATAACATAGTTACCCTATCAGGCCCTGTTACTGCATCTTCACTAATTGTAAACGATGGTGTTTTTAATTTGGGAAGCAATGATGCAACCGTTGGTTCTGTTTCTCTGAACGGAACAGAAGTTTCAAGTAGTGGGGGTACTTTGAACTTAAATGGAAACATTACTACTACTGCCAATCCAGCAGAGTCAACAATTAGCGCTCCTGTTCAGTTAGGCGCTACGTCCACCCTTACCGTTTCAAATGGAGCGGCTGTTTCGGATTTGACCTTATCTTCTGTTATCTCCGGTGGCTTCGGACTTATTAAGGGCGGAACAGGAGCCCTGACCTTGTCTGGATCTAATATTTATACCGGTGGGTTTACTCTCAATGCTGGCACTGTGAATATTAATAGTTCAAATGCGCTGGGCACAATAGCGGGATCGTTTACCATCAATGGAGGATTTGTTAACAATACGATAGGTACACTGACCCTTCTCAATTACCCTCTGGTTTGGAATGCCGATGTAGTTTTTCTTGGTTCAAATGATCTGAACCTTGGGAATGGTAATGTTACGATAAGTGCCAACAGGCAGATAACTGTAAATGGTACAGCCACCCTTACTGTTGGAGGATTGATTTCGGCCACTACTGTTGATCTAACGAAAGCGGGTTCAGGTACGTTAAGTTTTGGAGGTAACCCGGTATCTATTGATGCACTAACTATCTCTGGGGGAACTCTTAGATCAACCGTGAATGATCTAACAATTAATGGGAATTTTGTCAACTCTGGTACTTTCGACAATAATAATGGTACCGTTATTTATGGAGGTGGCTCCACTCAGATAGTTGCTTCTGTTAGCTACAATGACTTATCTCTCTCTGGGGCTGGGCAAAAAAATGCATCTGGGACCGTTACCGTGGGTGGAGACCTTGACAATAGTTCAGTTTTTGATTTGGGCACAAATTCTCTAAATGTAACAGGTACAATTTCTAACACAGGTACGCTTAGATTTTCAGGAGCGTCCAATGGTATTGCCGCATCAACAGGTACAGTAGTTTACTATGGTGCCTCGCAAAATATTGCTACTGGAACTTATGCTCATTTAACCATCAGTCAATCAGGAGGTGAAGCTTTGCTGGCAGGTGATGCTGAGGTGAACGGCACGTTAACACTTAATACTGGGCGATTCAATTTAGGTGGTTACAATCTTTTAATAGGTGAAAGTGGATCGATTGTCGGAGGAGCCTCGTTAGCGAATATGATTATTGCGTCTGGTGGTGGCGAATTGAGAAAGGAATTTAATGCAAATGACTCTTTTACTTTTCCTATTGGAGATAATACCGGAATGGCTAATTATAGCCCGGTAACCATCTCAGTAACTGGTTCTGGCTTTGCTCTGGGAGCATATATAGGCTTGTCAGTTACAGATGCCAAACATCCTAATAATGCCAGCACAACCAACTTTTTATCGAGGTATTGGGAGGTGACGCCTTCCGGAATTACTGATCCAGTTGTTGATTTTACCGGTACTTATTTGACAACAGCTAGTGATATTACCGGGGTGGAGGGAGATATTAGCGCTGCCCGGATAAATGGAAACTTTGATCAACAGTTTAATCCATGGCAAAAATTTGCAGCGCTGGGTGGAGGCATACTTTCGGCCGCAACGGTAACGCTTACGGATGGAGTTACATCGTTTTTTTCGGGAATCCGTTCTGCTTCGCCTACAATTACAATCGACAACGGGGCGGCTGTTTCTGTCTGCCAGGGGTCAACCCTTGGGTTTGCAACCACCCTGGTGAATAGTGTTGGATACACGATTTATTCTTGGTCTCCAGCTACGGATTTGACCTCCGCTACAATTGCCAATCCTGTATTCACGGGCACTACTCCTGGCGGGCCAGTGAATTATGTCGTAACCGTGAGAGACGGGAATGGGGTCACCGCAACTGATAATATTGATGTTACAGTTACCCCTTCGGTTATCGTAGATGCGGGTGGTGATGCGGAGTTGTGCCAGAGCGGATCAGTTCAGAATTTTGTATTTGACAGCCGCGCGGTCGATGCGAGCAGCAGCAACAATGATGGTGTTTACAGTTGGAGTTACCTGCCGTTGGCTGCGGGCACGATCACGGGAGGAGGCGCTACGCTGAACCCCACGTTCGAGGTTGCCGGGGGCTTCAGTGGGGACATAGTATTTACATTAACAGCGGGAGGCAACGGCAGTTGTGCCGATGGCACCGATACATTTACGTTGCGCATTACCCCTGCGGTGGTTTTGACGGCAGGGGATGATGCGGAAGTATGCCAGAGCGCGCTGGTTCAGAGCTATTCGTTCGACACGCGGGGGGTTGCAGCGAGCAGCAGCAACAATGACGGAGTATACAGTTGGACGGCCAGTCCACCTGCGAGCGGAGTTTTCGTGAATGCGAGCGTACTGAACCCAGTGTTCAACATCGCTGCCGGCTTCAGCGGCACGATCACCTTCGAGCTGACGGCCGGAGGTCAGGGCAGTTGTGCCGATGGTGTAGATGCTTTTGATCTGGTTGTTACCCCTTCGGTTATCGTAGATGCGGGTGGTGATGCGGAGTTGTGCCAGAGCG
>CAYSCT010000005.1:218576-328978 GCA_964429845.1 uncultured Ohtaekwangia sp.
CGGGAGGCAACGGCAGTTGTGCCGATGGCACCGATACATTTACGTTGCGCATTACTCCTGCGGTGATGGCTGAAGCAGGAGTTGATGCCAATATCTGTGGAATCACACATTCACTTTTAGCAATTAAGAGTGTTGTTACTAGTAATGGAACTTGGACTGTTCAAAATGGGCCCATTGGAGGAGTTTTGAATTTCTCCGATCTCCAAAGCCCCGCCACAACAGCAACCATAAATGGAGTTTACGGAAATTATCTGGTTCGCTGGACTGAGACTAATGGCGTGTGTTCAAGTTTTGAAGATATCTCGCTTGTATTTTATGAGCCCCCCACCTTAGGTATCAATGGAACCTCCTTCACAATTTGCCACGGTCAGTCTCCAGGAATTACTTTGTCCAATCCCAATAATGTTACAGGCACCCAGTATGTATGGACCGTAGCAAGCACAAACATAGTTGGTGCTTCCGATCAACTTGCCCCAGTACCTGCAGGCGCAATAAATACCATCTTAAACGTATCCGATCCCAATAACCCAGGCCAGGTTATTTACACTGTACAAGCGGTGGCGAATAACTGCTTCAGTCCCTCTCAAACGATAACAGTAAATGTACTACCTCCGCCAAGCTTCACCGCTACGCCCACCACTTCACAAATCTGCTCAGGTAGTCAGACAGATATCACCCTTAACACTACCGTCACTGGTGCGCAAATTCGTTTGAAGTCTGTGAATTATGGCGCGGTGACTGGTACACTGGCAGCAGGCGCTTTATACACCAATGGGCAAAAAATAACCGAGACACTGCTCAATACCACAAATGCTCCGGTAACGGTACAATACGAGTTTGAGGCCATTGTAGGGTCTTGCGCGCCCAGCGGATCGGTCATTCGCACAGTTACCGTTAATCCGAATCCCACCTTTGGTATCAATAACACCACGGCAACGATTTGCAGTGGAACATCACCCTCCATCAATGTAAGCAGCCCTACTTCCGGTGCCGTGATTACCTTGCAGAATGTAACTTATGGGTCCATCACCAATGGAGTCTATGCCGGTGGTGGATCTTTTGGAACGGGTGGCGCCCTGGCCGAAGGCAACCTTGTAAATGCTACGAATAATCCAATTGTTGTTACCTACACATTTAGAGTAGCGACACCTGGTACAACACCCGAATGCCCTTTGAGTGTCGCAACACAAAGCACCACTGTAACGGTGCTGCCTGCCCCTGCGTTCACAACCGCCAACACCACACCACAGATTTGCTCCGGCAGCCCGGTGGATATTACCTTGAGTACACCAGTAACGGCCGGCCAAGTACGGCTAAAATCTGTTGCTTATGGAGCTGTTGTTGGAAATCTTTCTGCCGGATTGTTGTTCACGAATGGCCAAAAAATAACAGAAATACTCACAAACAATACAAACGCACCTGTTACCGTTCAATACGAACTTGAGGCACTAACCGGTTCATGCACACCAAGTACTTCTCAAACGGTTTCCGTTATTGTCAATCCCAATCCGATATTTACCATTACAAATCTAACGCCAGCCATTTGTAGCGGAGATACTCCCGACATCAGCGTAAATAGCCCTACTTCAGGAGCGGTGATTGCACTTCAAAGCGTGACCTATACAAATGTATCCGGAGGCGCCTATGCAGCAGGTGGTTCATTTGCAGGATCCGGAACGTTAGCTGAGGGAGCGCTCACCAACACAAATCCAGTGCCCGATATTCCCTCGGTTGTAACCTATACGTTTAGCGTGGCCACCCCCGGCACCAATCCAGTGTGCCCGCTTAGTACATCGACTCAAAGTACCACGGTAACTGTACAGCCTGTGGTGAATGTATCGTTCTTTGGTCTACCTGCAGGCTCACCGCCACAAATGGCAGAGAACCAGTTGCCCATTGTGCTGAGTGGAACGGAGGCAGGGGGTGTGTTCACCATTGCGCCAGTGGAATCGGTGATTGGAGCCACAACAATTGGAGGGGATGGATTTGATAAAGTGACCTTTGACCCTGCTATTGTTGAGTTGGGTCTTAATACCATACGTTATACGTACACTGATGCGATTGGCTGTACCGACTTTGAAGAGCAGGTGGTGTTGATTAACCCGGTTACATCCGTTGACTTTATAGTCGAAAAAGCCACCTTAAATGCCACCCAAGAATGGGAACTTTGTGCCAACCAGGGCCTGGTGAAGTTAGTAGGTAACCCTGTGGTTTCAGCCGGTTTGCCCCCAGAAACCCGGTTTACGGCTACTGCAGGTATTCTCTTTGGAAATACCATCAATGTAGTGTTCCAGAGTGGCGATTATTTCATTGATACAGATGGTCTGGTTTCTGACACTTACCTGGTGCGCTACACTTTTAAGAATGCCTTTAATGCCATCACCTTCAAAGAGTACCCGGTTCGAATCTTTGCCAGTCCGATTTCAACCATTATTGCGGATAACTCTTGTATTGAGGATGCCGTGCAGTTTAATGACGGATCTACCATTCAACCCACACCGTTCACAACATCCATAACGGCCTGGAACTGGGATTTCGATGACCAGTCGTTCAGCAACATTCAGAACCCCAGCCACTACTTTGGAGAAGCGCGTACACACAATATTGTGTTGACGGTTACAACCGAACAGGGTTGTTCAGCAAATAGTAGTAAGTTGGTCAGAGTCGGTGCGGTTCCCAGGGTAGATTTTACATGGACGAGCATTTGTACAAACGACTTCACGAATTTCGAGAATAAGACGCCAAACGATTTCTTTATAGTAACCAATTACCGATGGGATTTTGGTGATGGTATTACGATTGTTGGTGCCCCGGGCGATGTTGTTGTAGCTCCATCTACCATAGGAAAATACGAAATGCCTCAGCACAATTATGGATCGTTCGGTGCATTCAATGTTAGGCTTACCATTGAAACTTCTGATGGGTGCGTGAACACAAAACAACGGACGGTGCGCATTCTGCCGTTTAAAGAAGTTGAATTGCAGCAAGGCCAAACCTACTTCGAGGATTTTGAAACCACCGATGGGGCCTGGGTACCCGAATCTCTTTTTAAAGAGCGCGACATTAATGCACTTGAAGTCGATTCTGTTCGTTACAGTTGGATATGGAATTCGCCTGACGGAAATTACATAGATGGGGCGTCCTCCGGTGCACGTGCGTGGTGGACAGGACGCAGGGTGGTGACTAACCCTTATCCTATCAACACGCCAGCAGGCCAGAGTGAAAGGTATGTGAACCCGGATACTTATTTCAAGAATGAAACGTCTGCTCTGAACGGCCCCTGCTTCAACCTGTCGGAACTGACGCGCCCCATGATCAGGTTGGACTACATTTCGGATACGGAACTAAACCGCGATGGTGCTGTGCTGCAATACTCGGTAGATGGTGGCGCGAATTGGCGAATAGTTGGACCTCCCGAGTCGAGTGCGAACCGGAACGAAGGAATTAACTGGTACAATTCTCTCAATATCCTTGGGCGGCCGGGTAATCAGAGTCTGGGTAACTTCGGATGGTCAGGAAAAACATTGGAGGTTGGCACGCAGAACTATGAGTGGCGCACTGCGATGTTTAACCTGGATATGATACCCTTAGGACAGCGCGATCAGGTGCGATTCCGCGTTGCCTTTGGTAGCGATGAGGACAACGAGCGCGAACTGGACGGTTCCGTAGAGCGACAATTTGAAGGCTTTGGCATTGACAACGTGTTTATAGGAGATAAGACGCGTAACGTATTGATTGAACATTTCACCTACACGCCCAGCGGAGGCGCTCCTCTTTTTGAAGACTCATATATTAATGGACTAAGCCAGTTGAGTTTGTACGACCGCCCCGCATCCATTCAGGATTTTGTTGATATTCAATACCACATGGGCATTCCGCAGGCAGGCCCGCTTAATCTTGGCAACCCAATCGACCCCGCTGCACGTGGTCTGTTCATGGGCGTACAGCGTGCACCAGTCACGATTATGGATGGTAATAAAACACCCACAGGTACCCTGCAAAACCTGAACCTGATTGAGATCGACCGCAGGTCTTTGGAGGACCCTCAGTTTATCGTTACAATCGACACGGTCGCCACGAATGTGAACAATACCATCAACCCGGTATTAACCCTTCGTTCTTTGAACGACCATACCGATCCGTTGCTGGTCAACATCGCGTTGATTGAGACCAATGTGGGCGGTAATCTGAATGTGGTAAGAAAGCTGCTGTATGGACCAGACGGCCTGACACTCACCAATGCCTGGACGGCCGGTCAGCCGGCTACAATCGATAGGGGAGCCGTTGAAATTAATGTGCCCGTAGTAAAACCTGCCCTGCTTAAAATGGTTGCATTTGTTCAGAACAAGAATACCCGGGAGATATACCAGGCCGTATCGATTGATGCGCCCAACAAACGAGGTGCCGTTATTGTAGGCGTGCAAGACGATGAGCCCCTGGGGGCAAGGTTGAACGACATCAAGCTTTACCCGAACCCTGCATCACAATCGGTGCGTCTGGAGCTGCCTGGTGAATTGCCAGCGGGAACTGCCTGGAAGATGGCTGATCAGCGCGGGGTGGTGGTTCGTGAAGGCGATTTCTCGAATCTGGTTGACAACGTGCGGGAAGTGGAGATAGGCAGTTTGCCGAATGGTGTGTACCTGGTAATCTTTACCACGCCTGGAGGTCAGGCAACGTACAAGAAACTGGTAGTACTTAATAGAAATTAAAGCTGCTTCAGTTGGTTAACGGCCAACTGAAGTTGCTTACACAGGTTGTTAACCTGCAAGGGCAGAGACTTTAGAGGGGTCTTGTTTTTGGCCTGTTGCTCCAACTCCACCACCAACGCTTTGGTGCTGTTCAAACCTACCATACCTAGCGATGGTTTTATCTTATGCAATGCCCGCGCCAACTGCTGCCAATCGCGCACCCTAGCCGATGTTTTGATGTCGTCAATGGATTTTGGGATAGACTTAATGAAGGTATCGATCATCTCCTGAATGAACGAGTCATTGTTGTTCGATACTTGCTTCAAATAGCTTAGGTCTACCATCTCCACCAGTTCAGGTGTCTGCTTCGCACCTGGGTTATGATATTTGATCAGAATTCTGAAGAGGTCTTCGGGGGTGAATGGTTTGGGCACGCAATCGTTCATACCAGCCATTAGGCATCGTTCAATATCCGCCCGCGTAGCGTTGGCAGTTAATGCAATAATGGGTGTTTGGCTCTTGGGTGCTTCACTCTGACGGATGGCCTTCGTGGTTTCAAATCCATCCATTACCGGCATTTGCACGTCCATCAGGATAATGTCAAAATGCTGATTCTTAATTTTCTCGAGCGCCACATAACCGTTTTCAGCCATCTCTATGGAGCAGTTCCAGTTCTTTAAGATGCTGTTGGCGTATAGGCGGTTAATGTCGTTGTCCTCCACCAATAATACTTTCAGGTTCTGGAAAGTGTTGCGGTAGGAGTCTGTTTGTTGGGCCGTTAGAGCATCGTGCGTAACGTCCTCGGTGGATCCTAATGCGTAGGGAATAGAAACAGTGAAGACCGAGCCTTTGTCTTCCTCACTTTCCACAGTAATATTTCCATTTTGCAACTCAACCAACTGCTTTACAATGGTAAGGCCAAGGCCGGTACCACCATATTTCCTGGTTACACTGGCATCGGCCTGGCTAAAACTTTCGAAAATGGTGGAGAGTTTATCTTGTGGTATGCCTATACCGGTGTCCACTATATCGAAGCGAATAGTGGCTTTCTTCTTGCCCGTTTTTTTGGCAGCACATTTTACCTGAATAGTGCCTACGTGTGTAAACTTGATGGCATTGCTAATCAGGTTGATCAATATTTGGTTCAAGCGCACCGGGTCACCAATCAGAATCACTTCTGCAGAGGGGTCGAGGTCTAACTGCAATTCCAGACCTTTCTCCTTTACTTGTACCGTAAACGTATCGATAAGTGACAACAACAGGTCTTCCAGCACAAAACCGATTTTTTCAAACTTCAACTTACCCGATTCGATGGAGGCCAGGTCGAGAATATCGTTGATGATCACTTTCAGATTATCGGCTGCACTGCGGATGGCGTTCAGGTAAACCAGCTTTTCTTCGGGCGAAGCATCTTTGCTCAAAAGGGCGGCCATGCCGGCAATGCCGTTGATCGGTGTGCGGATTTCATGGCTGATGTTGGCCAGAAACTGTTCCTTTGCCTTTTGTGCGCGCAATAATTCCTCGGCATCTCGTTTCCTCTCAGTAATGTCCCGGCAGTCCAGTATCAATCCCTCCAGTCCTTCTTTCTGTTTCAGATTAATGGAGTTGAACTCCAGATACTTGTAGGTTTGATCTGAACAAAGAAATTGAAATTCTACACCCTCGTTGTAGGGCTTTCGGAGGCTTTGTAAGTAATTGCGCTTAAACTGCGGCAGCGAGTCGGGAAGTATGAAATCGAAAAAGAGCCGACCCACCAGTTTGTTGCGTTTGTAGCCCAATACCTCTTCAACGGAGTTGTTGTGGTAGAGAATTTGGCCGCTGTAGTCCACCACAAAGATGATGTCTGAACCATCTTCTACAACCGATTGGTAGAAGCGCCCTTTTTTAACATAGTCGGTAAGTTTCTTCATGCTTTCACCGTCAAATGCCGGCTGCTTCCATGTCTTTCAGGTATCGGTAAATAGACGATTTGCCAATGCCTAGCCGCTTGGCTACCTCCATCACGTTGTTGTCGTAGCGGTTCAGGTAGGTCCGTATCAGCCGGTAGGTAAATTCTTCCAATGTCATTTCCTTCATCAGAAATGCCTGGTCTCCGTTTAGACTATTGAACGATATGTCATTGCCTTTGATTTCGTTGTCATCGCACATAACCGCTGCCAATTCTATTACTGATTTCAGTTCGCGTACGTTGCCCGGGAAAGGATATTGCAGCAATTTCTCCTGCGCCTCCTGGCTTATTTTGATTTTGGGGAGTTTGTTTTCGCGAGTAAACTGGTCGAGGAAGAATTTCGCAATCAGCAGGGTGTCCTGCCCGCGTTCGCGAAGGGGGGGCAGGTGTATAGGCAAGCCCAGCAACCGGTAGTACAGGTCTTCGCGGAAGCGCCCGTTCTTTACTTCTTCCATCAGGTTTCGGTGCGTGGCCGCTACAATCCGTACATCTAACTTAATGGCTTCTTTGCCACCAATGCGGGTAACTTCTTTCTCTTGCAATACCCGCAACAGTTTGGCCTGCAGGTTCAATTCCATTTCGCCAATTTCATCCAGAAACAGCGTGCCGCCTTCGGCCTCTTCAAACTTACCTATGCGTCTGTTTACGGCACCGGTAAATGCGCCCTTCTCGTGGCCGAACAACTCGCTCTCAATCAATTCTCGCGGAATGGCGGCCACATTCACGGCCACAAAGGGTTTGTTTTTTTGTTTGGAGTTGTAATGAATGGCCTTGGCTACCAGTTCTTTGCCCGTGCCGGTTTCTCCGGTAATGGAAACCGTGATGTTGGTCTTCACGGCCTTTTCGAGCAGCGAGAATATTTTTTTGATGGCGGGGCTGGTTCCGATGATGCTCTTTTCAAACTCGTACTTGGTAGATATTTCCTGCTTCAGCCAATCTATTTCTTTGATGAGCGATGACTTCTTTCTGGCGTTATTGATGGAATTCAGAATTCTGTCTTTTGCCTCCTCATCTTTGCTGATGTAGTCGAACGCACCCGCTTTCAGCAGCCCCACAGCGGTACCAATTTTTTCTTGTGCGGATATGATGATCACACTGATGGACGGATCGAACTCCAGGATGGCCTTCAGCACTTTTTCCCCCTCCATGTCGGGTAGGGAGTAATCCAGCGTGATAACGGACGGTTTTTTATGAAGCTGGGCCAGGCATTCTTTGCCACTTGAGAAAAAATCCACCTCAAAGTCCGGATTCAGATCCAGCACAAAGCGAAGAAATTTCGTGTAGGCGGGGTCGTCTTCTACAACAAAAATTCGAACGGGGTCTTTTTCGTACATGCAGTAAATTAGGGCTACAAATTAACATCCGCAACTGTTTCAAAATTACCATTTTATCAAGACTTTTATAGGCTCTGAAATTGTAACTGCCTATGATACCTGCCTTCGATAACTTAACAGATGCCGAAATGGAGCGGATGTTGCGGGCACCGCTGCTTACCTGCATACTGATTGCAGGGGCCGATAACAACATCGATCGCAAGGAAATACAAGAGGCCATACAGGTGGCACGTAAAAAGGCCAACAAGTCGAAGGCCAGCCTGATGGAATTCTACCAACTGGTGGGCGAAGATTTTGAAGACAAGTTGAAAATTGTGCTGCAGAGTTTTCCGGTTGAAGCAACGCAACGCAACCCATTGATAATTGAAGAGTTAACGATGTTGAATGAAATTTTCCCTAAACTCAGTAAAACCTTTGCCACCGAGTTTTATGGCAGCCTGAAAGACCTGGCGTTGAAGATAGCTTCTTCATCGGGTGGGCTACTGGGACTCAACTCCATAGGCCACGAAGAAGCCCGTTACGTCAACCTGCCTATGATTCAAAACCCGGCTCAATAAATTGGTGCGCCCAAGACTATCTTTTTTCAGCAGCGCCATTGTTCCCTTTCGGCTGGTGTTCCTCATGTGGTTGGTTTTTACCATTCAACTGCTGTATAACATCGACCTTGCATTTTTGGGAATATTGCCCCGAACCGGGTGGGGGTTGGTGGGTATTTTCACGGCCCCCATGGTGCATGGCAATCTGCAACACCTTCTTTCCAACACCTTTCCGTTGTTGTTTTTGGGTTCTACACTTTTTTTCTTCTACCAGCAGATAGCACACCGGGTGTTTCTGCGATGTTATTTCATTACCAACATCATTGTATGGCTGTTTAGCACGCGCCTCAGTTTTCACATAGGGGCCAGTGGGCTCATTTACGGATTGTCAGCCTTTCTGATATTCTTTGGCTTGCTGCGTAAAGATTTCGTCTCGTTGTTCATTTCTATTGTGGTGATCCTTTCCTACGGTGGAATTTTTTATGGAGTTTTGCCCATAGATCCCCGCATTTCGTGGGAGTCGCACCTGGCGGGATTTATCGTGGGAACGATCAGCGCCTTCCAGTTAAAGGATAAGAAAAGAGTGTACTAACGATCATGGATGCTGCTGCCAAAGAAATTCTTACCAGCCTGAAAGCGGGGAAGTATGCCCCGGTGTACATGCTGCAGGGCGAAGAAACCTATTACATTGATTTGATTTCCAACTACATCGAGGAACATGCTTTAAGCGAGTCAGAAAAGGGGTTCAACCAGGTGATTGTGTATGGAAAAGATGTGTTGATGAACCAGATATTGACGCACGCCAGGCGTTTCCCCATGATGGCCGAGCGACAGGTGGTGATTGTGCGCGAAGCCCAGGACATTCCCGATCTTCAGAAAGATACCGGTGCCAGGTTGCTGTTGGATTACCTGGCGCGCCCCGTGCCCTCCACCATACTGGTGTTGTGCCACAAGCACAAAACACTCGATAAGAGGCGCGAGTTGGGAAAGAAAATCGATCAACTGGCGGTGTCGGCTACGTTTAAGAAGCCCTACGAAAATCAGCTTCCCACCTTTGTGCAAGAGTATGTGAAGGCAAAAGGAGCAAAGCTGGATGAAGAGGCAACGCGGATATTATGCGAATACGTGGGTAACGACCTGAAGCGGCTGGCCAACGAAATCGACAAGGTGCTGATTGCCGCGGAGAAGGGCGAAACCATTACCGCAGAAAAGGTGATGGCCCAGGTGGGCATCAGCCGTGAGTACAATATTTTCGAATTGCAGAAAGCACTCGTGATGAAAGATGCTTTGCAGGCGGCCAAAATTGTTCACTACTTCGAAAGCAACACCAAGAAGAACCCGGTAATACCCGTGGTGGCTTTCTTATACTCGTTTTTCAGCAAGCTGTTGGCGGCTTCCAATCTTACAGATAAAAGTGAGCGAGGTCTGGTTAGTGCGCTAAAAATCAATCCTTTTGCTGCTAAAGACTATAGTGTTGCTTTACGCCATTACGGAACGTTGAAATTGCTGGAAAATATACACCTGCTTAAAACGGCCGACTTGAAATTAAAGGGGGTGGATACGGGCAGTGTCGATGAAGGACAGATTTTGAGAGAGTTGGTGTTTCAATTGATCCTGTAGTGAGCAGATGGCACTTGCCATTCGTTAACACTGCGGGTGGATAATCGGTAATATTTGATTAGCTTTGAGTCCATGCACTTCTATTTTTTGGCATGGGCAATTTTTTTAGACTGAGTTCCGCAATTTTTTTCTACATAAAAGGTTTTTTGAAAAAGACCCAGATGAGGATTTTGATCTTGGCTGCTGTCTGGTTGGCGGTAGAAGAAGTGGCAGCGCAGCAACCATTGAACGTACAAACTGCTGACGAAGTGTTTCGCCACGGGGTAGACTTGCTGGCGCATCAGCAGTACGGTGCGGCCCGTAATGCTTTTGCGCGTTTCAGTGCGCAATATCCCAACGATGTTAGAAAACCAGAAGCAGACTACCAGGCGGCTTTCTGTGCCGTTAACTTGTATCATGCCGATGGCGAGCGCCAGATGGAGACCTTCATCCACAGCTATCCCGACCATCCTCGTTCGGGCACTGCGTACTTCGAGTTGGCCTCTTTGTTTTACCAGCAAAAGAACTACAATAAGGCCATCACTTATTTCTCTAAAACACAGTTCCGGCTGCTCACAGCCGAACAACAAAACACAGGGCACTTCCGCTGGGCCTACAGTTTGTTCAGCCAAAAGAAACTGAGCGAAGCACTGGATCAATTCAACTTCATTAAAGCACAAGGCGGAAACTACGGCCCTGCGTCCAGCTACTATGCGGGCTACATCGAGTATAGCCAGCAGGACTATGCCAATGCGCTGATCGATTTGAAGCGTGCAGAGTTAAGCCCCGCTTACGCCACGGTGGTGCCCATTTATATTGCGCAGGTACTTTTCAAGCAGGGTAAAAACGATGAATTGATTGCCTACTACCAGCAAGTGAAAAACCGTGAGGGTGTTAATCAGGTAGAAGAAATAGCGTTACTCGCTTCTGAAGTGTACTTCCGCAAAGGCGATTATACAGCCGCACTTCCAGGTTACCAGGTTTATCTGGATAATCATAAGTCGGCCGACCGTGCAGTGCTGTACAGAGCAGGCTATTCGGCCCTGAAGGCGGAGCAAAACGAAACAGCCATCGAATATTTGAAGCGGTCTGCGTTGGGTTCCGACAGTGTGGCCAGCTACTCGTCTTACTTCCTGGGCTCTTTGTATCTGAAATCAAACCAAAAACCCCTGGCGTTGACGGGCTTTGAAATGGCTCGGAAATTTAAAGCCGACAAGGTGCTGGCGGAAGAAGCCTCCTTTCAATACGCCAAAATTGCTTACGATCTGGGGCGTTCCGATCAGGCCATCGATGAACTGGAGAATTTCATCAACACCTACACAACCAGCGACCGCCTGGCAGAGGTAAAAGAAATTCTCTCGCACGCTTACATCAATGCCAATAACTACAACAAAGCCATTGAATACATTGAGTCGCTGAGCAGGAGAGGCCCCTCTCTCGATAGGGCCTATCAAAAGGCAACGTATCTGAAAGGCACCGAGTTGTTCAACATGGAGCGTTACCCCGAGGCCATTGCCATGTGGGAGAAGTCGGTGCAATACCCCATTGATGGAGCGCTCGCGGCCGAGGCGCACTTTTGGTGTGGAGAGGCTTACTCCATCGGCCGCAGGTACGAACTGGCCATCGACCACTATTCCACACTTTTGTCTCCCAACGCAATAGTATCGGCTTCTTTGCTGGCAAAAACCAGGTACGGATTGGGCTACGCATTTTACAACACGCAACAATACGATCGGGCATTATTTAACTTCAGAGAGTTTGTAAACAAAACGGCAAAGACAGACGCCAACTACCCCGATGGTTTGCTAAGAATGGCCGATTGCCAATACGTAAGTAAGCAATACAACGAGGCGTTGGCCACCTACCGGCAGGTATTGCAAACTGCTTCTCCCGATAAAGACTATGCCCACCTGCAGGCGGGTGTAATTTTGGGGATACAGCGAAAATATGCCGAAGCGCAGGACGCTTTGACCCAGGTGGTGAAGAACTTTCCTCAATCGGGTTACCGCGAAGAGGCTTACTTCCAACTGGCGCAGCTCGATTTCGAACAAGGTAAATATGCGCAGGCCGTTACCGGATATGGCCGTGTGATTGAAACGAATGCATCTTCGCGGTTTGTGCCCTACGCCTACATGCGCAGAGCGGCCTCCTACTATAACCTGAAAGAGTACGACAAAACCGCCAACGACTATATGACCGTTGTGGACAAATACCCAACGCACCCGGTAGTAAAAGATGCACTGCTGCCTTTGCAGGAAGCCCTGGGGTTGGCTGGCAGATCGTCAGAATTTGAAGGTTACCTGGCTCGGTTTAAGAACGCCAACCCCGATGTAAAAGGCATTGAGTCCATCGAATTTGAAACTGCGAGCAATTTGTTCTTCAACCAGGAGTACGGCAGGGCCATTCAGCGATTTACCGACTACCAACGTTCCTACCCGGAAAGTCCGCGCCTGGCAGAAGCCAGGTATTACCAGGCAGAATCATATTACCGGTTGAAGGATTACGATAAGGCGTTGGAGGTGTACTTAACGGTGGTGAATGAATCGGCCTTCAGCATGCTGTCGCGGGTGGTGGCACGTGTGGCGGAGTTGGAGTTCCGCAAAGGGCGTTTTGATGTAGCAGTGAATTACTTCGGGCGGTTGGTGCATTTGTCGAATAACAAGAAAGAACAATACACGGCCTGGAGCGGACTGATGGAGTCGCACTATCTGCTGGCCCAGTACGACTCTGCCGATGTGTATGCGCGCATTATTCTGGAGAAGGGCAACATCAATGCCGGTGCGGTAAACAAGGCTTCGTTGTATTTAGGTAAAACGGCCATGGCCCGTGGCGATTATGAAACTGCGAAAGATGAGTTTTTGAATACCCTCAATACCGCACGCGATGAGTTTGGTGCTGAAGCCAAGTATTTGCTAGCTGAACTATTCTATCTGTCGAAAGACCATAAGACATCCAACGAAACGTTGTTTAGCCTCATCAGCGATTTTGCCGCTTATCAGGAATGGGTAGGCAGGGCTTTTCTGCTGTTGGCCGATAATTACCTGGCTATGGGCGATAACTTTCAGGCGCGCGCAACGCTAAAATCCATTATCGACAACAATTTTCCTTTGATACACATTCGCGACCTGGCAGCGGAGAAGCTGAAAAAATTAGACAGCGAACTTCAGCAGCAGGTTGAAAAAGACACCACCAATAACCAATGAAGGGAGACACAACATATCTGCTTTTCCCCGCGCTCGCGCTAGGGATGGTCTGCCTGAGTTTTTCATCGTTGCATGCCCAGGAGAAGTGGGAGGAGGGAGGCGAGATTGAAAGCGTGGAAATTGAAATTGTGAAGGAACGCCAGATTACCTTGCCAAAGGCCAACCGTAATTTTGAAAAGATACCTCCGCGACCGGCAGAACCCATTGTGCCGGAAATGACCTACGATTTCAAGAACTTCAGGTTCAGCACACCCGATTTCCAGCCAACAATCAGGCCGCTGCGACTCAAAGCCGAAGAGTTACAGAAAATCAATGGCGGCTACGTGAGTGCCGGGTTTGGAAACTTTGTATCGCCCTTTTTGGCGGCCTCTCTCACTTCCAAACGGAACGAAACCCGTTACTATGGTGCCGATTTCCTCCATCGCAGTTTTGGTAAGGGGCCGGTGGGCGGGGCCAATTCGGCCAGCGGCAACACCCATGTGAATTTATTCACCAAAGGTTTCAATAAAGTGCTGGCAGCCGGGCTGCAGGCAGGCTACGAAAACATAGCCACCCACTTTTACGGATACCAGCCCTCTACACGCGAGGTAAAACGCGACACCTTGCGCCAGATGTACCACATTGTTTCCATAGGTGGACAACTTGAAAACGTGAAGCCTGGCGATTTCAACTTCCGTTTGGGCGGCAACTTCAGCTACCTGGACGACTATTACCGCGCAGCCGAAAGTGTGGCAGGCCTGGATTTTAACAGCGACTACCTGCTGGGTGAAAAGAAATTCCTGCTGATGGAAGGTTCGTACAGATTGCTCGCCCGCAAGGATTCATTAGTGGAGGCCAAACCCCGCAGTTTGCTGCGCGTGGCACCAGCCTTTAGGTTTAACCCGATAGAAAAACTTACGTTAACGGCTGGACTTTTATTTGCCTACGAAAATGATACAATAGGCGAAGGCAGCGATTTGCATCTTTACCCCAACATTACGGCAGCATACCAACTGGGTAAAACGGTGCAGGCCTTTGCCCACCTGAAGGGCGACATGGAAGAGGTATCGTTGCACCGCCTGGCGCGCGAAAATAATTGGGTGAATGCAAACCTGGATATATTCCATAGCAACAAGCAGTTAGATTTCTCTGCCGGGCTGGCGGGGCGAGTAGGTACCAGTCTTTCATTCCAGTTGGGTGGATCTGTTGCTTCCTACCAACACCTTTACTTTTATATCAACAATGCCGAACGCACCGAGAAGTTTGATATAGTGTACGACAATACTACCCGAACCACCGCTTTTGCGGAGTGGGGCTTTGAACGAACCAACCGGGCTTCGCTGAAGATGCGTGGCGAATATTATGGTTACTCTATGGATACACAAGCCGAGGCGTGGCACCGCCCGGTCTACAAGGTTGCAGCCTATTCTTACTTCAACCTGTTCAGCAAAATTCAACTGCATGCCAACGTGGTGGCGCTGGGGGGTATGAAGGCATGGAACGAAGCACTCGGTCGGGCTGAAACACTGGACGCTGCCATCGATCTGAATGTGAAGGCAAGGTATTTCGTGTCGAAGGATTTCTCCTGCTTTGTGGAGGGCAGCAATTTGTTGAGCGCCAACTACCCGCTGTACCTGAACTACCCTGTTAGGGGACTGCAGGTTACAGGTGGGATAAGCTGGAGTTTCTGAGCGAAATGGCAGTTTTTTTATAAATTGGATTAATTTTGTGATAACACCCTCATAACACCAAACCATGGCAAAACGCAAAAAACCTTCCGAGGATCCTTCTCAGGACAACATGGAGAATGTAAACGATGCCGATAACTTCGGTCTTCCTGATATCGACTACAAACCCTTAGATACGCCCCGGGAAGAGCAGGCGTCAGCAGAAACGCCACAGGAATCATCAGAACCTGTTGCGCAGGAATCAACCTACCAGGCGGCTGAGAGCAGCACCGCTGCCCCACAGGAAGAACCCAGGCCCACCTACAAACCTTCTTACAGCTACTCCGAAGAACCCAAATCGAATGCCACTACCATCATCACGGTAGTTATTGCTTTGGTGGTAGTAGTAGCCGGCATTCTCATCTATCAGTTTGTCTACAAACCTCAGAAAGAAAAAGAGCGTCAGGAGTTATTAGCCAAGCAAAAGGAAGAAGCAGACCGCAAGAAGCGCGAGGAGGAAGCCAGACTTGCCCGCGAAGAAGAAGAGCGTAAACGCAGGGAAGCGGAGGCTGCAGCCAACGCAACACCGAAAGAAGGCACCATCGAAACACTTTCAGAGCGCACCAATCGTTACTACGTGGTGATATCGAGTGCCGTGGATGGCGACCTGGTGATGGACTACGCCAAAAAGCTCAGCGCACAAGGCATCAGTACCAAGATTATTCCTCCGTTTGGCAAACACAAGTTTCACCGCATAGCCATTGCCGACCATGAAACGTTTGCGCTGGCTCAGGCCAATGCCGATGGGGTGAAAGCCGACTATGGCAACGAAGTGTGGGTAATTCGCTATTGAGCTGCACTGCCTTCGTATTTTGGTTCGTTTTTTGATTTTTTGCGACTAAATTTTTGAAGACATGATGTTAGCTCAGATCATTACTCCGGAGACGGCCCCCGCGGAAGCCATTTCCTTTTGGGACCTGGCCATGGCGGGCGGCCCCTTGATGATACCCATCGTACTTTGTTCGTTCGTGGCCATCTACATTTTTGTAGAGCGTGTACTCACCATCAACAGGGCTAACCAAAGTCCTGAGGAGTTCATGGCTAAAATAAAAGAGTGCGTATTGAAGGGCGATATCAACGGAGCCAAAATACTCTGCGCCCAGTTCGATAGCCCCATTGCCCGCATGATTGAGAAAGGTGTATCGCGCATTGGCAGCCCGCTGAAGAATATAGAGGCAGCCATTGAGAACGTGGGCAAAATTGAAATATTCAAGCTCGAAAGAAACCTGTCGATTCTGGCCACCGTGGCGGGTGCAGCCCCTATGATGGGTTTTCTGGGAACCGTTATCGGTATGGTGTCGGCCTTTATTGCCATTGCGCAGGAAGAGGGCTCAGTTAGCCCCAAACTGCTGGCCGATGGTATTTACACGGCCATGGTAACAACCGTTGCCGGGTTGATTGTGGGCATCATTGCCTACCTGGGCTACAACTACCTGGTCACCAGGGTATCAAAGGTCATCCACAAAATGGAGTATAGCTCCATCGAGTTCATAGACCTTTTGCAGGAACCCCGGTAACTTTTATGGAAATAAAGGTGTTGTTGCATCTAAACAGCGACTTATGAATTTACAATCGCGCAACAGAGTTGATGCCGCTTTCAGCATGGCTTCCATGACTGACCTGATCTTTCTGTTGCTGATCTTTTTTATGCTCACCTCTTCGTTCATTACACCTTCGGGTTTGCCGGTTAATTTGCCCACCAGCAAGGCCAGCACCATCGAAGTGCAAAAGGTATCGGTAACGGTTACTAAAGACTTGCAGTTTTTTGTGAACGAGCGCAAAGTAACCAAGGCCACGCTGGAAGGGGAGCTGAAGAGCAAACTGGCAGGCCCCAACGGAGTGGTGGTATTGCACATAGACGAATCGGTACCTACCCGCGAAATGGTTTATGTGGCCGGCATTGCTACCTCACTCGAAGCCAAAGTATCCATCGCTACCAAACCCAAATAAAGCATGTCCACCCGGGAGCAGCGCAACCGAAACATAGGCTTGATTACCTCGTTGGGTATTCATGCGGCCTTGTTGCTGCTGTTCTTGTTCATCATGGCATGGCGGGCACCGAATCCGCCCTTGCCAGAGTTTGGCATTGAACTGAATTTTGGCTTGGATGACCAGGGAAGTGGCGACATTCAGCCCGAAACGCCTCCTGCCTCCGAGCAGACAGACGAACAAACGGAAGAAGTAGAGGCGGCTCCGGAAGTTACCGAGCAGCAGGCACCCCAGCAGGAAACCATAGTTTCTGAGCAAGAGAGCGTGGTGGCGGTGAAGGAAGAAAAGCCGAAAGAGGAAGTAGTGAAACCAAAAGAAACAGAAAAACCAAAAGAAGAGGTAAAGAAGGAAGAACCGAAGAAATCGGAGGAAACCAAAACATCTGCTGCAACCGAAACCAAAGCCAATACCGAGAGCACGCAAAGCCAGGGCGATGATAAAAACAAAACGGGCGACAAAGGCAACCCCGAAGGTTCTTTAGATGCCAAAGCGCTTTATGGCAAGCAGGGTGGAGGCGGTGGAGGCGATGGGTTGAGCCTGCAAATGTCGGGCTGGGCCTGGGCGGATAATCCAAAAATACCCGGGTTACCCGACAATGAAGATGGGCGTATTGTTTTCGAAATTGAATGCGACTCGGAGGGTGAAATCATTGGCATTACCACCATCGAACGCGGCCTCAGCCCCCGCGCAGAGCAACTCCTGAAGGAAGAGATTCGCAAAAACTCGCTCATCCGCACGTCTGGAGGCCAAACGCCCGAGCGCTCCAAGGGCAAGGTTGTGTTTGTGCTAAAAACCAAATAAAAGGTTAGTCCTTCACGGTAATCAGAAAATAGTTCTTCTTGCCTTTCTGCGCCAGCAGGTACCGGTTTTGCAGCAGGCTGAAAGCCGGTTTTTGAAAAGGGTCTTCCAGTTTTATCTTGTTAATGCTCACCCCGCCAGCCTGAATCATTTTGCGCGCCTCTCCCTTCGAGGGAAAAATGATTCCTTGGGTGGCCTCCGACAGCAGGTCGGTTACGTTGGCTGCTTCGCGCAACGTGCTGGCACCAATTGTTACCTGCGGAACGCCCTCGAACACCGCCAGCAGCGTATCTTCATCCAGGGCCTGCAAATCTTCGGTTACCGAGCTGCCAAAGAGTATGGCCGAGGCTTTCACTGCCGCCTCATAATCGGCCTGCGAGTGAACGCGTGTGGTGATATCCTTGCCTAACTCCTGCTGCAACTTGCGCAAATGGGGGGCCTGCGCATGTTCGGCAATCAGCGCGTTGATTTCTTCTTCTGCGCGCAGCGTAAATATTTTGATGAAATTGGCTGCATCTTCATCGCTGGAGTTTAGCCAGTACTGATAAAACCGGTAAGGCGATGTCTTTTTCGGATCGAGCCAAACGTTCCCTTGCTCGCTCTTGCCAAACTTGGTGCCATCGGCTTTTTTGATGAGGGGTGTGGTTAACGCAAAGGCTTCACCGTTTCCTTTTCTTCGGATAAGCTCGGTTCCGGTAACGATATTTCCCCACTGGTCTGAGCCGCCCATCTGCAGTTTCATGTTGTGGTTCTTCCACAGGTAGTAGAAATCGTAGCCTTGCACCAATTGATAGCTGAATTCTGTAAACGACATGCCCTCGCGCTCTTCGCCACTCAGGCGTTTCTTCACGGAGTCTTTCGCCATCATGTAGTTCACAGTAATGTGTTTACCCACATCGCGGATAAAATCGAGGAAGCCAAAGTCCTTGAACCAGTCGTAGTTGTTTACCATCTGGGCCGCGTTGGTGCCGGTAAAGTCGAGAAACTTCTCCAACTGCTTTTTTACACACGCCTGGTTGTGTTGCAGAATATCTTCAGATAATAGATTTCGCTCTGCTGATTTGCCCGAAGGATCGCCCACCATGCCGGTGGCTCCGCCCACCAGGGCATAAGGCTGATGACCACATTGCTGAAAATGTACCAACGTCATGATCTGCACCAGGTTGCCGATGTGCAAAGAGTCGGCCGTTGGGTCGAAGCCAATGTAGCCGCGCGTCATTTCTTTGTTCAGTTGCTCTTCGGTGCCCGGCATCATGTCGTGTATCATGCCGCGCCACTTCAACTCATCCACAAATCGTTTCATACTGCCATACGCTTATTTAAAAGTCGGGGCCAAAGATAGAAGAAATCAATTGGCGGTGCGACCCATGCAGGGCATTCGCTCACGATTTTTAGATCGTAGCGGGCGTTCATGCTTGCGAACTTTCGAAATGTGGCGGGATTTTCTTTCTTTTAAGTTTTGGTTTAAACACAACACATGAAGAGCCCCGATTCATTAGAACTGGTAGCAGAATTCCATCGCACCTTTAAACACCCCATTTTACCCAAGCCCACCATTCCCGATGAAAACCGATGCAAGCTGCGGGTGGCATTGATTGCGGAAGAATTGAAAGAACTGGAGGTGGCCATTTTAGAGAAAGACATTGTGGCTGTGGCCGATGCCCTGGCAGATATTCAGTATGTGCTATCGGGCGCGGTGTTGGAGTTTGGCCTGGGCGATAAGTTCAAGGCGTTGTTCGAAGAGGTGCAACGCTCGAACATGAGCAAAGCCTGCCAAACCGAAGAGGAGGCCAGGCGAACGGTGCAGTTTTACAAAGAGAAAGACGGCACGGATTGCTATTATCAACATGCCGATGGCAAGTGGCTGGTCTATCGCACCAGCGATAACAAGACGATTAAGTCGGTGGGGTACTCGCCTGCCAACCTGGCTAAGATTGTAAACAGCTGATCGTTAAACGAAAAATTCGAGTTCGAACACCGCTTCCTGACCCTTCTGCTGAATGGGTTTGATGGCCAGAATGGGGTAGTCGTTATAGGCTTTGATAAACTCGGTGCGGCTGATGCGCAGCTTGCTGTGCCCTGGCCGCACTTTATGGTATTGCATGCGCCCCGATTTATTAGCAGTAGCGCTGTACATGTAGTTGTACTGAATCGGTATGGGGGAGGGGATGTATTTCATTTCCCACGCTTAGCGGTATGCGTTTTTAAATTCCACCAGAATCATTTTGTTCTGCACCAGGTTGTACTGCGCCAGCAGCGAATAGGCCCACTGGGGCACGTAGTTAAAGGTGGTTTCATACTCCTGAATTTTTGCACAGAGCTCTTTCACATAGAAGCGTATCTGGTCGAGGTTGCGGCAGTCGTTGGGCCTTACAAAGTTCCTCGAGGTGAAATTCTTCAGTTCTAATTCAATTTTTTTGCGCTCGTAGTCAGTCATATACCTGTGTATTATTACACAAGTATATCTAATTATAAATCTAAAATCAAAGTTTATTAGTGCAATTTTGCACTTACTTTTGCTAAATAGCTCAAAAACACCGATTTCCAGTGTAATTTTGCACAATTCCCTTCACAAATCAAAATTTTATTCCAGGCTATTCCAGGTAACCCAATAGCGGTAAGCCACAATGGCTTTGTCGATCTTCGACAGTTTGGAAAGGTCGCGCTGGCCGTAACTAGGCAGTACCAACTTGTTTAAACGCGCAAGAATCTTGAACAACTTTCGTTTCATGGCGGGCGGCCTTTTTGGGCGCAATTAATCGATAAATATATTTACTTTAGCACAAATAAGATCATCAACTTTTAAACTAAACTATGGAGGTTCAGAACAGTTTCCTGGATGCCTGGCATAATGCAATGGTAGTGGGTGGTATCATCATGTTTGCCATCGGCATCATCATTTACCTGATCCACCAACTGCGGGTTGCGTCTATCCGCGATTTCAAAGAGAAGCACGACTTCATTAATGCCAACGAGATCAAGTGGTACAAATATACCTTCTACAGCTTTGGGCTGGGGGTAGCCATGTTCATCAACCTCTACGCGGCCGGAAAGGTAGGTGATATTGGTGTTTGGTTTTTTGTGCGTATTTTCATTTCGCTGGCTGGTGCCACGCTGGTTGGCTATGTGGCCACCCTGGTGCTGGATTATTATTACCCTACCCAGTTGAATAAGAAGCTGCGCAAATGGCGTTACATGCCACGCGTTAATCCGGCTACCGGAAACAAAATGCGCCTGTTGAGCGAAGATGAAGAAGATGTGCACCTGGATGAGGGCATGCAGGCAGAAGAAAACATTTTCTCTATCGACTACGATGTGTGGATGGATGAAAAAACGGGCGATGTAAAGATTGAGAAATATTGGGGACACCTGACCGCGCTGCGATGTAATAACTGTGGGTTCTATACTATGAAGGTAAGGCGCGAAGAAATTGTAGAACGTTACGAAGATGAATCGCCCAAAGAACTATTGAAACATTATCAATGCTCGTACTGCAAAAACGTAAGGGCCACGCAATTCAGAATATCACGCAAACAGAGTGACGATTATAAGAATGTGAAACCCAAATTTGCCCGCAACACGAAAAATATCGACTTGGTGAAGATTGAAATCCACTCTGGCTTAACGGGTAAGCAAAGTTATGAATTCCAGACAGTTGAACAGGCCCAGAAGTTCCTTGAAGAACTGGACGCAGAGAAGGTGGCCTGATTTTGGATAAATCTTTCGCGGGTTTTTTGCGTTTAGAATTTAGAAATCAATTGAAATTATGATGAAGCGATTCGGTGTGTGGATGTTTTT
This sequence comes from uncultured Ohtaekwangia sp., assembly GCA_964429845.1. Taxonomy (GTDB): domain Bacteria; phylum Bacteroidota; class Bacteroidia; order Cytophagales; family Cyclobacteriaceae; genus ELB16-189. Next base: position 240,176 of record CAYSCT010000005.1, read on the forward strand.
GGGTGCGTGTTTGTTGGCCGCTGTTGCCACCGCAGCCCCAAAGGATACTGTAGAACTTAAGCCCAAGACCGTTTATGGCAAGGAGGCCAGGGTGGTTTCCTACATCCTCGATAACAACCACTATCGCAAAATTCAACTGAACGATTCGCTCTCTTCGGCCATTCTCGATGCCTACATTGGCTCGCTGGACAATAGCCGTTCGTACTTTTTGGCAAGCGACATCGCGACCTTCGAAAAATTTAGGTACAACATTGACGACCTTACGCGCAACGAAAACGTTACCCCGGCCTACGAAATTTACAAGGTCTTCAAAATGCGCTCAGAAAACCGGATGGATTTCGTATTAAAACAGTTAATCAATGAGGAGTTTGATTTTACGGCAGACGAGTATTACGATACCGACCGTAACCATGCTCCGTGGGCAAAAAATGAACAGGAGCTAAACGATCTGTGGAGGAAGATCATCAAGAGCCAATGGCTTGCGCTAAAGCTGGCCAACAAAAAGCCGGACGAAATAAAGGATACCATCAAAAAGCGGTATGAACGTTTTGCCAAAAGCCTAAGTCAGTTCAACAGCGAAGATATCTTCAGCCTGTATATGAACGCCATTACTGAGGCGTACGATCCACACACCAACTACTTGTCGCCCAAAGCTACCAGTCTGTTTAAGCAGGAAATGAGCCTCTCGCTGGAAGGTATTGGCGCCTCACTGCAATCCGAGAACGACTTCACCAAAGTGGCGCGCATTTTACCTGGTGGGCCCGCAGAGAAATCGGATAAAATTCACGTGAACGACCTGATCATTGGCGTGGCACAAGGTGTGGATGGCGAAATGGTGGACGTGGTTGGCTGGCGCCTGGACGAGGTGGTGAAATTGATAAAAGGGCCGAAAGGAACAACCGTGCGTCTTTCTATTCTGCCTGCCGAATTTGGGGTGAATGGCCCGGCCAGGGAAATTGTGCTGGTGCGCGATAAGATTAAGCTGGAAGACCAGTCGGCCAAGAAAGAGGTGATAAACTACCAGGCCAACGGGCGCAACCTGAAGTTGGGGGTTGTATCGCTGCCGAGTTTCTATATGGACTTCGATGCCTACCAGAAAGGCGACCCGGATTACCGCAGTACTACCCGCGATGTAAAGAAATTGATTCAGGAACTGCAGAAAGAAGGCGTAGATGGTATAGTAATGGACCTGCGTAACAATGGTGGTGGTTCGCTGGCAGAGGCCATTGACCTCACAGGTTTGTTTATCAAAAACGGCCCGGTGGTGCAGGTGAAAGGTTCGGATAACCGCGTGCAGGTTTTTCAAGACGAAGACAACAGCGTTCTGTATAGCGGGCCGCTGGTGGTGCTCACCAACCGGTTCAGCGCGTCTGCTTCCGAGATTTTTGCAGGCGCCATTCAGGATTACCAAAGAGGCGTGATTGTGGGTGAGTCTACCTTCGGTAAAGGCACCGTGCAATCCGTGCTGGATCTGAAAAGATTTATCAACGACAAAGAACCTGTAGGCGAGCTGAAAATCACTTTTCAGAAGTTTTATCGCGTGGCGGGCAGCAGTACACAGCACAAGGGCGTAACCCCCGATATTCAATTGCCCTCGGCCCTGTCGAGTGATCAATATGGGGAAAGTGCTAACCCCAACGCCTTGCCGTGGGATGTTATCCGCAGCACGTCTTTCCAGAAAACGGCCAGTGTGGATAACAGGACCATCAGCGAGTTGAACAAGTCTTACCTGGACCGAACAAAAATGGACGCCAGCCTGAAGAAGTATATCTCCGAAACGGACGAGTTGAAAAAGAACCTGACAGAAACGCGCATTTCACTGAACGAGGCCAGGCGCAGGAAAGAGATGGAGGCCGCGCAGGAGCGCAAAGCTGCCAACGATAAATTGGGGACCAAAGTAACAGGTAAGGAGGGCGTTATGGTTGACGACCTCACCATGGAAGACGAATACCTTCGCGAGGGTCTCTTAGTGCTTACCGAGCTGGTTACGCGAAGAATTGGGTAGGGAGCTTATTGTACCGCGATGGCTTTGAGTACATAGCCTTTTGTCCGCAGCAGTTCCAAAAGGCCCCGCTGACCCTCCAGGTGCGATAGCCCAATGGCCAAAAAAGAGGGCGCCTCTTTCATCATCTTCTCCATTTTAGGTAGCCATTCTTCGTTGCGCCTGAAGTAAAATTCCTCCAGAAAAACCGGGTTGTTCTCGGTGGGGTGCAGGGTGTACTCAAACATTTCGTGCAGGTCGCCTTTAGGGTAGCCGGCCATCAGTTTGCGAAACTCTTCTTTCTGCTGACGGAAGTTAGCCACGGAATGAGCCAGTGCCCTGGCCTGGTCTTCCATCGGGAATTTGTTCAGCGCCTCGGCTTCGCGTTCAACCGATTCCAAGCTGTAGGTGGTAAGATTAAGGTCTTTGGCTAACCGCAGCAATTCGATGTCGTAAAACTTCACCTTCTCGCCCAGCGAAAGCCGCGTCATCAGGATAGACAGCGGCAAAGGCTTGATATGAGCATATCGTTTTTCGAACACTTTACTGTTCACTTTAAACTCTTTACTGAACAGTTGCTTCAGGTTGTTATAATCCGATTCGGACAGCACGCTCGCCAGCGACTGTCCTTTGGAGAAATGGATGGCTTTGTTCAGTTCGTGTTGGGCATGGTGGTCCACTTCGTCTTCAATGGCAAACGTTTTGCACTGCTTCATCAGCGCAGGCACGTTGGGCGGAAGGTAGTACTCCTTTTCCCCTATGAACTTCAGGGTACCCATGAGGTATGAAGGTTGTGCGAGGCCGTTGCCCGAAACCTCCCAGAGTATAGAGTTTTGGGCCAGAACAGAACTAACAGCGAAAAGGCAGACAGCAAACATTGAAAATGATCGGTTCATAAGCATGGGTTGGTTAACAAAGAAAACAGAAAAGATGGTAACTAGAAAATCGGGCGAACCGAATAACGCCTTCCGTTGCCGTTGTAATTTAATTGGCGACAATTTTGGCGTAGAGACTCTATTTTTACCTATTTTAAACCGCAAATTACCCGTTCTGCTTAGCCGATGAGTGAAGAACTTTTGAAAGCCATTGTGCAGTTGTTTGCCATCGTTGCCAAGGAGCGCATTACAGACGATGAGCGGCAGAACATCAAGGATTTCCTGTCGCTGCACCTGAGCCAGGATGCTACCCGCTACTATCTGGGCTTGTTCGATGCGTTTTGCAAAGAGAACAAGCGTTACGCCACGGCCGACCTTTCCAATGTAGATGAAGAAACGCTTCAGTTTGTAGACGACTGGGCGCAGATCATGCAGATTGCCAAAAAGGTAAACCAGGCGCTAACCATGCAACAGAAGGTGGTGCTGGTAATCAAAATCATTGAGTTGGTGTTTGCCGATGGTGTGCTCTCCGAAAGGCAAAGCAACCTGATCTATTACATTGGCGAAGCGCTAAAAATTCCCATGCGCGATTTGCGCGCCATGCAGGCATTCATTGTGGGGCAGGATATTGAGGAGCTGGCATCGAAAAACATACTGATCATCGATGAAGGTTCTGACGAAATCAAACACCCTGGCCCGCGTATTATCTCCAAAAACCTGACGGGCCTTATTGCCATTTTGCGACTGCCCGACATAGAGACGTACTTCATCAAATACCTGGGCATTACGCAGCTTTTTCTCAACAGCATTCCGCTGAAAAGCCGGAAGATAGACGTGTTCCCCACGGGCAGCACCATTCGCGGCAGCAAAATAGAGTCGATCTATTACAGCGATGTGGTGAGTAAGTTTTTGACGGGCGAGGATGCCGCCAAGGTTACCCTGACGGCAGAGCACGTGTTTTATCACTTCAAATCGGGCCGGGCCGGTTTGCAGAACATCAACCTGGCCGAGCAGGGCGGTAAGCTCATCGGCATCATGGGGGGTAGCGGCTCTGGTAAATCTACCTTGTTGAATGTACTCAACGGGTCAGAAACGCCTTCGAGTGGGCGGGTGACGATCAACGGCATCGACATACACAAAGAAGCCCACAAGGTAGAAGGTGTGGTGGGCTACATTCCGCAAGACGACCTGTTGGTGGAGGACCTGACCGTGTACGAGAACCTTTTCTTTGCGGCTGAGTTGTGCTTCGGCCACTTTACCAAAAAGCAGATCAAAGACCTGGTGGAAAAGGTGCTGCTCAACCTGGGTCTTACCGAAATCCGTCATCTCAAGGTAGGCTCACCGTTGCAGAAAACCATCAGCGGGGGGCAGCGTAAGCGTGTGAATATTGGGCTGGAACTGCTGCGCGAACCCACCATTCTTTTTGTAGACGAGCCTACTTCGGGTCTGTCATCGCGCGATTCGGAAAACATCATGGATTTGCTGAAGGAATTGACCCTTCGCGGCAAAATGATTTTCGTGGTGATTCATCAACCTTCGTCCGACATTTTCAAACTGTTCGATACACTGATTATATTGGACTTGGGTGGATTCCAGATTTACTACGGCAACCCTTCTGAGTCGGTAAACTATTTTCAGGAGATTGTAAACGCCACCAGCAAAACCCCGGGCGTATGCCCCGAATGCGGTAACATTAATCCCGAACAGGTATTCAACATCATAGAAACGCGCGTGGTGAATGAGTACGGCCGCTTAACCCACACCCGTAAAATTTCTCCCGGTCAGTGGTATCAATACTTCAAACAGCGGGTAAAGATTCCGAAAGTGCCCGCTGTCAATGAAGTCATCAAGATATCGCAAAAGATACCCACGCGGTTCAAGCAACTGAAAGTTTTCGCCAAGCGCGATGTGTTGGCAAAATTAGCCAACGAGCAATACATGACGGTGAACTTGCTGCTGGCACCGGTGCTGGCGCTCTTCATCAGCTATTTTGTAAAGTACTACAACATTGCCGATGGCGATCAGCAGGGTTATACCTTCTATCACAACGACAACGTTCCTGTTTATTTCTTCATGAGCACGGTGGTGGCCTTGTTTGTAGGGCTGATCATCAGCGCGGAAGAAATTTTTCGCGATCGAAAAATACTGAAACGCGAGCGCTACCTTCATTTAAGTCGCGGCAGCTACCTCATGTCGAAGGTGATGGTGTTATTCAGCCTTTCTGCCATCCAGACGTTTTCCTTTATTCTCGTGGGTAATTTCATCCTTGAAATTCCCATTGGCGAATTGCGTTACTGGCTGATACTTTTCTCTTGCTCATGCTTTGCCAACATTTTAGGTCTCAATATTTCTTCGGCCTTTAACTCGGCCGTTACCATTTACATCCTCATTCCCATTCTCATTATTCCGCAGTTGTTGTTAAGCGGGGTGGTTATCAGTTTCGATAAGTTTAATCCCCGGGTGGGTACGCCCAAGGGTATACCAGCCATGGGGGAGGTGATGGCTTCGCGTTGGGCTTTCGAAGCGTACATGGTTACACAATTTAAAGACAACCCGTTCGAAAAACAGTTCTATGCGTTCGACCAGAAAGAGTCGATAGCGGAATACAAAAAGATTTATTACCTGCCAGCTTTAGAAACCAAACTTGCACTGGTATCGAACAACCGCGGCCAGTGGCGCAACCGCTCCGAGAACAATCCCATCAAACCGGCACTCGACCTTTTAAGGGCAGAACTGGAGCATGAACGTTCACAAATTGGCACAGACCAGTTTTCGGAAATCGCCTACCTGGAACTTGGCAAGATAGATTCTGCGGTGTTAGGGCAAACGGAAAGATTTATCAGGGTGTTGAAAGAATATTACACCATTCGCCAGAATGCAGCCATTGCCGAACGCGAAAAACTGGTGACTTCGCTTACCGACACACCCGAAAAAGCCGAGGCGTTTCAGAAGATGCGCATGGATTACCAAAACGAGGAGGTGATACGCATGGTAGAAAACTCACTCAGCCTTACCCGCATCATCGAATGGGATGGAGAATTGGTGCAGAAGATATATCCCATTTATTTTAATGAACACCGGCCCCGTCACTTTTTCGACTTCAGAGCCAATTTTTATACACCCGCCAAATATTTTGCGGGCATGTACGTAGACACGTTCTACTTCAATCTCATGGTCATCTGGTTAATGTCGCTGGTGTTGTATGTGGCGCTCTATTTTGAATGGCTGAAAAAATTGATTGATGCCGTGGAGAATTACCGAAAATACCGCAGAAAGAAGAAGCCGGAAGCTTAAGGTTTATTATTTTTGCGCCTCATAAAACAACTGTAACACATGAAGCATCTATTTGTAAAGACAATGGCGTTTGTGGCCGTGCTGGCATTGCTGTATGCCTGTGGCGCCAAAAAAGAATCTGAAACGACAGCAGAAACTGCCACCGAAGAATTGGAAGAATGGAAAGAAATGGATGCCTTCCACATGGTAATGGCTGAAGCGTTCCACCCTTATAAGGACTCCACCAACCTGGAACCCGCCAAAGCAGGTGCTGAGGTCATGGCCGCGGAGGCAGAGAAATGGGCAAATGCCACTTTGCCTGCCAAAGTAGATAACGAGCAGGTAAAGGCCGCCTTGGCGCAACTGAAAACGGATACCCGTGCGTTTGCCGACAAGGTAGCTGCTGGCAGCTCTAACGAAGAGTTGGGGGCCGCGCTTACCAACCTTCACGATCAGTTTCACGCCCTCATGGAAGCCTGGCACGGTGGTGGCGGTCACAAACACGGTGAGCATTGATTTGACTCCGTTTTGTTTTAAAAGAGGCAGCAAACCTACTTGCTGCTTTTTTTGTTTTTGGAGTTTGTTATGCTGAAGGTTGCCTGGAGTCCCCAATACGTTTTGCCGTTGCCGCCCAATCATCGCTTTCCGATGAGCAAGTACGAGGTGCTGCCGCAACAGTTGCTGCACGAAGGCACGCTGGCAACAGACAACCTCTTTCAGCCACAGCCTGTGGACGAGCAGTGGATTATAACAACCCACCTGCCTGAGTATTGGCAGCGGCTCCACACACTGCAGTTGTCTGCCAAAGAAATACGCAGAACGGGTTTTCCGCTTACGCGCGAACTGGTAGACCGGGAGGTGCTGATTATGCAGGGCACCATACAATGCGCAGCGTATGCGTTGCAGCATGGAGTGGCCATGAACATCGCGGGCGGCACACACCATGCATTTACCAATCGGGGAGAGGGCTTCTGCCTGCTGAACGACCAGGCCATTGCTGCCAACTACCTGCTGCACACCGGCCAGGCATCTAGCATATTGATAATCGACCTGGACGTACACCAGGGCAACGGCACCGCAGAGATTTTCAGCAACGAACCCCGTGTATTTACCTTCAGCATGCACGGGGCCAACAACTATCCGCTGCACAAAGAGCAGTCGGGGCTGGATGTGCCTTTGCCTGACTTTACGGATGATGCCTTCTACCTGGCCACACTCGACCGACACCTGAATGAGTTACTCGACCGGGTGGAGCCCGATTTCCTTTTTTACCAGTCGGGCGTGGACGTATTGGAGACGGACCAGTTGGGCCGGCTGAGCCTTTCCCAGGCCGGGTGCTGTGCGCGCGATCGAATGGTGCTGGAGGCTGCCCATCGCCACGGCATTCCATTGGTGGCCAGTATGGGTGGCGGCTACTCGCTGCACTTTCGCGACATCATCGAGGCACACGCCAACACCTACCGTCTGGCGCAGGAGATTTTCTTTTAGTACCGTCAGCCGGCTGGAATATTTCACGCTTCTACTTATCTTGAACGTTTGAGTGAAAGAGAAAATGGAAGCAACTGCCGTTACCCCTGACGAAAAAAAGAAATTGTGGTTAGTCATTGCAGCCTCTTCGGTGGGCACGCTCATCGAATGGTACGACTTCTACATTTTCGGAAGCCTGGCCACCATCATTGCGCGCCAGTTCTTTCCTTCCGCAAATCCAACTGCAGCTATTTTGTCTACCTTGGCCACCTTTGCAGCCGGCTTCGTAGTGCGCCCTTTTGGGGCCATCGTATTTGGTCGTCTGGGCGATATGGTGGGCCGCAAATACACCTTCTTAGTTACGTTGGTGCTCATGGGTGGCTCTACATTTGCCATCGGTTTGGTGCCCGGCTATCAAGCCATTGGCCTGGCTGCGCCCGCCATTGTGTTGGTACTGCGGTTGCTGCAAGGACTTGCACTGGGCGGAGAATATGGAGGGGCGGCTACCTACGTAGCCGAACATGCGCCTGCCGCCAAGCGAGGATATTATACCAGCTTCATTCAAACAACGGCCACCTTAGGCTTGTTTGTATCTTTAGGAGTAATATTGGCGGTGCGCTTGGGCATGGGCGATGAGGCCTTCGCAGAGTGGGGGTGGCGCATACCTTTTTTGCTTTCTGCGCTATTGGTGGGCATCTCGATTTACATCAGGTTGCGCATGGAGGAATCGCCCTTGTTTGCGAAGATCAAGGCAGAAGGAAAGATTTCTAAAAACCCGATTCGCGAAAGCTTTGGCAAGAAAGAAAACCTGCGCATGGTGCTCATTGCCTTGTTCGGTGCTGCGGCAGGCCAGGGCGTGGTGTGGTATACAGGTCAATTTTACGCGCTGTCTTTTTTACAGAATACCTGCAAGGTAGACTTTGTTCAATCCAATTACCTGATTGCTACCGCGCTGGTGGCAGGCACACCGTTGTTTATTTTCTTTGGCTCCTGGTCCGACAAGGTGGGGCGTAAGTTCATCATGTTGGGTGGTATGCTGCTGGCGGTTTTACTCTACCGGCCTATCTACAAACAAATGTATGCGCTCACTAACCTCAGTACAAAAACGGAGCTGACAGGACAAAGGAGTGTGACCAATTCCATTTCCTACACTGACCAAGGCGATACCGTACTCGTTAAAACCGTTAATCAATCGTACTCCGATGGTACTTCACAGGTAACCACTACCCGCGAAAAACAAGGAGAACCGCCATCCATACAAACGTCCATCCAATTAGACGGCAATAACTACTGGGCGATGGTGGGGCTCATCTTTGTGCAGATTGTGTTGGTAACCATGGTCTATGGCCCCATTGCCGCCTTTCTGGTAGAGTTGTTTCCCACGCGCATCCGCTACACGTCTATGTCTTTACCTTACCACATTGGCAACGGCATTTTCGGTGGGCTTACTCCGTTTATCGCCACGGCTTTGTACGAGCAGAGTAAAACAGACCTGAATCCCACGGGAGATCCCATTGCAGGCTTGTGGTACCCCATCGTGATTGCAGCGGCTTGCTTCATTGTTGGCATGATTTTCCTGAATAACAAAATCAAAGGCGATGTAAACGAGTAGTCATGCCATTCACGCCCGCGCATACTGCCATCGTACTTCCTTTTCTGAGGTCGCGCTACGTTTCAGCCACGGGGCTCATCATCGGCACGATGGCCCCCGATTTTGAATATTTCTTTAAGATGAGTGTGAACAGCCGTTATAGCCATACGTTAGCCGGTTTGTTGTATTTCGATGTACCCGTGGTGTTGCTGCTGGCGCTGCTATTCCACCAGGTGGTGAAGGAGCCTTTGTTCGACAACCTGCCCCCGTATTTTCAGAGGCGATTTTACCCGTTGCGACAATTTTCCTTCCTTCCCTACCTGAAAAAGAACGTGTGGATATTCATGCTCTCGGCATTGGTAGGCAGCTTGAGCCACATTGCGTGGGATGGCTTCACCCATAACGATGGCTATTTTGTTACGGAGCTTCCTTTCATCTACGAAGGCGCGGTGGTGCCGCTGGATGGTGCCCGCTATCCGTTGTGGTACGCGCTGCAGCACATCAGCACGTTCGTGGGATTGACGGCCCTGCTGGTTTACATCGTGATGCAAAAGCCTGAGGCGCTGCCCGTAAAAAAACCGCAGCCGCTCTATTGGCTTCTCGTTGTGCTGCTCGCACTCCTCATCACCGGTTTGCGTTTTGGCTTCGTGTGGAGCAATCTGAAAATCGGCAACCTGGTGGTAACCATCATTTCAGCTTTTTGTCTCGCACTGATTGCGATGGGGCTTGTGCACCTTTACAAGGCAAAATCGGTGGCAAATGGCTAAGAAAGGGCAATGGGTGCAGATAGGAAAACGCAAGATTGAGCTTTCCAATCTGGACAAAGAATTGTTCCCGGAAGACCACATTGTGAAGGCGGAGGTGATTGAATACTACCTGAAGATAGCGCCTACGTTGTTGCAGCACGTCAAAGGGCGTGCGCTCACCCTCATACGTTTTCCCGATGGCATACACGGGGAAATGTTCTACCAAAAGAACAGACCCGAGTGGGCCCCGGACTGGCTAGAGTTTGCCACGCTGGGCAAAGAAGAAAAAAAGGACTACATCATTGCCACAGAGCCTGCCTCGCTGGTATGGTTGGCCAACCTGGCCGCGCTGGAGCTACACCAATTGCACAGCCGCAAGCCTTCGTTCGATAACCCCGACTACATGGTGTTCGACCTGGATCCACCCGAGGGCTTTACCTTTTCGGATGTGGTGGAAATAGCACTGCAACTGAAAGAGCACGTGCAAGGGTTTGGCTATACGCCATTTGCCAAAACCACCGGTGGCAAGGGTATTCATGTGTGCTGCCCCCTAGAGCCTGTGCGCAATTTCCACGAGGTGTTCGAGGCAGCCCAGGCCATTGCACAACCATTTGTCGATCAACATAAAAACAGGCTCACGCTCCACATTAAAAAAGAGGCCCGCAAAGGGCGGGTGTTGGTCGACATCTACCGCATCCGGTCGGGCCAAAGCATCGTGTCGCCTTATAGCTTGCGGGGCAGGGTAGGTGCGCCTGTGTCCATGCCACTGTTGTGGGAGGAACTGGCAACATTAAAAAGTCCGCTGGAATACAACATACAAACGGCTCTTGAAAAAGTGCTGAGCGATGGTGATGCGTGGGATGGTATGGACGCCTATGCCGTAGACCTGCACACCCACCGCAGGCCAGCGAAAGCGAAGAAGCTTCCGGCCTCGCGCAAGCACAAATCGCCCGAGCAGTTGGAAACCTACCAGAAGAAGAGGGACTTCTCCAAAACACCCGAGCCACCCGCGCGTGTGATTGATGGCAGCGGAAACAATTTTGTGGTGCACCGCCACCATGCCTCGCACCTGCACTACGATTTGCGTTTGGAGAAAGACGGTGTGTTGAAGTCGTGGGCGGTGCCACGCGGCTTGCCCCCGCATCCGGGCATTAAGAGACTGGCCGTACAAACAGAAGACCACCCGATGGAATACCTTACCTTCGATGGCAGGATTCCGAAAGGCCAGTACGGTGCCGGAGAGATGTGGATTTACGCCCTCGGTAAATATCAAATCACCAAAGACAAGAAAGACGGATTCTATTTTCGGTTGAGCAGCAAAGAACTCACAGGCGAATACCGCATCTACAAACTTCAAAAGGAGAAGGAGTGGCTGATAGAACGCGTGGACGAGCCCCAAATCAACTACCTGCAGCAACCTATTCTGCCCATGCTGGCCGACAGCTCTACTACTGTACCATCTGGCGATGACTACATTTACGAAGTGAAATGGGATGGTATTCGTGCGATGGTTGCCGTAACCGATGGCCAGGTAACTATCCGCAGCCGCAACCAAAACAATGTAACCATGCAGTTTCCCGAACTGCACGTGGTCGACAAAGCCTTCCGTGCCACCTGCGGCCTCTTTGATGCAGAGATTGTTTGCCTCGACAAGGATGGCAAACCTTCGTTCAAACAGGTCATCAACCGGTTGATGGCCACCGGAGAGACCAACATCCAGAAGCTGTCGAAATCGCACCCGGTGTATTGTTACCTGTTCGATTGCCTCTACCTGGACGGACGCCCACTCATCAACGAAACGCTGATGAAACGCAAAGAGTGGCTGCAAGATGCGGTGCGGCCGGAAACGCCCTATCGGGTGAGTGAGTTTGTGGAAGAGGGAGGCTCGTTGCTGGAGGCGGCCCGCGAACATGGGCTGGAAGGCATCATGGCGAAGCGCATGGACAGCAAGTACCTGCCGGGCAAGCGCAGCGATGCATGGCTGAAAATCAAGATCAGGAACACGCGCGACTGTGTAATCATCGGCTACAACGAGGGGAAAGGCAACCGTAGCCATGCCTTTGGCGGCTTGCACATTGCCGAACGCGAAGGCAACCAGTTGGTGTACCGCGGCAAAGTGGGCACCGGCTTCGATGATGCTACGGTGAAGTCGCTGTTCCAACAAATTCGAAAACTGAAAACCACGCCTAAGCCCATACCTCAGAAGGTGCTCGATGAGAAAGTAAGTGTTTGGGTGGAACCCCGCCTGGTGGTGGAGGTAAGCTTTGCGTCTTTCACCCCCGACAACATCTTCCGCGAACCGGTGTTTGTGCGCATGCGCCCCGATCTGGATACTTGACACCAAAAGGTTTCCATCTGCCCGTGCAATATTCGGCCGGCCGGCTCGTATAAGTAGCATCCTTACCACCAACCCCCTGCCTGATGCGCGCATGTGTGTGTCTCCTTGGATTGTTATGCCTGTTTACAACGATGGCGCTTACTCTTTTTGCACAATCGGGCAAGCAACGCGAATACAAAAAAAAGCTTCAGTTCTCGGTCTTTCCGGGCATCAGCACCAACGGCATCCAAAGTGGTTTCTATATCAATAACTTTTCCTTCAACCTGTTTGGTGGCCTTTCGGGATTTAACCGGTTTCTGGAAATAGGGCTCATCACCAACTCCAATATTCACGGCACCACGGGCATTCAACTGGCAGGTATGGCCAACATCATCGGCACCAATGCTTTTCTCAACATGACGCAAACCGAGGAGTGGAAGATGATCAACGATGGCTACGAGTCGAACACGCAAGGCATACAGGTAGCGGGTCTTCTCAATTATGTGCGTACCCATGTTACGGGCATACAGGTGGCGGGCGCTTTAAATGTGGTAGGTCGGGATTTCAACGGAGTGCAGGTGGCGGGCGTGGGCAACAGTTCTGCCGGTTACGCCATTGGCTTTCAGGGGGCGGGTTTTTACAACATCGCACACCAGTTTATGATAGGGGTGCAGATCACCACGTTGTTCAACTATACCGATGGCCAACTTTCGGGCACCCAATTAGCTTTGGTGAACAAGGCCAAGCAGACGATGGGAAAAAACTCCACACCTTTTACGCTGGCACGTAGTCTGCAGCTGGGTTTACTCAATTTCAGCAAAGCCATGCACGGCACCCAGGTGGGGCTTATTAATTTCGGGGGGGAAACTCGTGGCAACCAATTTGGTCTCATCAATTTTTTCAACCGAAACAAAACCAAAGAAAATGTAGATGCAGGTGTGCCGATAGGGTTGCTTAACATTGGTTCGAGGGGCTCGGTGTTTCGGTTCACTACCAACGATTTTTTTTTTAACAAACGTGGAGTACACCACCGGCAATTGCCAGAACTGCTCGTGGACGCCCGCGGGTCCGGTAGGCATGCCTTACGAGGGCAACAACAAGAAGTTCAATCAGAGTGCCCTCATCCTGGGTTTCGATCATGTACAAAATACGTGGGGCTTTGGTTGGGGATTTATGAAGATACTGCGCAACAAACATTCCATGCTGCCCATCGACAAATTAAACGAGCGCAGAATGCTGAGCTATGGTGCCCGCTTCCTGCACCTGAATCGCAACCGGGAGTTGGACAGGCAATTTAACCTGTTGAGCCGCCTGCATGTAGAGCTGGGCCGCAAGTGGAAATCGCGCTATGTGTTTGCAGGGCTAGCATTCAATTATTTGCTGCAGCGGGTAGATGCCGATCCTTATACGGCTCGTAGCATCGTTTTGAATGCGGGCCGGTTGGGCAATAAATCGGGTTCCGTTTGGCCGGGCTATACGTTGGGTATTCAAATGTAAATGCAGGTGGGCCATTTCTATTTGTATGATTCAACGATTTGGATTACTTTAAGGGTCTAACCTTTGGCCTATGCTCGGTCTTATTATTTGCTGACACTACCCTTTACGGTATAACTGCCATTAGTGGTGCTCACCCGCTAAAGTCAGCGCGGCTGTATCTGCACCGATGTCATCGTTAGCGAACCACCCACGGCTTTGTCGTTGAAGAGCGACACTTCGTCTTTGTCTGTTTTCAGTGCCAGCGTATACAGCAACGGCAGGTAATGGTCGGGCGAGGGCACAGCCAGTTCGAAGGCACGGCCCTGACCCGTGTAGTTGATCAGCGGGGCGTGGTCTCCGCCCACGATGTAGCCCTTCATGCGGTCGCTGGCTTCGAGCGCCCAGTCGTAGGCATAGTCGGTGGTATTCAGTTTGTCCCACGCCACCAAGCGCAGGTTGTGCACCATGTTGCCGCTGCCAATAATCAGCACACCCTTGTTGCGCAGGGCAGCGAGCTCGCGTGCCAGCTCGTAGTGGTAACGGGGGCCTTGTGTGTAGTCGAGGCTCATCTGTATCACGGGCACATCGGCAGCAGGGTAGAGGTGTTTCACCACACTCCACGCCCCGTGGTCGAGGCCCCACTGGTGGTCGAGGCCCACCTGGGTTTTGGTGATGAGTTGCTGGGTTTCCTTCGCCAATTCGGGACTGCCCGGTGCGGGGTATTGCACTTCGAACAGCGCACGCGGAAAGCCGCCAAAGTCGTGGATGGTGCGCGGGTGCTCCATGGCGGTTACGTGGGTGCCCTTCGTTTCCCAGTGGGCCGATACCACCAGGATGGCGTTGGGTTTGGGAATTTGGCTGCCAGCCTGGCGGAAGCCTTTCACAAATTCATTTTCTTCGATGGCATTCATAGGGCTGCCGTGGCCCAAAAACAATACAGGCATGGTGGCCGTGGCCGTAAGCGGCTGCACCGCCTTTCTTAAATCATTCAGGTTCATAGACATTCCGGTTAATGGCATTGCTGCCAACAGTTTCACAAAATCTTTCCGCTTCATCATCAGTTGGTTGACATAAAACAAAGATACGGCCGGTGCCGTTCGGTGGACGTTGAACTACATTAAGAAATACGGTTGCCGGTTGCCAGGCGCAAGTCATCAGGCGTCTGACGGCTCGTTAGCTGGTGTAAACATCGTCTGACGCCTTTTTATAAGGTTTTTGCGAGGATAGCACGCCTCAGCAGGCTGACGAAGCAATCTGTATTTGCGCTTGAATCATAGCCAAGCCGAATCCGCTTGCTGAGCGGAGTAGAAGCATGCATTCTCAAACTAATTAACGACTTTTGGCCCGCAAGCGATGCAATCCAACCCAATGACAAGATCCCTCGCCCAAATAGCCCTGGTAGTGCGCGACTATGACGAAGCCATTGCCTTCTATACCCAACAACTTGGCTTCACGTTGCTGGAAGACACACGCCTCAGCGATACCAAACGTTGGGTGGTGGTAACGCCTGGCAGCGGTGGCGCCAACTTATTGCTGGCGAAAGCCGCCACCGAAGAGCAGCAAACGCGCATCGGCAACCAGACCGGGGGCCGTGTATTTCTCTTTCTGCATACCGATGATTTCTGGCGCGACTATGAAAAGTTCCGCGCCAACGGTGTGGAGTTCATCCGGCCGCCTGCCGTGGAAGCCTACGGCACCGTGTCAGTTTTCAAAGACTTGTATGGCAACCTGTGGGACCTGATCGGCCCGCGCGCGTAATCAATTTTTCTCCAGCTTCTTCAGCGTTTCGTCCAGCCATGCTCTGCTGAGCCAGCGCGTGCCGATCATCACCCCGTCAATCTGGCGTGTGTTACCTATGGCCTCCAACGGGTTGGCACTGAGCAACACCAGGTCGGCCTGGTTGCCTACTTTCACCGTTCCTTCATCGGTTTGGCCCAGGTAGGTGGCCACGTTTACCGTGCCGGTGCGCAATGCTTCGTAAGGCGTAAGGCCCGCATCCACCAGGTACTTCAATTCGTGGTGCACCGAAAATCCCGGCACGTTAAACACCTGTGGTGCATCCGACCCCAGCAGCAAGCCCACGCCCCCTTGCTGGCATTCGCGTATCAGCGTTTTGCGTATGGCCACCAACTTGTCGGCTTTGTCTTTGCTGTAGTTGGGGTTATTCAGGTAGTTATTTTTCGCGTTCTCCCAGTTCTTGCGGTCCTCCGGCTTCATGTACTTCATCTCCGGCTCCGCCAGAAACACCTGGGCGGGGGTGGAGGAAAGCCACCGCTCGGCCAGCGCCTGCGTAGGCACCACCCATATCTTCTTTTCTGCCAGCGCCTTCACCAGGGGCGCAATGCGGCCGGGGTCGGCACGGTGTGCGATCCACGAGCCAAACAGGCCGGTCTGCTGTTCCGCCAACGTGTCCACTCCGGGTGTGATGGCTTCCACAAAACCATCGAGGTGGTCGATCGAGGAGTAGCCAGCGTCAATGGCCGTCCACACACCTACGCCAAAGCTTACGTGCCCCGCGAAGGGTATGCCCACTTCTTTGGCTGTGGTGGCAATGGCGCCAAAGGTTTCTTTGGTGAGGCCCGGGTGCAACTTCAGGTAATCGTAACCTGCGGCCTTCTGCTCGCGCACCATGGCCGCACCGCGTTCAGCAGTCTTCACGCTCTGCCCGTTGAAGGAGGGCCCGGTGCTGTAGAAATGCGGGCCCAATACTTCGCCTGTGTTGATTTGCGTGCGCAGCTCGAGGTGGCGCGGGTGCCCCAACATGCCGCGGATGGTGGTCACCCCTCCGGCCAGGTACAGCAGTAGCACCTCCTTCATAGGTTCCAGGTTGTCGATGGGGGGCACGTGCGCGTGCATCTCGGCCAGGCCCGGCATCAGGTATTTGCCCTTGGCGGGGATGATGAGTGCGCCCTTACTTACCGGTGCGCCCTTGGTGGCGCCTATATAGGTGATGCGTCCTTCTTTCACAATCACCGTCTGGTCGGCCAGCACACGCTCTGTGTCCATGGGTATCACATTCACACCGCGGAACACAATTTCGCGGTCGCTGTTGCTGATGGGTTGTGCCGCAGCCGCAAAGGCCAGCAGCAGAAGTAGAAGGGTGCGCATGGTGGTAGGATTTTACTCGGGAAAGATAACGCTTTACTGCGAGTGTGTGAAGTATCCGATGGATGAATAGCAGGATGAAGGAGTTGTTTTTAGTGTAGAAGCCGATGGGCCAAGCGTAGACGAGCATGGGTCAGGAATAATCAATCGCTAGACCAAGCATCAGGAGTAGATGGGTAAAATGTAGATGTGCATAGGTCACGAATAGTGAGTGGATGGGCAAAGCGTAGACGAGCATGGGTCAGGAATAATCAATCGATAGGCCAAGCATCAGGAGTAGATGGGTAAAATGTAGATGTGCATAGGTCATGAATAGTGAGTCGGTGGGCTAAATATCAGGAGCGGGTGGGTAAAGTATAGTGACCGCGTGGGTGGTGAATAGGGTCCGGGGTCTATTCAATAAAACTGTGTCAAATCCAAACCGCACGAATTTCCGAGGGAGTGGGAACGGTTTATCAATCGAAGCCGGGATTCTCCATCTACCGAGGATTCTCCGAAAGAAATCAGTGTGCCTGGAAATTGCAGCAACGAAATAATAGCTGGATGTATTATTGCGTTCAAGGAACTGACACCCAGTTACCGCGCCACGTTCCAACGCACCACCTTCTCCAACTTGGCAGGCTGAAGTATTTTGATCTTGCCGCTCTCTACTTCAATCAGACCTTCGTCTTTGAAATCGGACACCACGCGTATCACCGATTCGGAGGCAGTGCCAATGATCTTGGCCAGGTCATCGCGCGAAATGATGATCTTTGGATCGTTGCCCTTCAACGCATATACTTTTAACAATGCCTCGGCCGTGCGCTGCCGCACACTGTTGTAGGCCAAATTCAGCAACTGGTGCTCTTTCTCCTTCACCTTCTGACAGAGCAGTGAGATAAAGGTTTTAGAAACCTCCTGGTTGCTATATAGTAATGAAAGAAAATCCTGCTTCGGTATCAGCAACAGTTCAGTGTCTTCCATCGCCACGGCCGATTCGGAATAGGAGGTGTTCTGCAAAATGGCCTCAAACCCGAAGTAGTCGTTCGACTTGTACAGGTCGGTAATCAGTTCTTTGCCATCGGGGTTCGATTTAAAAGCCTTTACGTTGCCTGCCTTCACCAGGTAGACGTAGGTGGGCGTATCGCCTTCGGCAAAGATCTCCATCTTCTTTTTGAACACACGGGTGCGCTTGTCTTTGCCCAGGTCGGCCATGTTCAGCATGCGGCCGGCATCGCTCAAAAACGAGTCGAGGCCCTCGGGTGTGGCGTCATAGTTGCGCAGCAGTTCGCTTTTTTTCAGGCGCGTTTCAATGGCGTTCAGCAGTTCGGTGTCGTCAAAAGGTTTCAAAAGATAATCGTCTGCGCCCAGGTTCATGCCTTTGCGGATATCCGTGCGCTCGGTTTTGGCTGTTAAAAAGATAAAGGGTATGCGTGCTGTTTCGGGCGATTTGCCAAGGATGTGCAACACGCCATAGCCGTCCAGCTCGGGCATCATAATGTCGCAGATAATGAGGTCGGGGTTTTCCTGCTTGGCCAGCTCTACGCCCAGCTTGCCATTCTCGGCCGTTACCACGGCATAGTTGGCCAGTTCCAGAATTTCGGTGGTGTTTTCCCTTACATCGGGGTTGTCTTCAATCAATAGAATCTTCTTCATGAGGTATGATGAGGAATGGTAATGGTAAATATACTTCCTTTTCCGTATTCGCTCTCGAAGGAAACCGTGCCGTCCAGCAGGTCGGCATACCGCTTTACAATGTTCAGGCCCAGGCCTGTGCCTTGTATGTTGCCCGAGTTAGAGGCGCGGAAGAAACGTTCGAAAATATGCTTCTTGTCGCTGTCGGGAATGCCGATGCCTTCATCGCGCACGTGGAAGGCGCAGCGCCCGGGCGTGAACGAACACGACAGGTAGATGGCTTTGCCCTCGTTGCTGTACTTGCTGGCGTTGGAGATGAGGTTGAACAGGATGTTTCGCAAAATGCGGCTGTCGCTGTGCACCACCGGCACCTCACCGGGGCAATGTACTTTGATGGTTTGGCCCGATTTCAACGTGGGTTTCAGCTCTTCTTCTATCTCGTGAAAAAACTGATCGAGTCGAACGGGCTCGGGCTTGATTTCTATTTTGCCTTCTTCCAGTTTGCCCAGCGAGAGGAAATCGTTCAGGATGTTGGTAAGGTGGTTAACAGAGGTTTTGATGCGCTGTATGTGCTTGTCGATTTTGTCGGGTTCGTTCTTGTCTTTGTATTGCTGAATGAGTGAAGCCGAGCTGAGCACTGCGCTGAGGGGTGTGCGGAACTCGTGCGAGGCCAGCGACACAAACTTCGATTTCAGCTCATTCAGTTCGCGCTCCTTCTCCAGCGCCTTTTTGGTTTCTTCTTCGGCCCGCTTGCGCACCTGCACCTCGCGTTCCAGTTCCTGCACGATGTTGTTCAGCGCTTCGGTGCGCAGCTGCACTTTGTTTTCCAATTCGGCCGCATATACAATCAGCTGTTCCTCGCTGCGCTTCAGCGCATCCTGCGCCAGCTTGCGTTGGGTAATGTCGCTCACAAAAGCCATCACCAACAATTGGTCTTTGTATTTGGTATAGCTCAAGCTTACTTCTACCGGAAACTCCGTTCCGTCTTTTTTTATGGCCAGCAGGTCGCGGCCGGTGCCCATGCGCCTGGGCGCTGGGTTGGTGTTGAATCCTTTGCGGAAGTTGATGTGCGAGCCGCGCAGCGAGGCGGGCAGCAGTTCTTCCAGTTTCAGGCTGAGCAGCGCTCCTTTTTCGTAACCAAAAATCTGATGGGCTACCGGGTTGGCAGCCACAATGTTACCGGCTTCGTCTACCATAATCAATCCTTCCGACATGCTCTGGAAGATCTCGAGGAAGGCATCGTTGGAGATAGTAGATATGGGTATAGGGCCGTTCATTCCGAAAATTTCAAGTTAGCAATACACCTGCATATGACAAAAATCAGTTTCGGGTTTGATCAATGTAATCCTGCAGGGGCAGGGCCGCACCTAAGTTTGTGGAAAGAACGCGTTGGCGAATTCCGCTTTATGGCAAAATCCATTATCTGTGTGGTCGACTTTTCGGAGTCATCGCAAAATACACTGCAAACCGCTGCCGACCTGTCGGCACAATACCATTCGCACCTCACCGTGTTGTATCCGTACCGCCTGCTGCAAACCAACCGGGGCGAAGACCTGGTGGATTTAAAGAAGCGCAAGGAGGCCGAGGCAGCCACCAAATTTGCCGCCCTGGAAAAGAGTGTGTTGAAGGGCAAAGATGTGTCGTTCGACTTCAGTTCAGAGATCGGGTTCATCACCGACCGCATCGAAAGCCGCACCCGCAAAATTCCGGTTCAGTTCCTGGTCATCGGCAAGTCGTTGCTCATGGCCAATCGGGAAAGCTTTGAAGAGCTGATCAGCCACCTGGCCTCGCCTTTGATCATTGTGCCCTGAGCAGTCGGTCCGCCATGAAGCTGCAAAAGGTTAGACTTGCCCATTCGTACCAATAATACCTAATTTTTAAGGGACGGCTAAAACCAGCCTTTCAGTGCGATGTCAACCCTGTGTTGGCAGTGCCCACGCTATCATCTTAATGGAGTTTACCTACCGCATGATGCTGTAATCTCCTGCACGTGCCGCCCAACAAGTTGGGTTTCTTTCGGCCCGGGAAATTGTTTACTTTCACTTCATCACTTTTGTTTTGATGCTGCACTGAATGAAGTTACTCCGATTTGCATGGCTGGCATGGCCACTGTTGTATGCGTGCCAGGCCCCAACGTACCGCGATGAGATTTATACGAAACCATCCATCGACCCTAACCCACCGCTCAAGGCCCTTACACCCGAAGAAAGCCTGCAGACCATGTACCTGCCCGAAGGGTTCAGGATAGAGCTGGTGGCCAGTGAGCCACTCATTAACGAGCCGGTGAGCATTGCCTGGGATGGCAATGGGCAAATGTATGTGGCCCAGATGGTAACGTACATGCAAGATGCCAATGCCACCAATGAAAATGAACCCTGGAGCCGCATCTCCATTTTGTGCGACACCGACCAGGATGGCCGCATGGACAAAGCCGATGTATTCATTGACAGCATGGTGCTGCCGCGCATCATGCTGCCGCTGGACGACCGCGTGCTGGTAGGAGAGACGTACCAACGCAACCTCTATACCTACCGCGATACCAATGGCGATGGCCGTGCCGATGAGCAGGTACTGTTGCTGGAAGACACCGTGCGCGACAACCGCAACCTCGAGCACCAGGATGCCAACATGATCTGGAGCATCGATAACTGGCTGTACGTTACCAATAAAACATTCAGGTATCGGTTTGCAGGTGGCCAGTTGCTGCGCGATACGTTGCCTGAGCCAGCCATGGGCCAATGGGGCCTTACACAAGATGAAACCGGCCGGTTGTTCTTCTCGCGTGCCGGAACAGAAGTGCCTGCGTTGGGTTTTCAGCAGCACGTAGCCTATGGCGCTTTGGAAATGGAGGGTCGCTGGGAGGAGGGTTTCATGGAGCCGTGGCCGTTGGTAGGCACACCCGATGCGCAGGGCGGCCCGCGCAGAATACGCCCACATGACAATACGTTGAATCGTTTTACAGGTGTGGCAGGCCAGGAAATTTACCTGGGCCACGCACAATCGCCCGGCTATGGCGATTTATTTATTCCCGAGCCTGTAGGACGATTGGTACGCAGAGCCAAAGTGCTGCACAACGAGGGGAAAATAGTGTTGCAGAATCCATACGACAGTGCAGAGTTCCTGGCATCTACCGATCCGCTCTTTCGCCCGGTGTTTGCGGCTACTGGTCCTGATGGTTGTCTGTATGTGGTAGACATGTACCGGGGCATCATACAGGAAGGCACCTGGGTGGGCGAGGGCAGCTACCTGCGCGAGGTGGTGAAAGAACGTGGCTACGACCGCTTCACCAGCCGCGGCCGCATCTACCGCATCTACCACGAATCGATGAAGCCGCAACCCCAGCCGCACATGCTGAACGAAAGCAGTGAAGACTTGATCGGCTATTTGTCGCACGCCAACGGCTGGTGGCGCCAGACAGCGCAAAAGTTGCTGGTGATCCGCAATGAGGCATCGATCGTTCCACGATTGAGAGATATAGTGGAAGGCAATGAGAATATTTTTTCTAACTGGTTCGGCAGCAAAGATTTTGGCCTCGAGCGCCTGCATGCTTTGTGGACGCTGGAAGGACTCAATGCCGTTGACAAAGCGTTGTTAATGGCGGCCTATGCCGACACAGATGCACGCGTGCGTGCGGCCGCCATCCGCATCAGCGACACGTGGGTAAAGCAAGGCGATGCGGAGGTGTTGGAAGCTTTGAAGCAGTTGGCTGCCGATGCGGATATCGAAGTTTTGCAACAACTGATCCTCACCCTGCGCTACCAGAATGCACAGACCCGCGAGGTGGTGCAGCAGATTTTGCAACGCCACCCCAACAATGAGGTAATCAAAGTCACCGCTGGCGAAAACCTGAATCCTGCCTTTAATGAGATTGTAGCCCTGAAGGAGCAATACAAGATGAGAGGGGGCGATGCTGCCAACCAGATGGTGAACGGGTTCAAGATATTCAAGGAGTATTGCGCCACCTGCCATGGCCCCGATGCCAAAGGTATTCCGCAACTGGCACCCAGCCTGATTGGCTCGCCCCGTGTGGTGGCCGATGTAGACGTAATGGCGCGCATTCTGCTGCATGGCCTCACCGGCCCGGTAGATGGCGTGGAATACAACGGGCCCATGGCACCCATTGCCGAGCAGAACAACGAGTACCTGGCCGATGTGATCAGCTATGTGCGCGGGCATTTGAACGGAGTAGGCGGCACCATCTGGCGCGGGCGTGTGGGCGCTGTGCGCGAAAAATACAAAGACCGCAACCGTTACTGGACCATTGAAGAACTGCAAGCGAAACAACCGTGAATGAAATCATGATGGCAACGAAGGAAACCGATCTGGCCACCTATCACCAACCGGTGAGTGACCTTTTCCCAAAGATCACCCGGGAAGCCTGGGAGCAATACAGGCTGAGCGATGAGCAGGTGGCATTTTTCCACGAATATGGCTATTTGTCGGATATACCGTTGCTGACAGAAGAACAAGTGCAGCAGTTGCGCACCGAGTTGGAGGAGGTAAAAGACCCGGACCATCCCGGGCATCACCTGTTCTATGAATTTCATTCCAACGAGTCGAAAGATCCGAATGCGGTGTTGTTCCATTCGCTGGGCCACTGGCGCCTTTCGCCCGGCTTCCATGATGTGTTGTGGCACCCGGCCTTTGTAGTGGCAGCCAGTCAGCTGCTGGGCAACCAGGCGGTGCGCTTCTGGCACGATCAGCTATTCTGTAAGCCTGCCCACCATGGCGGGGTAGTGGCCTGGCACCAGGACTACAGCTACTGGACGCGCAGCGTGCCGATGCAGCACCTTACGTGCTGGGTAGGGCTGGACGATGCCACCCGCGCCAACGGCTGCCTTTGCTACATTCCGGGCAGCCACCGGTGGGGGCTGCTAGACAAACCCGAACTGGCAGGCGACATGGAGGGATTGAATGCCTTTTTAACCCCGGCTCAAAGAGAATCGTTTGCCAATAAAGTGTTTGTAGAGATGAAACGCGGCCATGCCACTTTTCATCACCCCCTGCTGGTGCATGGTTCCTATGCCAACCAGTCGGCCAATTCACGCAGGGCTTTTGTCATCAACGTGTTTGCGGATGGTACCCGCTCCGACAGCGATGAGCCGCTGCTGCAAGGCGTGCCCGTTGTTCCCAAAGGTCAGCCGCTGCAGGGAAAGTTCTTTCCCTTGTTGTATACACCTTTGCAAAAAGGCATGCGGTGAAAACTGTTTGCTGAGAGGACGCGGCCTAGGGCAGTTTCACCTGCTTCGAAAAGCTGTATAAATAGGGAGCCTTGTGGGCTTTGCCGGAGTATTGTTTCTCGTGCCGCTTTAGAACACCCGCAGCCAACATCTGGCGTTGGAAAGTGGTTCTCCGCAGCTTGGTGCCGAGGATGGCCTCGTACACATGCTGCAGCTCGTTCATGGTAAATTTTTTGGGCAGTAGGTTGCCGCCCACCAGCTTGCGGTCCAGGTTATCGCGCAGGGTTTGGATGGCTTTCTCCACAATCTGTTTGTGATCCAGTATCAGCTTCGGCAATTTTTTGATCGGGTACCATTCGCACGAGTCAGATAAAGCATCGGGTTGGGGTGTTACCTCTTTGTAGTTAATCAACGCATAGTAGGCCACCGAAATGAAGCGGTCCAGCATCCAACGAAATTCTTTCTCTGCGTCAATGCCGTTGGCTTCCAGTAGGGTGCGCATCACCTCCGGCTTATACCGGCTCATGTCGCCAAAGGTGTAGAATTGCTCCAGGTAAATATCCGTCAGACCCGTACGCTCGTGCAGGCCGCGCTGCACCGCGTCATTCAGGTTTTCATCTGTACGCACAAAGCCACCGGGCAATGCAAACAGGCCGGTGTTGTGGTACTCCATAATGAGAATACGCAGTTCACCGTCAGAAAATCCAAAAATCACCGAGTCGTAGGCAATATGGGGCAAATAGGCCTTTGATGGCATAGAATCTAACTTTCCTGCAAAAGTAGTAGCATTTCATGACTTCAGTGCTTATTATTGTTACAAATTGAGACAATAATGAAACACTTTATACTTCTACTACTGGCAGTGGTTACGGCTGGCGCGGTCAGGGCACAGGGCAACGATGCGTTCCCTGTTCAAACCAAAATTGAAAATGGTGTCATTGAAGGTTTGTATGATACCCGCTCGGGTTTGCAACTCTATTTGGGTGTGCCTTTTGCCAAGCCTCCCGTTGGGGAATGGCGGTGGAGAGCCCCACAGCCTTTGGACAATTGGACAGGAGTGAAGCAAACCAAAAAATTCGGTCCGCGCCCCGTGCAGGCCATTGTGTTTGGCGACATGAGTTCGCGCTCGGATGGAATCAGCGAAGACTGTTTGTACTTAAATGTTTGGACCCCCGCTAAACGCAGCACTACCGGCCTACCCGTGTTGGTTTACTTCTATGGTGGGGGCTTTGTGGCGGGCGATGGATCGGAACCGCGTTACGATGGTGCCAGCATGGCCAAGAAAGGCATTGTGGTGGTAACAGTTAACTACCGCCTGGGCTTGTTTGGATTTTTCGCTCACCCGGAGTTGAGCAAAGAAACTTCTTACAAAGGTTCGGGCAACTACGGCTACCTCGATCAGGCGCTGGCGTTGCAGTGGGTGCAGAAAAACATTACCGCTTTCGGTGGCGACCCGAAGAAAGTAACCATTGCAGGTGAATCAGCCGGATCCATTTCAGTTAGTGCACAAATGGTTTCACCGCTTTCGCGGAAGTTGATTGCAGGTGCCATTGGCGAAAGCGGTTCGGGCATCAGTGCATTGGCCGCAGTGCCGCTGGCCGAAGCGGAGAAGATAGGGGCAGAGTTTGCCAAAAACGCAGGCTACACCTCGGTGGCACAAATGCGGCAGGCACCCACACGCGATTTGTACGAAGCATATGTGGAGTCCAAACGGTTTGGTTTTCCTCCGGTCATCGATGGTCATTTCTTCACCAAATCCATGCTTGAAACATTCAATGCCAAAGAGCAGGCACAGGTTCCGTTGCTATTGGGGTGGAATTCCGCAGAGATTCCCGGAGTGGCATTCACACAAGGACCCATCACCGAAGAGAACCTGATTAAGAAAGTGAAAGAGGCCTATCCCAACGATTGGGAAGAGGCTTTGAAAGTATATCCGCACGGCAATGCCAAAGAAGTGGAGTGGGCCGCTACCAACCTGGCCTCCGACCGTTTTATTTCATACAGTACCTGGAAATGGTTCGATGCACATCGTAAGAATAGCTCACAACCCGTGTACCGATACCTCTACAGCAAACTTCGCCCACCCCTGGTGGATAAGAATTTAACCCCGGGTTTGGCAGGAGGCACGCAGCAAGGAGGAATGAAGATGCCGGAGCCGATTGGGGCACCGCACGCCTGCGAAATTGAATACTGCATGGGCAACTTGCATCTGGTGAAAGACTATGCTTGGACGGCCGATGACTATAAAGTGTCGGAAACGATGCTGAATTACTTTGCCAACTTCATCAAGACCGGCAATCCGAATGGCGACCAGCTTCCCGAGTGGCCCGCGGCCCAGCCCAATGACAACAATCCTTCCGTGATGATTTTGGATACCGAGTCGAAGGCGGTTAAGTACAACGATGCGCGCTATTTGTTTTTGGATAAGATGAACATGCCTAAATAAAGCTCAACCGCAAAGTACACGGAGGTACACAAAACAAACTAACAAACCTAAACGTATGAGAAGCCTGAAATTCATTGTTCTGGTATCGAGTATACTACTTTTAGAAGCTTGTCAGCAAAAGCAAGCAACTAATCCTACACCTTTATTGGCCGGTGAAAATATTGCCATTGCCGACACGGAGTCGGGCAAGGTGCGGGGTTATATTCACAACGGTATTTTTATTTACAAAGGAATTCCGTATGCACAGGCAGCGCGCTTCATGCCTCCCCAAAAGGTAAAGCCGTGGGAAGGTGTGCGCAGCTCCATGACCTATGGGCCGGTGGCACCACTCATGGACCCCACTACATCGGTGCAAGATGAATCTGAATTTGTGTTTCACCACGACTGGGGCTATGCGAACGAAGACTGCCAGCGTCTCAACATCTGGACTCCGGCCATTAAAGGCGAACCCAATGGCGACAAGAAAAGGCCCGTGATGGTTTGGTTGCATGGAGGCGGGCATACTGCGGGTTCATCGCAGGAGCTTCCCTCATATGAAGGAGAGAATCTTTCCCGCAAAGGCGATGTGGTGGTGGTGAGCATCAACCACCGCCTGAATATTTTGGGTTTCTTGAACCTGACTGCTTATGGCGACAAGTATAAAACCTCGGCCAATAACAGCATATTGGATATTGTTGCTGCCCTGGAGTGGGTGAAAGCCAACATTGCCAACTTTGGTGGCGACCCCGACAACGTGTTGATCTTTGGCCAGTCGGGTGGGGGAGGAAAGGTAAATACCCTGCTGAATGCACCGTCAGCCAAAGGATTGTTTCACAAAGCCGTTATTCAAAGTGGTGGGTTGGGTTTGCGTTTTCACAGCAACGAAACAACCCAGCGCATTGGTGCAGCGGTTTTAGCAGAGCTTAAATTGAAACCTGCGCAGGTGGACTCCTTACAGAAACTTCCATTCCCCGCCCTGGCCGCTGCCGGCAAGAAAGCCGTTGCCAAGGTGATGGAACAAATGCGGGCCGAAGGGCACCAGTTTGGCAGGTTTGGTTTAAGCTGGGGCCCTGTGTTGGATGGCACCTTCCTTCCTTATCAGCCTACAGACCCCGAAGCCCAAGCCATCTCAGCGGACATTCCGGTGATGATTGGCTCTACCAAAAACGAATTTATGACTTCGTTGTTCATGCCACACCTGCGCAAAGCACCTTTGGATTCAGTAAAGGCACATATCAAACGACAGTATGGAGACAAGGCAGAAGATTTTATAGCAGCGGTGAAGAAGGCATACCCCAACGACACGAGACCCTCTGACTTGATTGATGTGGATGCCATGTTTCGCAAAGGAGCATTGAAGATGGCCGAGCTCAAGTCTGCCTCACCCGCACCAGTTTACATGTACCTGTTTACCTGGCAATCGCCCGTGCTGGATGGCAGCTATAAATCGCTGCATTGTATGGAGATACCCTTTGTGTTTGATAACATTGCCCGTTGCGAAGAGATGACGGGCGGCACACCAGAAGCCTATGCGTTGGCAGATAAGGTTAGTCAGGCGTGGATTAGCTTTGCTTACACAGGCAATCCAAACCACAAAGGATTACCCGACTGGGACGCGTATAAACCAGAGAATGGCATTACCATGATCTTCGATAATGTATGTGAAATAAAGCAACACCACGACAAGGAATACCTGGCCATTGTACCAGATCCGGCCATCTAAGCAGAGAACTGATGCGAATGGGGATATTAACCAACTTATTGCTACTGCTTTTTGTCTCTCAGGTATCTGCGCAAGCATTACTGGAAACATCAACTAAAGACGGCAAAGTAAAGGGCATTAGGAATACTGATCGCACCGTTACTTCCTTTAAAGGAATTCCGTTTGCCGCGCCACCGGTGGGTGATTTGCGTTGGCGTGAGCCACAACCGGTTAAACCGTGGTTGGGTGTGCGCATGTGCGATCAGTTTTCTGCAAGCCCGTACCAAAACAAACCTGCACCCTTCGCCATGTGGACGGAAGAGTTTATTGCACCACCTGAACCCTTGAGTGAAGATTGCTTGTACCTGAATGTGTGGACTCCGGCTCAATCACCAAAAGATAAACTACCGGTGTTGATGTGGATTTACGGAGGTGGATTTGTTTCAGGCTCTGCTGCTTGTGCCGTGTACGATGGCGAAGCCCTGGCAAAAGAAGGAATCATTTTCGTAAGCATCAACTATCGGGTGGGTGTGTTTGGATTTTTATCACATCCAGATCTCACCAAAGAATCAGCTAAACATGCGTCAGGTAATTATGCGTTGCTCGATCAGTTGGCTGCGTTGAAATGGATTAAAGAAAACATTGCTGCGTTTGGTGGCGATCCGGATAAAGTTACCATTGCCGGACAATCTGCAGGGTCATTTAGTGTACAAGCATTGGTGGCTTCACCGTTATCGAAAGGATTGTTTCGAGGAGCCATTGCACACAGCGGAGCATCGATGGGGCGGTTTTCGAAGAAGTTGGGTGATGCTGAAAAAATAGGTCTGGAACTTTCACAAAAAGTTACATCAACCAATATTGAAGCCTTACGCAGGTTACCAGCCGATAGTGTGTGGAAATTAGCCAGCACACTTCCTTATGGATCGTTCGCGCCTATTACCGATGGTTATGTTTTGCCCGATGATATCGGCTTGATATTTAAAAATAAAAAGCATAACGATGTTGCGTTGATAGCCGGTTGGGTAACAGGTGATGCAGCTTTAGCCGGTCAAGCAAAGTCAGCATCAGAGTTTAAAGCATGGGCAAATGAAGCATATAAGGACAGGCAATTGGAATTTCTGGAAGCGTTTCCTGCGCGCACAGACCAAGAAGCTTTGCAATCGCAAAATAAATTGGGCAACTTGAACTTTGCCGGCTATGCCAACCATGTGTGGGCATTGAGCAATACCAGCAACAGTTATCTCTATCAATTCAGTTACGTGCCCACCGATAAGCCAGGCTTTCCGAATTACGGAGCGTTTCACACTTCCGAAGTTCCGTTTGCGCTGCACACTTTATCGAAGTGGAACAGACCGTGGAATGATGCTGACTATGCCGTGGAGAAAACCATGTCTGCCTATTGGATTAACTTCGTAAAAACCGGAAATCCCAACGGCAACGCTTTACCCGAATGGAAGAAGTACGATGCCACTCAACCCATTATGGAGTTGAATGACAAACCGGTGTTGAAACCGGGGTTGTTCAAAAAGGAGTTTTCGTTTTTAGAATCGTTGGATTAACTTTAGTTATCTTAACAGATAGCTGACACACGCTCGAAAATCTTGAAGCTTATGAGAATAGTCGCCAGTATTGCTTTCTTGATGTTGGTGGTAACTATTACCATTGCACAATCTTCCAAACCGCGCACCATTGTAACCACCGATGGCGAGCTGGACGATGTCGATTCTTTTATTCGCATGTTGCTGCATGCCAACGAATTTAAAATCGAGGGTCTCATCATCAGCAGTTCCATGTGGCATTACAAAGGCGATGGTAAGGGAACGAAGTTTATCTCTGAAATGGAGATGACCCAAAAACTGTATGGTGAGCGCACCGAGTTGCGCTGGCCGGGCACCGACTGGATTTACAACCTGCTGGATGCTTACGGAAAAGTATATCCCAACCTGAAACTACACGCACCAGATTTCCCGGCACCAGCATACCTGCGGTCGGTTACCCGTATCGGTAATATCGATTTTGAAGGCGAGATGGAGAAAGACACGGAAGGATCAGACTTCATCAAAGAAAAATTATTGGATAACACCACCGAGCCTATTTACCTGCAGGCGTGGGGTGGCACCAATACCATTGCGCGTGCATTGAAATCAATTGAAGATCAATACAAAAACTCAGCACAGTGGGATGCTATCTACAGGAAAGTCTCCGACAAGGCCATCATCTACACCATCCTCGATCAGGATGCCACATACCGCAAATACATTTCAGTGAACTGGCCCGATGTAAAGATCTATTACAACGCCAGCCAGTTTTGGTGTTTTGCGTATTTCTGGAAGCGTGCCGTGCCCGAGCCGTGGCATAAGTACCTGCAAGGAAGTTTCATGGGCTCCATTATCAACAACAGCGGACCGCTATTGAAGTTGTATTATAGCTATGGAGATGGCAACCCACCTGCGGGAGAGCTGGAAGACATTTATAGCGACCCGGAAAAAACCAAAAACAACATGTGGGGTAGTTTTACACAGTATGATTTTATTTCTGAAGGCGACTCGCCTGCCTTCTTTCATTTGATCGATGTGGGCCTGGATAATCTCCTCCATCCACACTTTGGTGGGTGGGGTGGTAGACTGGCGCCATCGGCTACGGTGCCAAATCGATGGGAAGATGGCGACCTGGTAACCGACTACAATCCCTTCTCGAAACAAATGGACAAAGCCTACCCACAAACCCGTTGGATAGAAGCGCTGCAGAATGAATTTGCTGCTCGCGCCAGTTGGTGCGTGTTGCCTTACAACCAGGCTAATCATCCTCCGGCAGTTAAGTTAATCCACCCGAAAGAAATGACGGTGAGACCCGGTGAAAAGGTAACGCTGAAGGCAGAGGTTACTGATCCCGATGGCAATGAGGTAAGTTACCACTGGTGGCAATACCATGAAGTGGATAGTTATCCGGGGCAAGTCACCCTTACACCGGGTCAGCGCCATCAACTGAAGTTTACGGTGCCGGCCGATGCAAAGCCGGATGAGGACCTGCATATCGTGCTATCGGTAACAGACAAGGGGGCACCCGCTTTAACCCGATACGGCCGCACGGTGCTGCGGGTAAGGTAGAGGCGATTATATTGGCGATCAATCGATCTGAATAAAGCTGCCATCAGGCGGGCGCATGCGGTAGTTTGTCTGCGGACGGATTGTTCAACGTCCATTCATCCCAAACGTGTTCTCAATTCGGGCATTTTTTGCTAACTTTCCTCAATCACCAATTATCATTCTCCCGATGGCTACTTACAAATTGCAGATCAACGGAAAAACACTGGAAGCAGATGTAGAGGCAGACACCCCGCTGTTGTGGGTGTTGCGCGACACACTCGGACTAACGGGCACCAAATATGGCTGCGGCATTGCCCAATGTGGTGCCTGCACGGTGCACCTGAATGGAAACGCGGTGCGTTCTTGCTCCATACCCGTTTCGGCTGTGGGCAACAATAAAATTACAACCATTGAAGGCTTGTCTGAGAAGGGCGATCACCCCGTGCAGCAGGCGTGGCACGAAGTAGACGTGGCCCAATGCGGTTATTGCCAGGCAGGTCAGATTATGAGTGCAGCCGCGCTGTTGGCAAAGAACCCCAAGCCCACGGAAGCACAGATTGCCACCGCCATGAACGGAAACATTTGCCGGTGTGGCACCTACCATCGCATCAAAGAAGCTGTTGTGTTAGCCTCCTCTAAAATCTAATCGTTATGACCATCGCGAAAACAAACCGAAGAAACTTTTTGAAGCTGGCAGCCACTGCCAGTGGTGGTTTAGTGCTGGGATTCCATTGGAGCAGCAGTGAAGCAGCAACCATGCAGGTGATGCAGGCGGATGCGTTGCCTGCAGGCGATGTAAACTTCAATAGCTACCTGTCCATTTCGCCCGATGATGTTATCACCATTTTCTCGCCCAACCCCGAGTTAGGGCAAAACATTAAGACTTCGTTTCCCATGGTGGTAGCCGAAGAGTTGGATGCCGACTGGAACAAGGTGAAGGTGCTGCAGGCGCCTTTAGATACCAAACGCTTCGAGCGCCAACTAACCGGTGGGAGTGGAGCAGTGCCTCATTCGTGGGAGCGCCTTCGCAAAGCGGGTGCCACCGCCCGGCATATGCTGATAGAAGCAGGAGCCAAGCGTTGGAACGTGAGTGCTTCTTCGGTTACAGCCGAGAATGGGCTTGTGATACACAAGGAAAGTGGGCGCAAGCTCACTTTTGGCGAATTGGCCACCGAGGCAGCTACCATTGCGGTGCCTGCAGAAGTGAAGTTAAAGGATCGAAAGGATTTCAAAATCATCGGCCAAGCCATTCGCAATGTCGATGGCATGGCCATGTATACAGGCAAACCCCTCTTCGGCCTCGACTTCTACCGGGAGGGGATGCTGCACGCCATGATTCAAAGACCGGAGGCATTTGGCACTAAAATCAAATCCGTGGATGCATCGGCAGCCAAAGCCATGCCGGGCATTGTGGACGTAGTAGTGTTTAAGAACAATGTGGCCGTGGTGGGCAAGTCTACCTGGCAGATTCTGAAAGCACGCAAGCTGCTGAAGATAGAATATGAAAAAGCAGATGCGATTGAAAGCACTGCCGACCACGACCGTTTATTCAAAGAACTGTTGAACACAGGTGAGGCCACCGTTCGCAGAAAAGATGGCGATGTAGATGCCGCCTTCAAGACGGCCGCCAAAACCATTGTGCGCGAATATCAATGCCCCTTCCTGTCGCACAGCCCGATGGAGCCCATGAACTTTTTTGCACATGTGCGCGAAGACGGTGTTGAACTGGTGGGACCATCGCAAACACCCGATGCGGCCCGCAATGCGGTGGCCACTTTGTTAGGTGTAGCGCCCGACAAGATTACGTTGGAATTGACACGCCTGGGTGGTGGTTTTGGCCGCAGGTTAAAGACCGACTACGCACTGGAAGCAGCCGAATTGTCGAGCCTGATCAAAGCACCGGTAAAAGTTAGCTGGACGCGCGAAGACGATATGATGGGCGGAAGCTACCGCCCGGCTGTTCGCTATCGCTTTGAGGCGGCTTTGGATGCCAATGGCAATATGATAGGTTATAAGTTGCGCGGGGTGGGCATCAATTCCGGCAATTCTACACGTGAAGATAACTTTCCTTCAGGAGCGGTAGATCATCTATTGATCGAATCGGTGGAGCACAAGTCGCCCATTACCACCGGGGCGTGGCGTGCGCCCATCACCAACTTTCTGGCCTATGCAGAGCAGGCCTTCTTAGATGAAGTAGCAGAGGCGGCCAAAAAGGACCCGGTACAATTCAGGCTTCAGTTGTTGGAGCGTGCCAAAGCCCAGCCGGTAGGTGCCATTCGCTACGATATCGACCGGATGATGTCGGTGATCAAACTGGCAGCAGAAAAAGCGGAGTGGGGTAAGAAGAAAGGGGTGAGCCAGGGCTTTGCGGTTTATTTCTCGCACCGCTCCTACGTGGCTCAAGTGGCCGATGTAGTGGTAAACAAAGGCAAGCCAGTGATTCAAAAAATTACCGCGGCCAGCGATTGTGGCATTGTGATCAACAAAAGCGGGGCAGAACAACAAGTGCGTGGCGGTATTGTAGACGGTATGGGGCATGCGTTATTCGGCAACCTGACGTTCAAAGACGGTGCTGCTGAGCAACGCAACTACAACACCTACCGCATGATTCGTTTCAATGAAGTGCCAGACATAGACGTACACTTTGTAGATAATGGCATCGACCCAACCGGCTTGGGTGAACCTGCTTTGCCCCCAACAGGGGGTGCTATTGCCAATGCTATCTACAAAGCCACCGGTAAAAGACTCTACAATCAACCATTCACCAAGGAAGAACCCATGAAAGGTGTCAATCTGGGTGACCGGATGTAGGAGATAACCATTTTAAAGATTAATGAAGAAGTCGCAAGCCTCTGTGCTGCGACTTCTTTTATTTGATGTCAACCCCTTTACCTTCATGGAATACCATTTCTCCTTGAATCTTGCTGCTTTAAAGTGGTATTCATTATCTTGAAGCGTCAAACGTTTGATATGAAGTTTCTGCGGGGCTGGATTTATTTTTTGTTTTTGGCGCAAGTGGCGCAAGCACAATTGCAGGGTCAGGCCCGTGTAGACTCACTCCTCAACCGCCTTCGGCAAACAAAAGTTGATTCAAGCAAAGTGACTTTGTTTGTTGACCTGTTTACGACCTATAATACATTCAACCGACAAGAGGGATTGAAGTATGAAGCACCTGCCATGGCACTGGCGGAAAAAATGAATTCGCCTGCCGCGGTGGCCGCGCTAAAGAATGCGGTGGGGCGATTGTACTGGCGTGAGGGCCGCTTCGATCTTGCTTTGAAATACCACCATGATGCCCTCCGGATTTATGACAGCCTGGGAGACAGGCACCACGTAGCCTTATCGAACCGGTACCTGGGGCAAGACTTTGGAGATGCAGGTAATTTTCCAGAAGCTTTGCGACTATTTACCTTGTCGCTGCAGCAATACGAAAGCATCAACGACCATGAGAATCAGGCTTACCTGCAAGACTTGCTGGCGTGGGTGCATGGTAAGATGGGTAACTATGTAGATGCAGCGCGTCATAGTTTTCTTGCCATGGAAC
This sequence comes from uncultured Ohtaekwangia sp., assembly GCA_964429845.1. Classification (GTDB taxonomy): domain Bacteria; phylum Bacteroidota; class Bacteroidia; order Cytophagales; family Cyclobacteriaceae; genus ELB16-189. Next base: position 274,558 of record CAYSCT010000005.1, read on the forward strand.
AATTTGAGATAGCAGGCGATACAAGCAGTATTGCCATGGCGGCCGCCACGGTAGCAGAAAACTACCTTTTGTTGGGTAACCACCGGGAGGCTTTGCGCTATTTTGAAAGCAGCTACGGGGCCTATGTGCGCTATGGCGACCGCATCAATCAGGGATATAGCCTGTGCCAGTTGGGCAAGGTCACCTTCTACCTGAATCGCATGGAGGAGTCGATGAACTATTACCAGCAGGCCCTGGCAACAGGCAATGCGATCAGCGACTTCAGCATCGTAGGCACGGCCTATGAGGGATTGGCAGAATGGCATGGAAGAACTAACCTGGCAATGGCACTCCGGTATTATTTGTTGGCAGCCGAAGCCTTCAAAAAGGGATCGAATCAGAATGAGTTGGCCCGTATCTACATCAAGATGGGGAAGAAATATGTGCAAGCCAAAGACTTCGCGATGGCAGGTCGCTATTACCAGGAGGCCTATTTGGTTACGCAGCAGTTAAAAAGTAAGACGCTGCTGACAGACTACTATTTGGGGCAGGCACTTCTGGACAGCGCCACCGGTAATTGGCGGGCAGCATTCGGGCATTACCAGCGCCATGTGCAATTGCGCGACAGCCTCTTCAACCAGGACCATATTCGGCAGATGGTGCAACTGCAGTTGGGCTATGAATTCGACAAGCGCGAGGCCGCCACACGTGCGCAGCAGCAGGAAAGGTCGTTGCGGCAACAACGCCAAACCCTTTTTGTCGGCATCATCGCAGCGCTAGTCTTTGTGTTGGCCCTGGTTCTTTACCTGGCCAGGCAGCGGGTGGCCCGCATCAACCAGGCGTTAGATGCCAAGTCCAGGCGGCTGGAAGAAGAGAACCGCGAAAAGAGCAGTATCCTGAACATTGTTTCGCACGATCTCATTGCACCTTTCAACAAAATTAAAGGTTTGACGGGTCTGATGCAGCACTTCGAATTGTCAGAGCAGGAGAGAACGGAATACCTGGCCTACATCCAGGCTTCGGTCGAACAAGGCACGCACCTGATCCGCAATTTGCTGGAGTCGCAAAACGTGCAAGAAAATGCCGTGCCAGTTCCCCAAAAAATCGATCTGTCCACCTGGACAAAAGATTTTCAGGCCTCCATGGCTGGAACGCTCCATCAAAAGCAACAAAGCCTGCTGGTAACGTGCGCGCTGCCGCATGCCCATTATATGATAGACAACCAGATGCTCACGCGCATCCTCGATAACCTGGTGAGCAATGCAAGCAAATTTTCCGCATCAGGAAAGAATATTCACTTGAAAATCTCTCAGGAAGATTCGCAACTGCGTTTCTCCGTGCGCGATGAGGGCCCTGGCATATCGGCAGAAGAACAGCCCAATATGTTTCGCAGGTTTCAAAAACTTTCTGCCCGGCCAACGGCAGGAGAAGGCTCATCCGGATTGGGGCTCTCCATTGTGAAAACATTAGTCGATTGTCTGCATGGGCACATCAGCGTAAACAGTAGCCTTGGCACAGGAACAGAAATTGTGGTATCCATTCCGGCCGTTGCGGCCTACGGTTAGTTTTCCTGTTTAATTATAACAGTTGCGGACATTGTTGCATTGCTAACCCCGCATTAACGCGTTGTCTACGCTTTGTACACCTGATCGAACGGCCATCAAATGAAAGTGGCCCGCCAGGGGCCACTTTACTTTATCCAACCAAACCAATCACCTCATGTGCTGAGTCTGATGCTATTGTTTCACATCGAAACGGTCTGCATTCATCACTTTCGTCCAGGCCGCTACAAAGTCGCTTACAAACTTTTCGCTTGCATCGCTGCTGCCGTATACTTCGGCCAAGGCACGCAACTCTGAGTTGGAGCCGAATACCAGGTCCACCCGTGTGGCAGTCCACTTCACGGCACCTGTTTTCCGGTCGCGGCCTTCAAACTTCTCTTTCGTGTCGTCAGTGGCAGTCCATACGGTGCCCATGTCGAGCAGGTGTATAAAGAAATCGTTGGTGAGCACCTCAGGCTTGTTGGTAAACACGCCATGTTTCGAACCATCGAAGTTGGCATTCAGCACACGCATACCGCCTACTAATGCCGTCATTTCAGGGGCGGTGAGTGTAAGCAGTTGCGCCTTGTCAACCAGCAGTTCCTCGGCCGATAAGGAATATTTTCCTTTCAGGTAGTTACGGAAACCGTCTGCAATGGGCTCCAGTACCTCAAAAGATTCTATATCGGTTTGCGCCTGGGTGGCATCGGCACGGCCGGGAGTAAAGGGAACCTTCACCGGGTGGCCCGCCTCTTTCGCTGCCTTTTCAATGGCAGCACATCCGCCCAACACAATCAGGTCAGCCAACGACACCTGCTTGCCACCGGTTTGTGCCTTGTTGAACTCCTGCTGGATGGTTTCCAGTGCCTTCAGCACTTTGGCCAGTTGTGCAGGGTTGTTCACGGCCCAGTCTTTCTGAGGTGCCAGCCGCACACGCGCACCGTTGGCGCCCCCGCGCTTGTCGGAGCCGCGGAAGGTAGAGGCAGAGGCCCACGCAGTAGCCACCAGTTGCGATACTGTTAAACCGCTGGAGAGTATTTTGCTCTTCAGGGCGGCAACGTCTTGCTCATCGATCAGTTTGTGTGTTACCGCAGGAATAGGATCTTGCCAGATCAACTCTTCCTTCGGTACTTCAGGACCGAGGTAGCGGGCGCGCGGCCCCATGTCGCGGTGGGTGAGTTTAAACCAGGCACGGGCAAACGCATCGGCAAATGCGTCAGGGTTTTCGTAGAAGTGCCTGGATATCTTTTCGTAGGCCGGGTCGAAACGCAGGGCCAGGTCGGTAGTGAGCATGCGGGGCTCGTGGCGCTTGGTTTTATCGTGCGCATCGGGCACGCTGTTGGCACCGGCACCGTTCTTGGGGCGCCACTGGTGTGCACCAGCCGGGCTCTTGGTTAACTCCCACTCATAACCAAACAGGTTCCAGAAGAAGTTGTTGCTCCACTTGGTAGGCGTGCTGGTCCATGTCACTTCCAGGCCACTGGTGATGGTGTCTCCACCTTTGCCCGAACCATATTTGCTGTGCCAACCCAGGCCTTGTTCTTCAATGGAAGCGGCTTCGGGCTCCGGCCCTACGTTCGAAGCAGGCGCGGCACCGTGTGTCTTGCCGAAGGTGTGCCCACCGGCAATCAGTGCTACGGTTTCTTCATCGTTCATCGCCATGCGCTTAAACGTTTCACGAATGTCGCGGGCGGCAGCGAGTGGGTCGGGGTTTCCGTTGGGGCCCTCGGGGTTCACGTAAATTAAACCCATCTGCACGGCTGCCAACGGGTTTTCCAATTCGCGGTCGCCTGCATAACGTTTGTCGCCCAGCCATTCCGTCTCCGAGCCCCAGTACACGTCCTGATCAGGCTCCCACACATCGGCACGGCCTCCGGCAAAGCCAAAGGTCTTGAAGCCCATCGATTCCAGGGCCACGTTGCCGGCCAATATCATCAGGTCGGCCCACGAAATCTTCTTACCATACTTCTGCTTGATGGGCCACAGCAACCTGCGCGCCTTGTCCAGGTTCACGTTGTCGGGCCAGCTATTAAGGGGGGCAAAGCGCTGCTGGCCTGTACCGGCACCACCGCGACCGTCACCCGTGCGGTATGTACCCGCGCTGTGCCAGGCCATGCGGATGAACAGCGGACCATAGTGACCAAAGTCTGCCGGCCACCAGTCCTGCGAGTCGGTCATCAGGGCGTGTAGGTCTTTTTTCAGGGCGCCCAGGTCAAGCTTTTTGAATTCAGCCGCGTAGTCGAACTGCTCGCCCATAGGGTTGGAGAGGGTCGAGTGCTGACGCAGGATGTTCAATTTCAACCGGTTGGGCCACCAGTCTTGATTTTGAGTGCCACCGCCCGCAGGCTTGGCGGCATGAAACGGGCATTTTGCTTCTCCGTTTCCATTGTGTTTGTGTTTGTGATCTGCCATAGATATATTATTTAAACTTCGTTTTTTGAATTCGAATAAGGAGGTACAATTCACCTGACCGGCCTTTTACCTGCATACTAGCATAGAGCCGGCAGCAGTGCTATGACCAAAATCATTAGAATGAACAAGATTACAGTGGATACGGCAATAAGTCAAATTGATTATCTTTATGATCATATAGTTAATATCTATGACTTTAACGCAGTTGGAATACATTGTGGCCCTCGATACCTACCGCCACTTTGTGCTGGCTTCCGATAAATGTTTCGTAACACAGCCCACGCTGAGTATGCAGATACAAAAGCTGGAAGAAGAGCTGGGTGTGAAGCTGTTCGACCGCACCAAGCAACCGGTAATGCCTACCGATGTGGGGGCCAACGTCATTGCGCAGGCCCGGGTTGTATTGCGCCAGGCACAGATGATTAAGCAAATCATCACCGATCAGAAGGACACCCTTACGGGGGAATTGCGCATCGGCATCATTCCCACGCTTGCCCCTTACCTGTTGCCACCGCTATACAAACACATGCGCGAGCGGTATCCGCAGCTTAACCTGGTTATTAAAGAAACCATTACCGAAGAGGTGGTGAATGAACTGAAGCACAACCGCCTCGACTGTGGCATAGTGGTAACCCCGTTGAAGGACGCCTCAATAAAGGAAGATGTACTGTTTTACGAGGAGTTGTTTGTCTATGTATCGAAGAAGAATGCGCTGGTGGACAAGAAGTATGTGCTTGCCAACGAGATCGATCCCCATAAACTCTGGCTGCTGGAGGAGGGGCACTGCTTCCGCTCGCAGATATTGAACCTGTGCGAGTTGCGCAAGCACAGCGACTTTCACTTTCAGTACGAAACGGGCAGCATCGAAACACTGAAGCGCATGGTAGACAGGAGTGACGGCATGACCATTTTACCCGAGCTGGCGGTGATGGAATTCAGCAAGCCACAGATGAAGTTGGTGAAGCGGCTGAAGGAGCCCAGCCCCGCGCGCGAAGTAAGCCTGGTTACCCACCGCGACCATATCAAAACGCGGTTGATCAAAACACTGAAAGAAGAAATACTGGACATAGTGCCGAAGCAGATGCAAAAGCTGAACAACAAGAAGGTGGTGGAAATAACCTATTAAGTCGCTGAGCCGCTAGGTTGAAATAAGCAGGCGTTGTAGCGTCAGATGGCTTCTTCCAAAGCCAATACCCTGCGGGCTTTGTCTTTTAATACCTCCAAGTCGATTACAGGCAGGTTGGTTTCCTTCGCCAGTTCATCCCACTTACGCATTAGCAGGCTGGTTTCAAACAGAGGGTCTTGCTCAAAGGCCCTGGCTTCTTCCTCGCTCATGGGGCCGCCCTGCCAGATCAACGTTTGCTTGCTGGCTTCGCTCAACTGATGGTAGTAGCTGGGAAAGCGGCTGGTGAGGTAACGTTTCGCTTGTACGTGGTTCTCCACCAGTTGAGCCACACGTTCTGGGAAGCCCAGCGAACGAAGGTAATCTGCGCCAATCTGCTCGTGCCGCTTCACCCCAAAGCCGCCCATTTGGTTTTGTTCATCCGCCTGCACACAAATGTGACCTATGTCGTGTAAAAATGCTGCCAGCACCACTTCATCGTCATACCCTTCGTTGATGGCCAACTGGGCCGACTGGCTCATGTGCTCCAGTTGCGACACAGGCTCGCCAATGTAATCGGCATCGCCAAACTGCCGATACAAAGAAAACAGGTGGTCGAGGCGCTGTTCGATGGTGTGCGATTGATCCATACAGCAAAGATATCCTGCGTGGATGCCTCGCAGATAGCGCGTGTTTTAAATTTCCGTTACCGATCGCAGGGAAGAATTAAGAATTGCTTTACACCAACGCCAGCGGTCGGTAATACCGTGTGGTCTATTTTGCTGAAAAAATGACGATGCTCGAACTCATCATATTCGACTTAGCGGGTACCACCGTGCACGATGACCGCGATGTGCACAAAGCCCTGCAGCGCGCCATGGCCGATCAGGGCGTAGATATTACGCTGGAGGAGGCCAACGAAGTAATGGGGATTCCCAAGCCTGTTGCCATCGAGAAGTTGTTGCTCACCAGGTACCTGGGCAAACGTACCATCGATGAAAACTGGATCGGTGAAATCCATCAGCAATTTAGAAAGTACATGATCGACCACTACACCCACCACCCGAACGTGCGCGAGAAGGAGGGTGTAAGCGCGCTGTTCTTGGCGCTTCGGGAACGCGGCATACAAGTAGGGGTAGATACCGGCTTCGACCGTGCCATTACAAAACCATTGCTGCAAAGGCTGGGGTGGGAGCAGCGCGACCTGATCGATATCAGCATTACCAGCGATGAAGTACCACGGGGTCGCCCTTTTCCGGATATGATTTTTAAGGCCATGGCCTTAACGGGCGTAAACAATCCGCTGTACGTGGCCAAGGTGGGAGATACGCTGAGCGACCTGGAAGAAGGTTATGCCGCGGGGTGTGGCTGGGTGATTGGAGTAACCGATGGAGCCTTCAGTCGCGAGGCGTTGCAGAAAGGTCCACACACACACCTGGTGGAAGATGTACGCCACGTAGCCACTTTGTTTGACTAATAGTAAACAGATGTTTACATAGCTGAAGTATTGCGTTCATGTTACGCTTGTGTTAACTTTATGTTAACAACAAGTATAACATGGCGTGTTGGATACTCTCAGCAATCACGGCTTGCTTTAGTATGGCCTTGCAGGCACAAACCATCCGTTGGCACCCGGGCGTAGTTGTGGGAGTCAACGGGACGGTTTATACAGGTGAGCTTTCGCTCCAGGCGCACGATGTACTGCTATTCCGGGAAAAAGAAAATACTTTGAAGGTGCTTACGCCCGTGCATGTGCAGTCGTTCCGTTACTACGATGCGCACGCGGATATCAATCGGCACTTTGTGGCGTACGCAGCAAGCGAGGGACCGGTGAGCCGGCATCTGTTCTATGAAACGGTGATACACGGGCCCATTGGTGTGTGGCGGCTGTGTGTAGGGCCGTTACCGGATCTGTCGGAAACAGCACCGGAATATTTTCGATACTACCTCTATTTCAATCAACAGCTTCTTCCTTTTCAGCGGTTTTACAAAGATGTGTTTCCGGTGGTGAAAGCCCTCGGCCCGGGGCCTAAAGAAGCCGTGAACCCCCATCGCAAGGTAGATGCGTTGTTGTGGATTCGCTGGTACAACCAACGCTACACCAACGCATTGGCTGCTGGGTTGGTAGGTAGTTCTACTCCCGCTTTGCGCAATTTGCGATCGAAGTAAACCATCGAGGCACCCACCAGTACAAAGCCACCCACACTAACGGCCAGCGTTGCTTCGATATAAAATGTAAGCCACGACAGCTGAGGAAAAGCAAACTCTTTATAGAATAGAACACCTACACTGCCGAGGTACCCTACGGAATCGGCCAGGTACATTACAAAGCCCACCGTACCCACGTATTTGAATGCTGCCATCAGGCGCTCGAAGAAGATGCAGTTGAAGGGGACATATCCCAGGTAGAGGCCGAGGCCCGTCAGCACCATCCAGGCAAATGGGGAGATCAACTGGTGTTGAAAGAGCACGGTGCCGATGCCCATCAGCGCGAAGCCCGTCAGGATGATGAGGTGGTTGATGAACAGGGCCTTTGCGTTGCTGCGCACCATGATCAGGCTACCCATTACCACCAGCACCACGCAGGCAATGGGAATTTCGGTGGTGGTAAAAACCGATTGCGCATCGGCATGTCCCAACGCCATCCACAGTTCTGCAGCGAAGTTGTCGCGGAAGTCGCGCAGCATGGTGAGTAAAAGGTAGGCCGAAATGATGAGCACGAGGCCGGTGGCGAAGGCGGCCATGAATTGAAGCCGTTCACCGGCCTGCATGGGTTTCCTTTTCGTGCGCAGTTGTTCGTCTTGGGCCGATGGTGGTGGCACATGGTCGAGGAGCCACAAGGCCACGAGCAGGGGGAGGAAGAAAAGCACGCTGGCCGTAAAGGGCATCCAGGTTTCAGTAATACCGAGCGCCATCAACCAGGCTCCCACCGTTTTCGCGAAGCCTGCAGAGAAGATAAAGCTAATAGACAAGCCTGCACCAAGCACGTCTGTTGTTTGCCGCCCTTCCAGGTACGAGAAGATGAGTCCCCAGATCATACCTAACGGTAAGCCATTGAGAAATACGCATAGCAGGTTATAGGGTGCGGGTACCAGGGCAAACAATCCCCACGCACTACCTGCCACTAACACCAGCCAGAAAATACTTCGGGCGCGGCCACCCGCCTTCATTTCGCTCACCACTTTAATGCCAATGAATTTTGACAACGCATAGCCTGCCACCTGCGCGGTAACCAGCCACACCTTGTAGCCAATGCCCAGAAACATCCATGCATCGAAGGTGGCTACGGAGAACGCTTTGCGAAATCCATACACGCATGTGTAGAGCAGAAAGGCCGCAGAAGCAGTGAAGAGGGTGAACTGCCAGGACGGTGCCCGTTCAAGCCGTGCCGATAGGGTAGCGTTCTTCATGGTGACGTTTGTCGAAAAGTAGCTACCGTCTGTGGGCTAAGCGTAAATGCACGGTAACCGTTACGTTATCAATGGCAGCGGGTCCGCTGAAAAGGGAACAGGTAAACTAATTCAGGCGTAACGATTTAATAACAACCGTTGCGTTACTTTCGGATACCAACCACTTTCTGCCATGACAACCCTACAGATACCTGACGAACCTTTTGATGCGGCAGCCTGTCTGTCGTTTCAGCCCATCAGCTTTCTGTTTCGCTTCCGCGGGAAGCGCAGGGCGCGGGCAGTTTGTTTGCGTCTACGCGAGGAGGAAGTGGTGTTCGAAGCAAAGCCGGTGGCACTGGAACACTCTGATCGTGTGTGGATGGTAACCCTGCCACCGCCCTTTGCCACCCAGGCAGAACTGATTGCCGAGGAGCACCGCGTACCGATTGAGTTTGGGTTTCGCGCACAGGCGGCTTCCGATTTTGAAGTGCCCGCCCTGGACAGTGTGCGGAGCTTTGGAAGAAAACTTTTCTGCGATCCGCTGATTCATGGGTACGATGTGTATGTTATTTAGGCATCAGTTCAACATCAATGCGCTGTGGTGTTGGATTGTTCTCATTTGGTTGTTGAGTGCTTGTTGTACAACGATCGAATGCGATCCGCCTGATGTATGGATGCTGATGCAGGTCAAGGATACGCGGGAAATGATGTTAGACAGTTCGTCTGTTTCTGATTTTCATGTTGAAGAATACTATGCAAGTACCAACAAATTTGTGAATGCGAATTGGTACTTTTCACGCTGCGACAGCGCGGCCCTAGTGGTTGTACAGATGAGCAGGCATATTGATGGCTTTCGGGTAAGGTGGAAGGGGAAAAGGAGGTTATTCCGAACTTTGATCATACAAACTTATGGGGGTTGTTGTGATGCGTACGCAATAAGTCAGGTAACGTTGAACGGCAAGGAGTTGGAAGCAATGGAGAATAGCTGCGAAGCATACGAGATAATAATGTAAGAATGAGCCAAAAAGAATTTTCCGCAGACATAGCGATCGTAGGAGCAGGCATAGTGGGGTTGGCCCACGCGTACATGGCTGCACAAAAAGGTTACCAGGTAGTGGTCTTCGAGCGCGACCGGGTGGCCACAGGCGCCTCTATCCGCAACTTTGGTTTGTTGTGGCCCATCGGGCAAGCACCGGGCGTTGGCCTCGACCGGGCCCTGCGCAGCCGACAGCACTGGAATGAAGTGGCCACACAGGCCAAAGTCTGGCTGAACCCCAACGGGTCGCTGCACCTGGCGTACCACGAAGATGAGTGGCGCGTATTGCAGGAGTTTGTTGCGTTGTATCGCGCAGAGCCGTACCAGTTGGAATTGTTGTCGCCCGAGCGGGTAATGGCGCTGTCGCCAGGGGTGTTGAAGAAAGGTCTGTTGGGCGGTTTGTACAGCGCAACCGAAGCAACCGTCTATTCGCGGGAAGCGATTCAGCAAATCCCCGAATGGCTGCAGGCATCGATGGGTGTGCAGTTTCGCTTTGGGCAACCGGTAACGTCTGTGGAAATGCCGTGGATAAAAACACCCCGCGAGCGTTGGCGCGTAGGGAAGGTGCTGGTATGCAGTGGCAACGACTTTGAAACACTCTATCCCGAACAATACGAACAACTCGGTCTTACCCGCTGTAAGCTGCACATGATGAAAGCAACGGCAACCGCACCGTTTCCGCTGGGTCCTTCACTTTGTGCGGGCCTCACGCTCCGGCACTATGAGGCATTTCAGAAATGCAGCTCGCTGGCACAGTTAGCCAGCCGCTACGATGCCGACATGCCTGCCTATCATGAAAATGGCATCCATGTATTGGTGTCACAAAACCATCTGGGCGAGTTCATCATTGGCGACTCGCATCATTACGGCCTCTCGCACGAGCCTTTCGACAGTGAGCACATCAACCAACTGATCTGGCAATACCTGTCTGGTTTCTTCTCCACCGGGGCTTTGTCCATCACCGAGCGGTGGCATGGTACCTATCCAAAATACAGGGCGGGGTTACATGTTTTAACAATACCTGAGAAAGACGTCCTTATCATTAATGGCCTCGGAGGCGCAGGGATGACGCTCTCGTTCGGTTTGGCCGAAGAAGTAATCAACAGCTTGTAGATGCCATCTCAAAAATACCACCTCATTGCGAACGAAGTGAAGCAATCGCTCACGCTAACCAAAAACACGATAGCAGTGGTGGTTCCTTCCCCGCATAACGGCTTTTCTTTTTTTTGAAGATGACCCTGGCTATTTCATCGTGAGCAAGTAAATCACCAGCATCACTACAGGTTCATGGCCCCTGTTCACCGGCATGTGTGGCTTGGAGGCATCGAAGTAGATGGCGTCTCCGCGCCCCAGGCGGATATGTTCTTCTCCTATATAATAGTCGCAGGCGCCAGACAACACATACTTCATTTCATATCCGTCAGTAGTGGTCAGGCGGCTCTTGGCACCCGGCTGCACCGTAAGTAGCGCTACTTCCATGGTAGCGGGTGTAATGGTTTGGCCGAAAATAAACCGGTAGTCGAACCCTTCGCGTTCCTCCTTTTGCAGTGCCTGTTGATCGCTGGGGCGGATCAGCAGGTAATCTTTACCATTGGGCAGTTCCAGTCCTTCAAAAAATTCTTTCAGCGGCACTTGTAGTGTGTTTACAATGCTGAGAAATACAGGCAGTGAAGGAACCGTGCGCGAGTTTTCTATTTTCGACAACAACCCTTTGCTGATGTTGGCCTGGCGGCTCACCTCCTGCAGTGTCAGGTTCTTCCGCACGCGTATCAGTCTGATCTTTTTAGCCACTTTGGGCAGCATTTCAGAATCCGTCATGGTTGGGTGTTTACTCGGTGTAAACATTCACTAATTTTTCCTTGCCGGGAATTTATTTTGGTTTTGTTTATATGAATGAATTGTTAAGTGGTTTTTGCTCAGCAACACAGTGAGAATGCACAATGGCCGCCAGCCGTTTTATCGATTCGTTATCTGGAAAGCTTTACACCACCCACTATTTAATATGGCGGTAATTTTTCACTAAAGCCATCGTCAAAGCCGCTTTCAATTTTTGAGCTATCATTTAAAACCAAACCCATAAAGCATTTATTTATGAAGAGACATCTACGTATGATGGCACCAGGGTATGGCTTGTTAAAGGCAGGCTTGTTCTGGTTTGTTTTGCTGCTGGCGCCTGCGGCTCTGGCGCAGCGTAACGTAACCGGCAGGGTTGTATCTGGCGAAGACCAGAGTGGCCTACCCGGTGTAAACATCCTGGTTAAGGGAACCACTACCGGTACCATTACCGATGCCAACGGAAATTTTTCGATCGAAGTGGCCTCCGAATCGAGTGTGCTCGTGTTTTCGTTTGTCGGCTTCGAGCCGCAGGAGCAGGTGGTAGGAACACAGGCGCAGCTCAACATTGTGTTGAAGTCGGATGCCCGGCAGTTGTCTGAAGTAGTAGTAACTGCCTTGGGCATTGAGAAGGACAAGAAGGCGTTGGGTTATGCCTTGCAAACGGTGTCGAATGAAAGCCTGACAACGGCACGCGAAACCAATGTGGTGAATCAGTTGGCCGGTAAGGTGGCAGGTGTAACCGTGGTGGGCAGCAATTCCGGCATTGGCGGTTCTGCACGTGTTACTATCAGGGGGGAGCGCTCAGTGGATTTAAATAAAAACCAACCGTTGTATGTAATCGATGGGGTACCGATCAGCAATGGGTTTACGGGTGCCTCGGGAAGAGGCAACCTGGAAGTGGACTTCGGCAACGGTGCGGGCTTTATTAACCCGGACGATATCGAGTCGATGACGGTATTGAAAGGTGCAGCAGCGGCCGCTTTGTATGGTTCGCGCGCAGCCAATGGTGTCATCGTGATCACCACGAAATCGGGCAAGGGAAGCAAAGGCATAGGGGTGGAGATCAACTCCAACACTACATTCGAAAGCGTTTTGCGTTTGCCTGAATACCAAAACGTGTATGGTCAGGGTAATGGCAACGGAGGCGACTTTGCTTTTGTGAACGGAGCTGGTGCCGGCCTTACCGATGGGGTGGACGAAAGCTGGGGTCCCGCCTTCAACGGACAGAACTATCCGCAGTTTAATTCGCCCCGCACCTTGAATGGCCAGCCGATCAATTTCCGCGGTGGTGATTTGAATGCCCCCGCTGGCAGTGTGATTACGCCCACACCGTGGTTGAACGATGCCGATGGGGTGGAAAATTTTTTCCAGGTGGGCCGCACGCTAACCAATAACGTAGCACTGGTGGGCAGTAATGCTGCAGGCGATTTCCGTCTATCATATACCAACCTCGATCAAACCGGCACGGTACCGAACACGGATTTGCGCAGGAACACCGTGTCGTTTGGTGGTGGCTACAACCTTACCGACAAGTTTTCAGCCCGCGCATTTGTAAGTTACATCCAAAGCGAGAGCGACAACCGCCCTTCCATCAGCTATGGCACGGAAAACATCATGTACCTGTTCAATTGCTGGCTGCCCCGCTCGGTAGATATGGACGCATTAAGGAACTACTGGATGCCAGGCCTGGAGGGATTGAGACAGTACAACTTTAACTACAATTACCACGACAATCCTTACTTTACCATGTATGAGAATACCAATGGTCAATATGTGAACCGCGTGGTGGGTAACGTCTCACTCAAATATAATTTCACCTCGTGGTTAAGCCTGCAACTGCGCACAGCTACCGACTATGGAAAAGAGCGCAGAACCTTCAAGCGTGCCTTCAGCAGCCAGCGCTTTCCTTTCGGTCAATACCGCGAAGCGAACATAGCAACGGAAGAACGTAACTCTGATTTCCTGCTGAGCCTGAATCGTGAAATTGTTCCCTCAAAAATTACTTTGGGGGCATCGCTGGGTGGAAACCAGTTGCGTCAGCGTTCTGAATTTTTGGAGATCAACGCGCCCCAGTTGAACATTCCGGGTATCTACAACCTTACTAACTTCCGCGCGCCTTTGCAGTCCTCTCAAAGCGATGTGGAGAAGCGCATCAATAGCTTATATGCCTCTGCCCAGTTAGGCTACCTGAACGTACTCTTTCTTGACCTGACCGCCCGCAACGATTGGTCGAGTGCGCTCACATTACCACAGGCATTGAAAGATGCTGGCATTGGTTCTGAGGATAACTCCTATTTCTATTCTTCTGCAGCGCTGAGTGCTGTGATTTCAGATATGTTCCAGGCACCCGATTTCCTGTCGTTTGCCAAGTTGCGTGCCAGCGTGGCGCAGGTAGGTAACGATACCGATGCGTACACGTTTACGCAGAGCTACAACCCCAGCGACCCCTTTGGTTCTGCGCAAGTGTATGGTGAAACCGACCGCCTCGCTAACTTCAGTCTGAAACCCGAAATCAGTACTTCCTACGAAGGTGGCTTTGATGTGCGTTTCTTCGGCAACCGCGTGGGCCTTGACTTCACCTACTACCAGACGCTCACCAAAAACCAGATATTGAATATCCCCTTATCTAACACCAGTGGTTACAACAGCCGTTCCATCAATGCAGGTGAGATCAGGAACCAGGGTATTGAAATCATGCTCAACACCATTCCGGTTAAGATGGCCAATGGCTTCCAGTGGAATCTGGACGTAAACTTTTCGCGCAACCGCAGTGAAGTAGTATCCCTCTCGGATGGGTTGAACAATTTTGTGATGGCCAGCCGCAGGGTGAGCATCGAAGCCAGGGTAGGCGAGCGCATGGGCGATATGTATGGTATCGGCTTTGCGCGTGTACAAAACTCCGATCCGGCCAAACCTTACTACGATGCCACTGGTCAGTTTGTGGGTCAGATGGTGTTCGATGCGCAGGGCCGTCCCATCCGCACTACTGACCGCATTAAGCTAGGCAATTACAATCCCGACTGGCTGGCAGGTATCAACAACAGCTTCCAGTACAAAGGCATCCGTTTAGGATTCCTGTTCGATATTCGCCAGGGAGGCGAAGTGTATTCAGAAACACAGACGGTGGGCCGTGAGGGTGGCATTATTGTGGAGACGCTCGAAGGGCGCGAGAGCGGCTACTACCCGCAGGCATCGGTGGTAAACGATCCGCAATTACTCAATGCGCCTGAGGGAACGTATGTAATTGGAGAGGGCGTGCAGCAAAATGGCGATGGCACTTTCCGTGTGAACGACCGCAGGGTATTGCCGCGCCAGTGGCATACGGCCTGGACGGGTGGACGTAACATTGCCGAAGGTGTTATTTACGATGCCTCCTTTGTGAAGTTGCGCGAACTGCAGTTGGGGTATACCATACCCGACAAGGTGTTCGGCAAAACTCCGTTCCGCAGCGTTACCATTACGCTGGTAGGCAGAAACCTGGCATTGTGGACAGACGTGCCACACATCGATCCGGAAGTAATGTCTTTCACGGGAGGTACAGCGCTGCCGGGTATCGAATACATGTCTATTCCCTCATCGCGCAGCTATGGTTTCAATATAGGTATGAAATTCTAATCACCGACCATCTCTTAATGTGTATGAAAAAATTGAATAAGATTTTAATTGTGTTCTCGTTGCTGGCAGTAAGTACCGCCTGCGATCAGGATTTCGAAGACATCAATACCAATCCCAACGTAGCCACCACCGTAACACCCGATCTTTTGTTGGCGGGTGTAATACGCAACATGGTGAACAGCCAGGTAGGTGAAGCTTGGGGCATTGGCAACATTGTGATACAACATACGGCCAAGATTCAGTTTGTGAATGAAGACCGCTACCTGTGGGGAGAGCGGAATGGCGTATGGAACAATGTGTATGGCAACATGCGCAATGTGCAGAACATCATAGACATCGCAGAAAAAGCAACGCCTGTCCAGAACAATTATCTGGCGGTGGCTCTAATTATGAAGTCATGGATGTTCTCTTTGGCCACCGATGCCTATGGTGATATTCCTTATTCCGAGGCGATCAAAGGGAAATCGGCAGGCATCTATCAAACCAAATACGACTCGCAGGAAGAAATTTACAATGGCATTCTGACAGACCTGGCGCGTGCCAACACTTTGCTGGGTTCCAGTGCCGAGGCCATCGGGGGCGACCTGCTGTTTGGTGGCTCGGTGCAAAAGTGGAAAAAATTTGCAAACTCCCTGCGCCTGCGTTACCTCATGCGCATTTCGAATAAGCGTGATGTAGCGGCCGATATGCAGGCTATATTGAACGACCCATCTGCTAACCCTATTTTTGAAAGCAATGCAGACAACGCCCAACTGGTGTATCAGGCATCTGCGCCCAACCAATGGCCTTTGTACACCACGCGCGTAGGTTCTTTTGACGAATTTCGTCTGAGCAAAACTATGGGCGATCAGTTGGCCGCCTGGAACGATCCGCGCCTTGCTGTCTTTGCCCGTCCAACGCAGAAGTCGGTGGAAGACGGAACGCCCCGCATAGAGGGTATACCGAACGGACTGGAAGATACACAGGCGTTGAGCTATAATGGTGGGCCGCAAAACGTATCACGTGTAGGCTTAACTTTCGCTTGCCTGGTATGCGCAGACGCTGGGCAGCCAGCACCCGTAGCCAATGCATCACGTGGACTGATCATGACGTACGCTGAATTGCAGTTTATCCTTGCAGAGGCACGCGAGAAGAATATGATTACCACGGGCGAGGCGGAAACCTACTACCTGAATGGTATAGAAGCAAACTTCGATTATTACCGAAGCATTGTTCCTGCTGAATATGGAATTAACCTTGATGTTCCTGCCGATTACTTCACACAGCCTGCTGTAGCTTATACAGGTACCTCAGCAGAGAAACTACAAAAGATTGGTACGCAGAAGTGGGTGGCCCTGTTTTTCAATGGTCTAGAAGCGTGGTTCGACTGGCGCAGAACCGGTATACCCGCTCTGGTTCCGGCTGCCAGCAATCTCAATGGTGATAGAATACCCGTTAGATTTATCTATCCGCTGTCGGAGCAATCGCTCAATGCAGCGGGTCGCACCGCAGCTGTAGCACGCCAGGGGCAAGATGACTTGAATACCCCCGTGTGGTGGGATAAAGAGTAGCAATAGATGACATACCGGGGTCGGTACCGCGAGGAGGCTGGCCCTGGTTTCATACAAATAGAAAAGACAACGCGTGAAGTTAGTTATCGGTTTCTCGGTGTTGCTGGCCATAGGCTGTTGTAAGGTGGTAGCCCAAGGCGATCGGGTAACGATCAGACCCTACCAGGAGGGGTGGCGTACCCATGCACAAGACCCGATTGTGATGGCTTTTCAAAGAATACCAAAACCGGAACTGCCGGGCATTAAACTCAATACGGGATGGCATTGGGTATTGGGGCGGGAAGGAGAAAAATTAGTGGCCACCGAGGTGCCGACAGGAGAAAAGCCGATACAACTGCCACACCGCATTTTGCAACCCGACCGCGCAATTTGGTACACGCAGACACTTGATCTAGCTGAACAGTTCTACTGGATCATCTCGGCAGACGATGGCGCTCAACTTTTTGTAAACGGAAAACAAGTACCACGCATCGAGAGCAACATCTTCAAACTTCCTATAATGCCAAAAGCTGCGGTTTCCATTCGGGTGTTGAATAATGCCATGGAGGGCGGGTTACTTAGCGTGAGCATGGTAAGAGAAAGAGATTTTCTCGCCTGGCGAGAAAGCTGCAAGGCTTATGAGCGTGTGGAAAGATTGGCGAAAAAACAAATTTTGTTGGGAGATGAAATCACGAGGCCCCATGTTGCAGAAGCCTTGACCCATACGACCCTGAAGAACATAGAGATGGCAGAGAACCGCTTCAAGGATTATCCTTTACTGATTGGTCCTTGGATTACCCGACACGGCAATCAAACCTGGATAAGCGTGTGGGCAGAGCCCGAATATCCGGTTGCGTTGTGGATGGGCAACGACTCTTTACGTCTACAAGAACATGTAGTGCAGCAGGGCGAAGTACTGCATTTTGAACTAGGCGATGAAGCAACTCAAAAATTCTGGTATAGGTTGCAATCTGGCAAGGTAACCACTTCTGTTTACCGGGTTCAACTTTCAGATCAAGCCAGGCAACCGTTTAGCTTTTGGGCCGACAGCCAATCTGGCTGGCCTGTGTTTCGACAACATCTGAACCAACCCGAGCGGCAACAAGATGCTTTTACCGTGGGTGTAGGCGACCTGGTGGGGAATGGTTCCGACCGTGCGGCCTGGCAGCATTTCTTTGGGCTGCTCAGCACGCATGCAGCTACGCGGCCCGTGTACCTGGTGCCCGGTAACCACGATTACGATGGTTATGCCGATGAGTTGAAGCCGTTGTGGTTTCAAAAACTGGTGCCTCGCAGGCCGGCCAACTACTTCAGTTGGTATGCAGAAAATTGCGGGTTTATTGCACTCGATCCCAACGAAAATTTCCCCATTGGTGTGACACCGGGCAGCGGCCAGTACGAGTGGTTACGGAAGGAGTTGGAGAGTGACGAATGGCTTCAAGCAGACTGGCGATTTATCATGGTACATCAGACCCTGTATTCACAAGGATGGGCCGGCTATCACGGAGATAAAGTATTGCGCCATTTGCTGGAGCCACTGCTGGAAAAAGCAAAAGTAGATGTTGTGGTTAGTGGCCACACCCACGACTATGAACGATTGACACGGAAGTATGGAAACCAGTCCGTAACTTATATGGTATTGGGCGGGGCAGGAGGGACCTTGGAATCCGAAGCATCTTCCGCGCGACCTGTTATGGACAAATTGGTGAAGACTTACCATATCGCCCGGGTGTTTGTGGATGAGGGCCAGTTGAGATGGGAAGTGCGCAACCTGGAAGGACAAATGATTGATCAATTTGCACTGAAGAAAATAAACTGATCTCGTACCGTACAAGTAAAAGATTGTAATGATTGAGATGTTGATGAGCATGAATACAAACCCATTACCTAATTACCGAAAATGAAAAAATTATTTTTTGCCCTTTCGCTGGTTGCGCTGCATTTTTTGTCGGCTCAGGCACAGCAAACCGAGAATGTTATTCTGATCACATTCGATGGCCTGCGTTGGCAGGAGCTTTTCAGTGGTGCTGAGAGGCGCCTCATTACCAAAGAATTTGTAAGCGACTCAGCACGCATTGTGCAAACATTCTGGAATGATGACCCTTTGAAAAGAAGAGAACTGTTGTTCCCTTTTTTCTGGTCTACCATTTCCAAAGAAGGCCAAATCTATGGAAATCGTGCATACGGTAATTTTGTGAATGTAACCAACCAACAATGGTTTTCTTACCCGGGCTACAGCGAAATATTGTGCGGCTTTGCAGATGATACCCGCATTAACAGCAACGATAAATTTCCTAACCCCAATACCAATGTGTTGGAGTTCATCCAGCAGCAGCCCGCCTATAAGGGAAAGGTGGCAGCGTTCACTTCGTGGGATGTGTTTCCTTACATCATCAATAGCCAACGCAGTGGCGTGCCGGTAAATGCGGGTATTGTTAAAAAAGAAAATCCCAACGAACGCGAAAGGCTGATCAATGAATTAATGTACCTGGTGCCCAATCCGCTGGGCGATATTCGTTTGGATGCTTTTACTTTTCACTACGCCTTCGAGTACCTGAAAGCCAATAAACCCCGTGTGCTGTACATCGGCTTTGATGAAACGGATGATTTTGCACATGGTGGCAAATACGATTTGTACCTGCATTCGGCACGCAATACGGATAAAATGATTGAACAACTATGGACCTGGTGTCAGCAAGATCCGCAGTACAAAGGCAAAACAACCTTCATCTTTACAACCGACCATGGCCGCGGGCAGGTGAACCCATCTGACTGGCGCCACCACGGCATCAAAATGCCCCACGCAGACGAAATCTGGATGGCGTTTCTGGGACCCGATACGCCAGCCCTAGGCGAGGTGAAGGCAAAAGGGCAGTGGCATCAGAACCAGATAGCCCAAACGTTGGCTGCATTTTTGAAGCTGAACTACAAAAGCAACCAACCTGTAGGGGATATTGTTAAGTCGGCCAAAAAATAGAAGAACTGTTTTGGTTTAGTTTGTTTAGTTTGGGTGAGGGGCCTTAGCGGGGCCCCTTCACTTTTACTGCGAAACCACAATGGGAACAAATTGGGTGTTTACCGACTTTTCTCTTTCATATTGCCGCTGCAGGTACCCGAAAACCAACGTACCTTGCGTGAGTAGGGAAGAAGGCTCGGTGCTGGCGGTAGCAGTGATCGAACCATTCTCGATTTGTATTGAGCCATCTTGCCAGCGGTAAACGTAATTGTCGCGCTTTCCAGTACGCACGATCGCATACGATTTCCCATCAGAAAAAGATAAAGCGCCTGCTCGTTGGCCTAATTGCTTTGCCAGCGCTACCTCACTGCGATTGTCTGCGCGCGAGATGACGCACCGGTAGCCTGCTGCGCGAAGTTTCAGGTGGTAAACGGTGGAGCCGACCAACAAATCGGCAGCATTAGCTGAGAAACGAGGCTTCAGGACAGCCAAAGTATCGCGTCCATTGGTTAATGGAATTTCGATTTGAGGGAGCACCCAGGTGGCTTCCATCTGTGCGTTGGCCTGGATGAATGTTAGCAGTGCGAAGAGCGTGTAAGCGGTGATTAAACGATTTTTTTTCATGGCATTCTGGCTTTGGTGATGAAGTAAAAACGTCAACCCTAATCGGGCTGTTTCTAAATGAGTAGCGCAAAGGGAAAGGTAATTACGCCACTTTCGAATGGCAACACTATTTATAATTGGTAGAGCGTCTGTAATAAATGATGGCCATTTGTTACAGCAATTGTTTTTGCGCTTTCATAGGCAATTTTTCCATGGAAGAAACTTCAATCATGAACACCCCAAAGTCTTCCACTACTTTGCCTTTTATTCGATAAAACCCACGACCTCTAAACGGGTATTTCAAAGCAACATCAGGAAAATGAGCCGTATCGAAAACATATCCTTCTGCATCGTAGAAGGTGCCAAAGTGCATCATTTGCCCGCCTCGGGTGCGGGTATCTTTTTTGGTTACCAGGTAGCCGGCCAGGTGTACACCGCTTCCCTTTTTGCCGGGTAACTCCCGGGCGCGGGTATCGCCCAGGTCGTGGGTGTCTACCAAAAAAAAAGGAGCGCAGAGTGGAAAGCCCAGCAGCTCCATTTCATCGAAGGCATCGTCCAGGGTACCGCGCTCCAACGGTGGCAACGGATAGTTTTTGGGGTCGGTGTTAAAAAGCTTTTGCGCGTGGGGTTGGTGCTTCTGCGGCTGACTGAAATACAACATCGCTTGCCACAACAATTCCTGTTTGGTTTGGCCCGTAAACCGAAAGGCCCCCAGGCGGATCAACAAGCGAACCTGCTCCAGGCCGATGCCCGGCATGCGGTCCAGAAAATGGTGAAGACTTTGATATGGTCCGTTCTTTTGGCGTTCGGGCGCCACGCGCGTGGCTACTTTTTCTTCCAGGCTCTTCACGTGAATGAAGCCCACGTAGATGGTCTGGCCTTCAATGCGGGTCAAGTGTTCACTGTGGTTCACGCAAGGTGCTTCGATGGCCGCGCCCTGCATACGGGCTTCGTGAAAATAGAATTCTGTTTGGTAAAAGCCACCGAAGTTGTTGATTACGCCCACCATGAACTCCAGTGGGAAGTGCGCCTTCAGGAAAAGGCTCTGGTAGCTTTCTACGGCATAGCTGGCGGAATGTCCCTTGGCAAAGGAGTAGCCCGCAAAGCTCTCGATCTCTTCCCACACGCGCTTGGTAACGCGCGGCTCATAACCTTTCTGGTGGCAGTTGGAAAAGAATTGATCGCGCACCCGTTGAAACTCCTCGCGCGACCGGTACTTGCCCGACATGCCTCTGCGCAACACATCTGCTTCCGTGAGTGTGAGGCCGGCAAAATGATGCGCTACTTTGATCACGTCTTCCTGGTACACCATCACCCCATAGGTATCAGCCATCAACTGATCCATTCTCGGATGGATGGACTCATAAGTGCGGCCGTTGCACACGGCATGAAACCGCTCTATGTAGGCCTTCATCATGCCCGAGCTGGCCACGCCCGGCCGGATGATCGAACTTGCGGCCACCAAGGTCAGGTAGTCCTCGCAACGCAGCTTGCCCAGCAGCATACGCATGGCAGGCGACTCCACATAGAAACAACCCATCGTGTGGCCCGTTCGCATCAGGTCTTTGATCTTCTCGTCTTGTTTGAATTGTTTGAACTGGTACACATCCACCTCGATGTCCCGGTTGCGCTTCACGTGAAGCACCGTTTCTTTGATGTGTCCCAGGCCGCGTTGGCTCAGGATATCCAACTTGTGAATGCCAAAATCTTCGGCCCCGTGCATATCGAAATGCGATACAGGCAAACCTTTGGGAGGCACATGGGTGGCCGTGTATTGGTAGATCGGCTTTTCCGTGATCAACACCCCTCCAGCATGGATCGACAGATGGGCAGGCAATTCCTTACCCAGAATATATTGCGCGTAGGCCTGTATCTTTTCGGTGATGTGATCA
Source organism: uncultured Ohtaekwangia sp. (assembly GCA_964429845.1). Lineage (GTDB taxonomy): Bacteria > Bacteroidota > Bacteroidia > Cytophagales > Cyclobacteriaceae > ELB16-189. The sequence goes on from CAYSCT010000005.1 coordinate 296,448, forward strand.
CGGTGGTTGCGTTGGTGCCGTTGCTCCACCAGTTCGTCAATTTCTTCTTTCGGAAGGCCGAACACCTTTCCGAGTTCGCGCAGAATGGACTTGGGCTGGTACGTAACATGGGTGCCTAACAGGCAGACGTGGTCGGGGCCGTAGCGTTCAAAGAGATACTGGTAGATGGCATCGCGGTTGTCCCACGAAAAATCGATATCGAAGTCGGGCGGTGATACGCGCTCTTCGTTCAGGAAACGTTCGAAGTAGAGATCGAGCTCGATGGGGTCTACGTTGGTGATGCCCAGGCAGTAGGCCACCGTGCTGTTGGCACCGCTGCCACGGCCTACATAGTCGTAGCCCTGCTGACGGGCGAAACAAATGAGGTCGTAAGCAATGAGGTAGTACGACACAAAACCCTTCTGCTGAATGATGCGCAACTCTTTTTCGATGTGGCTGTTCCAAACCGCCTGGTCGGTACCATATCGCCAGCGGTAGCCTTTTTCTGTTTCTGCGCGCAGGTAAAGAATGTCTTTTTCGGATGAGCCGAACAGTGTTTTTTTGTTTTTGTCTTCACTCATCTGGTAGTGAAAGGAACAGGCGTTGAGCAACCTGTTGGCGTTCACCAACAACTCGGGGAAGCCGGCATATTTTTGTGCCAGGTCGTGTTCGCTCAGCATATATTCATCGGGTTGTGCCTGGAAGTGGGCTGGCAGTTTACTGAGTAGCAGGTTGTTGGCGATGCTGCGGAGCAGCCGGTGCGCGTTGAAATCGCGGTGGACCCATTTTGATTTCTGGAGAGCATCAGTAACCCGTTGCGGTGGAAGGAAAGTAACGGGATGCCACAACACAAATTTGTGCGCCCACGGTTGCCGGGGCTGGTAGCGTGCGTAGGCGGCCAGGTGTGCAGCAGCTACCCCCAAAAATTCGTTTTCACGTAGCTCTTCCGGATGAAGCCGACCGAAAGGGTAGATCACAAATACATCCGGCCACTCTGGAGCACGCTCGGGTATTTGTTTCGTCTCACTAGCTTGCATCTGGGCAAAAAACCGGTTGATGGTTTCGAACCCGCGGTTGTTTTTCGCCAACGCCAGGAAGCGCAAATCGTTGTCGTTGCGAAACTCCATGCCCACTACTACCTGCAGGTGGTGCGGTATTTTTCCGAATGGCGTAAGTCCATTGGCTTGTGCTTTGTTTTCTTCCACCAGCCGCAACAACTCTATGTACGAGGCAGTGTTGTTGATTTCCGTTAACGCCAGCCGGTGAATACCGCATCGCCTGGCCTCTTCGAATAATGCCGCGATGGACAACGTGCCGTATTGAAAACTATAACCGGTGTGGCAGTTGAGGTACATCAGCAGATTGTGAAAAAAGGGATCTTTTGTGCGGTGTTGGTTTGGAGAAAGGTTATCATTTCCACATCCGTTTCAACAAGGAAAAGCATCGGGGAAGGAGTCACTTCGTCAGGTTTTTGGATATCTTTCCACTGAACATATTCATCTCCATGCGCAAACGCTTGTTTACGTTTAGCGTGGTGGCGCGCACCAGTTTGTCTACCCCGTGTTTGTGTTTGATGTAGTCCATGGCTTCGTATAGTTGTATGTCTTCTAGGGTGTCATCGAACAAGCTGATCTGGTGGCTGCCGTGCACGAGGTTGCTCAGCCGCACGCCCACCAGCCTGATCAGCATTCTGCGGTTGTAGAGTTTGTCGAAGAGTTCTCCCACCGTGCGCAGTATCACCTGGTCGGATGAGGTGTAGGGTATGTGCACCTGTTTGGTTTCGGTGTCGAAGTTGGAATAGCGGATTTTGACCGTTACACAAGAGGTGAGCTTCTTCTGCTGGCGCAACTGAAAGGCTACCTTCTCTACCATGGTAACGAGGATCGCCCGCAATTTTTTTACATCGGTGGTGTCGGCATCGAACGTGCTTTCGGTGGAGATGGATTTTTGTTCGTGGTAAGGAACCACGGGCGATTCGTCAATGGCATGAGCGCGGTTCCAAAGGCTGATACCATTTTTGCCCAGCGCGCTTACCAGGAAGGGCAGGGGCATGTTGCGCAGGGTGGCCACGGTGCGCACGCCCATGTCGTACAGAAAGGCTGCGGTTTGTTTACCTACCATCGGAATTTTTTCCACTGCGAGTGGGGCTAGAAAATCTTTTTCTTCTCCGGGGGGGATGTGCTTGCGGGCGTTGGGTTTGAACTCGGCTGTTGCCACCTTCGACACCAGTTTGTTGACCGACATGCCCAGCGAGATGGGCAAGCCGCTTTCGCGCACGATGAGGTCTTGTAGTTCCAGCGCCCATTTGTAGGCTCCGAAAAACCGGTCGAGACCGGTGGCATCCACATAGAATTCATCGATGGAGGCCTTTTCAAATACCGGTGCACGGCTGCCGATGATTTCGGTGACCAGATGCGAGTGCTGGCTGTATGCCTCTACATCGCCCGAGATGACCTTGGCATCGGGGCAAAGCTGCAGTGCCAGGTAAACGGGCATGGCTGAATGCACACCGTACTTCCGGGTTTCATAACTGCAGGCGGCCACCACGCCCCGCCTGCCCGAGCCGCCAATAATGAGGGGGCGCCCGTTCAATTGTGGGTTACGCTTCCGCTCCACCGCCACGAAAAAAGCATCCAGATCTAAGTGCAGTACGTTTCGGTCCACGCCCAATATTACTAAATAATTTAGTAAAACTAACCAATAAAAGTGGCTTTAAATGTTGAAACCCCGCTGGCAAGCGGGGTTTCAGGGGTTTGTAAAAAAGTCGTCCCTCCACGCCACGCGGTGGGACGAACCAAGCGTTAATTCCGGTGTACCACCATCGCGCGTTTAAGGGTCACCACGCCATTCTCTTCCAGCTTAATCAGGTAGAGGCTGGCGGGCAAATCTTTCACGTTCAGTGTCTTTTCACGCTCGCCTTTCGGAATGGACGTCTGCTGTAAAGCCCGACCCGCCTGGTCGTACAGTTGCACGTTCACATCGGCCACGGCCGCGCGGGGCAGCACAATGGTTACCTCCTCATCGGCCGGGTTGGGGTAGAGCGTTACATCTGAAATCGTGAGGCCGGGTTCCAGGCCGGTTACTTCATCCGGATCGTTACCCACATCTACAATTTCTGCCTGGTAAACTTCCCTGGTCAATTCATCTTGTAGGAAAACCACTACGGCCAGGTTATCCTCCGTGTACAGACGTGAGCGCTCCGGTGTCCAAGAAAATTGGAATTCGTTGGCCGTGTAGGTCTGAGATTGCCCGTCTGTCAGCGTCTGAGTGAGGCGTGTTCCCCTCGCTGAGGGCAGCATCTTTTTCAAAACATATTCAAAGTCGTCCTCGTTGGTACGCACCAGGTCGCGCATGGCTTGGGGCAGGTTGTTGCGCGGCACCAATTTCTCCACCAGGGCCACATGAAGTATGGTAGCGTTCGCAGGCAACGTTCTTCCTACGGCTTGCACGGTTACATCTACATTGATGCTGCCATCGGTGGCTACATCAACATTGGGTGTAAGCAGCGCGTTCGACAGTTTTAATGTTTGTTCATCGTAGTAACGACTGCCCCATGTACTGAACAGGCCCGGTTCACCATCACCGTCCATCCGCACAATGGGGGTTGACTTGATGTTATAGTACAGCGCACGCGAGCTGGGATCCTGCGGGTTGTCGAGGTTGAACGGATCGCGTTCCGGGAAACCTACGTGGTAGTTTAGTTTCACCAGGCGTGTACCGACTGCACCATTTTTGAACGTTCGCAAGTTGGCACTTTCGGTCGATTCCACACTGACATTACCTCCAAGGTTACGGAAGTTTTCCACCAGCACGGTGCGTGTACGGTTACCTATGCGTACGTTATCTATAGCAAAACCGCCAAGAGAAGGATTTGACGTTTGGGTAGCCACGGCAAATCGGAAGACTACCCTTTCTTTCTCTATCGATGGAATGGTATCCAAAATATTCTTCGATTCTTTCCAATCAGTCCCAATGCCAGTCCAGCCTAGCCCGCTCGTATTCCCAGAACCACCCGGTTGCGAAGACAAGCCATTGGCATCATACCAGGCCACTCCTGATCCCACTTTGCCAAGTACCTTCCATGTTTTCGTTGCATCGGCCAGGTTTTTGTTGTCGGTGGAGAATTCAACCACCACACCCTCACCGCCTGCCAGACTTACAAAATGGTTGAACGAAATCATGGGGCGATCCAATTGCCGCAGATCGAAACTGGGTGAGTACAAAGCCGAGCGTTCGCTTGGGCCATAGCTACCGTTTAGGTTGGTGGTCCATATCCTGCGGCCTGTAGTTTGGTTTACCTGAATGGTTGTTTTAGAAGGTTCGCCTGCTGCCCAGGTGCTGGCACTACTGCCCAGTCCGCTCGTCTGCCAGCCACCATCATTCGATTCGAATCCCTCGTTGTAGGCCGCTGCCCCCGTAGGCGTTACGCGCGGCACTACAATGATGTTTTTGTCGACATCATTCGTACATCCGATTACGGAGGTAACCCGAAGGTTTACCGTATAAATACCAGCCGTTGCGTAGTTGTTGGTCACGGGGTTGCCAAAATTGGAGCTAACGCTTTGGCTATTGCCGTTACCGTATGTCCAGGTCAACGTAGCGAAGTTATCATTCACCGCACTTGCACTGTTCAATATAGACTCACTTTCAAATGAAATGGCGTCAGCCGTAGACACTCCCTCAAACGTGAAGTCTACAACCGGTATGCTTCCTACATTCAGGGTTGCATTGGCTGGCGCAGAGGTACAGCCGAAGGTGGAACGGGCGGTGAGTGTGGGTAGGTACACCGCACTGGTGTTGTAGGTATGGCTGGCTGTTGTACCCGTTGCATCGTTGGGGTTGCTACCCGAAGACCCGGTTGCATCGCCAAAGTTCCAGCGATACTCTGCAATGATACCTTGGGCGATGGAAGAGGAGGAACCATCGAAGTTCACGCGAATGCCTTCGCATGCTTCTGTACCGAGCGGTGTGTTTTCCGTGATTTCACTGGCAAAGCTGAATGCAGCCACCGGGTTGGGTGCAATGCGCAGGTAAGCGCGGCCTGTACCGCTGCAAGGCGAGTTGTTCTCTTGAAATGTATATTCCACGAGCAGCGTACGATAGCCTCGGTTGGCTTCAAGCGCATTCAGGGTTGCGGCCAGGGTTGCGGGTACGAGGTTGGCCGTACCGTTGCTGTTGTCGCGGAAGCCTGCCACAGGCGTAGTGGCGTTGTAGATCACAGCATTGGTGGCCGAATCGCGCACTACAAAGAAACCGGTAGATACCCCTGCCGTTGCCAAGGGGAAGCCGTTGATGATCACATCACCACTGCCTGTTTCACAGTAGATAGGGGTAGAGCCGGCCAACGCAGACGATTGACTCACTTCAATCACCGGTATGGGCGGAACAAATAACTCCACCTCCTGGCGGAAGGGTACCTCCACACTTAAGTCGGCTGTGTTGCGGTAACGTCCTGTGAATTCTACCACACCCAAAGAACCCCCTCGCCAGTAGGGTCGGTTGTTGATTGTTGTATCAGCAAAAACATTGTTATTATACGGGTTTACGCTAATCGCTCCACCTGATTCTGTCACGGCATTAAGGATGACTGAGTAATCCCACTTGTAATTCTTATAATCCCCGTTAGTACTTACCACATAGGGTATCTGGCTTACCAGGTTTTGCCAGTCCGGTCCAAACATAATCTGCGACTGTGCAGTAGCGCTTGCAGGGATGTTGGCAAACAATTCCACCAGGAAGTAACCAGCTTTTGCATTGAAGTTCAGCACGGGCGAATCCAGTGGAGGTGAATCGCCTGTGGGGAAATTGACATTGGTGATACAAGCCTCCGTGCCGATGATCGGGATGGCGGCCTGATAATCGTACACCAAGTATTGCTCTGTTGTGGTAGATACACAGCCGTTCAAGTCCGTATGTGTCATGGAGATGTCGAACGCTGTGTTTAGTGCCACACCTGTCAGATTCAAGATGTCGTTGGTAACGCCAGGCCCGCTGAAAAAACTGGGGCCGTAATCCGTCTCGGGTACAATGGTCGGAAGTAGCCTGACCTCAGCGGCCGGTAAATTGAAATTGTTAGGGATTACGTTAATGACGCGCCCACCCAGGCCTACACCTGAAAAATCGTTACCCGTTGTGTAGGTGTTGGAAAATTCCTGCACGGTTAGCGGTTTTGCGAATAGCGTAGCCACCACGGTACCATCCGGTACGGTAGCTAATCCTGTTCCCGCAAATCTTGTAATATTCGAAATGGCCCCGGGTTCTGATGCCAGAATGGTAAAATCTGAAATAATAAAATTATCAAGACTACCGGCCCCGGAGTTGGTGAATGTGATGTTCAGAATCGTGGCGTTTACAAAAGAGACGGTGGGTGCAGCAGTGAAGTCAGAACCGGACAAGACAACACTCGGAAGATCACTGAGGTCGAACTGGAAGCCGGTTGGCAGCAGCAGGTTAAAGTTTTGTGTGCCTCCGTTGAAATCACCAGCAGCGGATTCTCCAATTACGATCACATCTGTAACTTTGGCCTCACTGTTAGGGCAAACTTGAATAATTGGTCGGTTAGAGTTAGATGAAATCACAGCGGGCACGTTCAGCGTAATGGTAGGCCCTGCTGCGCCTGGTGTGAATGGCTTGGTTTTTCCATAAGGTGCACTCACTGCAATAGGTGTGGGTTGCGCATCATTTTGAGCATACACCCAGATATCGTAGGTACCACCTGGTGTTAGACTTGCGTTAAACGCCACCGACTGTAGGTTAGGAGATAATTGTTGGATATCGAATGAACCATGCGTAACGTAAGCGGGATTCAGCACGTTAGGTGTTGCAATCTCTGCATTGGTCGGAGCGGTGTATGTGCCAGCAATGGATTTGTCAATTACCAGGTAGAATCCTTTACCAAATTGGTCGAAGGAAGCATTGAATACTGCAGCCGAGTTCGATACAAAGTACTTATTGGGGTCGGTCTCCATCATTTTCGGAGGGTTTGGACTCGAAATCTTAAAGTAAAGCGTTCCGTTGTACGAAATGCCGCCATAGAAGTTTTGGCCCTCATCTGAAATGCCGGTACCCGTGCCCGATACAGGGTCGTACGAACCCGGTGCAATACGCAGGTAGTACAAGCTATCTGGTTTTAACACTACGCCTGCCGGAATATCGAAACTGAGCGGTGTTACGGTTTGTGACGTGAGGTCGTTGATATCGCCATTGAATACACCATTGAGAGCCGGTAATGTAGCAATCAGCTTGTTGTATTTGCGGTCGTAGAGTTGGGCTACGCCATCAAAGGTCAGTACGTCTACATCGAAGAAAAGGTCTATCTGGCCCAGAGCCGGATCCACATTCAGTTGACCATTGGCGGGACTGGATGAAATCAACTGAGGGGGCCTGGTAGAGGCGAAGGAATACGTCTGACCTATTACTTCCGCGGTGGCACTACCCTCTGAGGTAAGGATGTGGTTATTGGTCGGATGGCCAAAGCCTCGGTCTATTAGCCTTGCCGTCATGGCGGGGGTGCTGATGTTGGCAGTTACATCCACATCGGCCACCAGGAAGTAGGAGCGAGGCACACCAGCCTGATATAAAGTGCGGGGCGTGGCAAACGTTATGTTAAGCTGGTCGAAATTGCCCGGCAGAAATACGCCAGATTCTGCCTGGACGATGCTACCAGTCAAAGCGGCAATATCAGTCGACCCCGCAAAGGTACCATTGGTTGATTCGAAGACTTTGAAATTTTTCAGAACATCTGAACCACCCGATTTGTAAGGATTATCGAAAGTAATAGAGAAGCCATTCAGTGTTGGTTCAGATACTGTAACATGGTCTGCCTGGAACGTGAAGCCCAAAATAACCGCACCAATACTTCCACCCTTGATATTCGGGGTGCCCAACACACCACCTGTACCTGCCGGTATCAGGTTAGCGGTAACATGGATTACATCTACGGGCGTACAAGCCGTAGAGCCACCTGTGTTACTGGCGATGGCGTTGCCCAGGCTATTGGTAGAAGAGACCGTGAGTGTTCCAATACCGGGAGACGTGTACTGCAGGCCAGTCATCGTCATGACGCCATTTACAAAAGAAAGTGACGTGGTTGACAAACCGGCAGCGCTGGCGAGTGTACCTGTGTTGTTCTGATCCAGGTCTACCACGCCATTGGCATCACGGGCCTGCACTACGGGTGTGGTAGCCAGTGGTTGGTTGATGCCTTCAAAGGCCACGGGTTGGGTGGTGAAGTCGAGGCGCGTAGCCAACACTTCAATTTGCACGTTTGATGCAGAAACTGCGCCATCGGTAATACCGCCAATCGGGTTGGCAACCAGGTTATTGAATTGCGAGCCTCCACTTTGCGTTACATTCACCACGCGCACCTGTATCACTTCGTTATCGGTAATTTCAGCAGGTGTGTTGAAGAAACTCGCCCGAATGGTAAAGACAATATTTCCATCGTCAGGGGCCACCAGGCTGGCCGAAAGGTTTTCGAAGGTGACTGTGGTAGGCGAACCGGCTACAAACTGCGCATTGGTACGCGACTGCACCAATGTAGAGCCGAGGTAAATACCCAAAGCCCGCACGTTATCTGGGTTGGTAATGGACAGCGTGAGGTCGTCAATGTTCGTGGGCGCACCATCCAGATCAGGTGTTGTGCCGTTTCCATCGTTTAAGCGGAAGCGAGTCAACTCAAAGCTCGTACCCTGCGTGCTGATATCCTGGTTGCTGATATAAGGAATATCCAGCACGGGTGTAAACAACGGATCGATGACCAACACCGACTCGAAAGAGGAAGTAAGTGTGATGATGGGGGTGATGCCGAGCGGACTGCTGCTGATGCCGCCTGCTTCGATGGTCAGCGTTACATCGTCATTGTTGTTACCAGAGGTAAATTGGAAGTTAGCCGGGAACGTGAAGACACCGTTGGTGAAATTGCTACCGACTACGGCCGGAGTGCTGGCCATGGTTGCGCCCGAAACGTTGGTAAGGGCAGTAATCGTTGAAGCTCCTGCCGTGAAGTCCAAATCGAGGTTGCCCAATGCATCGCGGGCTTGTACCGTCACGGCAAAGTTGCTATTCAAACTCGCGGTGGTATTGCCGGGCGGGGTAGGCGGGTTGATGAAATCGATGCGCGAGGCCACCACTTCAATACGGTTTTCATCTCCGGCCAGTGTGGCCGGGGCAATGTTGATAACCGGTATTAACTGAGAACTTACTGGTTGACTTAAGGCTCCAATCACACTTACGTTGATTTGCTGGTTATCTGTCAATGCACTTGTAAAACTAACCCTCACGGTCAGAAGCTTGGTTGTGCGGTCGTCATCTGCTGCTTCAAACGGGTTATCGAACGTTCCAAAAGTGATGTCTCCATTGGCTGCGAATGAAGCGTTGCTTAATTCTTTTATCTCTGTGTTGGTTTCATCGTAGAGGCCGATTCTCCGAATTAGCGTGTGGTTTGATACATTCAGCGTAATTTGAGATAGCCGTGTGGGTGTTCCATCGTTATCGTTGGAAACACCTCCGTCCCGGAGTATGAACCGGTCTATGGCAATGCTATTGGCCGCTGTTAGATCGGATGCTTCTTGGTTGTTGATGGCCAAGATGTTGGAGGTTCGGCTAAAGGTACCGTCTCGTACGATGTCGCTGCTGTTTGAATAATTAAGCGTAAACGTATTGCTGTTACCCGTCAATGATCCATCAGACAAGACCAAGCTGGTTGTGGCACCATTGACACCGCTACCTGCGCTCGTTACCCGCAGGTTGGCATCGAAGCTGATTAAACCGTTTAACACATTGACTGTATTGCTGGCGAGGGGATAAGTGGCAGGTGCAGTCGTTGCCACTGTAACCGGAGTGTTATAGCTGATGTCTAAATTACCGTTGGCATCGCGCGCCTTAGCGGTGGGTGTCGGTGCCAGGGGTGCATCATAGTCTTGATTTGCACCCGATGCCCACTGGGTAATAAAGTCCAGTTGGGTGGCCGTTACCTGAATCAGGTTATTGCCATCTCCTGAATTGACGGCCTGTGCGGTTTGAATAACGCTACTGGCGCTGGGTGTGGGAGAAAGCGTAATGCCAGCGGTGGTGATTTCGAATACAAAGTCTTTAGCATCGATAATATCAGGATCAGTTACATTACTGCGGAGTGCAATACGTAGCGTGTAAGTTTTTGAACCATCGTCTGCCACATAGCCCAGGTCATTGATGCCGGCATTTAGCAGTGGCCCAAATGTGATGGTCGAAGCCCCAATGGTACCAATTGCTGAGAATGCGCCCGATTTGAGTTCGGCCGTGGCAATCACGTCTGTCCAGTCAGCCAGCGCGGCATCGTTACCCGTACCCTGCGAGATGGTGAGATGTGTGAAACGCGTAGGCAGGTTATCGTTGTTACTGAAAGTAGTTGCGTTGGCACCCACGTCATCCGAAATGATGAAGTCGAAGTTTTGCAGTGCATTTTGTTGCGGTGCCACTGCGCCCGTTAGTTGCGTGGCCATCGATGAGATGACCGAGCCGGTCTCCACCGTGGGCCCTGCCGTGATGGTGGTGAGGCTCGAGATCAGTGGTGCAATCGGACTGCTCACTGCATTACTTGTTGCCGGGGTAACGGGGCCCGCCACGGTTATTTGGGTGGTGTTAGCCGGCAATGTTGTGCCAGTAGTGAAGAAGAACGGTTCTAGTGACAATTTTCCGGCTGAGAACGACAAAGTGCCGGTTGATTGGCCATAGGCAGGGTTAGTTGTAATGGTAGCAGAGCCACCATAATTCAAGTCAAGGTTATTGTTCGCGTCTAACGCATATACTTCAATGTCCTGCCCCGATACGTTAGACAAAGCAATACCCACCCCAATGGAGGCTGGCACATCCGTTGGCGTAGCAGGTGGCACGCCAGGAGTACGATAGACCAACTGACTGGCTTCTACCTGTATTGGCTGCGCTCCTGATTGCAGACCTGGGTGTGCAGGCACCAGGCGACTGCTTTGCTGATTGCTGTTGCTGGCATCATCGTAGCTTAAGCCGGTGGCGGGGTCAAACGCAAATGCCAAATTCATGCCATCTACACTTGCCGCCAGTGTATTGCTTAGATTATCTCTTAGCCATATTCTTAATGTGTAAGTTTTTGATGATATCCCTCCATTCGCATCGGGTATGAAGCCTACATCAGAAACATCATCGGGGTTTACCGAATTAAAAGTAATATTGGTTGGATTAACCGTACCGGTTAGCGGTGTGGCATTTACGTTGTCATACAACTCAGCACCGGCAATAATATCTTGCCAGTTGCTCAGGGCAGGGCTGGTATTACCTGTTCCTTGGGTAATTACGATCTGTGAAAACTTGAAGGGTGAGTTATCCGCGGTCCAGTCTGAGATACCAGCAGGAACGGGATTGGAATACGTAATTCTTACTTCGCCTCTGGCTCCTGTGCCTCCAACTCCATTGCCACTTCCACCTCCTCCGCCACCGGGTATTGTTCCATTTTGACCTGAGCCATTCACAACACCGCTACCTCCATTTCCACCACCCAACGGAGCAATTGCGCCTGAAGGGCCGCTAGCAGTGTTGCCATTCTGCCCGGTGCCTGCTGAAGAGCCTCCACCGCCCCCTGATCCCGAAGGTGTAGAACAATTTCCGAAACTACCAAAGCTTCCGCTTCCCCCAGAATACACAAATTGCCCCACACCGACAGGAGCGCCTGGTCCTCCGCTTCCCGAAGCGCCTCCGGTATTGGACTGGCCTCCGAATCCCCCAGGTGCTACTACCAGACCTCCACCGAAATTGGAAGCAGTGCCCGGTGTCGCAAACGCACTCAAAGCAAAAACTGAGCTACCACCCGTTCCAACGGTAACGCTATAGGGTGTGCCTGGTACCACGGAGATAACAGAACGGGCATAGGCACCACCGCCACCGCCACCACCACCATCCCAACATGTACTGCCTAAACCTGACCCACCACCACCACCGGCACCCCATGCTTCCACCGTTATCTGAGTCACACCGGCCGGTACTGTGAAAGTACCATTAGAGGCAAATACCTCCACGCCCGTCACGTTATTGATCGGGTGGTTAACAATCCTCATTTTTCCGATGGAAAGAAATTCTGCGCTTCCATTGTAACTGATGGTTGTGTTGGCACTCCAACTATTGTTGACAAAACTGGTTAAAGTAATGGTATTCGTGGTGCCTTTGCCTGAATAGGTTGCCGAGGCAACAGCGCCCGTGCTGGAAGAAAATCCGCTGATCGGGCCATTTGGAATATTCAACTCGCCCCTTAGTGTGAAGGTGATGATTTCAGGACTCGTACCATTCAAGTTGAGGGTCATTACATTAGGTACCAGAGGATCTTGCCCGTCATCGAAGAGGGTGAACTGCAGCACCGCGGCCTTTTCCGTGGCCGGGTTTCCGTCCATCAGCGAACTGATTGGAACGGGGGTTGAATTGAGCACGAAGGTACTCAATGCGGCCGTTGGCGTAGACTCTGAGTCTGTGGGAACAGAGCCATCAATTTTGAAATCAATATTCGACCCCGAGTTGGTGTACGGGTAAATCTCGAAAATATAACTTGAGCCAGAGGCCAGGTTAGAAAACGTAGCTGTTTGCACACCGTAAGCCACATTAAGATACCCCGTTGTATTGTTGATCAGGTCTGTTTGATTGGCGACCGGTGTTCCAAAATCTGCCGGTGCGGCAGCCGGGCTACCGGTTCTGCTTACCGTCACCAGGTAACCGGTAGGGGAAGGGCTACCGGTGGCGTCTGTCCATGTAAGGGTGATTGAATTAGACGTAGCTGTTGTTACCTGGAAATTGGTAACATGATTGGGGGGCTCCGGCAAAATCATGGTATAGCTGGAAGCACTTGAAAAATTGCCATCACCTGCGGCAGGGCCACCCAATCTATTGTCAGCAACATCTTCAATGGAGTTGTTGTCGATAAGGCTGAGGCCAATGGTTCCTGTTGCCGTTATGTTCGATACGGTTACGGTGTAGGTGTTCCCCGATCCGGAAACACCGATGTTTGTGCCTCCCGCAGCTGTACCGGTCACCGAGAAATCACCTGCATTCACACCTGTAACAGACTCTGTGAAGGTTACAATGAAGTCCACCGAATTGGTATTATTGGGATTTGCGTCCGGTAGAGTGATATCATCAACCGTTGGAACAGTTTTATCGTAGGTGATAGAGGATGCGTTGGTGGTTGCAGTGGCTGAGGCAGCATTCCCTGCAGTTGCATCGGCCACAGAAATACTAAACGGCAATATGCCCTCCGTTTCCGACCCGTCCATTGTGAGCGTAGCCGTGTAGTTTAATCCGGTATTCCCCACTGTGGCAGACCGACCCGCTATGGATACAGTTGGTGTGGTAGCCAATGCCTCACTCACTGTAAAGGAAAGCGTAACCACATCGCCTACTTTGGCTCGGGCCGTACTATTGGCGTTGTTAGATGATATGGTAACGGGTGAAATGGTTGGGGCGGTTTTGTCGTGTACCACACTCGAACCATCCGTGGTGAAGGTGGTGGTGGTAGATTTGCCTGTTTCTACAACGGTTATGCTAAACGGTATGGCTCCTTCTGCGAGTGAGCCAGGAATAACCGGACTGGTGGCAACGTAAGGGCTTGGTACTGTTCCAGATCCCGTAACACTAACCGCGGCACCAATGCCGGGGAAATTGACGGTCGGTGTAGATGTAGGCACCCGGGAAGTAGTGAATTGAACCGTTATTGTATTACCCGTGGTGGAGTACTGAGAACTGTTGGCATTGTTGGAATAAATTCCGAAGGGGGCGACAGATTTTATCAATATAGGCTCCCCCGGGAATGCCGAAGGAAACGTAAGATGGTTGTTGGCAGCGTCACGTGCCGTTCCGGTTCCTGTGTTATAAATCACGGTAACATCTTGATCCCAAACATTTCCGTTGGCGGTTAGGGTGATGGTGTTGGTTGTTCCTTTTCCCGAATAAATGGCTGACAAAATGGTTCCGGTAGAAACGGTGAACCCAGCCACAGCCGTATTGTCCGTGAGGTTGAGGGTTTCTGATACCTGGAAGGTGATGATATCATTCCCAGCGCCATTTGGATTAAATACTAGGCCTGTGATCAGAACCGGTGGTTCTGTATCGCCTGGGGTTTGGTTCACAATGGCAGCCATCGGGTTTCCCGCCACATCGTAAATGTTTCCAGCACTGTAGCTTATTTGAATGTTGGCATCCCAATTTGAATTGTTTTGGTTGGCGGTTAAGGTGCCGCGCCTGGGTGCTGCATGGTTATACGCCTGGCTAGCTATTCCATCGTAAGAGCCAGGCGATCGGGAAAATCCTGTCATTGTAAAATTCCCGAGTGTGGTGCCTGTGCCATTATTAATATTCGTAACGTCTTCCGAAAATGTCCAGGTAATTGTTTCCGGACTTCCACCACCACCTGGATTTAAGTTGAACGTCATGGCTCCTGTGGTAGGAGCGGTGGTGTCTACAATAATTGAAGCTAAAGCGCTGGAGGCTGGCCCCGTATTACCGGCCACGTCTGTGGCTACGGCTGTGAAGTTGGTGTGCGTACCAGCAGCCAGGGCAATGTCAATAGACCAGTTGCCACCGCCATTTGCGGTTGTGGTTCCTTTTGAAGTAACACCCTCAAAAATCTCAATGGTAGCATTGGCCTCGGCTGTTCCGGTTAGTGTGATACCGGTTGTAATGTTGATGATGTTGTCATCGTTATCAAATCCGGTGTCATCTGCCGCTAACAGGTCAGGTGCAGACGGGGCAGCAGGTGGAGTGGTATCGATAATGATGCTCTTGTTGGCCCCCAAAGAGCCGGCTGCGCCCGGGGTGGGCAAAGTTAATACCGCTGCCAATGCAGAGGCATCTACAATCGTACCGGCATTCAGCGTGAGTGCCCCCGTACCCGTGTAATCCAGGTCTGCTGAATTATCTCCAGCCTGAACTGTGTATTGAAAAGTTAGTGTGCTGGTACCTGATCCAGAAACATAGGTAGCGAGACGGTCGGTGGCACCCAATTCCAGCTCAATTTGAGGGAAGCCAGTAACTGCCACAGTTTCGCTAAATGTAACGGTTACGTCTATAACATCGAGTGCATTGTAGGCACCATTTGAGGTAGAGGCAGATACCTGAGTGACGAAGGGTTGTGGGTCAAGCACAATTGCTTTGTTAGCCCCCAATGAGTTAGGCGCACCTGGCGTTGCCAGCGTAAGAGTAGCATCGTTACCATTGCTGCGTTCAATAATACCTCCATTCAATTGCAAGGCGCTTGTGCTTAGGTAATCTAAATCTGCAGAGACATCACCCAATTGTACTGTGTAATTAAATGTAAGGGTGTTTGTACCGGTTCCACTTGAATAGTTGATGACCCGATCAACAGCGCCAGTTTCGATTGTAATTTGAGGGGTACCCGTAACATTCACGACATGGCTGAAGACTACGTCTATATCGATTACTTCACCCGTTGTATAGGTTCCATCGGCTTTATCTGAAGTTACATTGGTTACGGTGGGCTGTACGCCATCCACTACCAAATTCTTGTTATCTCCCAGAGAGCCTGCGGCCCCGGGGGCTGGAAGTGTCAGCGAGGCGTTGTTACCTATTGCATCGGTGATACTTCCTCCATTCAGCGATAGGGGAGAGGCGGCAATGTAATCCAAATCGGCAGCAGCATCTCCTGATAATACTGTATAACTGAATAGAATCGTATTGGTACCCGTTCCGCTTACATAGTTAATCACCCGGTCCACCGCTCCGGTTTCCAAGGTCAGTTGAGGAACACCCGACACGGTAACCAGGTCATCAAACTGTATCGTAATGTCGATCGATTGCCCCAGTACATAAGTTCCATTGCTGGCAGTAGACGTTACGTTGGTCGGTGTGGGGCCTTGAGTGTCGATGGTATACTCTTCTTCAGAGGTTATACCTGTTGCAGTAGAGAAACTGTTGCCCGAAGCGTTGACGATAGTCGGGGCGTTGAAGTCGAGGTTCAGGTTGCCAGTGCCCCCCACACCTGTAAATACCACGTTATACTCGGTACCACTTATCGGGTTTACTGCATCGAGGGTTCCTGCGGCCGTTCCAGCTTTGGCAAAGTCCGAAACAGAAACACCGGTTACCGCTTCACTAAAAGTAACCCTAAAGGTTACCGTGGATTGATTGGTCGTTGCTGACAAGGGGTTGAGACGCGTAATAGTGGCCGTTGGTCTCACATAGGTGATCCGGATCTGTCCGTTTCCTCCATTTCCTCCCGATTCGGTAGCGATATCATTGGTTCCTCCACCGCCACCTCCCGGTACGCCTCCCGCGGCAGGCGCGCCATTGGCTACGGTTCCTCCAAATCCCCCTGTTCCCCCATCGGCAACGGCAGCGGTGGTGGCCGTGCCCGTTCCATCGTTACCATCTTGGGCAGAGCCGGCAGATCCACCACCCGAAGCTCCCGCATCAGCGGTGGCATTGGCACCATCTCCCCCGCTAAACTTTACATCTCCAAAACCAGCAGAGGCAAGCCCACCTGCTCCACCAGAGCCAACACCGTTGATATTGTTATTTCCCTGAGAGCCTCCTTTCGCCATTAAAGAAGTATTACTATCGAACCAGGTGTCCTGCCCGGGGCCGGCAGCGGTGGTTGACGAACCGGGTGCGCCCGCACCACCCGCTCCAACGAAATAATTAAAAGATGCTGGTAAAGCCCCACTAAATACTTTGCGGCTATAGGCACCGCCACCACCGCCACCACCACCATTGTTGGTGGAGTTGGCGCTACTTCCGCCACCGCCACCACCACCCCAAACTTCAACCGTAATATGGGTAACACCCGCGGGTACCGCAAAAGAGCCACCTCCGGTGGTATTAATGGTTTGGGTTGTAGTTTGCCCAAAAATCACGCTTGGCCATACAAAGAGTAATAATAAGCCAAGTTTGATTTCTACAGAAATTCGCTTGAATGGGTACTTACCGTAGCTAGTAAAAATTTTCGTCATCTATTCTTCAACTTTTTCTTTTCCAAACTCAATTCACCTTTCCTTCACCATCGGTCTTCAGCAACGTGAGGGTTTGTAGGTTGGCCAGCAGCGTAGTGGCCAGTACCACGTAACCGCCATCATCGGCTTGCACCACGGCAACACCTTCGTCTTGCTGGTCGCTGCCGTGTATTTGTTGCCACTGCAATTCGCCAAAGGCATTTACCTTCAGCAGCATCAGATCTTCTTCACCCCGGCCTATTTCGGCCGTGCTGGGCATGGTGCCCAATAAAACCAGACCTCCGTCTCTGGTGCTGGCAATGGCGTTACCTACTTCATTTTGCTGCTGGTCTACACCCCCCACTGTTACCGGGAAGGAGTGGGTGGAGAGCACCAGGCCATCTTCCGACAACTTTTTGAAGAGGATGTCGGTGTCGCCCGTTCCGGTGCCTTTCTGGTTGGTGCTGCCTATCAAAGCGAAACCGTTGCCATAGCGGCAAATGCCGTTGGCAGTCTCGCTGATGGTCGGTTCGCCAATATTTAGGTCAAAGTCGGTATTCTGGGCGTTGGGGAAGGCGCGCACCAGCCGCATGTCGGGCTGGGCTGCTTCTTGTTGTAAGGTGCCTGCCCATACCAGGCGGTTGGCGTTGTCTACAAATAGCCGGTTAATAAGCGATGACTCGCCAGAGCCATAGGCCTTGCTCCAGGCGGTGGAGAAATCGGAGGTATTGATGGAGGCGAGCACCATGTTGTTAGTACCGCTATTGATTTTTCCCAAAACGAAGTAAGAACCATTTTGCTCAACGATGGCCATGCCGCTCACTCCATTCGCATCGGTATCCAGGGCCAGGGTTTGTGCAGGCCTGCTCAACGTGCCATCGGCATTAACCGAAAGCACCAGGAAACGGGCCACACCCGATTGAATATCATCTCCCGCCACAATGTAACCACCATCGCTTTTCAGCGATACACTACTGGCCCTCCACCGCACCGTTTCGTGGCCCGCTTCGGCAAAACCCGGGTAAAGATTT
Source organism: uncultured Ohtaekwangia sp. (assembly GCA_964429845.1). Lineage (GTDB taxonomy): Bacteria > Bacteroidota > Bacteroidia > Cytophagales > Cyclobacteriaceae > ELB16-189. The sequence continues at coordinate 314,395 of CAYSCT010000005.1, forward strand.
TGCCACTCCACATTGCCGTAGGCATCGGTTTTGATCAGTTTTACTTTGGAGTAGGCAGGTGCGTCTTTAGGAGAAATGTCGGTGGTAGCTAAAATGAGATAGCCGCCATCCCCCGTTTTCAGCAAGTCGGCAGCGGTGTCGTTATTGCCGCCATTGTAATAGCGCAGAAACGTGCCCGGTGTGGCCGGGTCGGCTCCGTCCTCCTGCAGGCAGCCAACAAATAGCAGTGATAAAAAAGCGAGACGGTAGAGGTATTTCATTCAATTACTTGATCAGCTTTTTGGGTTTGAATACAGCGTACAGGATGCCGAGATGAACGGAGGTACTATTGGTACGTAAATCGTCCATCGGCAGTCCATAGTCGTAAAGAAGTTCGGGATTGTTCCGCTGGTCGGTGTTGATAAAATTGGAAAGGCCATGCTGGTAGCGCACTTCGGCCATCACATAAACGCCACCCAATCTTGCTTTGCCGCCAATTCCCACGATTCCAGAGAATGTTATGGGCCGCCCAACAGAAAGCGCATCTATGTCGGCACCACTAACCGTTCCCTCGCCTCCCAGCCTTCGGGTTGTGGTGCCTGTAAAAGTATTTGTTACAAGGTAGCTGATGCCGGGGCCCGCCACCAGGTAGGGGTTCAGTTTTGCCTTCTTCAAATTCCATTTCACCAAGGGGTTTAACTCTATACGGTTGATTTTTTGAATAGTTTCGATCGTGGCGGAGGGTTCTTCAGGGTTTAGATCGCTGGGGACGAAATCGCCAGCATAGCTGAAGCCACGAATGGCGAAACTGATTTCAGGGGCAATGGTAAGTTTATAGTGCCGCTCCGAAGGATCTGCATGCTTCGATTCAATGAAATCTTTCTCGAACGAAAGTGTAAACTGTGTACCGATTCGAGGAGAATACCTTCCAGATCCAGAGGCCATCTGTCCGGCAGCAAAGTCTGTAACAACGGAGGGGAAGTTCAAGCCGGGCGCAATGTTGGCACCCAGCCGAAATAAGGGCTGCGTTCGGAACTTTCTGTAGAGGGCAATGAACTCGGCAGGATGAACGTTCGCATCGATCTCGAAAAAATGATCTGTTTGCAGCAAACTCAGCATGGCGCCATCTGCTTCCTCGGGTTCTTCCAGGTAGATGTAAGACATAGTGAGCAACAGGTATGCCTGCCGCTTTTCTTCATCGGTAAAGCCACTCTTTAAACAAGCGGCCAATAAGCCGGGCAATTCATGCAGTCGGCCTTGTTCGTAGGTAGATTGGGCCAGGCGCAGTGTTTGTACGCAACTCGTTTCCTGCGCCCACGCAACCGAAAGCGTAGCAGTTAGCGCACAGAAAGCAAATAATTTTTTCATTTCAAAAAGCTCTCCAAAGTTTATTGGTTATTGGCTGGCAGGTTTTCGCATGTCTTCTCATAGTCAATATCTTCTGCCACGTTACTCTTCCATTCATCGCCCGACATGTTTCGTTTTACCATGCCACACAGTATGCCCGACATGGTGGCAATTTTAGTAGGCCAGGCATGTATGGTTTCTTTCACGCTGGTCTGCTGGCTGTGCACACCCACCAGCAGTTGTTCATCGTCTGGCGTAAAGGTGGCACACCAAACCCAGTCGGGGTTGTCTTCAAACACAATGGGTTGTTTGTTCAGGTCGTTCCAATTCCACAGACGCACGGTATGGTCGCGGCTGGCGGTAGCTACAAAACTTCCTTCGAAATTAAATCGCACCTGTTCGATGTGGGCTCGGTGGCCAGACAATACCACAGCCTGACCGTTCGATTCGGTGACCACACGCACCAGCCCGTCTTCATCGCCCACCACCAGGCGCTGGCCATCGGGTGAGTAGGAGAGGGCCGTAAGTGGATGGTTATTGGCGGTTTTGAAAACTTCGCGCACCGTAAAGTCGGTGGTGTTCCAAACATAGAGCACCCCGTTCTGACCGGCACCTGCTATCTTAGAGCCATCGGGGCTCAACGTGAATGCGTTGATTTTTACCTTGCTGCTGATCACTTCTTTGACGGTGGTAAAATCGGTGTACTTGATGCTGCGCCCGCTGTTGTCGCGGGCATAGGCGCCTTTGCCGTTGGGTGTTATTTCTACGTGTTCTACGTTCTGAACAAAACCCGGGATTTTTTTAGGCGCACTGCCGGGGTTCTTCAGGTCGTGCAACTCCAGGTAGTTCTGGGTGGCATCGCCAAAGGCCATGCCTCCGGCCAGCAGCAGGTTTTCATCGGGTGTTACATCGAGGCAGAAGTATTGGAAATTCGATTTGGGGAACAACTCCTTGGCCGACCATTGGTTGTTGACGAAAGTCCATTCCAATATGCGGCCATCGCTGCCCCCTGAATAGATTTTCTTGGAGCGCGCATGGGTTACCATGGCACGGGCCGCACCTTTGTCGTGGCCTTCCAGGTTTCTGGTGAGCGGGTGGGGCGGGCTTTGATTTTTCAACGCCTTATACAAACCGTTGTAGATCGCGTCCTCGTACTTGTAACCCTGCCAACGAGTGTTGTACACGTAGGCCTGCTGAGCCACCAGGGCTTCCAACTCGGGGTTATAGCTCAACTCCTTCGATTTCAATGCCATCCCTTTCGCCAGCGCGAGGAAACGCTCCTGGTTGGCTTTGGCTTCTTGTTCTTTGGCTATGCGCGCATTCTCTTCTGCCCGCGCCTGTTCTGTTTTAGCTCTGTTGGCTTCATCGTTGGCGCGAAGTTCTTGCTCCTTTGCCCGAGCTTCGTTTCTGATAGCCAACTCGCGCTGTTGGGTAGCAATCCGTTCGTTTTCCTCAGCCTTTGCCTTTTGTTCCAGCGCATCTTTTTCCGCTTTTCGGGCATTTTCTGCCTCAATCTTGGCAAGTTCTTCCTGTTGCTTCGCTAAATCAGCATTCTGCTTGGCCAGCTTTTCGTTTGCCTCTGCTTTTTGTCTGGCTATCTCCGCCAGCGACTGCTGGTAAAAGGCGAACACCAGGAACATGAGCGAGATAACGGTGGCCGTACCGAGCACGATGGCTGTAATACGGGCGTTGCGCAGCTTGCGCTTTTGCTCCAGTTCTTTAATGCGCTGCTCGGTCTCGAATTCCTTCTTGGAGTATTCCAAAAAGATCATGGTGCGCTCGAAGGCAGGGTGGTAGCGCTGCCCCCACACCAACGTGGGCTTGTGCTTGGTTTGCCAGTTCAACGCCAACTGCAAATCGGGTGGGCGCCACAAGCCCGACTTACCTACCTGGTATTGCGAGGCGGCTTCGGCCAAACGCAGGTACATGGTTACGGCATCGGCTTCGTCATCCACCCAATGTTTCAGGCGGGTCCAGATGCGCATCAAGCTTTCGTGCGAGATGTCGATCATGGACTTCGAATTCAATGTTGTGCCATGGGCAGGTGTTAACAAAGAGCGTCCCGGCTCGCGGAACTTCTCAATTACACCGATTACTTCTTCTTCCGATACATCGGCAATGGACGCAATTTCATTTAAGCGTGTGGGCCTTCTGATGCCGAAGTTTTCTCCGCGTTTTTCGGTGATGGCTTTAAATAGCACTTCACAGATGCGCTTCTGGTCATCTTCCAGTTCATCGTACGCTTCGTTGGCGTGCATCGACAAGGCTTCGGCCATGGTACCAATGGCCTCGTAGTGCTTCAGGTCGAGCACTTCATCTTCGTAGTCTTTGAAGCGCGTCCAGTAACTCCAGGTACGCATCAAAGCGTGCTGCAGAATAGGTAACTGGTCGGGGTTGTCGCCCAGGTCGTTCAGCAGTTGCTGCACCAGGCGGGGGGCAATCTTGGCGCCACCCACGGCCACCGGCCCTTCAATGGCCCTGCGTTTCTGGTCGCGGGTCATCTGCGGAATGAGGTAGTGGCTGTCGTTGATTTTACGGGTCAGGTCTGGGAACTGCGCACAATCGCCAATAAAATCGGAACGCATGGTAATGGCTACGTAGATGGGTGCATCTTCATAGTTGATGGCCTCCATCAGCAGGTTTACGAACGCCAGTGTCTCGTTTATGGAGTTGGGGTCGGTACTGTCTTTGAAGCGGAACAATTCCTCAAACTGATCGACCAGTATCAGGTAGTTGACGTCCTCCGATCTGCGCGATTGTTGAATGGCTTCCACCAGGCCCAAAGAACTGCTGCGCAAAAGGGTAGACACAATGGTTCTTTTGATTTTGCGGTCTTCCGGATCGGCACCTACATACTCGCGTGAAGTTTTCAGCAGCGACTCGGCCAGGTTATCGATGGGGCCTGCGCCCGGGCGTGTAACCACCACCTCCCAATTCGGGCTGGCATCGGTCAAAAAGCCGCCATAGAGAATGGGCAGCACCCCGCAATAGATGAACGAAGACTTACCACTTCCTGAAGGACCAATCACACCTACAAAGCGGCTCTTCGAAAGTTTGAGCAGCACCTCATCACTTTGCCCTTCGCGCCCAAAGAAGAGGTGGCTCTCCTCAATCTTGAACGGTCGTAATCCCGGAAACGGGTTAGACACATCCAGGGTTGATGTTACGCGCGGTGTTTCGTTTTCGAACGGGCTCATAACCTTTTACTTTAAAATTCCTGCAAAAATGTTTTCAACGATTCCATAGACCGACTCGGGTCGGCCGAAATCAACGTCATGTTTTGTGACTTGTAACTTTCTGCCAACGCATTGGGCAGGGTAGAAGAGAGGATGGCCTTGCCCTTGATGGGTTTCTTCCTTCCAAACCCGGGAGCCTTCAACAGATCGAGCACTTTCATGCGCACCCACTGGTCGTTTACTTTTCCTTTGTAAATGATGGCTGCATCGAAGTTGCGCAGGTTTTCGATGTGCTTCTTACGCACGTCCAGCAAGTCGCCCTCGAAGGCCGGCATCAATACCTTGAAGCCTGATTTCTCCAGCAGGTCTTTGTAGGGCGACACTTCGTCTCCGTCTACGCGGTCGTGCACCAGGTACACCGCCTTGCCGTTATAGTCTTCGGTTTTCCGGTCTTGCGACTCAAGTAATTCCTCTCGCATAATGTTCTTGAAGTCCTCCAAAGGGTTTTGTAGAATCTCTGCACCCTCTTGTGCCTCTATGTCGCGCTTAATGTTCTCGATGAATGATTTCTGCCGGTCGCTGGCGTTTTTCAGATTGGGCGATATCCAGATGAGTCTCGAAAATTCTTCTCCATTCTTTCGTTTGGCTATGCTCTGTTCTGCTGCCAGTTGGTTCTGCAAGTCCACCACCGATCTGTCGGCCCCTTCGGGTATTTCGCCATAGGCGCTGCCAATCAGGTGTATCGAGAGGCTGCACTCTTGCAAATCTTTGCGCACCAGTTTCTCCAACTCCTGGTATTGGGTGGGCAACGTTTGGTTGGGCAGCACAATGTAGCCGTGCCGCAATAGTTCGCGCTTGATGATGTTGCGTTGCACCGACAGATCGTGGCCGGTCTCCGCCAGGTAAATGGATTTTCTCCGGTAAAGGTTTTTCACCTCGGTACGGGTGCCCTCTTTCAGGTAGATCAACGACTCGTGTATGTCGTAAGCCAGGTCCACCAGCTTCATCCAGTATTGTTTTTCGGCTTCCTGGCTAAAGAAGTCGGAATATTCTTTCATGGCGCCCGTTTCCACATCGAGCTGAAACATGTCGTAGCCTATCAAATCGCGCAGCCGCGGGGGCTGTTCGTGCAGGCCAAGCGGAGATTTCATCACCTTGAACACGCGGTTTACTTTCGACTGACCTGCATTCTTGTAAAAAGCTTCCACGGTATCCAGGCAATGGCCCGACTGGGCAAAATCTTTGGAGAGCACGGCTACCAAAACCGCAGCGTTGTTCATGTTTGCGGCTGTCATGGAATCGAATTCGCTCTTCAGCAAGATAGTGGGTTTTTGCCCCAATACTTGAAAGAGCATCAGTTCCAGAAACTTTTTGAAGTTGGTTACCCAGCCTGTATCGCTTTTGCGCTCCGTCTCGTTGTCTTTTTCAGCGAAAGTTATCAGTACGTCAATTTCGAAAGCCATGTGGTCTGTTTCTTAATATTTTAGTTCGTCAATAGGGCTGCTTTTTTATCGCTTCTGTTTCTGATGAGGCCTTGCACCAGGTCGCTGTGGTTGGCCATTACAAAATAGAAGTCGTGAATAGAGATTCTGAACAAGATGGAGCGCTCTAACGCTTCGGCTTCTGTTACCACAGGCACCTCGCCTTCGTAGAAGAGGTCGCCAAACACAGATCCTTTCTTCAAAGTCATGATCTCTTGTCCTTCATTTTTCAGTCGCACTTCACCATGGGCCACAATGAGTATGGGTGTTTCTTCTGAATTGCTAAACACCACTTTGTCGCGTGTCTTCAGGTCAATAGGCTGAATTTTGTCGGCCAGGTCGGCCAATATGTTGCCGGCAATACCTTTAAAGGCAGGCAGCAACTTGATAAAGAGCACCATTTCAAAAAACAGGAAGAACCCATCGTCCAGGCCATCGAGCAACTGGTTGTTCTCGATGGAGGAATCGAGAAAGCGCTTATCGCGGAAAGGCAAACGTTCTGAAATGGTCTGGTAGATAGTTCTGTCCTTGTTGTAGATCACCCAGGCGGCCGTTTCCTGTAGCAACTTATCCTGGTTAAACATCTGGGCAATCAGGCCGCGGCTTACCCTGAAATCAGGTAGGTACACTGAGGCATGCACGGCACACACCTTCGACCAGCGGTTGTTGTAGTTGAAGTCGCGGTTGAGCACGTAATTGATAACCTGAACGGGGTTGTAGGTTTCGCGCGGGAAGTAAACCTGCAACTTCTCCAGCTTTTCGGAAGTTTTGGTGTCATCGAAGAGCGGAATGATCTTCGGCTTCAGGTCCTGGTCGATGAACAGGTCCATCAATTCCAGCGCGTACTGAATACTGTCTGGGGTACCTGCCAAAATATTTTCGCGCACGAGTTGCACCGACTGCGGGTCGTATAGCAGCGACAGCAGCAGGGCAATCTGGTCGTAGTTCTCTCTGATCTCCTCGCGCAACGCCTGCCGCAGGTACACAAAGTGTTCAGCCTCTTCGGGCAATTCATCCAGCGCGGCCAGGTTCCAGAGGGTTTTGCTCATCTCGGTATCGAGCAAGTCTTTAACAGCAACTGCTTCGCGGCCAGTTGCCTTATAGTTGCGGTAGCGCAGCGAGTACAAAATCTGTTTTACAATGCGTTTGTCGGGGTAGTCCACCTTTTTCCACAGCAGGTCCATGGCCTCGGGCCCGCCAATGTAGCCCATGATCTGAATGATCTTCAGCATCACCAGGTCAGCTTGGCCCGACTTGTGAAAGGCGCCCTCCAGCACCTGCAAGGCCGGTTCACCGGCTTCTTTCAACGCGGCCACGGCATGGTGACTGTAGGCCGGGGAAGAGAGCATCTCTATCAGCACCGGCCAGGTTTCCGGTCGCTTCACCCTGCGGGCAGTCAGTAGTGCCTGCTGCCGCACCTTGGGGTCGGCATCGCGCAGCAATTCCAGCAGTATGAAGATGGTTTTCTGGCCTATCAATTTTCGCAGCAGCTTGGCCGCCAGTATGCGGTCGGTTTGCTTTGCCGACTTGCTGAGGCGCATCAGTTTTTCCGGAGAGATGGACAACAGGTCGCTGGCCTCCAGTTCGCCTGCTGCCAGCGTGGCCAGGCCTTTGGTTTCTGTGGCCTCCTGACCGATTCCCAAATCGCGGATGCGATCGAGGGCAAACTGTTTCACGCGTTTGAAGCGACTCTCGGCCAGAGGCGGCAGGGAGCTTTCGAACAGGGCAGGCTCCAGTTTTTCCATCAGCTTTAGTCCATACACCACTTTCTCTTCGGCATCGCTGCGCACCTCGCGCTCCAGTACGCTGTCCATGGTGAACTCGCGCCTGTGTTCTTCGTCTACCAGTCCACGGTTTTTCTGCAACGAATTCTGCAGTGTTTCGCGGTACCCCTTGTACATTTTGTTGATGATGAAGTACCATAGAGTGAGCAAAGGAATGGTAAAGGCCGTTACTGAGAGCAAATCGAAGATCTTGAACTGGTTGATGAGTACAATCAGGCCACCGCCTACCACGCTGGCAAAGGCGGTTACCAACCCTTCAATTTTGGTTTGCGCATCCAACTTGATAGACTTATCGATGGGGATGTAGTACATCTTGAAAACAGGTTCATCAATAGCGCCCTTCAGTGAGTTAATGAAAAGTTTACTCATGGCGATCATGATGAAGAAGAAGATTATCGACTCGCCACCCTGGTAGCCAAAGGTAAGGCCGAGTGCCAGTGCACCGCCTGTAAAGATGATAAGCAACAAGGGGTTGATAATGAGCGACACCCGCAAGCCATAGTCGGTCATAATGCGGTCGGTGGCGAAGGTGGTGAAGAGGAAACCAAAGATCACAATGGTTGCCTCGAACAACGAAAGGAAGTAGGGCAGCTCGTTGTCGTTAAAACGTTGGGTGGTAACGTTGAAGAATGAATACTCCACAAATTGCGTGGACACGATGGAGACGATGACGAAGAGCGAGAGCCACACAATGTACTTGCTTCGCAGAAACTCGCGGGCGCTCAGTTTTTTCAATTGCGAATCGTCACCCACATCGCTGGAACCCGTTTGTGTTCTCTTCAGGTACTTGTTGGAGAGCACCAGGAAAAAGACCAGGTATCCGGTAATACTAACCAGGCCAATGGTGTAGAGCGAATCCAGATGCAGCCCCAGTCGCAACAGAATAGGGATGGTGAAGAACGCCAGGATGGAAGCAATATCGAGACCCACATCCACACTGCCGATGACGCGCTTAGCCTGCCGCAGGTTAAAGAGCCGGCCGAAGGACCCCCAGAACACCAATAGCGCAATAAAAGTAAAGGGCAGAATTTGCGTAAACCCGAAGTAGTAGATCAGGTTGGGGTCGGTTACATAGTTGTGAATATAGTGCTCGCCAAATTCAATGAAGGCCGTGACCAAAATGATGACCAGCAGGGACCCTACTGCCAGCAAATTGAACGGTACCCGGCCCTGTAAAAAGTTATAAAGGCCCGTGGCCATCAAGCCAAAAGCACCCGATATAACCAACGCCACCGGTAAGTCTTTACCCTCATCGTAATGCTGCAGAAAGAAGGTTTGCGAAGCCACCGTAACAGTAGCCAGGAATAGACCCATTAAAAAGCTGATAACCAGTAATAAAGCTACTGGCCCCAGTTCGTTGGGTTCAACCCCCAACAAATTGCGCAGGCGTTCTTTCATGGCAGGGTAAGACTAACCCTCTAAATTCCTAATAAAGCCGCAATTTTCCTATTTATCCCCGGTTTTACATTTGTCCACGAAAGAGAGACATTTTGTATCTGCCTCACTTGCCGTTTCATCCAAATGTTGTAACTCTGTAATATTGAGCCTGTAATTGTCCTTTTTGGGAAGCAGCAATTGCATAGACTTGCATCTTTGATTCCGGAAACCTTAGGCACTATGAAGAGATTGATGGTTGTTCTGTTACTACTGGCGCATTTGGCCGTTTTGGCCCAAAGTAACAAGGCGCTTACCGATGCGCAGAAGTTTTTTTCCATTCGCAATTATGAGCAGGCTCTGCCCCTGTATCTGCAGGCTTTCGAAGCCGGTGCCAAAGACCCCTTGGCCTACTACCAGGCGGCCACTTGCTACCAGAAGAACCCCAATACCAACGAGCACATAAAAGCTATACCCTGGTTAGAAAAGGCGCTGGCCGAGGGCAAGGGGGTGCCCCCCATAGCCACTTTCGAACTGGGGCAGCTGTACCTTCGCGATGAGCAAATCGACAAGGCCTTGGCTACTTTCGAAAAATATAAACTGCAGACCAAAGCCGACAAGAAGGCCCAGGCCGATGCCGACCACGCCATTGAGACGGCCCATAACGCGGTGGCGCTGATGTCGGTGCCCCGCGATTTCAAAGTGCACCCTTTTGTTGGTCTGGTCAATACCTCTTTTACCGAGTATAACCCCGTGGTGTCGGCCGATGAAAGCGTGATGGCCTTTACCGCTCTACGCCCCAATACAGGTAAAACACGTTCAAGTGATAAGTTCATTGAAGAAATATACATCTCTTATAATCAATCAGGTACGTGGAGTGAACCGAAGGTTGTTTCGGTAGCCTCCGACTATAACGTAGGCACCGCAGGAATATCGCCCGATGGGCAGCGCATGCTTATCTTCATGGGCGGTGTGAGCGATGCCGGCAACCTGTTTCAGATCAGCAAAACCGCTGACGGCTGGTCGAAGCCGAGTATCCTGGCCAACACCTTGAATTCACCCCAACTGGAATCTACCGCCAGTATTACGCCCGATGGCAAGACCATTTACTTTGCCAGCGACCGCAAAGGAACACTCGGTGGTTTGGATATCTGGAAAATCGAAATGAAGGCGGAAGGGGTATGGACTGCCCCCGTTAACCTGGGCCCCGAGATCAACTCGAAAGACAATGAGGACGCTCCGTTTATCCACCCCGACCAAAAGACGTTGTTCTTCACCTCCGATGGGCATAACTCGATGGGGGGGCGAGACATCTTCCAGTCGAAGCTGGTAGCCGGCAAGTGGACCAAACCCGAAAATATGGGCTACCCGGTGAACACCACTGCCAATGACAACTACTTTACCCTGATTGCCGATGGCACCCGCGGGTATTTTTCATCCGACCGCAAAGGAGGCCAGGGTGCTCAAGACATCTACTACCTGGACATGCCGCCCAACTCGGCCAATATTCCTCTTACGCTGCTGAAGGGTAAGATACTGGACGGTGAAACCGGCAAACCCATGCCCACCAAGATGTACGTGGTGGACAAAGAGACACAGAAGAAGGTGGACTTTGTCTACAATCCCGATCCTCAAACCGGCAACTACCTCATCATTCTGCCTCCCGCCAAGAACTACGATATCATCATCGAATCAGAAGGTTTCTTGCCCTATACGCTGAATGTCAACATCCCCAACCAAAACTACTTCTACGAATTGTATCAGATGATTAACCTGAAAACCATCAAGCAATTCGATGTGGTGGTGGGGCAGGAAGTGCAGGTGAAGAACGCCTTCTACGATACCAACCAGGATGCGAAAACCGACCTGCGCAAAACGCATGAAGCCAAGCTGGTGCAGAGTGGCAACGTAGACGTGTACGACATGATGCTCGACCTGATGGCCGCCAAAGACCAGGAGGGCATCGACTACCTCATTGGATTAATCGAACACGAAGACCCCATTGAAGACATCAACTTCGATGAGAAGACCAACTCGAAGCTGGAGTTCGCCACCCGTACGTATTTCTACGATGAAAGCGATGAGAGCAAGTTCGAGAAAAAGATAGTGGATGGACAAACCATTCTTTCTTTGCCCACCATGTACGTAACCGAAGAGGCCAAGCGCATGAAAGAGGCCAAGAAGACGGTGGCGTTCGACAAGGCACTGCTCACCAAACAAGCCAAAGTATTTTTCGATGCAGGTAAAACCGAAGTGAAAGGCCAATACACCACCGACCTCGATAACCTGTTGGCCATTCTGACCCAAAACCCTGATCTGGGTATTGAAATATCCGGTTTTGCCTCGGCAGAAGGTTCTGAGGAGTTGAACCGCGAACTGTCCAATCAACGGGCCATTGCGGTGTTGGAATATTTTAACCACAAGGGAGTTGTGAGGAGGCGCATTGTGGCCAAGGGCTATGGGGCTACCAAAGCGGAATCGGCAAGCAAAGAAGAAGGCCGTAGGGTAGAGGTGCGCATTGTAGACTTAAGTGCGGCCCGTTAACAGAAATGGGGTTCAGATGGACGGACTAAGGCCATCGAACTGACACCAAACCTCGAACGAGCCTACATCGAATCTACTGTCAGGTTTTGGTAGGGGGCTGCCATTTTGTACCTCATATCGATAAGGTGTTGATTTTCAATTATTTTGATGCTGGCCACAGCAAAGAACTGTCGCCATAGCTCAGAAACCGATAACCGTTGTCCAAGGCCTCCTGGTAGATGCGCTTCCAATCGTTGCCCACCAAGGCAGCTACCAGCAGAATGAGTGTGGAGCCAGGCTGGTGGAAGTTAGTAATCAGTGCCCTGCACACCCGAAAACGGTAACCTGGCCGGATATAAATAGCAGTGGTGCCCGTGAGCTGATCAGCCCCCCATTCATCCATTCTTTTCAATACGAGTTGCATGCTATCGGTAAGACTTAACTCCTGATTTGACTCATAAGGTGCGTGCTGATCGATGTGAAAAGGCGCCTGGGGGTTTGCCGCCAGCAGCGTGCCATACCAATACAAGCTCTCCAGTACGCGCATGGCCGTGGTGCCTACTGCCACCACCGGTTTGCCTTGCAGCAATTGGCGTATGTTCTGCCGGCTCACCACCAGTTGTTCCTCGTGCATGTCGTGTGCCAGCACGTTTTCTGTTTTGATGGGGCGAAAGGTGCCCGCGCCCACATGTAGCGTTAAGAAATCCGTTTCTATGCCCCGGCTGCGCAGTGCTTCCAGCACGGCAGGCGTGAAGTGCAGTCCCGCGGTGGGGGCTGCCACTGCTCCTTCATGGTGGGCGTACACGGTCTGGTACCTTTCGCGGTCTTCCGTTTCCGCCTTCCTTTTGATGTACGGAGGCAGCGGTGTCTTGCCAAACAGGGCTACTATTGCCGCGAAGGCTTGGGCCGCAGGCCTCCACGAGAATTCTACCCATCCTTTTTCGCGGTCTGCCAGCCACGCCTCCAGCACCGTGTTGCCTTGTTGCAGGCGCAAAGTAGTGCCTTCCTTCCACCGCTTCAGGTTGCCGATGGTGCACTGCCAGGTGGTGCGCTCCGTTGCCACCATGGCCTGCTGCACCAGCAGGTTCGGATCGGCCGGCTGCAGCAGAAACACCTCTATATGTGCGCCACTCTCTTTTGCAAAAAGGAGGCGTGCGGGTATTACTTTGGTGTCGTTGAAGAACAGCAAAGCATCGGCTGGCAGCAGGTTTGCTATTTCGCGGAAAGTATGGTGGCTCACCTGGCCCTCGCGGTAGCAGAGCAGTTTCGATTGATCGCGTGTGGCCAGCGGGTGCAATGCGATGCGCTCATCGGGCAGCGGGTATTGATAGTCTTGAAGGAGTAACGATTCGTTCATGCGGCCCCAAAATTAACCTTCCGGTTGTATTTGTTCACAAAGGCATCCATCTTCGCACATGGCCCTTCAGGCAACCCTCCACAAGAAGACCTTTCAGTTTTCGTTCGATGCCCGCACTTCGCGTGGCGCCATGCGCGAGCGTGTGTGCTGGTTTATTAAAGTGTGGGACCAGGCAGCACCTGCTACGGTAGGCGTGGGCGAATGTGCACCGTTGCCCGGCCTCAGCCCCGAATTAAAAGATGATTGGGAGGCGGTATTGGGGGCCACCGTAGCGCAGTTTAACCAAGCCGCCTGGCAGTTAAACGACCTGCCCACCGACCTCCAGGATATGAGCCGCCTGCTGCAGCACAGGCTGCCCGAAGCGGTGTTGGTGTCGTCACTGTGCTTTGCGCTGGAAACCGCTTTGCTGGACTTGGCCCAAGGCGGGCACAAAAAAGTATTGCCAAGCCCTTTTCTGGAGGGCCAGGTCATCCCCATTAACGGATTGATCTGGATGGGCGGGTTGGATTACATGCTGCAGCAGATCGAAATCAAGATCAGAGACGGCTACCGGTGCATCAAACTGAAAGTAGGGGGGCTCGATTTCGAGAAAGAGTGCGATGTGCTGCAATACGTGCGCAGAAAATACTTCCGCGAGGACATCACCATCCGCTTGGATGCCAATGGCGCCTTTAAAGCAGACGATGCGTTGTACAAACTTCAAGAGCTCGCCAGATTCAACATTCACTCTATTGAACAGCCGCTCAAGACCGGTTCGGATTTTTTACCCGAGTTGTGCGCCAAGAGCCCCATACCCGTAGCGTTGGACGAAGAACTGATTGGTGTGCAGCGTGCCGCCAAAGCCTCCTTGCTGGGCAAGGCCAAGCCTCCGTTTATTATACTAAAGCCCAGCTTGCACGGTGGTTTGGCCTCGTGCAAAGAGTGGATTGAGCTGGCCGAAAATCAAAAGACAGGGTGGTGGATCACTTCCGCGCTGGAATCGAATATTGGGCTGAATGCCATTGCTCAGTTTACCGCGCAGTACCCGGTTACGTTACCACAAGGGCTGGGAACCGGCCAGATCTACAGCAATAATTTTGTTAGTCCGCTGGAGGTGAGCCACAACGGCCTGCTGAAGTACGATCCGCAGGGCGTTTGGGAAGTGGTGTTGGACTCCTGATGGTAACGACTAAGTAACTGTGTAAAGGCCCGATTCGGCCTTGCTGAAAGGGGTGTGGAATGCTTCACTTTCAGCCGAATCGGGTTGCATTTAAAAGACTTAACTTTAAAACACAGTTACTTATGGAAAATCAAGAACAACATCGTTTGCTTAAAGAGATACTCACCCCTGAGTTTCTCAAACAAATTTAAGAATTCGAAAGACCTCAACAGCTTTATCGATGAGCTTTTCAAAAAGGGCATGGAACAAATGCTGGAAGGTGAACTCGATGGTCATTTGGGCTATGCTAAGCATTCACCACAAGGAATTAATTCGGGCAACTCACGGAATGGAAAATCCCGTAAGTCCATCTGAAAGCTCCCCCAAAAGTTGTCACGATTAAAAATAGAGATTAATCGTTAAAC
>CAYSCT010000006.1:0-214799 GCA_964429845.1 uncultured Ohtaekwangia sp.
TGTGGTGACGGAGGGAATTGAACCCCCGACACAAGGATTTTCAGTCCTTTGCTCTACCAACTGAGCTACGTCACCATTCCAAAAAAGAACAAATCCCCGCTTTAAGGGCCACAAAAGTATTCAATTTTGGTTTGGGCGCAAATAGCCCTCTCGAATTTTGTTAATATTGGCCGTTTATGACCCTGGTAAAGTACACTTGGTGGGTAGTTTTAGTCGCGTTGTTACTGCTTTCCTGCGAGAGCAGCGAACAGCGCGAAGAGCGCCTGGCCAAAACCTATTGCAGCACTTGCCATTTGTTTCCAGAACCTGCCTTGCTCAACAAAGCCACCTGGCAAGCCAAAGTACTTCCGCAGATGGCCTTTAGAATGGGGTTAGATGCCACCCTGTTGTGGGAAGTTCCACAGGCAGATATGCCTTTCGTAATGGCCTCGCTTCCGGATAGGCCTATGGTATCTAAAGAAGAGTGGGAAAGCATACAAAACTATTTTTTACGGCTGGCGCCCGACTCGGTTTCCCTGCCTTCATGGTCCGCGCAGCCCTTGCACCAGTTCGAGCCCGTGCGGGTAACGCTACCCCAAAATCGCTTTCCCATGCTCTCTTTACTGCACGTGGATTCCGCTTCGAAAACTTTTTTTACCGGCAGCCGCCACAATTGGCTGCACCAGTACAACTACCAATTTCAGGCCGTTGACTCAGTGCTGTTGCGCAGCCCTGCGTCTGCCGTGCTGCACGCTACAACGCAACCCCTCCGCATTTTACAAATGGGCGTTATGGATCCCAACGATCAGCCCAAAGGTTCGCTGGCAATTAAAAACGAAGCGGGCCTTCAACTTCAAATAGATTCGTTGAAGCGACCGGTGGATGTGCAGGAAGCTGACCTCAACCGCGATGGTCGTGAGGATTTGGTTATCTGTGCCTTCGGCAACTACACCGGTAACCTGCTGGCGTTCGAAAATCTGGGTAACGGCCATTACCAACAACACGTGCTCTCCACACTACCGGGTGCGCGCAAAACAGAAGTGCGCGATTTCAATAACGATGGGTTGCCCGATGTGCTCGCCATGATTACCCAGGGCGATGAACAAATCACGCTCTTCCTCAACGCGGGCAATTTCCGCTTCAAACAGCAAACATTGTTGCGCTTTCCGGCCGTGTATGGCTCCAGCTATTTCGAAACAACCGACTTCAACCACGATGGTCACTTCGACATTCTCTACACCAATGGCGACAATGCCGATTATTCCATTACACTGAAACCCTACCATGGCGTAAGAATGTTTTTAAACGATGGCCGAAACCAGTTCAAAGAGTCGTGGTTCTTTGCCATGCACGGCTGTTCGTGGGCGGTGGCCCGCGATTTCGATAAGGATGGTGATGTGGATGTGGCCGCCATCTCTTTCTTTCCCGATTTCGAAAACACGCCCGAAAACAGTTTTGTCTACCTCGAAAATCAGAACGGCACCATGCTGCCTTTTACCACACCGCTTGCTGCGCAAGGTCGTTGGTTGTTAATGGAAACGCTCGATTGGGATAACGATGGTTTTACCGACCTGATGTTGGGCGCGTTGAATTTCAACAATGGTGTGCCCACACCGTTGGTAGAAAAATGGAAAGCAGACCCGGTATCTGTATTGCTTCTAAAAAACAACGCAAAAACCATATTGCCTTGAAAAAAATTGGCAGCCAAAATTTCCGGAGTTAACTTTCCCATCATTTAAGTTCTCTATGGCCATTCTTCAGCAGATCGCATTTGTAGCTACCCTTGCCACCGCTGTTTTCCTCATTCGCAAGCGGGTGTTGCGCATTAAATCGAATATTGATTTAGGCAAGAAAGTTGCAATAACCGACCAGCCGGCCGAAAGGTGGAAGAACGTGTTGCTGATTGCCTTCGGCCAGAAGAAAATGTTCAAGCGACCCATCGCGGCCGTGCTGCACTTTTTCATCTACATCGGCTTTCTGGTCATCAACCTCGAAGTGTTGGAGTTTGTGTTGGATGGCATTCTGGGTACGCACCGCCTTTTCGCTCCATTCCTGGGGAGTTTCTATACGCTATTAATGAACGTGTTCGAGTGGCTGGCCGTGGCCGTGCTGCTGGCGTGTGTTTTTTTTCTCATTCGCAGAAATGTATTGCGCCTGCCCCGCTTCTGGTCGGCCGAGATGACAGCTTGGCCCCGCCTGGACGCCAACCTTATTCTGATAACAGAAATTGTGCTGATGTGCGCCATCTTAACCATGAATGCGGCCGACCAGGTGCTGCAAACACGTAGCGAGCATTACGTGGCCACTGGAACCCTTTTCTTCAGCGCCTACCTAACGCCCGCGCTTGAGGGCCTGAGCACGCCTGCCCTTGTGCTTGTTGAGCGGTTTGCCTGGTGGTTCCACATCGTGGGCATTCTGGGCTTTGCCTTGTACGTAACCTACTCCAAACACCTGCACATCTTCATGGCCTTCGTCAACACCTATTTCGCCAAGTTGCAACCCAAGGGGCACATCAACAACATGCCTGTAGTAACGCGCGAAGTAAAGCTGATGCTGGGCCTTCCGGCCGATGCGGGTGAACCGGCCCCCGCAGAGCCGGGCCGCTTTGGCGCCAAAGATGTGAACGACCTGGCGTGGACCAACCTGGCAGCTGCCTACGCCTGCACTGAGTGTGGCCGCTGCACCTCCGAATGCCCGGCCAACCAAACCGGCAAAAAGCTGTCGCCCCGCAAGGTGATGATGGACGTGCGCGACCGGCTGGAAGAAGTGGGCGAAAGCATGGCCAAGGGCGGCTCAGGATTGAACGATGGCAAAAGCTTGTTGGGCGACTACATCACCAAAGAAGAAATAAACGCCTGCACCAGTTGCAATGCCTGCGTGGAAGCGTGCCCCGTGCTCATCAACCCGCTGGAGATCATCCTGGAATTAAGAAGGTACCAATCGATGGAAGAATCTGCCGCTCCCCAGCAATGGAACAGCATGTTTCAAAACATCGAAACCAATTTCGCACCGTGGAAATTCTCCGCAGCCGACCGGTTTAACTGGGCAAAAAACAGCTAAGACAAATCACAGAACAATTATTGCATGACCATACCTACACTTGCCGAATTAACCGCCAAAGGAGAGAGTCCCGAAGTACTTTTTTGGGTTGGCTGTGCCGGCTCTTACGATGACCGTTATAAAAAAGTAACGTTGGCGTTTGTAAAAATTCTGAATGCCGTGGGTGTTCGCTTTGCGGTATTGGGCACCGAAGAAACCTGTACGGGCGATCCGGCCCGCAGGGCTGGCAACGAGTTTCTGTTTCAGATGCAGGCCATGAACAACATACAGGTGTTAAATGGCTACGGAGTAAAAAAGATTGTAACCGCCTGCCCGCATTGCTTCAATACGTTAAAAAATGAGTACCCCGAGTTGGGTGGAAACTACGAGGTGATTCACCACTCCACCTACCTGCAGCAACTCATCAACGAGGGCAAGGTTAAAATGGCTGAAGGCGGAGTATTTAAGGGAAAAAAAATCACCTACCACGACTCCTGCTACCTGGGCCGTGCCAACAACGTATATGAAGCACCACGCGCAGTATTGCAAGCGTTAGATGCCGACCTGGTGGAGATGAAGCGCTGCCGCACCACCGGCTTGTGCTGTGGAGCAGGTGGGGCCCAAATGTTTAAGGAACCGGAAAAGGGCAACAAAGACATCAACATAGAACGGGCAGAAGAAGCCTTGGCCACGGGGGCTAAAACCATTGCCGTAGCGTGCCCCTTTTGCATGACCATGATGAGCGATGGCGTGAAAAACAAAGAGAAAGAAGCCGAGGTGAAAGTGAAAGACCTGGCAGAACTAATTGCTGAAGCCAACGGTTATTGAAGGGTTAACATCAGTTGATATGTGGGTTCCATTCGAAACATTGCAGGCCTCTTCGCGCATCTGGATTTACCAGGCCAACCGGGCGCTTACGCCCGCAGAGGCGGAAGATCTGGCCGCCACGCTTACCCATTTTTGCAACAACTGGCAAACCCACGGGCAACCGATGCGGGCCAGTTTCAAGATTGAAGACAGCTTCTTTGTAATTTTGGCGGTAGATGAAGATTTTCAACTGCCCAGCGGCTGCTCCATAGACGGATCGGTGCGGGTTTTGAAAAACTGGCAGGCCCAATACCAGATCGATTTTTTCAACCGCACACTGGTACCTTTCGTGCGGTCGGGCCAGATTGAATTGTTGCCCATGAGCGAGCTGAGAAAGGCGGCAGCAGAAGGCATCATTACTCCACAAACGCTTACCTTCAACCACCTGGTGCCTTCCAAGGGCAAGTGGGAAACGGAATGGAAAAAGCCAGCTGCAAATACCTGGCTGTCGAAATATTTTGCGAAAACACCTGTTGTCGGCACACCGTAAACCGGGGGAGAGCGTTAATAAACCGATGACGGATGATACAGTTGCGCCTCGTTTGGCAGACTGGTTGCTCTGTTCTTTTTTGTAGCTTTACTATCCGTTAATCGTTTTATTTTTTCTGATTCCTTGATGTCATGAGGGTAAAAGTATTTTTTCTGCTATCGGCTGTGGGTGTTTTGCTGGCAGCCTGTGGCCCCGAGAAGAAGGCGGCCAAAAATTTCCGGTTAGGAAAATACCAGAACGTAATCAACTATTACCTCAATGTAATAGAGAAACAGCCCAATAACGGCAAAGCCCACTATTTCGTGGCCGAATCATTCAGGCTGTCCAACCGCATTAAGCAGGCAGAGCCCTTTTATGCCAAAGCGGGTGGCCCCGGCATCAATAGAGACTCAGTACTGTTCTATCACGCCAAAGCACTGCAAGCCAACGGAAAATATGATGAAGCCCGCGAAAAGCTGACCGAATTGGAAGCCAACGCCAAAGATGAGTTGATACGCGACCGCGCACGCAAAGAATTAGATGGCCTTTCCTACCTTAGTAAATTGGTCGAAAAGCCCAACTACTATAAGGTGAAAAACCTCGAAGCCATTAACACTCCCTTTACAGAATATGCACCCGCTTACCTCAATGGCGAACTGTACTTCGCATCTTCGCGCGGAAATTCCAGAATCTACGAAGCATCGGGCACACCGTTTACCGATTTGTACAAAGCCGCCACGCGTGGCGCCAATGTAGACGTAAACACCATTGCGCCCCTGCCTGAGGGTATCAACGCCCCCAACATCAACGAAGGCGGCATCACTTTTTCGCCCGATGGCCGCACCATGGTTTTTGCCAAAGGTAACTCCGGCAAACGCAAAGGCACCAACGATGTAGATCTGTACTTGTCGCGGTTCAGAAACGGGCAATGGACACAGCCTCAACTCATCAACATCAACCAGCCCGACTCGTGGGAGTCAACGCCTGCCTTTAGCCCCGATGGGCGCACGCTTTATTTTTCCTCTAACCGCAAAGGTGGTTTTGGTGGCCTGGATATTTACTCTGCGCAGATGGACTCGCGGGGCCGCTTTGGCCGTGTGCGCAACCTGGGGGCCGACATCAACACCGCGGGCGATGAGCTCTTCCCATACATGGCCGAAAACGGCAAACTCTATTTTGCTTCGGATGGACACCCCGGCTACGGCATGCTCGATTTGTTTGTAGTAAACCGCGCCAATGGCAAAACGGTGGTGGAAAATCTCGGGCAACCCGTTAACAGCACCAGCGATGATTTTGGCATTTTTCTTTTCCGGCCCGATCGTGGCTTTTTCACCTCCAACCGCGAAGGCGGCAAAGGCGATGACGACATCTACACGTTTGTAAACGAAGACCCCAACCTACGCGTGGTGAACTATTACCTGCAAGGCATTACCTATACCACCAAGCCAGATAGCACGTTGCAGGTCTTGCCCGAAACGCGTGTAACACTGCTCGATCAAGAGGGCAACGTAATGAACGATTTTGAAACAGGTAATGATGGCAAGTTTCTTTTCCGCGTGTATGAAAACGAAAATTACACACTAATCGGAGAAACAGACGGCTACCTGGTGAAGAGACAGCCTTATTCTATGAAAGGGAAATCCGTTCCGCTGGAGTCGTTGAAGGAACTGGTTACCAACATTACCTTCGATACCATTCTGGTATTAGATCGTTTAGAGAAGAACAAGGTGTTTGTGCTTAACAACATTTATTTCGACTTAGATAAATACGATATTAAACCTGAAGCAGCACGCGAACTTGATAAGCTGGTTGAATTACTGAACGACAACCCTGAGATCAAGATTGAAATGAGTTCGCATACAGACAGCATCGCTTCGCGCGAATACAACATCACACTGTCGCAACGCAGGGCTGAGTCTACCGTGAACTACCTGGTGAAAAAGGGCATTGACCCGCAGCGGTTGGTAGCAAAAGGTTATGGCGAAGACCGGCCCATCGCTCGCAACACCAACCCCGATGGTACCGACAACCCTGAGGGCCGCCAACGCAACCGAAGAACTGAGTTCAAGATTCTGGAAATTGGCCCTGTGCCCACGCGCAAATCTGAAGACGAGTTTGACGAGGACAAGTATTTCAAAAACGATAACTGATTCGGCTCCAAGCAAAAACAGCCTTAATAGCCCTTTGTAATTCCTTTTTCAATCGCGGGGATACCGTCTTTCATCCAGGGAGGCATCGGTGCGCCCTTCAGGTGGTGATCGAAGAATTGCATCATGCGCGTCTGAAAATCGATCCGGTTTTCCCGCTTCAGCGGCCAATGGGGTTCGCCATTGTAGTTCAGCATCCATACAGGTTTGTTTAATCTGCGCAAGGCCATGTACATTTCAATACCTTGATACCAGGGCACGGCACCATCGGCATCGTTGTGCAGCAACAGGAGTGGTGTTTGAATTTTATCAGCAAAAAATATGGGTGAGTTTTCCAGGTAGTGCAAGGGTTTTTCCCACAAACTACCACCTATGCGGCTCTGCGAATGTTCGTACTGAAACATGCGGCTGAGGCCGCTCTCCCAACGGATGCCCCCATAGGCGCTGATCATGTTGGCAACAATGGCACCCGCTTCGGCAGCCTTGAACATGTTGGTGCGTGTAACCAGGTAGGCAATCTGGTAGCCGCCCCAGCTGTGCCCCTGTATGCCGATGTTCTTTTCGTCTACAAAGCCTTTCGAAATGAGGGAGGTAACACCCGGCAGAATGCAGTTATGTGCACTCTCTCCGGGGAAACCTATTTTGTAAACCACATCGGGAATAAACACCAGGTAACCGTTGCTAGTGTAAACCGTGGGATTGATGGTGGAGCGATGCGGAAAAGGTGCATAGTGGGCATGCAGGTTTTCGCTGTTGCGTTCGTAGAAGTTCACAATCATCGGGTATTTTTTGGCGGGATCGAAACCCTCGGGCTTAAAGAGCAGTCCCTCCAGCGGTATGTTGTCCAGCGAGGTCCAGCGCACCAGCTCTACGTTGCCCCAGAAGTAGTTTTTCATCTGCGGGTTGGCCTCTGTTATTCTTCTTGCGCCTTGCAGGTTGGTGTCGGCTGTCCACACATCAGGAAACTCGCGAAAGCTCTGCCGTGTGTACAGCAGGCGGTTGGCGGTGCGGGCCTTTACCACGGCACCAAACCGATAATTGTCCATCACCAATTGGGTCAGCTTCCCATCTTTTAAGGACAACTTATAAAATCCGGAAGCACGCGTTACCTCGTTAAATGCCTGCAACAACAACTCTTTATCCGGATCGATGAACCGCTCGTCTGGATCTAAACGCAGGTAGCGGAACACCGTTTTTTCCTGCCTGCCAACTTTAGTAAGATTAATAGCGGGCCGTTTATTCTGCGGATCAATGGACCAGATATCGAAGCGGTCGTAAACCAATAGGGCTTCGTCATTTTTTGTCCAGCCGGCCAGGCCATAGGCGCTGGGGTAGTCGGGGTGATCGTCCTCCTCATCGGCCCAGCGAATCTTCACCTCCTTTGCCAGCCGATTTGTCTGATTGTTGGCAACGTTATAGGCAAACCAAGCGGTATCCGTGGCGTTGAACCAATACACAAAGTTTGCTCTGGGCGACAGGCGGAATTGCGCCTTTAACCCTTTGGCAATGGTAAGCTGTTCGCGCGTGGTGAGGTTGATTAGGTAGGCATCGCGAAAAGCGGAAACATCCCACGTCATCATTTTCTGGTAAGGTACATTGCTTTCGGCAAGCACCACCGAGGCATTCCCTTCATCTCCTATCTCCACATCGGGAATGGCCTCCGAGCCCAATGGCATCACTTTCAGGGTTGGCAGGTCGAGCACGGTCAGGTAGCTTTTTTTTCGCTGCGAATCTAATTGCCTGTTCTGCTGCGGGTAAATCAGCGGGTCGTTACCGCCCCACACCTCTACCTGCACCATTTCTTCGGGCAACAAAGTAGTGTCCTGCACGGCAGGCTTAGGAGCAGAACCAAAGAAAAGCCTGCGGCCATCTTTAGAAAACAAGGGTGTGTAGTGTTCGCTCACCAGCCACGTGGCCGGTAATACATTCGCATGCTCCACATCAATCAGGCGCGCCTGGCTTTCTCCCTTTTTCCAATGGTGCAACTGGAAGTGGCGCACCAGCGCTTTGGTGGTATCTGTATCTACCAGAAAAGCCACCTGTGCGCCATCTTCTGCAATGGACAAGCCTTTGTATTTGAATTTGGATTTGCCTGTATGAAGGTTGTTTACAGCGCCCGAGGCCAGGTCTATCCAATAGATGCCGGGGGCCAGTGTGCTATCGTTACCCGTAGAGTGAAACAACAATCCCTGCCCATATTTGGCAAAGGTGTAGTCTTTCACAAAGCCAAAGCGTTGTTCTTCACCGTTATTCAAATTGCGTAGCACCAGCGTGTAGCCATTCTCGTCTGTGTTCTTTTTTACTTTTTTGGGTTTGGGTGCCGGCTCGGTGCCACTCGGTTTCGGCTTCACCTCTTTTTCTGCCTCAAGTTGATAGGCCAGCCAACCTGCTGCTTTCTCTGGCAATTTAAAATTGCGCACGGTGGGTATCTTTTCTGTTTTGCGCTGTGCCACGTGATAGATGCCGAGGGAATCTTTCGGCATATCTTCCTTCTTCTTTTTCTGCCTGCGCAGGTCTTTCACCAACTCAAAGGGCGGCTTAATTTTGAAGACCGCAAACTGTCCATCGTACGTCAGCGCCAGATTGTCGGCACGAGGCACGGAATCGTGCGCGTTGTTCTTCAGGTGATAGAATACGGCCTTGCCATCTCCTTCCTGGGGATTAACCGTGAATGCGGCCACGTTGCCATCGGCCGAAAGGGCCTTAAATGGAATGTCCTTCCAGGCATCGTACACAACATGCGATAATGGCTGTTTGGGGGTATTTACGATGGCTCCTTTCTTTTGGGCAAAGAGCAAGCCGCATGTGAACAAAACAACAGATAAAAAGAGGCAACGCTTCATGGCAGGTGGATTTATGGCGAAAACTAAAGAATACCCCGGGTTATCAAAAACGAATGATGACAGGCGGAGGAATACATCAACCTTTAACAGATTGAACCCCGGGGGTGGCCCCCAAAGTAAACCTGCTGTAGGTGCCAAGCTATATTCCGCTGGGGCCTGTGGTGTATCATTCCAGCATACCCAAATCATCTCGCAGTTGCCTGAAAACGGTGCTGGTCAACCTTCACCAACAGAATGCTGCAGCATTAGAAGCCACTAAAGCGGGTTGGACCGAGGCCTTGCCCACCAACCGCTACGAACCGACAAGGATTACCTGCGGTGGTTGAAAGCCCAGGGCATGCCAAACCAGGTAATGCCCCTCATCGGGCAATTTGCCCAGTAGTTTTTCTAACGAACGGTTTGTTATCTTTCGCGCTGTAACAAACCGTTGCGGGCAGCGTTCTTTGCCTGTTATGATGAAGAAAAAGTTTCTGGTTATTTTTTCGCTTCTGGTGCTAATGGCCGGGGCGTGCATTCCCAACAAAAACATTGAGTTACGCGACATCAAAAACGTGGCGCTTCAAAAGGGCACGGGCGAACAGATGGTGCTGGAAGGCGATGCCGTGTTCTTCAACCCGAACAGTGCCCGAATGAAACTGAAAGAAATCAAGGTTGACGTGCTGATCGATGGCAAGAGGTCGGCAGTAGTAGACCAAAAACTGAAAGCAGTTGCCCGGGGTAAGGAAGAGTTTACTGTGCCACTAAAGGTGCAATTGCAGATGAAAGACATCGGCCTGGCGGATGCATTGAAGAGCCTTTTTGGTGGCAAAAAATACGAGATACACTACAAGGGCTACCTGCGCGCCAACGTAAATGGCGTGCCGCTGCGCGTGCCGGTAGACCACAAGGACGAATTCCGGCTGAGATTCTGAAAGTAATTTGCCTTACTTTAGAGGCATGGGCTATGGCTGGCTGATTGTTCTAACTGTTCTGTTGGCTGCCGCCATCTTCTTGCTGATTGCCGCCTACGTTAAGCTTGCCCGCCAGAAAAACCTTATTCGGCTGCAGAGCAGCGAAATACAAAAACAGATCAAAGAGCTGGTTCAACAAAACCGATTGCAGGAAGAACTCAATCGCGAAAAGCAACAACTGATCAGCGTGGTTTCGCACGATCTGAAGGGCCCCTTCAACCGCATCTTTGCCTTGATGCAGTTGATGAACATGGAAAACCAAAACCTGACCGAAGACCAGAAAGACTACCTGGGTAAAATACACCAGATTACAGCCGATGGCATGAACATGGTGCGCAACCTGGTGGACGCCCGCAGAATGGAAGACCAGGGCATCGACCTGCAGAAAGAAAAAATCAACCTTACGGCTTTGCTCAACCAACTGGTGAAGCAGTACCGGGTTTTGGCCGCGAAGAAGAAAATAGAAGTGTCGTTTGTGGCTCCCGAAAAATTAGAGCTATTGGGCGATCGTTTGTATCTGTCGCGCACCATCGAAAACCTCATTTCGAACGCATTGAAATTTTCGGAACCGGCCAAGCAGATTGCCATCGAGGCCGAAGAACAGGGTAATTGGATTGTACTGAAGGTGGCTGACCAGGGCCCCGGCCTTTCTGCTGAAGACATGAACAAGTTGTACCTGCCTTTTCAAAAGTTAAGTGCGCGCCCCACCGGTGGCGAAAGTTCAACAGGCCTGGGTTTGTCCATCGCCAAAAGGCTGATAGAACACATGGGTGGAACCATATCCTGCGAAAGCAGCCCGGGCAGGGGCACGGTGTTCAGGGTGCAGTTGCCAAAGGGCATCAGTTAAACAGGTAGTAGTCGTCTTCTTTACCTTCCAGTATGGCACGCAAAGAGTCTACCACACTGTCGTCTTTAATCACATAATCGCGCACACCTTTCTGAATGAAGCTGAGTACCATTTGTCCATCGTCTATGGCGCTGAGCATAATCACTTTCTTGTCGTCTGTAATTCTGTCTTTGATTTTCTCGTAAAAATCAATTCCGGAAATGCCGGGGAGTTTATAGTCAATAATCAGCACATCGGGCAATCGGGTTGCCACCACTTTTTCGGCTGCTTCTGCCGAATCGAACACCTGCACTTTGTAGTCCGGATTTTGACTGAGCGATTTTTTGATAAACTCTGCGTAGATCGCATCGTCTTCTATCAGATAGATTTCCATAGCCAACTTATAATCCTGCAATATAGTAAGCTTTGCCGCTAACTTCCACAAGGTTGGTCTTCGCGGTACGTGCAACCGTATGTACACCATGTCTACCGGTAAAAAATGTTTGTTGCCATCACCGGCAGGTGCTGTTTGTTATCGCAAAAGGTTTGTACCTTAACTGCCTTGCAAACCAAAAACGTATGCGATTGGCCCTATGGTGTTTTTTGGCGGTAGGCTTGCTGGCCTGCACGCCCCGCGAAAAAAGCACGACCTTCTCCGTTTCATTTTCTCCCACCCTCACCGACCAGGCCCAAGACGGCCGCTTGCTGCTGATGCTGGCCAACAACGATCGGTCTGAACCGAGGTTTCAGATAGGCGATGGGCTGGGCGCCCAACTGGTGTTTGGTATAGATGTGGAAGGAATGAAACCTGGACAACCCGTAACGGTAGATGCCACCGCGTTCGGCTTCCCGGTTCAGTCGCTGAAAGACTTGCCCCCGGGCGACTACTACGTGCAGGCTTTGATTAATCGTTACGAAACATTTCAATTGAAAACCGGCCACACCGTAAAGCTGCCACCCGATAAAGGCGAAGGGCAACAGTGGAATCGCAAGCCCGGCAATTTTTACAGCAAGCCGGTGAAAATTTCTGTTTCAGGCGAGGCCACAAACGTAACAATTGTCATGGACCAGGAAATTCCGCCCGTAGAAGAACCGAAAGATTCAAAATATGTAAAGCACATTAAGATACAGAGCAAACTGCTTACAGAGTTTTGGGGCCGCCCCATGTATTTGGGTGCCCATGTGCTGGTGCCCGAAGGTTTCGATGAACACCCCGAGGCCCGGTATCCCCTTATGATCTACCACGGCCACTTCCCCAGCGACTTTGGTGGTTTCAGTACCGAACCTCCGCCTGCCGATATGGACACCTCCGACTATAGTGCACGCTTTGGCATCTATGGCTACAACAAACTGCAAAAGCAAGAGGCCTACAACTTCTACCAGCAGTGGGTAAGCAAAAACTTTCCGCGTTTTCTGGTGATTGAAATACAACACGCGAACCCTTACTACGATGATTCATATGCCGTAAACTCCGCCAACCTGGGCCCTTACGGGGATGCGATTATGTATGAGCTGGTGCCGGAAATCGAAAAACAGTTTCGTGGCATAGGCGAAGGCTGGGCGCGGTTTACCTACGGAGGCTCTACAGGCGGATGGGAAGCGTTGGCCGTACAGATGTTTTACCCCGATGCTTTCAACGGTTGCTTTGCCGCCTGCCCCGACCCAATTGACTTCAGAGCGTATTGCCTGGTAGACATTTACAACCAAAAGAACGCGTACTGGTACGACAGCGATTTCAAAAAACTGCCCATTCCTTCGCACCGGAATTACCTGGGGCAGATACAAAGCACCAACCAGGAGAGCAACTATTATGAACTGGCGCTGGGCACCAAATCGCGCTCGGGCCAGCAGTGGGACATTTGGGAAGCGGTTTACTCACCGCAGGGCGAAGACGGCTACCCCAGAAGAATATTCGATAAAGTAACGGGCGAGATAGACCCCGAGGTGGCCAACTACTGGAAAGAAAATTACGATCTGCGCTACATCTTAGAACGCGATTGGGCAACGCTGGGGCCCAAGCTGCAGGGCAAAATCCACATTTATTGTGGCGACATGGACAACTACTACCTTAACAACGCGGTTTACCTAATGGAAGACTTCCTGAAGAAAACCAAAAATCCGTTTTACGGTGGCGAGGTAGACTATGGCGACCGGGCAGAACACTGCTGGAATGGCGACCATCAAAATCCCAATTACATTTCGCGGTTGAGATACAACACCATGTACCTACCAAAGATATTAAAACGCATCAGCGAAAGCGCCCCCAAGGGTGCCGATGTAAAGAGTTGGCGTTATTGATTCTTCAACAGCTTAACCAGTGCCCGGTATGTTGCCTCCCGATGAGGTTACGCCACCAACACCCGATGCTTCTGCCGGTAAGGGCCAGCGCAAGCTAATACCACCCTGGATGAAAAGACTACTGCGCTGGTGCCGAAAGGTTTTTATTATCCTTTTTCTGGCACAACTGCTCTACATTGTTGTGTTGAAATGGGTAGACCCACCCATCACCATAACCCAACTGAATAGCTGGATAAACGGTAATGGATTAAGGAGGGATTATGTTTCATGGAAGGAGATTTCGCCCCATGCCAGGCTGGCCGTTATTGCGGCCGAAGATCAGCTCTTTCCCGATCACAACGGTTTCGATTGGAAGAGTATTGAATCTGTGCTGAGCGCCAAGGGCAAGAAAAAACGCCTGCGTGGTGCCTCTACCATCAGCCAGCAGGTAGCAAAAAATGTTTTTCTGTGGCAGGGCCGAAGCTGGCTGCGCAAAGGCCTGGAGGTGTATTTTACTTTTATGATTGAGCTGGTGTGGGGCAAGCAGCGCATTCTGGAGGTATACCTGAACGTGGCCGAAATGGGGAAAGGTGTTTTTGGAATAGAGAAAGCTGCACAAGTGTACTTTAAGAAGCCGGCTGCCAAACTTACCCGCACGCAAGCCGCTATGATTGCCGCCTGCCTGCCCAACCCAAAGAAATATATTGTCAATCCACCCTCAAAATACATTCAACGCAGGTACCCGTGGGTGCTTACCCAGATGAACAACCTGGAAGGCGATGAAGACATAGAGAAGTTGTTAAAAAAGTAGCGTTCGTTTGTTCTTGGCTTTCTATCACTGCTTCTTACTTACCACAGGCCAGTTTTTGTCTGCTTTTTCAATCATTTCATTTTTTTCCTTCAGCCAGTCCTGCTGCACCTGCTTGTTGTAGTTCAGGTAGAGTTTATCGTTCACGATCGCCCACGCATCGGCTTCTGTTTTTGCTTTGTAGCCACCGGCCATGCCGTAGGCACAATAGCCACCGTATTGCGGTGCATATTTTTCGGGGTTAGCCACAAACAGGTCTTTGTTTTTTTGCGAGGCAAATCGCCACACCTGGTCTTTCCAAACAGTGCTTAGATCGGCCTTACCGGCAACGGGCTTGCCTTCGGTAAAGTAGGCCACCGGGTCGTAGCCATCTATGGCTCCATTGGGGGTGGTATAAATTTCACTTTTCTGGCCACAGGCTGCTGCAAAAACAAATACAAGACCGAATAAGGGTAACAGGCGTTTCATTGGTTAGAGAATTTTGTTCTACGATCAGATCATCCAACCACCGGAAAATGACAAGGTAGTTGCTCTCTTTGCACGGTGATTTCATGATCTGTTTTAATTAATGGCCAAGTTATTATAGGCCTGGTATTCGGCTTGTCGGGTACCCGACATCGTAGACATTTACGGCACCATACCGAGCAGATCGGTAGAAAGCCACACCACAATGGCAATAACAATGCCGAGGGCTACCGCTATTTTGCGTCTGGTCATCATATTCGCCTGTTTTGACACCAAACCTACCGCTTGGGTTGGAATGCCCCAATAAAGAATGCGCGAATCCCCGTTTAGGGCTACTGAACCGTTATTTTTCGTGGCTGAAAACGTCAGCCTTTTTCCTGCAAAGCCCGCAGGTAAAGCTGTATGGTATTTTCCAAGCCCAGGTAGAGCGCATCGCAAATCAACGCATGGCCAATGGATACTTCATCCAGAAAAGGGATGGATTGATGGAGGAAAGCCAGGTTGTGCAGATCCAGGTCGTGGCCTGCATTTAATCCCAACCTGGCTTCTTTGGCCGTTTGTGCCGCTGCCACATAGGGCGCAACGGCTGCCGCTCTGTCTTTATGATAGGCTGAGGCATAGGGTTCGGTATAAAGTTCCACCCGGTCGGCACCGGCCTGGGCCGCACCCCGCACCATCTCTTCGCTGGGGTCTACAAAAATGGAAACGCGCACGCCCCAACTCTTGATCTCGCTGCAAACAGATGTAAGGAACGCACCATGCGTAAGCGTATCCCAGCCGGCATTCGATGTAATAACATGAGGCCCATCGGGAACCAATGTAGCCTGTGCGGGCCGCACGGCTTTCACCAACTGCAGGTAGCGTTCATCGGGGTAGCCTTCAATGTTAAATTCGGTGGTCACCACTTTCTTCAGTTCAATCACATCGGTGTAGCGTATGTGGCGTTCATCGGGGCGCGGGTGCACCGTGATGCCCTGCGCGCCAAACCGCTCGCAGTCGATAGCGGCTTTGATGACATCGGGGTTGTTGCCGCCACGGGCGTTACGCAGGGTGGCTATTTTGTTAATATTTACGCTTAACCGGGTCACGCGAATTTGTTTATTCCAAAATTCGTTGAATAATTTGTTCCCGCATTCACATCATAAAACATTTTTTAGTTATGAGCCTGAAGCAACAGATAGACAACGACATTAAAAAAGCCATGCTGGCTAAAAACAAGGAAGAGTTGGAAGCATTGCGTAGCATAAAATCGCAAATACTTTTGGCCGAAACCGAAAAGGGCGGCAGTGCCGATTTGCCTGTAGATACCGAAATGAAACTGCTCACCAAATCAGCGAAGCAACGCAAAGAGTCGGCAGAAATTTTTCAGAAAGAAAATCGCCCCGAGTTGGCGCAGCGCGAATTGTTTCAACTCGAGATCATCAGCCGCTACCTGCCGAAACAACTGACCGAAGAAGAGATAACGGCAGAGCTAAAAAAAATAATAGAAACGGTGGGCGCCAAAGGGCCGCAAGATATGGGCAAGGTAATGGGCACCGCCACCAAACAATTGGCAGGCAAAGCCGATGGCAAAGTAATTTCCGACCTGGTTAAAAAACTGCTGGCTGCTTGAGCAAAATAGACATTGCCCTGATTGTTGTGGTATTGATAGGTGGCTACAAAGGTTACCGCGATGGATTTCTGATGGGGCTGTTCACATTTGTGGCATTGGTGCTGGGCGTGTTTGGCGCCTTTAAGCTGATGGGCGAGGGCATGGTTTTTCTGCAAGAGCATTTTAATGCCGACAAGTCTGTACTTCCCTATATTTCGTTTGCGGCCATCTTCATTATTATTGTGGTGCTCGTTACCTGGCTCGGCAAACTGTTGCGTCAATCCATCGACAAAACTTTTTTAGGCCGGTTAGACGAAATCATGGGTTGCTTTCTGGGTGCCTTTAAAACCCTTTTTGTGGCCAGCGTGCTCTTTTGGTTGGCCGACTCGCTGAAAATCAGCCCTCCGCAAGAATGGACAGAAGACGCGTGGCTTTACCCCTTCACGGCACACCTTGCACCCGAATTGGCCGGGTGGCTGGCCCAATTCCTGCCTTTTCTCAAGGAAATTTTTCCTGTGTTCTAAGGTTCGTTTTTTTTTAGTTACTTATCTCCAAAATACTGGGTTTGCATGGCTTTGAATGTAAAGGAACAAGAGGGTTTCAGGTATGTAGATGAAGGCAAAGGCCAGGTGCTGATGTTGCTGCACGGCTTGTTCGGGGCACTTAGCAACTGGGAAGGTGTGGTAAGCCGGTTCTCCACACAATTTCGTGTGGTTATTCCCATGCTTCCTGTCTACGAAATGCCCATTAAGGAAGCGGGCCTGGAAGGCCTCCGCAGTTTTGTGGAAGACTTTGTGGAGGTGAAAAAATTGGAAAACATGATCATCATGGGTAACTCCTTGGGCGGGCATGTGGGTCTATTGTACACCCTACACAATCCCACGAAAGTGGCCCGCCTAGTGCTTACCGGCAGCTCGGGCCTTTTCGAAAATGCGATGGGTGGATCTTATCCCCGCAGAGGCAGCTATGAATACATACGCGAAAGGGTGGCCTATACTTTTTACGACCCCAAAGTGGCCTCAGACGACTTGGTGAGCGAAGTTTTCGAAACCACCAAAAGCATACCCAAGTGCATGCGCATTGTGGCTATCGCCAAATCGGCCCAGCGCAACAACCTGGCCAATGAATTACCGAAAATAAAGGTTCCCACCTTGCTGGTTTGGGGATTAAACGATACCATTACACCACCCATGGTAGCACACGAATTTAACCGCCTCATACCTAATTCCGAACTGAAGTTTATTGACAAGTGCTGCCATGCACCCATGATGGAGCACCCCGAAACGTTTAACGAGCTGGTAGAAGAATTTTTAGTGAAACCGAAATGATTGCCGAAGAACTGATCAACCACATGATTCCGCCCCTGAAGGTGACGGATGATGCGCATAAGGCAATTGTGTGGATGGAGGAATTTCGGTGCAACCATTTGCCCGTGGTGAGCGAAGGCCGGCTGATGGGTTTTATCTCCGAAGAAATTATTCTTGAGTCGAACGACATAGAGCGACCGTTGCAGCAATTTGAACTGGTGGGTACCGAGTGCTACGTGCGCCCCGAAACGCACGTGTTTGATATTTTACGCGTAGCCAACGACAACAAATTGCAGATTGTGGCGGTGCTGAATGAAGACAATACATACCTGGGCTTGATTACGGTGCAGGATGTAATGACCTCTTTTGCCCAATCGGCCATGGTGCAAATGCCGGGGGGCATCCTGGTGCTGTCTATGGATTTGATTGACTACTCCCTGGCACAGATTGCGCGGTATGTGGAAGAAAACAATGCCAAGATCATCAGCAGTATGTTGGTGGAAGACATGATGGACAAAGGCAAAATCAAGCTTACCTTGAAGATAAACCAGGAAGATCTCTCGCGCATTGTGGCAACCCTGGAACGTTTTGGCTACCGGGTAATTGGCCGCTACCAGGAGAACCGCGAGGACAACAGTACCGACAAAGACCGCATCGATATGTTGATGCGCTACCTCAATATTTAGTTGCTTCACCTAACTGGTTGATGAAAGTTGCCATCCATGGAAAAGACCCTCAGAGCAAATCTTCCAGATTTGTAGAGTCGGTGGTAGATTGGCTGGACGCCCACAAAGTAGAAATCTGGATATCAGAGAAATTTCTTCGCCAGATAAAGTCTGCGCGCGTGCAGCGTATGAAATTGAAAACATTCGAGCAGGGCGAGAACCTGAAACCCCTCGACTTTTTTCTTTCAATTGGTGGAGACGGCACCCTGCTGGAGTCCGTGCTATATGTGGGCAAATACGAAACACCCATACTGGGTGTCAACACCGGCCGCCTGGGCTTTCTGGCCACCACACACCGCGATGACATGGAAGCCGCACTTGGCAGGTTGCTGAATGGAGAGTTTGAGATAGACCACAGAACGGTCCTTAGCCTGAAGTCAAGCCCAGCGTTGTTCGATGGGTTTTCATTTGCGCTGAATGACTTCACCATCATGAAGAAAGACACTTCGTCTATGATTACCGTGCACGTGTACGTTGACAACGAACTGTTGAACTCCTATTGGTCGGACGGCCTGATCGTTTCTACCCCTACCGGCTCTACCGGCTACTCTTTGAGTTGTGGAGGCCCTTTGGTTTACCCCCGTTCACAAAGTTTGGTAATAACGCCCGTTAGCCCCCATAACCTCACGGCCCGCCCCATTGTAATAGCCGACAGCTCGCGGGTTACGTTTCAGGTGGAAGGTCGTAGCAAAAAATTCCTGGTTTCGCTGGATTCTCGGCACGAAACCATAGACGACCGCGTGAAACTGGAAATAGCGAAAGAAAAATTTGGGGTTAAACTGGTTGTGCTGCCGGGGCATCACTATTTTAAAACACTGAAGCAAAAACTGAACTGGGGTTTCGATATCAGGAACTAAAAGGAAGCTGGTTACCGGTTTCCAATCTTCCGTATTTTATGCTTACTTTTGTGATTCTGTTAATGTGTTTACTATGAGAAAGTTGTGGTTGGCTCTGGTCGTATTTTTTTTGGTGCAATCTGCTGAAGAAGCATTCGGTCAAATGAACCGAAAAAATATCAAGCGTAACAATAAGCGCATAGCCAGTTTCAGGGGCAAGAAGTCGCATTTTGGTAAGGATAAGATTTACAACGCCCTGGGGTTTTCCGTAAATGCGCTGAACTACTATGGTGATTTGGCGCCCCGACCACAGCGCGTAAGTACAGATATCTCCTTCACCAAACCCGGGTTTGGTGTTTCTTTCGCGCACCGGTTTGGGCCGCGGTATACACTGCAGGCGCAGTTTATGTATGGCGTGCTAAAGGGGGCCGATAACGATTCGGCCGACAAGAACGATCTTGAAAACGGAGTTTTCCGCTACAAACGCAACCTGTCGTTCCGCAACCATATCAAAGAATTATCTGTAGTGGCCGTGTTCGATTTGTTTAAAAATAACGGTAACTACATTAGCCGTGCCAAGTGGACTCCGTACGTTTTCGTTGGTGCAGCAGCATTTTTGCATAACCCCCAGGCTTTGGCCCCTGCCACCGATCTGCAGGGCAACCCCCTGGCGGAAGCAGGGCAGTGGGTCAATCTTCGAAAACTGGGTACCGAAGGCCAAAATGCGGACCTACTTCCCACTGATGCCAACTTTGGAATCAAACCCTACAAAGCCTTGCAGTTTGCCATACCATTTGGCGTGGGCGTTCGTTTACGAATAAACGAAGTCATGGATTTGTGGGGAGACCTTGCGTTCCGATATACATTCACAGACTACCTGGATGATGTGAGCCAGAACTACGTAGACTTGGGCGTGCTCGATAGCCCGCTGGCGAAAGCCATGTCGTACAGAACCAATGAACTCGGGCTGCCTTCGAGCACCCGAAACTACGTGGGCAGAGACGGGGTGACTTACAGAGTTGAAAATGGTTACGGTGAAGAGTATCTGGGCCCTGATGGCTTAGGTAACCTTCGTGGCAGCAAGTCAGATCGCGATATCTACATGGTTACCAGTATTCGCCTTACTTACATTCTGGGCGCTACCTTCCACCGTGCCAAATTCAGATAATCTCCGCACATGAGGTTGCGCGTTGTTACCGGTTGTTGTTTAATTCTTTTCATAGCTACCGGTGGCAGGGCGCAGATTTCACAACGCTCCGAATTAGGTTTCGGAGCCGGCACCTTCAACTACACGGGCGATCTGGTTCGCACGTATCATTTCCGGTACTCGCAGCCGGCAGCCACCTTCTTCTATCGGTATAACCGAAGCCAGGTAATTAGTTTCAAGGCAAGCCTATCAGGCGGTCAATTGACCGGAAGCGAAAAACCACTGGACGCTTTTGCCACCCAGCGCAGAGCAAGCTTCAACATCTTTTTGTTAGAGGCGGCCACCACCGCAGAGTACCATTTTCTGGATTGGCGCGACAGCAAACGGAGGCTACGCTTCACGCCCTACCTCACATCAGGGTTTGCGCTTTTTGGGTTGTCGGGTGTGCCCAATAAAAATGCCGAGTACAGCAATATTCAAATGGCTATTCCGCTGGGGGGCGGCATGAAGTACGTGCTCAATCCCAAATGGTACCTGGCCTTCGAGTTTACCATCCGCAAAACGTTGTTCGACTACCTCGATAATATTTCTGACGGAGACCCTTCGTTTAAAAACTACCAGTACGGCAACCGGTTCGATACCGATAATTACTTTCTGCTCTCCCTAAGCCTTACGCGCACCTTCTACGACATACCCTGCGCAAAGAATCCGTATTAAAAACGTCCTCAAATCCGCTGATTACAAGTTTTTTAGCTGTCTTGAGAAGTTATTAAAATAGGCTATTTTTGCTGCCTTGTGACTTCCCAGAAGGAAAATATCAACCTCCATAATTTACCTCAACACATTGCCGTTATCATGGACGGCAACGGAAGGTGGGCCAAACAGAAGGGGGCAGCACGCATTTTCGGGCATCGAAATGCCGTAGATGCCGTTCGGGCGGTAATTGAAGGCAGCGGGGAACTCGGCATCAAGTACTTAACGCTTTATGCCTTTAGTACCGAAAATTGGGGCAGGCCCAAGGAAGAAATTGACGGTTTGATGGAGCTGCTGGTAAGCACACTCAAAAAGGAAATCAAATCGCTTAACGAGAACAAGGTGCGTTTGCGCGCCATTGGCGATTTGCCCCAGTTGCCCAGGAATTGCCAGGATAATCTGTTTGATGCCATCGAGGCAACAAAAAACAACACGGGGCTAACGGTTATCATTGCATTGAGCTACAGTGGCCGGTGGGAAATTGTGGAGGCAACCCGCCACCTGGCCGAAGAAGTGGCCAAGGGAAACCTAAAGCCCGAAGAAATAACGGAGCAAATGTTCGCCAGCCGCCTTGAAACGGCAGGCGTGCCCGACCCCGAACTGTTGATCAGAACAAGTGGCGAACTGCGTATAAGTAACTTTTTGCTTTGGCAGATTGCCTACACCGAAATTTATATTACGCCCACGCTTTGGCCCGATTTCCGCAAAGAAAATCTCTATGAGGCCATTGTAGCGTACCAGAAGAGAGAAAGAAGGTTTGGCAAAGTTTTAGAACGAACGGTTTAGTTTATTTTTTTGAATGAAGAGGATTTTACTTTTTAGCGCATTCTGGATACTGGTGTCGTCCGTAGGTTCTTACGGACAGTTTAGAAGAAACCGCGACAGAGCACAGACACCCAGCACAACGTCTACCCTTAATTACGCCAACCCTGCCGAATATTACATCGGTGGCATTGAGGTGGAGGGACTGAAAGTGCTCGATAAAAACGCCATTGTATCCCTCACCGGCCTGAAGGTGGGCGATAAGGTAAAAATTCCGGGCGACCAAATTGCTAATGCCGTTCGTAAGTTGTGGAAACACGGACTGGTGGGCGATGTGTCGATAGAAATTGCCAAAGTAGAAGGCACCAATGTATTTCTTACTATCCGACTCAGCGAACGCCCGCGCTTGTCAGATTTTTACTTTACCGGTATATCCAAAGGCCGTCAGTCGTCCCTAAAAGAAGACCTCACGTTGATCAAAGGTAAAATTGTGAACGATGCCATGATCAGAAACGCTGAGCTTACGGTGAAAAAGCATTTCGTGAAGAAGGGTTTTTTAAACACCGTGGTGAAGATCATCCCCGTATCCGACACGCTTAACCGGGGTAATGTGCGCCTGCGCATAGACGTAGACCTGAAACAAAAAGTGCGTATACACGAAGTGAAGTTCGAGGGCAACGACAACATAAGCTCAACCACGCTGAAACGCAAACTGAAAAAGACACACGAATATGCCCGCATAACGCTGCACCGCGCGTTGTTGGGTGGCGTTTTGGGCTTCCGCCCCCGCCACGTGGGCCAATTGGCCGACTCCAGCTACAACATGAGCTGGCGCCAGATGAAGGAATTTGTGAACCAGCACGTGAAGCTCAATATATTCAGCGGCTCTAAATTCATTGCTTCCGATTTTGAAGAAGACAAGCTGAAGATGATTGAATACTACAACTCGCAGGGTTACCGCGATGCCGAAATTCTGTCGGACACGGTGGTGAATTACGATGATCGCAGCATTGATGTACTATTTAAAATTTCAGAGGGACGTAAATACTACTTCAGAAACATCACCTGGACGGGCAACTTCGTGCACTCCTCCGCCACACTGAATAAAATTCTGGACATCAATAAGGGTGACGTTTATAACAAAGAATTGATTGAACGGAAAACCACTTTCAACCCGAAAGGTGCCGACATTAGCGGGTTGTATATGGACGATGGTTATCTGTTCTTCCGTGTGGTGCCGGTAGAGGTAGCGGTGGTAGGCGATTCCATTGATGTGGAGATGCGCATTTTTGAAGGCGACCAGGCCACGATCGATGAAGTCATTATCAGCGGCAATGAGCGTACCAGCGATCACGTAATCCGCAGGGAATTGAGCACCGTGCCCGGCCAGAAGTTCCGCAGATCAGACCTGATACGCACGCAGCAGCAACTCTCTCAGATGGGCTTCTTTAACCCACAAAAAATTGAGCAAGATATACGCCCCAATCCTGCCGATGGAACCGTAGATATCGAATGGAAACTGGAGGAGCAATCGAACGACCAGATTGAACTGTCGGGAGGTTGGGGTGGCTTGTTTGGTTTTGTGGGTACACTGGGTGTATCGTTCAATAATTTCTCCGTGCGCAACATTCCACATCCGAAAAAATGGCGCCCGCTACCTGTGGGCGATGGGCAGCGCCTCTCGCTGCGTGCCCAGGCCAACGGCCGCTCTTTCCAAAGCTATAGCTTCTCGTTTACGGAACCGTGGCTAGGTGGCCGCAAGCCCAACTCGTTTACCGTCAGCCTCAACCACTCGATCTCGCGCCTGCCAACATCGGGGTTTGAATTCAGCGACAACTCATCGCTCCGTCAAAGTGGGGTAACGGTGGGGCTTGGTCGCAGGCTAGAATGGCCCGATAACTATTTCACGCTGGTTAACTCGCTTTCATTCCTGGTTTACAATTACCAGAACTATTTCACATCGAACACACTGCCCGCGCGCGGCCGCACCTACGACTTGGCCCTGGAGACTACTTTGTCGCGCAACAGCATCGATAATCCAATGTATCCTACCGGAGGGTCAACATTGTCGCTCAGCCTTAAATTAACTCCGCCCTACTCGTCATGGCGCGATGCCTCTTTTATTTACGATGTGAACGAGAAATTCAAATGGGTGGAAATGCACAAGTGGATGTTCGATGCCAAATTCTACCTGAAGCTTATTGGAAGCAGCAAGCCTAATGGCCGAAGCCTCGTGTTGGAAACAAAGGCCCATATGGGTCTGATCGGCTCCTATAATCAAACCCTGGGCGCGGGTCCTTTCGGTCGCTTCCTGCTTGGTGGCGATGGTCTGGCCGGTGGGTTCAACTCTTTTGTGCTGGGGCAGGAAATCATCGGCCTGCGGGGTTACCCCAACAACCAGGTTACTCCTCCACTGTATGCACAACGCGGGTCTATATCGTCTAACAACTCGGGTATTGAGGGGGGCGTGGTGTACAATAAGTATGGCATGGAATTGCGCTACCCTGTTACCACCGGCCAAACCGCTACCATTTATGGCTTTGTGTTTACCGAGGCAGGTAACAACTGGGGTAATTTTTACGAGTTTAATCCGTTTAAGCTCTATAAATCGGCCGGTGTGGGCGCCCGCATTTTTATGCCAGCATTTGGCCTGATAGGCCTTAACTGGGGCTATGGCTTCGATACCTTACCGGGATCTTCCCAGCGAAGTGGCGCACAGTTCCACTTCACCATAGGCCAGCAAATTCGATAGCAGAATGAGGTTTTTATTGGTTTTTGCAGCCTGCTCTTTTTTCGGCCTGAATTTTGTCCATGCCCAGAAGTTCGGTTACGTGGACTCTGAATTCATCCTCAGCAAAATGCCTGAGTACAAAAAGGCACAAGATGAAATTGAGCAGCTTTCCACCGCCTGGCAAAAAGATGTAGAAGAAATGCAAAAGAAGGTGGAAAGCCTGTATGCATCTTACCAGGCCGAGCAGGTTTTGCTAACGGAAGAAATGAGGCAGGAACGAATGGACGAAATTGCGAAGAAGGAGAAGGAACTGAAGGAGTTCCAGCGCAAGGTTTTTGGCTTTGAAGGACTCTTTTTTTTGAAAAAACAGGAATTGATTAAACCTTTGCAAGACAAGGTGTTTGACGCCATCGAGAAAGTTGCCAAAGCAAACCGCCTGGCCATTATTTTCGATAAGTCCGGTGAACTGGTGATGATGTACACCGACCCGCGCCACGACTACACCGATTTTGTACTGGAAGAATTAGGATTAGGTGACCCCAACGATAAAGTAAAATAATAAACAACTATTGAAATGAGAACTCTACTTTTTATCCTCTTAGCAGGAATTTCTTCAGCCGCTTTGGCACAAACCCAACCCGTTGTGCAGAAAATCGGCTATGCCGACTGGGATTACATTTTTACCCAGATGCCGGAATACAAACAAATTGATACCGAACTGAAGGCGCACGGCACCCAACTGGAAAACCAGATGAAGGCCAAGCAAACCGAATTCGAAAACAAACTGCGCACCTACCAAAGCATGCCGGCCACCACACCCGATGCCATCCGCGCAGACAAAGAACGCGAGTTGCAGCAACTACAGGAAGGATTCCAGAAATTTCAGCAGGATGCACAACTTTCCATTCAGAAAAAACAGAATGACCTGATGGAGCCTGTTTATGCTAAAGTGGGCAAAGCCATTGAAGAGGTGGCCAAAGAAAACGGCTATGCATTCATCATGGCGCCCCAGGTATTGGGCGGTGGCGATATACTGCTGTATTCGGATGAGAAGTACGACATTTCTTTGCTGGTGTTGAAAAAGCTGGGCATTACGCCCCAGCAACCCAAGCCCTGATCGGCAAGTGATAAAGTATAGTAAGAGCCCCTGTGGGGCTCTTTTTTTTGGTACTACCAACCAGGTAGAATTGCGTACCTTCCCTCTGTAATGCGTGCAGACAAAAAATGCCCTTCCGGCAAAAAGCTATTCATCAGCCAACACCTGGCCGAAGGGGCATTAATTGAAGCGCGTATTCAATTCGACTACGCCCCGGGTGCAGGGCCCATTAGCATTTACCTGTGCGAAGATTGCGGCCATTTCCACCTTACTTCGAAGGGCGTCATGAACGACAGGTTGGCATCGATGATACAAAGTGGCGAGCTAGGAAAAGCGAAGATGGCCAGCGAGTGGCAGAACAAATGGAAACGCTGAACCGGGCTTGCCTAAGCCGTGAAGTAAGCTTCCAGTTGCTGCAGCATGTTGGCATCGTCTTTCATGTCCTTTAGTACTTTGCCCTTCTCCAGTAGCACAATGCGGTTGCAAACGTCCGTTACATGGTTCAGGTCGTGGCTGGATAGGAGGTATGTGATTTGATGTGCCTCGGCTTCGCGCAACAGAATGTTTTTTAGCCTGATTTGCGAAGTAGGATCCAGGCTCTCGAAAGGTTCATCAAGTATCACCACCCTGGGGTTGCCCATAAATGCAGCGGCAATACCCACTTTCTTCAGGTTGCCTTTCGAAAGATCTCTGATGTATTTGGTCTTCCCGGTAATTTCGCCATTGAAAAATTCTTGAAAGCGCTCCAGAAAAAGCCACAGGTCTTCTTTGGAATAACCATGCAGCCGGCCCACAAATTCGAAATACTCATCGGGTGTTAAGTAGTCTATCAGAAAGTTCTCATCCAGGTAAGAGCCCACGTACCTCTTCCATCCGTCATCACCCAACACATTTCTTCCGTCTATCAACACTTCGCCAGCCGAGGGCCGCACCAGGTCCAACATCATTCTGAAGAGCGTGGTTTTGCCTGCTCCATTGTTGCCTACCAAACCAAAACGCTCACGGGGTGCAATCGACAATGAAGGGATATCGACAACGCAGGCGTCTTTGTAGTTCTTAACCAAATTCGAAACTGAAATCATACGTTATTCTTTACGAAAACCAGATGCTATCTGATACTTTCTTTTCTCAAGGCGGTTGGTGGTGATTTTTAACAGGGGCTCTCGCAGCATCACACCGGCTAATCCTGCAAAAGCAACCAACACAACACCGGCTTTTGGGTAGCCCATCCAACTAAGCGGTGCGTAGAACAGGTAGGGAGCCAGAAGAATGGGAATGCCCAGGAGCCATTGTGCCGCACCCACCCCCTCGTAATTCAACGTACCTCCTTTGGCCAGGTTAATTCTTTTGGGATCCCACATGGCCATGTTCATAATCACAAAAGTATTAACCCCTACGTTGAAGAGAAAGGTGGCAGCCAGGGCCATTAATACTTGCCACCCGAAATAGACGTAAGGAACGCTGAGTAAAAAACACACAAACGTTGACGATGCCAGCAACCAATACTTGCTTTCCACCCATTGCCGTGTGGCAATGGGCCGGGTAAGCGTAAAGTCGTAGTGGCCGGCCTGCCAGCTAAAAAGAAATTGGCCATAGTTGATCAAAAAAATACCCGTTACAAAAACACCAACAAAGATGAACATGCCGGGCAGCTCCTCTGCATATTTCGGGTCGTTAAAGAAAATAAGCCCGTAGAGAAGAAAAATGCCACTCATCCACAAGATGGTGCGCGGTCGTTTGTTGCGAATAATCAACTTTAGTTCTGTGTTGATGAACACGCCAGTAATACCCCAGCGCTTCAACATAGGCAAGTCTGCACTTCTGAACTGTTGTGCTTGCTGAACGGTCATCTCCTCGGGATAGAGCGCCTGTTTTAAGAAAGAAAAGTTAACGAAATAGGCCAACGCCAGCAATCCAACCGGCAGTAGTAAAGTCATGGGCTGTTCAAGCAGGGCATCAAAAATGAAAGCAGAAATGTGCGATAATTTTATCCATCCAACATAATCGGCAGCGGCCAAGCCACCGAACAAGCCTACCAATAGCAGCAAGCCGCCAATGCTGTCGTCCAGTTTTTTCTTAAACAAGAAAATGGAGTAGTGCATAATAAGGCTCACCAACCAAATACCCATTAGCCATGAAAAACCGCGACTAACCCCAGCCTCTGCGGAAATAACCGTAATAGCAAAAGGGGCAAACAGCAGAAGCACAAAGCAGTTGGTTGCATGAAATAAGGAACGGCCCAACAAATAGTGGATGATGGCGCTGCGCTTAATGGGCAGATGAAGATAGGGCTGCACATCCATTACAGGCAGGTGCTGCAAGAAATAGCGCAACACAAACTCGAAAACGAAATAGTAAACCAGAATACTGTTGAGAAATGA
This sequence comes from uncultured Ohtaekwangia sp., assembly GCA_964429845.1. Taxonomy (GTDB): domain Bacteria; phylum Bacteroidota; class Bacteroidia; order Cytophagales; family Cyclobacteriaceae; genus ELB16-189. The sequence continues at coordinate 28,000 of CAYSCT010000006.1, forward strand.
AATGGCATGGGGCTGTTTCAGAATCTTGGTAATCAGCCCTTCCAAAGCAAAGCCCATGGCCAGCAGATAAGCACTCATCAGCAGGTAAAGCAGGCCGAGAATGATGGTTACAGAAAGGTCTTTGCCCGTGGTGGACGACCGGAAGAATTTCCAAACAGAATGCCTCAGAAAAACAGATCCCTGATTCATAGCCTTGAACTCACAAACTTGTTGTAAACTACACATTGGTAGCAGATGCCACAACCCTTGTTTAACTATGTGTTTAACCCGTTGATGACGCCCGAAGTTTTGTGCTATCTTTGATTTTCTTTCAATGCTATGGCCAAGTCTTTAAAAACCCGTTTTTCGCAAGGCGATCTTGATCGCATTAAAGCGGCAGTAAAAGAAGCGGAGAGCAAAATTTCAGGAGAGATAGTGCCAGTTTTTGTGGAGCGCAGCGGCCACTATGCCATTGCCACCTACCGCGGTGCGTTGGGCGCTGCTGCGTTGGCGTTTTTACTCATCGTCTTTTTCGATCGCTACGTACCCAGCCTTGCCGTGTACGACCCGCTGTTGATTTTCACCGTGGTTTTGCTGGCTGGGTCGGTGGGCGCCATGCTGGTGCAATGGTTCGACCCGGTAAAAAAGTGGATGTTGAGTCAGGAACACTTAGACCAGGCCACACACAAAAAAGCCGAAACCGTTTTTTTGGAAGAAGAAGTTTTTAACACCCGCCAGCGAACGGGCATTCTGATTTTTATTTCATTTTTTGAGCACGAAGTAATTGTAATGACCGACAAGGGCATCAGCAAAGAAGTAGACCAAAAAGAATGGGACAACCTGGTAAAAATCATCATTGACCACATACGCAAGGGCAAAATTGTAGAGGGGCTGGAATTGGCCATTAGGAGAAGCGGTGAAATACTTTTGGAAAAGGGATTTGTGATAACCCCTGATGACGTGAACGAACTGGGCGATGAGCTGCGGGTAGAATAATATGGGTGGGAATAAGCGTATGATGTATCGGTACCTGTTTGCCTTGTTGCTGTGGGTGTGTGTTAGTCCTGCCAAGGCCCAGCGTGCCATACCTCCTCACGGAGGCGTTTGGGTGCACGATGAGGCCGGTGTGTTAGACCCCGGCACCAGGGCACAGTTGGAGGCGGCTCTGAAAGCAGAGCGCGACAGCACTTCCAACCAGATAGCAGTGCTTCTGATCTCTTCCTTAGAAGGTGACGACATTGATCTGTATGCCAGCCGTGTATTCGAAGAATGGAAGCTGGGCGATGAAAAGAAAGACAATGGCGTACTTTTCCTTATTGCCATCAACGATCGCAAAATGCGCATAGAGGTGGGCTATGGCCTGGAGGGCGTACTAACGGATGCCCTTACGAGCCGCATTAACCGAAATGAGGTGGCTCCCTATTTCAGGCAGGGTAACTACAGCGATGGCGTGGTAGCCGGGGTGCTGGCCGTTATCAAAGCCGTTAAGGGCGAATACAAAAACGATGGCCCCCCCAGGCGCAAAGGCAAACGGCAGTCCACGTGGGTTACTTTGCTGGTAATTGCTCTTTTCATTTGGATCTCATCGCGCAGAAACCGTGGTGGCGGTGGTGGCTACTGGTCGGGTGGTGGCGGTTGGATGGGCCCCATGATGATGGGCGGTGGCTTTGGAAGAAGTTCCGGATCGTGGGGCGACTTTGGCGGGGGCGGCAGTTCTGGCGGGGGCGGCTCAAGCGATTCGTGGTAACAGCTATATATTCTACAATGCGCTTTTCTACTACTCTGCAGACACTACCCCGCCTTTTGGCAATGTCCCTGCTCTGGCTAGCGGCCCTTGCCGCCCATGCGCAAAAGCCGGTGCCCGAACTTTGGAACATACGAGTGCATGACGATGCCCACGTATTAAGCCATGACGTTGCCGAGAAGCTGGAACAGCAACTGAAACACTATGAAGACTCTACCAGCAACCAGATAGCTATACTTACCATTACCTCCCTGGATGGTGACGTGCTGGAAGACTATTCGTTGCGGGTGGCCGAAAAATGGAAACTGGGCAGCGCCCAAAACGACAATGGCGTGTTGTTGCTAGTGGCGGTGGACGACCGTAAAATGCGTATAGAGGTAGGCCAGGGGTTAGAGGGTGTACTCACCGATGCCCAGTGTAACCGCATCATTCGCAACGACATGGCCCCCTTTTTTCGCAGAGGCGATTATGACGGAGGCATTGAAGCCGGTATCCAGGGCATCATTCGCTCCATCGGTGGCGAATACTCCAGCGAGGACGCGGGTGGATCTACCGACTTTGAAGACATTGGCACCACAGGCCGATTGATTTTCGGGCTTCTGTTTTTTACCGTGGTGGGCGCGTTTACGGGTATTGCTCTATTTTCGAAAGGAGGGCCCGCCTGGTTTTTGTATGCGTTCCTGCTGCTTTTCTATTTCGCGTTTCCCACAGTGATATTCGGAATGAATGGCGGCTTGATTACTTTCTTTACCTACCTCATCGGGTTCCCGGTATTAAAAATCTACTTAAACCGCCACCCGAAGTGGAAAGACAAAATGATGAAGTGGCAATCGCGTGGCGGAGGCGGGGGTAGCTGGCGATCAGGTGGCTGGTCATCCGGGGGCGGATGGTCTTCTGGTGGTGGCTTCTCCGGTGGCGGGGGCAGTTTTGGCGGGGGCGGCAGCAGCGGAAGCTGGTAAAGGGTAGTGGGTATCTGTTAAGGTATCGCTCACTTCCTTCAAAATATCATTCAACTCATCGGTATTGGCTTTTAGTGCGGGCAGATGCTCTTGCAACGCCTGGGCCTTGTCGTGTTCCAATTCTATCAGGTGCAGCAATCCGCGAATGCAGTCGAGTAGCCTTACCCTTTTGGGTGTTGATGGGGGTGGTTGAAATTGCGGTAAATGATGAAGGCCGTTTAGGCCGAAGGAATATGGGCACGAAAGAACCGCTTGAACAAACTGCTGTTTAGTGTTTTAACCCGATTACCTGCCGAAAGGAAGGGGAATATACGTTTCGTTTCGCGAACTCGTTTTAAATTGCGATTGAATAATTACAAAATATGATGCGTTTGATTGCCTGTGGGCCGGTAAAGAGAATAAGCCTGATTTTGGTGGCTTTAGTAGTGTTAACTTTTTCGGGATGCGATAAAGACGAAAACACCGAACACCCCAATGAATATGTAAACAACTGGATACTGGACAACATGCAGTTCTGGTATTATTGGAACAGTGCTTTGCCCGCTAATCCGGATAAGTCGCAAGAGCATGAAGTTTTCTTCAACTCGTTGTTGAATTCGCAAGACCGGTTCTCGTGGATTCAGGAAAACTTTCAGGAGTTGCTTAAATCGCTGCAGGGGGTAAATAAAGAGGCCGGGTTCGAATACGTGTTGTACCGCGCCAGCGAAGGAAGCAGCGACCTTGTTATGCAGGTGCTGTATGTGAAGCCCAACTCCCCCGCCTCTGCCGCAGGGCTGCAAAGGGGCGATCTCATCAGCAGAATCAACAACCAAACCCTCACCGTAGACAACTACCGCGACATACTGGGCCAGATGAATGAGCCCTTCACCATCCTGTATAAAGAACTGAATGAAGAAATGCAGCAATTCGGTGGTGTAAAGGAAGTGAGCCTTTCGGTGGTAGAGTATGCTGAAAACCCCAACTTTCTGCACCAGGTCTACACCTACAACGATCGCAAAGTGGGCTACTATGTTTACAACCTGTTTGCTACGGGCCCTTCGTCTAACAGTACCGCTTACAACGATGAAATGGACCAAATCTTCGCCAACTTTAAAGCGCAGGGCGTTACCGATCTGGTTATTGACCTGCGTTATAACAGCGGGGGTGCCGAAAGTGCCACGCGCAACCTGGCCAGCCTGATAGGCAAAGGAGTGGGCAGCGACAAAATTTTCAGCAAGCGCCAGTACAATTCCGAAGTAGAGAAAGCCATCAAAGAAGACCCCACGCTGGGGCCGAACTTCCTGCTGGTAAAGTTCACCGATAAAGCAGCCAACATCGGAGCGCAACTGCGCAACTCCCGGGTGTATATTTTAACGGGGTCACGATCGGCCTCTGCCAGCGAATTGTTGATCAATGGCCTGCGACCGTATATGGATGTGTTCCTGATCGGGAACAAAACCGTGGGCAAGAATGTAGGCTCCATTTCGCTCTACGAAGAAAACGATGCCAAGAACACTTGGGGCATGCAGCCCATCGTTACCAAGTCTTTCAACAGCTTAGACCAGTCCGATTACGACAATGGCTTTAACCCCCAGATTCTGGATGCCGATAATAGCGTTTTTCTGTACCCGCTGGGCGATCCGAGAGAACGCCTGCTGAACCGGGCGTTAAAAGAAATTACCGGCCTGCCCGATATTGGCCGCGTAAAAGAAGGCCCCAGCCTGGGCGATGTAATTGACCATTCGTTAGACCACAAAAGAAGCTCCAATATTCTGAACCTGGATCTGGCTATTCCCATCCAAAACCAGATTCGAAAACGTTTGGAATAAGGTTGCTGTAGCCCCTTGGGGGGCATTTCATTTCTGGTGTCTCCTTTTTTTGTGGCGGTCTGGGATTTCGTCTCGCCCTGACCTATTTTTGGCGCTTCGTAAAACGCAGACCACCGCCATGAAACGCGACAAAATTGTATTCGACCTGATTGAAAAGGAAAAACACCGGCAGGAAACAGGTATTGAACTAATTGCCTCCGAAAACTTTGTTTCGCTGCAGGTCATGAAAGCACAGGGCACCGTGCTTACCAACAAGTATGCAGAGGGGCTGCCCGGTAAGCGTTACTATGGTGGATGCGAAGTGGTGGATGAAATAGAACAACTGGCCATCGATCGCATCAAGCAACTGTTTGGCGCCACTTGGGCCAACGTGCAGCCGCACAGCGGGGCACAGGCCAATGCGGCCGTTATGCTGGCCTGCCTGAAGCCCGGTGATAAAATTCTGGGCTTCGATCTTTCGCATGGCGGTCACCTCACGCATGGTTCGCCTGTCAACTTTTCGGGCAAACTCTACCAGCCCAGCTTTTATGGCGTAGAACAAGAAACGGGCACCATCGATTTCGACAAGGTGATGGAAACCGCTTTGCGCGAAAAACCGAAGATGATTATCTGCGGTGCCTCTGCCTACAGCCGCGACTGGGACTATAAAAAACTACGTGCCGCTGCCGATGCGGTGGGAGCCCTGCTGCTTGCCGATATCTCTCACCCTGCGGGGCTGATTGCACGTGGCTTGTTGAACGACCCGATGGAGCATTGCCACATTGTTACTACCACAACCCACAAAACATTGCGTGGTCCACGTGGTGGTTTGATTATGATCGGCAAAAATTTCGATAACCCCTGGGGGCTGAAGACACCCAAAGGGGAGATTCGAAAAATTTCCTCCATTCTCGATTCCGGGGTTTTCCCCGGCACGCAAGGCGGTCCGTTAGAACATGTAATCGCGGCCAAGGCGGTGGCTTTTGGCGAGGCGCTGAGCGATGAGTACATGGACTATATTGTGCAGGTGGCCAAAAATGCCAAAGCCATGGCCGAAGAGTTCTCCAAACGCGGCTACAAAATCATTTCTAACGGCACAGACAACCACCTGATGTTGATAGACCTGCGTTCTAAAAACCTCACAGGTAAGCAGGCCGAAGAAGCGCTTATACAAGCCGACATCACCACGAACAAAAACATGGTGCCTTTCGATACGCAATCGCCCATGGTTACTTCGGGCATACGCATTGGCTCTCCGGCCATTACCTCGCGTGGCCTGAAAGAAAAAGATGCGGTGAAGGTGGTGGATTTGATTGACGAGGCCCTGAAAAGGCCTGCCGATACCAAACACCTGAAGGCAGTAAAACGCAAGGTGAACACCCTGATGAAAAAATTTCCGCTGTATAGCTAACCTGTTTAAAGTAATCCAAGCCGATGGCATTAGACCAACCCGGACAACAGCCCGAACTGGAAAGTGAAATGTCGTTTCTCGATCACCTCGAGGAACTGCGGTGGCATGTCATCCGTTCGGTGGGGGCCATTCTCCTCTTCACCATCATCGGATTTGTCTATGTAAAGTGGATTTTCAATAACGTTATTCTGGCCCCTGCCAAGGCCGACTTCCCCACGTGGCGCGCGCTGTGCGCGTTAGGCGAAGCCATCGGTAAGGCCGACCTGTTGTGCATTCAAGACATTCCGTTGGAACTGCAGAGCCGCTTCATGACGGGGCAATTTACCATCACCATCATTTCCGGTTTGGTGCTGGGGCTGATACTCGCATTTCCGTATGTAATTTGGGAAATGTGGCGCTTCATCAAGCCGGGTTTACACCTGAAAGAGCGTAAAAATACGACTGGCGCAGTGGGGGCGGTCACTTTTCTTTTTGCTTCAGGGGTATCTTTCGGGTATTTCGTAATCGCTCCGCTGATGGTGTATGTAATGGCGAACTACCGCATCAGCGACATGATTGTAAACGAGTTCGACATTACCTCCTATGTGTCTACGTTTGTAGCGCTGGTGCTCGGTAGCGGCTTGTTATTTCAATTGCCAGTGGTAATTTATTTTCTCTCCAAGATGGGCATCGTTACGCCTAAGTTTTTACGGCAATACCGCAAACATTCCATTGTTGCCATCTTAATTATTGCTGCCATTATCACACCGCCCGATCCGCTGAGTCAGACGCTGATATCACTTCCATTGTACTTGCTGTTTGAAATCAGTATATTGATTTCTGCCCGCGTAGAGAAAAGGCGCATTAGGGAGGCCGAAGCGGAAGCGCGAGCGGAGGGAACTGTATGATGCCAACCATTGCCATAGGAGCCGACCACGCTGGGTTTGAGTTGAAAGAAATCCTCAAAGCCTGGCTGCAAAAAAGCGGCTTCATCACCAAAGATTTCGGAACCCACTCCACCGAATCGGCCGACTACCCTGACTTTGCCCATCCGGTATCACTGGCGGTAGAAAACAAAGAGTTTGACCTGGGCCTGCTGATTTGCGGCAGTGCCAATGGGGTAGCCATTACGGCCAATAAGCACCAGGGCATTCGTGCCGCCATCTGCTGGAATGAAGAGCTGGCCGCGCTTTCCAGGCAACATAACAACGCCAACGTTTTGTGTTTACCCGCCCGCTTCATCAGCAGCGAGTTGGCTGAAAAAATTCTGGATCGCTTCCTTAACTCGAGCTTTGAAGGCGGCCGCCATGCGCGCAGGGTCGACAAAATGAGTTGCTAAGGCACACGCCAATAATAGTTGCCTTGTTTCCGGTACGTTTCCTTCACAAGAGGAATTCTTTCCATCACCCCGGGCATCAGGTTTTCGTGGTCTATCACCACATCGGGCGGGTTGTGCAAAAAGGCTTCATTCACTTTCACCACATGGTCGTAGTATTCCATGCCGGCCACCGTTTCCCGCGAAAGCGGCCAGTTTAAAAAGAATCCACCGAGCCTGTTTTGCAGGTAAACCGGCAAATCGTTTCCCAGAACCATTACTTTTTTACCCGCCACGGCTGCGCTGTGGTTGCCGGGTGCCACCTTCATGGCGCTGTAGTCTATGGCACTCAGCCGGCCCGTTCGCGCCAGGTTGCTGATCAACAAGATGCCCCCCATAAACAGCAGGAACATCATCTCGGCAATCCACCGTCTGCGTATCAACAACAGGTAATGGCTTACAAAGTACGTTAACGAGGGCACCGTGGTGATGAAACTATGGGGCGTAAATGATTTGGTAACCATAATTTCAACCAGTGCAATCAGCAGCCACCAAAACATAACCTGAAACAACTGCGATTGGTACTTGGTAAAGCGGGCCTCGCGGGTAAGCATGAACAACGAAATAACGAAATAGCCTGCGGGCAGCGCCAGCAAGTAAAGCACCGACCGCCACGAAACCCAAAGCTGCCGTTGGCCAACCAGGTTGGGAAGGTAAAAATTTTCCCAGAGCAGGCGCAGGGCATCCCACCGAAGGTAAATCAGAAAGAGAATGAGGTGAGGCAACAGGAAGCCGAAGATGATGAGCAGCACTTTGCGTAAAGAAATGCGCGTGTAAATAACCAGAATCATCAGGGCACCTACCAGAAAGATTGCGTACGTAAAAACAAAGATGGATGCAGCCCCCAGGTATACACCCAGGCTCAAAATGGTTTCTTCGCGCTGAATGCGGAATTCTATCTCGCGAAACAGGTTATTGAGTGCCAGCAGCAGCAGCGTGGAGCCAAACAACTCCGGGGAATAGCTGAGGAAATCGTACGATAGAAAACAAAGCAAGCCAAAAACCAGTCCCGGCACGTAGGTATTGTCGTTGTAGGCCTTGTTGTTGATCAGCAGAATGACAAAGAATGCCGCCTGGAAGAAAAGCAACAACAGTGTGAGCACCTGACGCGCTGGGAGCGACCGGCCAAACAGCCAATCGGTGCCTCCGAAAATGCCTGCCGCGAAGGGGGCCGTGGCATCATAAACTTCTACATACATGCGGTGCCCTGCGGCAATGCTTTCGCCCAGCACCTGGTGCAACAGTTCCGGTGGCGTAAGGGGCCAATCGCTCAGCCACACCGGCAAGGCAAACAATACCAGCAACACCAGGATGGCCAGCAGCCTGTACGGATCGTTGATTCTGAAAAAGCGAAGCAAAATGCGATGAAATCAGATCGCAAATAAAGGAAAAGGCGCCACAGTGCATAGACGCAGCGCAAGTTATCGCCTTTCCCTCCCAATACGTATCTTTGTTGCATGAGTGGAACGGTGCGTCAACAGAAATTCGGTAAGCTGATTCAAAAAGAACTGAGTGACATCTTTCAGCGCGACAAGCGGGGTGTGCTCAACAATGCATTTATTTCCATAGCAGAAGTGCGCGTAAGCCCCGACTTAAGTGTGGCGCGCATTTACATCAGCATGATGTTGGCCAAAGACAAAGAAAAGGTGCTGGAAAAACTCAATGTGCATAAAAAGGAAATCAGGAAAGCCCTGGGCGACCGCATCAGAAACCAGGCGCGCATTATACCCGAGCTGATATTTTATATTGATGAGGTGGAAGAAAATGCCATGCGCATGGACGATCTGATCAAAAGCCTGAATATTCCCCCCGCCTCAGACGAACCAGACAAGAAGTGAATCTTCCTTTCTTCATTGCCAGGCGCTACTTTCTTTCCAGGCGAAAGAAGAATTTCATCAACATCATCTCGTTGCTTTCTATGGCAGGCGTGGCCTTTTCTACGGCTGCATTGATTATTGTTCTTTCCGTATTCAATGGCCTGGGCGATCTGATACGCTCGCTCTATGCAGCGTTCGACCCACAAATAAAAATTGAAGCCAGCCGCGGCAAGTCTTTTGAATTAACCAAAGAGTTGCTGCAACGCGTGCAATCGGTAGAAGGCGTGGCCATTATTACCGAAGTAATTGAAGACTATGCCTACGTGCGTTACCGCGATGCAGACATGGTAGCCATCATCCGAGGTGTTTCTGATAATTTCATCAGCCAAAAGCGGTTAGAAAACCACATTGTAAATGGCAAGCTGCGGTTAGAAGAAAACGGAATTCCCTTTGCCATTATTGGCTCGGGCGTGCAGGCTACCCTATCGGTGGCTGTGGAGGACGACATGCACGCCATACAGATTTTTTATATCAAAAATGGCAGCACCCCCTCGCTGGATCCTTCGCGCTTGTATTCACGAAAAAGCATACGCCCCGGAGCCGTTTTTTCAGTAGAAAAAAACTACGATGAAAATTACCTCTTCCTGCCACTCAACTTTGTGCAAGAACTGCTCGACTATGGCAACAAGCGTACGTTTCTGGAAGTGCAGCTAACACCAACGGCCTCACTTAGCCATGTGCAGCAAGCTTTGAAAAACGAGTTGGGCGCAGACTTCAAAGTGCTCTCTAACGAAGAACAGCACGTAGACATTCACCGGCTTTTGAAGATGGAAAAGCTGTTCACCTTCCTGGCGCTTTCGTTGCTTACGCTGGTGGGCGCCATCAACATTTTCTTTTCGCTCATGATGCTGGCCATCGACAAAAAGAAAGACATCAGCGTATTGTTTGCCATGGGCGCAAGCCCCCGCCTTATCCGCCAGATCTTCCTTTCGGAAGGGGCCGTTATTTCTTTTGCCGGGGCAGGGGCAGGATTGGTGTTAGGGGCGTCCATCTGTTGGCTGCAAGATACTTTTGGCCTGGTAAGCATGGGTATGATCAATGCGGTGGTAGAACACTACCCAGTCAAAATGATCGTGACCGATTTTCTGGCCACCGGCCTGATGGTGTGCCTGGTTACTTTGGTTACTTCATACTACCCTGCCGCCCTGGCCGCCCGGTCTTACTCCATTCGGCACCTCTGATCATGTAATTATCGTGTAAGTATTCAGGCCTAAAATGCAAAGAAAAATAGGCCCAAAATGCGTACTTTAGCAATTCTGCTTAGTGTGCAAAGTGCTAAAAACGGGCCAAGTGGCTTGCTTAGGCCCTTGTTGCCCGCGGTGGCAGACAATTTTTACCCAATGAAAGTATCTGCTGCTCAGCCATTTCAGATCATTTACTCGCTTTATCAGCACGAGTTCATGGGGTATATTTTCGAATCGTTTATCGTACACCTGGACGATAAAGGCAAGCTAACGTACCAGCACCAGAACATTTCTTCCAAGAATGCGCGCGAATTTGCAAAGGGCCTCGATGACCGCGACTATGAGCTGATAGACCTGATGGACAAGATGACTCAGGATGTTATTGTAAAAAAATTTTCGGGCAAGCAAATAAAGCCCTCTGAGTTTTTTGCCAAAGTGTACGACAAGCAGAAAGGCAACGAGTTGATTCAGGAGGAAATTGAAAGATACCTGGAGGTGAAGCGGGCCGAAATTCTGGAAAAGATGAAGGGCAAACGTCTTTTCGAGATGGGCAACGATGGCGAGCCCACCTGGAAAAAGATTGAGGTGCTGGAAAAAAGAGCCAGCATACAGTTTCACTTTCGCAGAACGCCCGAAAACACCAATTACTACCCCACGCTTACCTACGAAGGCAAGAAGCTGGAACTGCCCAACCCGGGCGCCTACCTCATCTGCAAAGACCCCGCGTGGATGGTAATGAACGGGAAGCTTTATGGTTTCGAAAAGCATGTAGACGGCAAGAAACTGATGCCCTTCTTTGCCAAGAAGTCGGTGTTGATTCCGAAGAACCTGGAGGAAACATATTACAACCGTTTTGTGGCCCCGCTCATCGCTTCTTTCGATGATGTAGACGTGCAGGGTTTCGAGATCAACAAAAATCTGTACGACCCGCACCCGCTGCTTACACTTTCGGAATTGCACCAGGCCGCCTCTAAAGAGGTGCCCGATCTTTTTGGCAATGAAGGGGCAGCCAGCCACGAAGATGAGGCGGGGAAAATTGTGTTCGACCTGTCTTTCAAATATGGCAAACACCGCTTCCGGGGCGAAGTGTTCGGGCAGGTAAGCGTTACCATCGAAAAGAAAGACAACGACTATATTTTCCATCGCGTTAAGCGGCAAACGGATACCGAAAAGAAATATGCACAGACGCTGATCAAGCTGGGCCTGCCGCTGAAGGGGTTCCGTTGTGCAGTAGACAAAGCGCACGCATTTTCGTGGCTGAACGAAAACCGGGTAAACCTGCTGAACCTGGGCTTTGAGGTGAGCCAGCCCGAAAACCGCGACAAAAAATACTTTGTGGGCAAAGCCCTGTTCGAACTCGAGGTAAAAGAAAATATCGACTGGTTCGATATTCACGCGCGCATACGTTTTGGCGAGTTCGAAATCTCTTTTAAAGAACTTCGCAAGCTCATCCTGAAAAAGAAGGTAGAGTTTAAACTGCCCAACGGAGAAATTGCCATTATACCTGAAGCGTGGCTGATAAAGTATGGCGACCTGTTTGCGTTGAGCGAAACCCAGGGCGACCACGAAAAGCCCGTGCTGAAAAAATACCACCTCAACCTGCTGAAGGAGCTGGAAGACGGTAACCTGGCCAAGGTGCACATGAGCGAACGCTTCCGCAGCCTGGAGTCGTTCGAGGGCATTAAAGACTATCCGTTGCCAGCGGGCTTCCAGGGCCAGTTGCGCCCCTACCAAAAGGCGGGTTACAACTGGTTGCGTTTCCTCAACGAGTTTCACCTGGGTGGCTGCCTGGCAGACGACATGGGTTTGGGAAAAACCGTGCAAACCCTGGCGCTGCTACAGTCCGAAAAAGAGAAAGAAAACACAGGTGCCTCTTTGCTGATCATGCCCACATCGCTGATCTACAACTGGGAGATGGAGGCCAGCAAGTTTGTGCCGGGTCTGAAGATTCTGAACTACACAGGCACACTGCGCAACAAAGACATATCGCGGTTCAAAAACTACGATCTCATCCTGACATCTTACGGCATTACCCGTCTGGATGTGGACCTGTTGAAAGACTTCTACTTCAACTACATCATCCTGGACGAATCGCAGGTGATTAAAAACCCAACCAGCAACATTGCCAAAGCGGTGATGCAATTGCGTTCGCGGTACCGGCTCACATTAACCGGTACGCCCCTGGAAAACACCACCATGGATTTGTGGAGCCAGATGACGTTCATCAACCCGGGCTTGCTGGGTGGGCAGACCTTCTTCAAGAACGAATACCAGGTGCCCATTGAAAAGAAACAAGACGAGGCCAAAACAAAAAAGCTCAATGCCGTCATCAAACCTTTCCTGCTGCGCAGGCTCAAATCGCAGGTGGCTACCGAACTTCCCGAAAAGGTAGAGAATGTGTACTACACCAACATGACGCCCGAGCAAGAAGAGAAATACGAAGAGGCCAAGGCATTTTATCGCAACAAAATTCTGGAGCAGATAGACAAAGAGGGCATCAACAATACACGGTTCATGATTTTGGAGGGTCTTACAAAACTAAGGCAGCTCTCGAACCATCCGCGTATGATCGAAGCAAACTATGAGGGCGGCTCAGGCAAGCTGGAAGATATGTCGCACATGCTGGAGAATGCCATAGCCGAAGGGCACAAACTGTTGGTGTTTAGTCAGTTTGTGAAGCACCTCGACATTGTGAAAGAGCACCTCCACAAACACAAAATCCCGTTTGCTTACCTGGATGGCTCCAGCAACGACCGCAAAGACCAGGTGGAAAAATTCAACCGCGAACCCAACCTGAAAGTGTTTTTGATTTCCATCAAGGCGGGTGGTCTGGGTTTGAACCTGACCGAAGCAGACTACGTGTTTATTCTGGACCCGTGGTGGAACCCCGCGGTGGAGGCCCAGGCTGTGGACAGGGCGCACCGCATTGGCCAGACCAAAAAGGTTTTCACCTACAAGTTCATTACGCGCAATACGGTGGAAGAAAAAATTCTGCAATTGCAAAAACGTAAACTCAAGCTTTCGGAAAACCTGATCACCACAGAGGAAAGCATCATCAAGCAACTGACGCGCGAAGACATCGAACAGATGCTGGCGTAACCGGCAGCCTCACTGCAGGTGGGCATCCAGCTCTTTGCTGGCTTTGAACTTCGCCACCTTTTTGGGTTTTATTTTGATGGTATCGCCCGTGAAGGGGTTTCTACCCACGCGGGCCGCGCGTTTGGCCACTGAAAAAGTGCCAAAGCCAACCAATGTCACGCGTTCGCCTTCCTTCAACGCCAGCACCACATTTTCCAGAAACGATTCCAGGGCCTTGCCCGCGGCCACTTTTGTAATGCCCGCATCTTCGGCCATTTTATCCACCAGGTCAGCTTTGGTCATACCAGTAATTTTATGTTGGGGTAACCAAATATACATTTTTCAGCATCGCCTTCAGCGCTTTGCCATTTATCACAAACCAGCATAAGCATTGTGCAGGCTTGTTAACTTGCGTGAAACGTTATGCTATGAAGAAGTACGCCTTGCTGCTCACACTGGTCAGCTTTCAGCTTTGTGCCCAAAACAATTATTTTTTTCCGTCTGGCAACAATTATGATCCGGCCATTCCAACGCCAGAGCAATTCCTGGGTTACCCTGTGGGCGATTGGCACACACGCCACGACCGCATTGTGGCCTACTTTCAGGAATTAGCCCGCGTTTCGCCCAAAGCAAAATTTCAGATCATCGGTTACACCAACGAACACCGGCCGCAGGTGGTGCTTACCATTACCACTCCCGAAAATCATGGCAGAATAGAACAAATACGGCAAGAACACCTGAAGCTGGCCAACCCCTCGCAATCGGTCAACACGTCTTCCATGCCGGTAATAATAACGCATGGCTACAACGTGCATGGCAACGAACCTTCCAGCAGCGAAGCCGCCATGCTAACCGCTTACTACCTGGTTGCCCGCCAGGGGGAGGAGGCAGACCGCTTTCTGCGCGAAGCGGTTATTCACATAGACCCGAACTACAACCCTGATGGCCGCGACCGGCACAGCAACTGGGCCAACATGCACAAGGGCTTTCCACCTGTAGCCGATCCCATGGATCGCGAGCACAACGAAGTATGGCCAGGTGGCCGCTTCAATCATTATTGGTTCGACCTTAACCGCGACTGGCTGCCGCTGGCCCACGTAGAAAGCCGCAACCGGGTGGAGTTCTTTCACCAATGGCTGCCCAACGTGTGCACCGACTACCACGAAATGGGCACCAATGCCACCAACTTCTTCGAACCTACCAAGCCCTACGGCTCAGAAAACCCGGTGGTACCCCGGCCCAACTACGACCAGCTGAATCCTTTGTTTGCCGGCTATTTTGCCAAAGCACTGAATGAAATCGGTTCGTTGTATTACTCTAAAGAAAACTTCGATAACTCTTACCCCGGCTATGGCTCTACCTACCCCGACATTCATGGCGGCTTGGGTTTGGTTTTCGAGCAAGCCAGCTCGCGCGGCCACGTGCAGCAGAGCACAACCAAAGAGGTAACCTTTGCCTTCACCATTCGCAACCATGTGCGCACGAGCATTGCCACCGTAAAGGCTGCCGTTGAAAACAGAGAACTGTTGCTGAAGCACCAGCAAGAGTATTTTAAATCAGCTTTGGATGAGGGCCGCAAATCTACCATAAAGGCCTATGTGTTTGGCGACAGCAAAGACCAGAGCAAAACACGCGCCTTCGCCCAATTGTTACTGAAACATCGTATTGAAACGTATCCACTCGCAGCCGACCTGAGCGTAGGCGCCAACCGGTATGAAAAAGGCAAAGCCTTTGTGGTGCCTACAGACCAGACACAATACCGCATGGTGCGCAGCGTGTTCGAAAAAGTAACGCAGTTTCACGACAGCGTGTTTTACGATGCCTCCACCTGGACGATGTCTTTGGCTTTTGGCCTTCCGCACGATGCGCTGGGCGCCAATGTGAAAGTAGCCCGCGGAGAAAAAGTGAAAGCGGCTGACCTGGAAGTAGCACCGGCACCTGTGGTAAAATCGCAGTATGCCTACCTGATTGAATGGAATGAATACCAGGCCGCGCAGGCACTCTACCACCTGCTGAAACAAAATATTTTTGTAAAGACTGCTTTCAAGCCCTTCAGCACCACCATTAACGGTGCGAAGAAAAGTTTTAGCTACGGCACATTGGTGGTGCCTGTGGCAGATCAAAACCAATCGGCTGATGAGGTTTTTGCGGCCGTGAAAGCTGCCTCGCAACGGGCAGGCATTGATGTGTATTCGGTTGATACCGGATTGAGCAGCGAGGGCATAGACCTGGGCAGCAACAATGTGCGCACGGTGCCGCTGCCCAAAGCAGCCATACTGGTGGGCGATGGGGTATCTGCCACCGAAGCAGGGTTTGTATGGCACCTGCTCGATTCCAAACTGGGCATGCCCATTACAAAAGTAAACACCACCCAATTCGGGCAATTGCGTTTGCACGACTACACCAGCCTGGTGATGGTATCGGGTAACTATAACAACTTGGGCGAAGCGGGCATCAACAAGATCAAAGCCTGGGTGCAGCAAGGGGGTACGCTGATTTTGATACGCAACGCGGTAAGCTGGGCGCTTCAAAACAAGGTGGTAGACGAGCAGGCCAAGAAGTTTGAGGACAAAGGCGGCCCCGACCGCATTGACTTTGTAAAGGCAGGAGACTACCAAGGTTCGCAAGCCATTGGCGGCTCTATTTACATGACCGACCTGGATATTACCCACCCCATCGGGTTCGGATACACTTCGCGCAGTCTGCCGGTTTGGCGCAACCATAATATCTTCCTGGAGCCATCCAAGAACAAGTTCAACACGGTGGCCCGTTGTACAGCCAACCCGTTGCTGAGCGGTTATATTCACCCGTCCAACCTGGAGAAGATCAAGAACTCCCCTTCGCTGGTAGTAAGCGGCAGCGGGCAAGGTCGTGCCATCTTGTTTTTAGACGATCCGAATTTCCGCGGCTATTGGTATGGCACCAACAAACTATTCTTCAACGCCTTGTTCTTTGGGTCGCTCATTAGCACCAATGGCTTTGGTGGTTTGGAAGAAGAATAACGTCAGGCTACCAGTTGCTGCGAATCGGGAAGGGTGGCCAGCAGTTGCTTCCGCTTTTTGTCGGAGCGGGTGCCGTGTATAAACATAATGGGTGTGTAGAGAAAGTAGACAAAGCCTGCCACGGGGCCTGCCAGCCAACTGTGGCGCAGCAGGAATGCCAAGATGACCGAAACAAAGGGCACCAACGCCATGAACAGGTTGGTGCGAATGCTGGTGCGCGTATCAAATCTTTCCAGTTCAGAAAGATCCAGCTCGTCTGCCTTTTTCAGCGCATACCGATACATCTGCATCAACACCAGAAATACGCAGGTAGCCCCGAATCCATAAATAATCATAAGCTGCCCCATGTCTTCTGCCCGAATCATGCCGCTCATTTCATTTAAAATACTTTGCTCATTCACCGCCCAGGCAACGGGAAACAGGATGATGATTTTGGTGAGGAACTTCAAAGGGTATACGTAGAATAGCACTATCACCAGAAAGAGCGTGTTCAGCACAATCATTTTATTATCGCGGATGCCGTAGCGCAGGTAGAACAGAAAATGTTCGTGCCAGATCAGGATGATGAGGGTGATACAAACCAGAAAGGGCAGTAGGTCGTAGGTGAAGCGTTTGATCTGCGCGAAGTTGACTGGCGGGGAAGTAGAGATGAGCAACAGTGTGATGGCCAGCGCAAACACGGCATCGCTGAAATTTTCCAGGCGCCCGGGTTCGGCACCTCTGTATCGAAAACCCGTGTTGCGACCAAATTGTTTTTGAAGACCCTCGCGGAGCATAAAGTTTGTCTTTGTGCTAACCTACCCATTTTGCTCGGTGTTATCAAGAGGCAACTCCTGATGCAAAACATCGGGGTGAAAAGGTGAGGCAAGTTGGTGAATATGCATGGCCTTGCGCGACAGCACAATGGCTAACACCAGTGATGCGATGGCACCCAACCAAATACCGGGCTCGAAAGAAATAAACCAGCAATAATCATAAATGCCGTGGAAGAGTATGGCTACGCCAAGAGCGTGCAAGGCATAATACCCTTTGCGGTGTTCAAACTTGGCTTTACCCAGGTAAAAGCCCATCAGCACGGCAAAGCTGGCGTGGGCGGGTACCGCGGTGAACATGCGCAGAATGGCAACCTCTAGTCCGCCATCCATTACGTAGAGAATGTTCTCGAAGGTGGCGAAGCCCATACCCACCATGACGGAATAGACAATGCCATCAAAAGGTTCGTTAAAGTTTTTGTTGCGATAGAGTACGCCACGCACAAATACAAACTTGCTCAGCTCCTCCACCATGGCCACAATGATAAAAGCATGAATGGCTTGCTCGGTGAGGTCTTTCTCGTGAATGGTAACCACCGCATTGATCGGCATGCTGATGATGACCGTTAGCAGCGCACTGAGCACACCATACAGGAAGGCACGAACCAGCAAGCCGATGGGTTCGCGCTCATGCTTGTCGTGCAGGTAGATGTACAGCATGATGGCAACCCCGGGCGCAGATGCAATGGCCAACAGGATAAGGGCATTCACGGCTGCAAGTTAGCCGTTTGGGGGTTATTAGAAAGTGTTGTGGCCCGCTAACGCGGAAAACAGCACTCGTTATTCAATTGCCGCCTCCACCTCATCCAACTTATCCTCGGTGTAACGACCCGAAGTGGCGTAAACAATTTTTCCGTCAGGGTCCAACACAAAAAAGTAGGGGATGTCGCGCTTCTCGAAATCGAGGGCTTCCTTATACGATTTTAGCTCGCCTTTGTAGAACAGCACGTAAGGCAACAACTGCGGATCGATATTTTTGGCGGCCTTCTTCTTGGCAGTGCCCTGTGCGGCAGCATTCACCCCCGTGAACATGGGAACGAAGTAAACATTCACATCGTAGCCAAAGCCTGACATAAGGCCCGTGGTTTTCTGAATAAACTTCGAAAAGATGGGATTGAACCAGGTGTTGAGTTCGTCTTCCGATTTTTTGGAATAAGCCAAGCCCACCAGCGTAAACTTGCCTTTGGTATCCTGCGGAAGCTTCACTTTTTTATCTTCCACTGTTTCTGCTTCCATGTCTGGAAACATTTTGCCAATTACCTGGGCCGCAGCGGTGAAAGAAAGAGCCAACCCAAAGCATAAAATGACCGTTGCCTTCATGTAGAACAGGTTTAAATTGGTTCGGAAGTTGAAAATTACAAAATTCAGAGGCCCGTTTTGCGTCTTTTCGGGGTCTCTGCCGTCAACCCAACGAAAAAAACCGCCCTATGGTATCAACCGCTACTGATCATCAACAACTGTACCACGAGCTGAAAAGGTTTGTGAATAGCCGCGTAAAGAGCCGCACCGATGCCGAAGACATTGTACACGATGTGTTTGTGAAGGCCCAATTGAAGGAAGATCAATTAAAAGAGGCCGAAAAATTTACAGCCTGGATCTACCAGATTACGCGCAACAGCATCATCGACTATTACCGCAAGAAAAAGAAAGTGCTCGATGAACCGGCACTGACGGAAACGGAAGAATACAATTTGTTTAACGACTGCGTTTTTCGCTGCCTGCAGCAACTCATGCACACGCTGCCCTCGCCCTACCGCGAGGCCATTCTTCTGGCGGAGGTAGACCAGGTGCCACAGAAAGAACTGGCGGTGCGGCTGGGAATTTCTTACTCGGGCGCGAAATCGAGGGTGCAGCGGGCCCGCCAGATACTGAAAGAAAAAATGACGGCTCTTTACCACATGCGCACCGATGGTTTCGGCAATGTAGTGCAATGCGAAAACCGCCTGCCATGCGGGTGCGATTCGCACGAGGTGGTAACACACATGAACCAATCGCCTCTCTGAAAATAATCAAGTTGCCCGGCCAACCGCTGGGAAGCCGGGCAACTGTCAGGGCTTAGCAGCAGCCAGGGCCGCAACCACCATCTTTCGCGATGACGTTTTTCATAGCATTAAAAATTTTAGTGAAACATTTGTTTATGCCCTTGCGGGTCTGCCTTGGTAGACGGCCCGATTTTTTGAAAGACGCATATCGCGTCTTTTGTTTCTTCCTGCGTCTACCGCGCAAAACAAAATGCATATGAAATACTTACTGACGTTGTTGTACGTGGCAGCCACCACTGCCCTGTTGGCGCAGAAAAACCTCGACCCTGCCAGGGGGCACTACAAAAATCTGGAGGCGTACGCTGCCAAGCCGGCCGCTCCCGGTTTGGCCGCAGATCAGCAGAAGTTTCCTTTCGATGCCGCTTCCGCTGAAAGAAGACTTAGCCTCAAGCCGGTGTTTTTAACTGACGTAAAGCCCGATGATTTCAAAATCCCCGACCCCCCAGCCAACAGTTCGGAAAAGACGCGTGCCGAGCTGAACTACCTGCTGGGTCTGCAGGCACAACGCACCCAGTTAGATGTTGACGCCAGCCTGGTAATGGCAGGTGTGTTCTATAACCCACGCACTACACAAGCCGACTCCAATTACAACGCTTACCGGAAAAATCTGTTCTTCATAGGTCGCTCCATCGGCACGTGGTTTCACCCCGACACATTGCCGCAAACGGCCAACCTGATGGCGAAGGTGTGGCAAGATGCCAGCTTTTTTATCTGGAGCTTGAAATACAAGCACCTGCGCGTGCGGCCCTACGTGCTGGAACCCGCCTTAAAGAACCTGGAAGAAACCAACTGGGCTGCTTACCCCAGCGGACATGCCGCCAACTCTTACATAAACGCCTACATCTATTCTGAACTGGCACCCGCCTTTGCCGATGTTTTTCTGAAAGATGCGTACGATATGGCGCACTCCCGCGAAATCATTGGCGTGCACTACCCCACCGACTCGGAAGCCTCGCGCATCTTGGCGCGGCAGTTGGTGAATAAGTTGATGGCCAATGCGGCCTTTCAAAAAGAATTTGAGTTGGTGAAAAAAGAGTGGGCAACCAAAGCCAAAGAGAGTTTTGCCAAACCCAGCGCAGCGGTGATCGGGGGAAATACCCAGGGCAGCTCGTGCTCGAAAACGTGCAATTAATTCAGAAGAGAGGCATCCCCACCTGGGGAATGCAAAGGCCAGCGGTGGCGGGTGGCGGCTAATTGCGCCACCCGCCACCGCTTTTCTTTATTTCAGTTTAACCGATCCTTTTTCCAATTGATAGCTGGCACCCAGGAACTCGTTTGTTTGCGGCTGGCGCAATGTTTCCATGTAATACCAATCTGCCCGGGCACGCTCCGGGAATAGGGTCAGCAGCAGGTAGCCATGGTCGCGGGCGTTGAGGTACTTGATGTGTGGGTTTTTTCCAAGTAATGCTTTCTCCATCATCCGCACGGTATCGGCACCGCGGTACTCGTCATCGTTGGCAGAAGATACGCTGGTGGTGCCGAGTTCAACAGCAAATGCCCCGGCCGAAGTTTTAGGGTTGTAGGTTTTCTTCACATCGGTGGCCGCCTCTATTGCCCACGAGGCGTGGGTATCGCCCGTGAGGAAGATCAAATCCTTCAGTTTATTTTCTACAATGAAATTACGCACTTTCTGTTTTTCGGCCGGGTATCCATCCCACGAGTCGAGGTTACGGGGCATATTGGGGTACACTGCGCTCAACTCAATGTCGGCAAACATTACCTGGTTGCCTATTACTTTCCAGGTGGCGGTTGAGTTTTTCAGGTTATTTTCAAACCAATTTAATTGCTCAGTTCCCAGCATGCTGCGTTGGTCGCTGGCATATTGGGGATCGCTCAGGCTGTCTACCGGTTTTGTTTTGCCCTCCAGGCGTTCGTCCAGCATCACCAGGTCGGCCAACGGGCCATACGAAAAGCTGCGGTAGTGTTTCCCGCTTTCGCGGATGGGCAGCCATTCGTAATACGCCTGCCGGGCAGCCGCCACACGCTGGCGGTAGTCGCCCTCTTTATCGGCCTGGTGATTCTGGGCCCCCTCGGTGTAGGCATTGTTAGCCACCTCGTGGTCGTCCCAAATGGCTATCAGCGGGTGTTGCTGGCTCATCAACCTCAGGCCTTTGTCGAGGCGGTATTGCGAGTGGCGCGTGCGGTAATCGTGCAGCGATACAATTTCGTGGGGCGGCAGGTTTTTGCGAATGGTGGTGTCTCCATAACCGCCACGTCCATATTCATAGATATAGTCGCCCAGGTGCAACACGGCATCCACATCTGTACGTTGGGCAATTTTTTCGTAGGCGTTGAAGTAGCCCCACTCCCAGTTACTGCAGCTTACCACGGCAAACTTCAGGCTGTCTACCGCGTTCACGGGTGTGGTTTTGGTTCTGCCAAGGGGTGAGGTGCCTCCCAAAGCCGAAAAGCGGTAATAGTAAACCTGTCCCGGTTTCAGCGCATCCACATCGACTTTCACGGTATAATCGCGTGCGGGTGTGGTTCGCAACGTGTCGGATTTGTACACAGAGGTGAAAGAAGGTGTTTCAGACACCTCCCAGGTTACCAATACCGATTGTGCAGAGTCGGGTGGTGTTATGCGGGTCCAAATGATCACACGGTCGGCCAGCGGATCGCCAGAAGCCACCCCATGATAGAAGGGGCGCAGGGCAGTATCGTAGTGAATGGAAACCACTTCCTGTAAAAGTCCGGGCTTTTTTTCTGAAGGGGTGCATGCTGCCAGCGCAGCCACGGCCAGTATCAAAAATTTTTTCACTTGGGTATAGGTTAATATGTTGCGAAGCTATCACTCGCCATCAAAACTTCCATCAACCGAGAGTAAGTAAATGATTAAATCCGTGTTATGCGGGGCCGCACATTCGTTTTTTAGTAGCGAGGTATTCGCGCCACAATTCGTCCACTATTTCGGCAGCCGGTTGAATTCGGTTAATCATCGCTGCCACCTGCCCGATTTCCAGTTCGCCTTCGTCTACGTTACCTTCAAAAATTCCTTTTTTGGCGCGGCCTCTGCCCAGCAACGTTGCCAACTCTTCAGTGGAAGCTCCGCGTGCCTCAGCGGCAGCCACCTCTTCAAAGAATTTATTTTTGATGAGCCTGACGGGCGTAATCTGTTTCAGCGTAAGCGCAGTATCACCCTCGCCCGCGCGCACCACGGCCTCTTTGTAAACCTGGTGTGCCGATGATTCCACGCTGGCGGCAAAACGTGAACCAATTTGAAAACCCTCGGCACCCAACACTTCCACGGCCACCATGGCCCGGCCCGAGCCGATGCCCCCCGCAGCCAAGAGCGGCAAGGACACCGCATCGCGCACAGAAGGAATTAAACAAAGCGTGGTGGTTTCTTCACGACCGTTATGGCCACCTGCCTCAAAACCTTCTGCTACCACCGCATCTACACCCGCCTGTTCTGCCTTCCGCGCAAAGCGCGCACTCGAAACCACGTGCACCACCGTGATGCCTTTTTCTTTTAGAAAGCCGGTCCACTTGGTGGGGTTGCCGGCAGAGGTAAAAACTATTTGCACGCCCTCTTCCACCAGCAGCGCCATGACTGCATCCATTTCCGGATAGAGCAAGGGCACGTTCACCCCAAAGGGGTTTGGGGTGGCTTCTTTGCATTTAACAATGTGCTGGCGTAGCGTGTCGGGATGCATGGAGCCGGCCCCCAACAGCCCCAGGCCTCCCGCGTTGCTTACTGCCGCGGCCAGGCGCCAGCCGCTGCACCAAACCATACCTGCCTGCACGATGGGTAGCTTCACGTTAAAAAGTTGGGTAATGCGGTGGGTGTTTTCCATGGTTTTGGCTGCATTTTTTGGTTTGTACGGGGCTGAATATCTGAATATTAGAATTGGCCCCCAACTGCACCCCTATTTGGACCTGCTCAAAAGTTTTCCACAAAGAAAGGATTTATTGAAGGTTACGTATCTATGTGTTAATCAGTGTTTTATGTGGCAACAATACGATAATGTGGATAAATGGCCTCATTTGTGGAATTCTCTTTTCGTCCATTTTTAGCCGTTGATAAGTGCTTGAATTTTACCGTTTTAGTATTGTTTCTTTCGCCAATCTTACATGGCATTTACCTTGTATGTAATTTCGCCACGCATTAACAAACCCTGGGCAATACCGTACGTTCTTTTGCACAGTACCTGAAAAAAATAAATCGAATGAAATCCCTGAAGCTTATCACTGTATTGGCGTGGCTGGTATACTTGCCGGCTTTCGGCCAAAACAAAGCGCCCATGGTAAAGTTGACCGAGTTGCAACAACTGATCAACACTCCGGGTGAGGAAATTCGGGTAATTAATTTTTGGGCCACCTGGTGTGCACCCTGCATCAAAGAATTGCCGCTGTTCGAAAAACTGAACCAGGAAAACAAAGAAGTGAAAGTATCGTTGGTGAGCATGGACATCGACCTGGATCCCGATCCGGAGAAAGTGTACCGCTTTGTTGCGCGTAAGAAAATACAATCGGAAGTGCTGATATTGAACGAGCGCAATCCGAACGACTGGATTGACAAAATAGACAAAAAGTGGTCGGGGGCGCTGCCCGCCACCCTGGTGGTAAACACCAAAACGGGTAAGCGCACGTTTGTGGAAAAAGAATTACACGAGGGCGACCTGGAGAAACTGATTGCCGAAATAAAATAACCAACGCATAGGTATAGTTCGAAAGGCCGGTATTTGAAATATTTGATCATCCATTAACTGAATAAATTTTAAAACGCGTTATGAAGAAATCGATGCTACTGTTGGCCTGTGTGGCCCTGCTGATGGCCGCACGCCCTGCAAAAGATGGTTACCAGGTGGGCGATACCGCCCGGGACTTTAAGTTAAAGAACGTAGATGGCAAAATGGTATCGTTGGCCGACTTCTCATCGGCCAGGGGTTTTATTGTGGTGTTCGACTGCAACACCTGCCCCTACTCCAAAGCCTATAACGAGCGCATTATCGGGCTAAGTAAAAAATACAGCGCCAAGGGCTTCCCGTTGGTGGCCATTAACTCCAACGACCCAGAGGCCTCGCCTGGTGATTCGTTTGAGGAAATGGTGAAATATGCCAAAGCCAAGAAGTACGACTTCCCCTACTTGTTTGACGAGAGCCAGGAAATTGCACGCGCCTACGGTGCCACCAACACACCCCATGTTTTTATTCTGAACAAAGCAGGCAACGCTTTGAAAGTGGCTTACATTGGCACCATTGACGACAGCCCGCGCGATGCTTCTTCCGTTTCGAAAAGATATGTGGAAGACGCTGTGGACGCCCTGCTGGCAGGCAAAGAGGTGGCCACTTCCAAAACCAAGGCCATCGGCTGCGGCATTAAGTGGAAGGACGCATAGGATACTTCTTCCGTTCAGGAAAAATTTTGAAAGCCGGCACTGTCCGGCTTTTTTTATGATCATTCCAGCCGCACAAAAAATACGTGGTGGCCAAAGCGGCCCATTTGCGTAATTTCCCCTCCACAAATCAACACGCCATGAAACGTACACTCGCCCTGTGGGTATTCCTGCTTCCGCTTGTTCTCTTCGCGCAAAGCAAAAAACCCATTGTTGCCTCCGATCTGATGAAAATCGTGACATCGAATCAAATTCAAATTTCGCCCGATGGAAGCAAAGCCGTTGCCGTGGTAACGCGCAAAGCCGTGCGCAACGAAACCGACTACTATTACACGCGCCACCTATACCTGCTGGATGTAAACGGCAAGGAAGAGCCGCGCCAGCTTACGTTTGGCGACCGCAACGATGGCCAGCCACAGTGGTCGCCCGATGGCCAACGCATTGCCTTTACGCGCACCGATGGCGAGCGCAGCCAAGTTTGGCTATTGCCGCTGGCAGGTGGCGAAGCTCAACCGGTTACGCAGGCAACGTATGGAGCTGCCAACCCACGCTGGTCGCCCGATGGCAAGTGGTTGATGTACACCTCGTCCATACCTATTTACGCGATAGAGGGTAGTATGCCATGGGGGTATGAACGGCCCGGCCGCACCCCGGGCGATGAACCCAACATGAAGAACCTGAAGGCCGATGAAAGGAAGAAGATAGCCAACAGCCCCGATGGCACCCTGGAAGAAGTGCGCGCATGGCTTGCAAAAAATGCCAGCGAGAGCAACCCGCGCGTACTCAACCGGCAAGACATTCAGGGCGAGCTGAACTTGCAGCCTGATGAAAGTTTTGTACACGTGTTTCTGCAAAAGGTCGACAGTGATGAGAAGCCCGTTCCACTCACGCAGGGCTTTCAGGATTTCACCAGTCCTTCGTGGTCGCCCGATGGAAAAAAGATCATCTGTGCATCCAAGGTTTACAACATTCACCCCGACCGCGAGCGCGACAACAATCTTTGGGTGATTGACGTTGCCAGCCGCCAGGCGCGCGAATTGTTGCGCTGGCAAGGCTACAGCCTTGGCAGCCCCGCTTACTCGCCCGATGGCACCCGCATATCTTTTGAAGCCAATTCCACCGATGGGCGTTTTTATTCGCAGTCGATTTTGGCTACCGCCTCCGCCAATGGCGAGAACCCAACCTTGTTAACACAGGCGCTGGACCGTGATGCCGGCAACGCCACCTGGTCGGCCGATGGTAAAACCATCTTCTTCATCGCGCAAAGCGAAGGCGATATTCCCCTCTACAGCATCCCATCCAAAGGCGGGGCCATTCAGCGCCACACACGTGAAGACGGTGGCGTAAATGATTTTGATCTGCATGGCGACAAAGTTGTTTACGCCTTCACGGAAACCAAAAACCCGTGGGAAATCTACGTACATTCTCTGAAAGACAAATCGCATCAGTTGCTAACCCGTTGGAACGAAGCGTGGCTAAAAGAAAAGAGTGTGGTTTTCCCCAAGGAGTATTGGCTTACCCGACCCGATGGTACGAAAGTTCAGTATTGGGTGATGGAACCGGTTGGCAAGAAAGATGGGATGAAATACCCCACCATTCTGAACATTCATGGCGGCCCTTCTGCCATGTGGGGGCCGGGCGCCTTTTCGATGTGGCACGAATACCAACTGGAAAACAGCTGGGGCTACGGAGTGGTGTACTGCAATCCGCGCGGCAGTGGTGGCTATGGCGATGCGTTCAAGCGCGCCAACTACCGCGACTGGGGCACGGGGCCCGCAGCCGACATCCTGGCTTCGTTAGACGATGCCATCAGCAAACATAGCTGGATAGACACCGACCAGTTGTTTGTTGAAGGGGGCAGCTATGCCGGCTACATGGTGGCCTGGATTGTAAGTCACGATCACCGCTTTAAAGCCGCAAATGCCCAGCGGGGTGTGTACGAGCTATCCACCTTCATGGGCGAAGGCAACGCCTGGCGTTTGATACCAGACCACTTCGGGGGCTACCCATGGGAAAAAGAAACGCGTGCCGTGCTGGATGCCAATTCACCGCTTAGCTACGTGGCAGAAATAAAGACACCGTTGCTCATCATTCATGGCGATCAAGATTTGAGGACGGGTGTGATCCAATCGGAGGTATTGTATAAAAGCTTGAAGATTATGAACAAACCGGTTGAATACATTCGCTACCCGAAGGAAGGACATGAGCTGACGCGCAGTGGCAACCCCGGCCGGATGATGGACCATTTGCTGCGCGTGATTGAGTTTTTTGAGCGTTACGCGAAACACCCGGAGCCAGCCGCTGCGGTGAATAAATAAGAGGTTTCTTTCCTCCTCGGGATCACGCCAGAGGAGGTATGGAATCAAAATTCAACTCATCTGTTGTTCGGGTGTTGCCATACGGACCGTTGGGCGGTCAATCAACCGCTAAAACCACCTTCAGGCATTTTTCTTTTTTGTTGGCAAAAATGTCGTAGCCGCGAACTCCTTCGCTCAGGCTCAGCCGGTGTGTAATCACCGACTTAAAATTGTACTTCTTTTGCTGCACCAAAGGTACCAGCCGCGGCATCAGGGCACGGGCGGGGCACCGGCCGGTTTTCAGCGTCAGGTTTTTGTCGTACGCCTGCGTAGGCGAAAAAGCAAAATGAGCATCCGTACAAACGCCTACCGTTGATAGTATGCCGCCCGGCCTCAACAGTCGGTAACTAAGGGCAGCCGCACCGCCACTTCCAACAGCTTCCATCACGGCATCGGCACCACGCCCTTGCGTGGCCTGATGGATCACCTCCCACACATCCATTTGCTGCGGGTTGATTGCCCGTGCACCCAGGCGTGCAGCCATGGCCAGCCGTTCCGGCACGGTGTCTATGGCAAAGAGGTTTTCGGCACCTAACTCCCGGGCGCCTATTATGGTCATCAACCCCACAGGACCACATCCCACCACTGCCTGCACATCACTAGGTTGTATCTCAGCCTGCAGGGCACAATAAAAGCCGGTGGAGGCAATGTCGCCCAAGAGGAGTGCCTCCTCCACATCAACTCCTTCAGGTATCTTCATCAGTGTACTGTCGGCCAGCGGCACGCGCACATACTCGGCCTGACCCCCTTGCAACCCTTGCCCTTGCTCTACCCAGCCAAACAGTTGGCCATGCACGCAGCGGCAGGTTAATCCACGCCTGCAGAAATAACACTGGCCACAACTGGTCGTAAACGGACTCATCACGTGGTCGCCTGGCCGCAGCAATCTCACGCCACTGCCCACCTCCACCACTTCCCCTGCAAACTCATGGCCCATGGCCGTGTGGTGGTCGCAGCCCGTTTCGCGTCCGAGGTACACATGCAAGTCGGACCCACAGATGGCACAACTTTTAACTTTTACCACTGCATCGGTATCGGCCAATAACGTTGGGTCGGGTACCGACTCGTACCGCACGTGTTGTATACCATTAAAGGTGAGGGCCTTCATCTGTTAAAAGGTTTCATGTTTGGTGTCAGATGTAGATCCGCGTCAACCATCATCTTTATACATGTCATGGAGCCACGCCCTCCACCAAAATCATGCGGGTGTAGCTGGTGGCCTGGCGCAACGCCTTGGCCGGGGCATAGCCTTCGCTGCTCCACCAGGCTTTGGCTTTCTCTGCCGATGGAAACTCCACCATCACGATGCGCCCCGGAATCCAGTTGCCTTCCAATGTTTCCGTTTGCCCGCCACGCACAATGAATCTGCCACCGAAAGGCTCCAGCGAGGCAGGTGTCAGTTTCTTGTAATCTTCGTACCTCACAGGGTCTATCACCTGCACGTCCACGATAATATAGGCTTTCATAATAGATGGGTTTAGAACTAAAATTAGAAAATATTCCAACTAAAATAGCGGGGTTACGTGTCATACTATTTCAAACCCGTATCCGTTATTCGGCCATCCTAACCCCAGCACTTTTATGAGTAAATGGCTTGCCTGCCTCTCGTTTCTGCTCGCACCCGCTTTCTTATCTGCACAGAAATACTCCATTAGTGGTTATATCAAAGATGCCGACACAGGTGAAAGCCTGATTGGCGCCACGGTGATACAGGTGGGCACCTCCAGCGGCACCACAGCCAATGCCCACGGCTTTTACAGCCTTACGCTGCCGCGCGATTCGGTAACGTTGCTTTATTCTTATGTGGGCTACACTCACCAGGTGGCGAAGTTTCTGTTGCGCAAAGACACTACCCTTCAGGTGATGCTGAAAGGCAGCACGTTGCTGAACGAAGTGGTGGTAGAGGGCGCCAAGGCGGACGCCATACACGAAGTTACGCGCATGAGCACGGTGTCGGTACCAATAGAACAAATAAAATCCCTGCCCGCTTTTCTGGGCGAAACCGATGTGTTGAAAGTTTTGCAACTGACCATGTAGGTGATGGCATCTTGATGGTGATAGACGATGGTACACAAGAAACCATTGAACAACTAACTTTCTCGCCAACGTCCACAGGGCGTATTGAATACAGGGGAACACAAAAGCCGGTGGCTGGCAAGCGTTACTCTTTACAGTTACAATCGCCACAATACGGGTCGGCCATGGCTACGGAAACGGTGCCTCCTCCCGTTGAAATTCAATCTGTAGAAATTGATTCCAGTGGCCTCAATTCCCCAGATGGCCGGGTGCGTTTTGACATCACTTTCCAGGACAAACCCGGAGAACGCAACTATTATTCACTCTCTATGCAGATTGAATCCCACTTTTTGCATAACAACGATACCATTAGATATACACAGCCCATTTACTTAGAAACAGACGATCCGCAACTACAGCAGGATTATTATACAGGAAACGAACTATTAGTAGATGATTTTTTCTTCGATGGCAAGAAACAAACTCTTCGTGTTAAGATTGCCAGCTTTTATTACCAACCCGAACTTAAAGGCAAAATTTATGTTATGCTCTCGCATTTATCGGAAGGGTATTACAAGTACCTCGATTCATTTAATCTGCAGCAGTCCGTAAGTGGCGATCCGTTTGCCCAACCCGTGCAGGTGTACAGTAACATCCAAAACGGGTTGGGCATTTTAGGGGCCAGCAACCCTACTGTGTGGGTAATAGCTGATTAAATGATTCGGCCCGGCCCGGTCGAGTAATCAGGATTCCTGCGCGCTGAACAAGCTGTTCAGTTCCAGTTCAATCTTGCTCACAATGGTGGCAAAGTCTTCCACGCGCTCCACAAAGTCCATGTTGTTCACGTCAATAATCAGCAACTTGCCCTGCTTGTAGCCACCAATCCACTCCTCGTAGTGTTGGTTCAGGTTCTTCAGGTACTCTAGCTTAATGTTGTATTCAAAGTCGCGGTTGCGTTTGGCAATCTGGTGCACCAGTTTGGGTATGTCGGCCTTCAGGTAAATCAGCAAATCGGGCGGCTGCACAAAGTTGATCATGGAGTGGTAAATA
This sequence comes from uncultured Ohtaekwangia sp., assembly GCA_964429845.1. Lineage (GTDB taxonomy): Bacteria > Bacteroidota > Bacteroidia > Cytophagales > Cyclobacteriaceae > ELB16-189. The sequence goes on from CAYSCT010000006.1 coordinate 57,987, forward strand.
TCCAGGTAGCTTTGGTAGTCGCGGTCGTTTATGTGGCCGCTGGCATGCAGGTTGGCCGCAAAGATGTGCGCATCTTCATAGATGGTGCGGTCTTGCACAATGGTTTTGTCGCTTTCGCGGATCTGGCGCACCTGGTTGAAGCGGCTGTTGAGAAAATATATCTGCAGGTGGAAGGCCCAGCGCGTCATGTCAGAATAGAAGTCGCGCAGGTAGGGGTTGTGGTCTACCGACTCGTAAAGTGGCGCCCAGCCATAGTGTTTTGCCAATTTCTCCGCCAGCGTTGTTTTGCCACAACCAATATTGCCGGCCACCGCTATGTGTTTGGGTTTTTTCAACATGAAATGCGTTTGCGCTTCTGAGGGGCGAAGATCGGTTTCCCGTTTCAATCAAAAAAACCAGGAACTTGGTTTTGCGATTTTATTTTTTGGATGGCCAACTTCCCGAGGGTGGTGCCGCCCGCTACATACCAGCCAGCCATCAACTTCGTTTGCTTTAGTGCATCAAAAAGTAACATCTTCGCAACGCATGAAATTACATTCTTTACTTTTTATAGTCCTGCTGGCATTCGGTCTGGCATCGTGTGGACGAGAGTATGCAGAAGAGCCCTGTGCTTTTGTGCCCAATACCGCCCACATTTCAGTAGACCTGCAGTGGCAGTCGCTAGAAGGCGTGTTGCCCGCCATCTCAACCAAGGCAGAGCTGGTTCAGTTTTTTTCTGCCAACCCTGTTATTCGCGATGCAGTATTCAACCGCACCGCCTACCCCGATGATTCTGTTTTCATCAACCAGTTATACCAACGCTTTACCAATCCACACATCGACACGCTGCTGATGGAAACACAAAAAGTGTTTGGCGATGGCGCTGCCCTGAAAAAACAATTTGAAGCCGCCTTCGCCAACCTGAAATATTATTACCCCGATTTTGAATTGCCTACCATTCAGACAGTCATCACCGGCCTCGAAACAGATTTGTATGTTACCGACACGCTGGTGGTGATAGGCCTGGATCATTACCTGGGGCCCGGTGCCAAATACCAGCCCAACATGTACGAGTACATGAAGCGTAGGTACCACAAAGATTTTATTGTGCCATCAGTCATGTTGTTGTTGGGTATCGATGCGCGCTTTAACCGCATAGATCCAACTGACCGCACCATGCTGGCCGATATGGTGGCCTATGGCAAAGCCTACCACTTCGCCAAGCTAATGACGCCTTGCCTGCCCGACAGTATGTTGATCGGTTACACTGCGCAAGAGACTTATGGCTCCAGAAAAAATGAACACCTCATCTGGTCGCGCCTGGTGGAAGACGAGGTGTTATATTCCACCAGTGCTGTCACCAAACAAAAGTACATTATCGAAAGGCCGAAGACGCTGGAGGTAGGTGAGAAATGTCCGGGCCGCATCGGGCAGTGGGTGGGCTGGCAGATTGTGAAGACCTATCACAACAACCACCCCGATCTCTCGCTGCCGCAGGTAATGGCCTTGCCCAATGCCTCCGAACTGTTCAGGCAATCGGGATACAAACCGCAGGTAGTAAAGCTTACAGGTAAAAATAATTTCTGAAAAGGTATGAGTACTGTTCCCACCGCATACGATATTGAAATGGCGCACGAACGCATTGCGCCTTTTGTTCATCGCACACCTGTTCTTACCAGCGACAGCATCAATACGCTGGCGGGTTGCTCGCTGTGGTTCAAGTGCGAAAACTTCCAAAAGATAGGCGCCTTCAAAGCGCGTGGCGCCATGAATGCCGCCTTGCAACTATCGGAACACCAACGGGCAAAGGGCATGGCCACGCACTCATCTGGAAACCACGCCCAGGCTTTGGCGCGTGCCGCCAAAATTCTGAACACACCCGCCTATATTGTGATGCCCAGAACGGCACCCGATGTAAAGAAGAAGGGCGTGCGCGCCTTTGGTGGCCAGATATTTGAGTGCGAGCCCACCCTGCAGGCGCGCGAAACCACGCTGGCCGAGGTGGTGGCAAAAACGGGGGCCACAGAAATTCACCCGTTTAACAATTACGATGTAATAGCCGGCCAGGCCACTGCCACCAAAGAATTGCTGGAAGAAGTACAAGACCTTGGGATGTTGCTGGCACCGGTGGGTGGCGGTGGCCTACTGAGCGGCACCTTGCTGGCGGCCCGCTATTTCGCGCCAAAGATCAGCGTAATAGCAGGAGAACCTGAAGGTGCAAACGATGCTTATCGCTCGCTGCAGAGTGGCAAAATTGAAGTTTCACAGGCCAACTCCATAGCCGATGGCCTACTCACTTCGCTGGGCGACAAAACATTTCCGATTATTCGGGACGGGGTGAAAGAAGTCATCACCGTTTCCGACAAGGAGATCGTGGGTGCCATGCGCCTGATCTGGGAGCGGTTAAAAATCATCATCGAGCCATCGTGCGCGGTACCATTCGCTGCGGTGCTCAAGCATCCCAAAAAATTTGCCAGGCAAAAAGTGGGCATTATCCTTTCCGGTGGCAATGTAGACCTGGCCCGTGCCTTCAAACTTTTTGCTGAGTACGAGTAGCCTCAGCTTCCGAGCCACAATTGCTGGTAAAGTCCCCCGGGGTCGTACGTTTGGCTTTGGCGCTCAATATTGAAATATCGGTTAGGCCGCGGATCGTTGCCTACGCCTGCTAGGTAGGCCCAATTAAGCCAGTTGCTGTGCACATCGTAATCGATCAGGCGACTTTCGAACCAGGCCGCACCCCAACGCCAGTCTAACTCCAGGTCTTTGGTGAGATAGCTGGCCACGATCTGCCGGCCACGGTTAGACATAAACCCCGTTTGAAGCAGCTCGCGCATATTGGCATCCACAAAAGCCACCCCCGTCTCGCCCTGGCACCAGCGCCCGTAGGCCGTCTTGTCATTTTTCCATGTTTTTGCGATCGCTCGCAGGCCATCGCGGTGAAACGACCGCACCCCATACTTCTTCATTACAAAACGAAAATAGTCGCGCCAGAGCAGTTCAAAAACCAGCCAATAGGTAGATTCGTTGGCCACGCGTTCGGCCTCGTATTTTTTTACTTGCTGATAGATATACCGTGGAGAAATACAACCCAACGCCAGTGCTGGCGATAGTTTGGTGGAATAGTCGGGGCCGATCAGGCCATTGCGGGTTTCCTTGTAGGTTTTCAGCCGGTCTTTTTCCCACAGGTAGCTGCGCACACGCTCCCTGGCGGCTGTTTCCCCCCCCGCATAGGTGATAACGCTACCGGGGTGTTCTGCAAGGGGCTCCGGTCGGCACGGCCACTGCGCGTCATCGGCTACCCGTGCCACTGCCCCCGCCACGCGTTGAGGTGCCTCAAAAGCCATGCGAACGGTGGCTTCGGCTTCCACCTCCTTTCTGAAGGTGGTAAACACATCAGGAAGGCGTTGGATAGGCCACGGGATATCACTTTCGTGATAAAGGGTATTCATGGCGTAGCGATGCAGAAAAATCTTGCGTGCCGACAACTTCTTCTCGACTTCATTCAACTGCCGTTTTTCGTAGGTGGCTATTTCTTCGCTGGTGTACACAGCGTAGGCTTCGTGGCGCGTGGCCTCCTCCGCCACCACGTCTTCCGGCTGTCCTGTTCTGATCAGCAACGTGCCACCCCGCGCCTGCAGGCGGGCACGCAGGTCCTCCAGGGCCTGCTTCAAAAACCGACACCAGAAGTAGCCCCTGCGGGGGAAGCCCAAAGAATGTGGTTCCCACCACCGCGGGTCGATTACAAATAAACCGAGCACGGGCAGTTCTTTTTCGCAGGCGCGAACCAACGCTTCGTGGTCGTGAAGGCGCAGGTCGTTTTTGAACCAAACAATATTGCAGGCACGCAGCATGCTTTCATAACACGCTAGGCCTGGCTTGGTTAGTAGTGTCTAACTTATTTTTTCTGGTTGTCGCCCAACGGCAGCGCTACTTCCTCGCCCCAGATGTATTTGTTGAACCACTGCCAGTTGTGCCACGTGGCGGCCAGGCGCTCTTTCGGTTTGGTAATGCCGTGGCCAAAGCCTTTGTACACGTACAGTTCGCTGGGCACCTGGTTGTCGCGCAGGCCCTGCAACAGCTCGTAGGCGTTGGCAATGGGCACACGCCTGTCGAACTCGCCATGTTGAATCAGCGTAGGTGTCTCCGCGGGGTCGGCCTGGTCGGGTGTAAAATCAACTCGCCAAAGGTGCGTAAGTATATATTCTTTGTCGTATGCTTCGTAGGCGCCATAGTGCTTTTCGCGATCTTCCTTCTACTTGTCTTCTTTCTCTGGTTTCAAAAACACAATCGATTCCCCGGAAGGGTGCCACTCAAACCCCGATACGCCTTCTTCCTCATGGGTGATGGCCTTCGGCTCACCACCTTCCAGCCGCAGTGCATACACCTGCGTTTTGCTGCCGCGATCACTCATAAAGGCCAACCATTTCCCATCGGAGAAAAAGCTGCATTGTTACTGCCGTTTTTTGGATTATGGGTGAGGGGAAACGGGTTCTTGCCGTCTTTCGCCAGCCACAGTTCCGTGTCGAAACGGTTTTCGGTCCAATCGGTAGTTTGCACCGAGTAAGCCAAGTGTTTGCACATCGGGCGAAATGGAAACGCCCCCCACGCTGCGCATTGAAGTCGAAAGTGGGTACGTGTTGGCTGTAAACCGCTCCAGACATGAGCCACGTAAGTAGCAAAAGGCTTTTCTTCATGTTGCAGATAGAAAGGTTGCAAGAAGAATTAAATGATAAACTCAGCTTTCAGCAAATGAGACGAAATACGTCCTGCTGACGATGTGATGATTTGATACTTTGACCCTACCAACGTGTACCCCTTTGTTTCGCGGGTGCCCGGGTCGATAGTCCAATATTCCTTAACACCGTATCGTTCGTACAATTCCTTTTTTGTTACCTGATCAAAAGTTTTGTTGCCCGGTGAAAGAATTTCTATGATAAGGTCAGGCACTCCATGTACCGTTCCCTCATTATCAACAATCGAAAGGTTATCCTTCGAAACAAAAAAGAAATCTGGTTGCACGGCATTGCGCTCTTCATCCAAAAACACATCGAAGGGAGCGGCAAAAACTTCACCCAGCCCATTCTGCTCAATAAATAAACCTATACGAAGAAATAACTTTGTAAGCACGCGCTGGTGTTTTCCTGTTGGGCTTGGCGACATAAAAAGTTGATTATCGATTACCTCAGCCAGCGTTCCTTCCGGTAGCATCCGGAACACCTCCATAGCTGTTCGTGGCGGACCAATCAGTGCACTTTGCATCGTTTAAAATTACAATTTTCATTCGATATTTGCCCCTTATGTCCGAAACAAAAAAACTCTTCCTGCTCGATGCGTACGCGCTGATCTACCGCGCGCATTTTGCCTTTACCAAAAACCCGCGCATCAACTCCAAAGGCATGAACACGTCTGTGCCGTTTGGTTTTACCAACACGCTGCTGGAAGTGATCCAAAAACAGAAACCATCGCACATCGGTGTAGCCTTCGATACGGCCGCTAAAACATTTCGCGATGAGATCTACAAAGAGTACAAAGCCACGCGGCAGGAAACACCGGAAGACATCCGCACCGGCATTCCGCTGGTGAAAGAAATCATACGGGGTTTCAACATTCCGATTCTCGAAAAAGATGGTTATGAAGCAGACGATCTGATTGGCACGCTGGCGCTGAAGGCAGCCGAACAGGGCTTCGAGGTTTTTATGATGACGCCCGACAAAGATTTTGGGCAGATTGTGCGCGACAAGGTATGGCTCTACAAACCCGCTTACATGGGCAATGCGGTAGATGTGTGGGGGCCCAAAGAAGTGTGCGAAAAATGGGAGATCAACGAAGTGGGCCAGGTGATTGATATGCTTGGTTTGCAAGGCGACAGCTCCGACAACATTCCCGGCATACCGGGCTTTGGTCCGAAAACCGCTTCGCAACTGATTCAAAAATACGGATCGATTGAAAACATCATTGCCCATGCACACGAGTTGAAGGGCAAGCAAAAAGAACTGGTGGAAAAATATGGAGACCAAGCGTTGCTTTCGAAAACCCTAGCCACCATCAATATCAACTCACCCATCGAGTTCAACGAAGAGCAACTGCGTTATTCAGGACCCGACAAAGACATCCTCAATCCTATTTTTGACGACCTGGAATTCAAAACCATTGCGACACGTGTGTTTGCCACCCCTGGTGCACCAATCCCTTCGGGTTCGCCTACTGCAGGCAAGGCTTCCCAACTTTCTATGTTTGGTACCCCGGCCGAAACCGAAGAACAGCCCACAGAGAAAAGAAATCTGGATGAGTCCGCCATTAGCTACCGCGAAGTGAAAACAGCCGAAGAGCGCGCGGCACTCATCGACAAACTCTTATCGAAAAAAGAAGTGGCGTTGGCTTTGGTTACCGCTGGCGAGTCGCATTTTGATTTCGAGTGTAGAGGGATTGCGTTTGCCGGTGACGCGGGTCAGGCTTATTACGTGCCGGTTACCTCGGTCAATGATCTCATCGTCTTCCGGGAGGTTTTTGGCAGCGAGCGCATCACCAAGTGTGGGCACAACATTAAAACGGTGGTGCTGGCGTTGAAAAAAGCAGGCATGGAAATGAAAGGCCCTTTGTTCGATTCGATGTTGGCGCACTACCTGATTGAACCAGAAGCCTCGCACGATCTGGGGATTATCTGCGGCCAATACCTGAACTACCTGTTGATGGGCGAATCGGCAGAAGAAGTAAAGAAAGCTTGTGAAGAAGCAGATGTTGTTTTGCAGTTGAGGTCGCGCCTCACCAAAGAGTTGGAAGTGCGCAAACATTCGCTGCTGATGCGCGATGTAGAGATGCCGTTGGTGCAGGTGCTGGCAGCTATGGAATTTGAAGGCGTTACACTGGATGAAGAGGCACTGAAGTGGATGTCGGAGGCGCTGCGCAAAGACAGCGAGCGGGTGCAGAAAGAAATCTACCAGTTGGCAGGAGCGGAATTCAACATTGGTTCGCCCAAGCAATTGGGAGAAATTCTTTTCGACAAGCTGAAGTTGCTCGACAAGGCCAAGAAAACAAAAACCGGCCAATATGCCACCGGTGAAGATGTGTTGCTGAAACTGGCCGATGATCACGACATAGCCCGTAAAATTCTGGAGTACCGGGAATATGAAAAACTACGCTCCACTTACGTGGATGCGTTGCCACGCATGGTAAGCACCGCTGATGGCCGCGTGCATACAGACTACCGGCAGGCTGTAGCCGCAACGGGTCGCTTAAGTTCAAACAACCCGAACCTGCAAAACATTCCCATACGCACCGAAAAGGGCAGGCAAATACGCAGCGCCTTTGTGCCGCGCAGCAAAGAGTTTTTGTTTATGTCGGCCGACTATTCGCAAATAGAGTTGCGCATAGCGGCCGCTTTTGCGCAAGACGAAACCATGATTGAAGCCTTCCGCAACAAGCGCGACATACACGCCACCACCGCAGCCAAGGTTTTTAAGGTGGCCCTTGAAAAAGTAACACCCGACATGCGCAGAAAAGCCAAAGAGGTGAACTTCGGCATTCTGTATGGCAGCACGGCCTTTGGCTTGTCGCAAAACCTGGGTATTTCTCGTACCGAAGCGGCCGAAATCATCGATGCGTATTTTAAAGAGTTTCCCGGCATCAAACGCTACATGGACGACTCCATCAACCACGCCCGCGAAAAAGAATTTGTAGAAACCATATTGGGCAGAAGGCGCTACCTGCGCGACATCAACTCGCGCAACATCACCACACGGGGCTTTGCCGAACGCAACGCCATTAACGCACCCATACAAGGGAGCGCTGCCGACATCATTAAGATTGCCATGGTGCACATACACCGCTGGCTGCAAAAAGAAAAACTGAAAACGCGCATGACGATGCAGGTGCACGATGAACTGGTGTTCGACCTGCACCAGGATGAAAAGGACATGGTGGTACCCAAAGTAACCGAACTGATGAAACATGCCGTGCGGCTGGATGTACCTATGGAGGTAGAAGTGGGTATTGGCAAAAACTGGCTTGAGGCACACTGATGGCTGTTCCCTTAACAGGTCTCATGCATTTTAAATGCCCCAAAATTTAGCAGCGAGGGGGGCGGGGTTAGCCGATCATTCACATGGCTTACCTGCGGTTGCGGAGTTATGGTGCGGTCGAGCCAGTTTCCATCCGTTCACCAAATGTTTATGCATGGTTAAACTTCTATCTTTGCGCACCTTTCCCCTTTCGGGGGATTTTTGATTGTTATGAAAAAAGTGTTTGTAGTGCTGGGGCTGTTACTGGCCCAGGTCTCCGTACAGGGTCAGTCCATTACCCCCTCTCCCTACTTTACTTTTGGCAAGGGCCTGGGTATTATCTCACCCGATAGTTTGTACCTGTTCAACATCCGCTTCCGCATACAAAACCGGGCCGCGTTCCGCACCGAAAGCGCCAACGATTTTACGATCGATCAGGTAGAAGCGCGTGTGCGCAGACTGCGCCTGCGTTTCGATGGCTACGTGTATAATCCGCGCCTTACCTACCTGCTGCAACTTTCGTTTTCGCGCGCAGACATGGATTTTGACGACACGGGCTTCCCCAATGTGATACGCGATGCCATGGTGATTTACGCTATCAATGAGCGTTTTGCCATCGGCCTGGGGCAAACCAAGCTGCCCGGCAACCGGCAGCGCGTTAACTCCTCGGGCGACTTGCAACTACCCGACCGATCCATTGTAAATTCTACTTTCAACATCGACCGCGACTTTGGAGTACAGGCTTATTATAACAATTACATCGGGGCTTTCTACTACGTCATCCGCGGGGCGGTTTCGCAGGGCGAGGGCCGTAACATTACTTCTTCCGATAACGGTCTGGACTACACCGGCAGGGTAGAACTATTGCCCTTCGGACCGTTTACCGATGGAGGCGACTATTTTGAAGGCGACATTTTGCGCGAGCCCAAACCCAAAGTGTCGCTGGGGATTACTTTATCGCACAATGAAAACACCACCCGCACCGGTGGCCAGTTAGGGCGGTTTCTCTATGGCCAGCGCGACATGACTACGTTTATGACAGATTTTTTGCTGAAGTACAAAGGTTTTGCGTTGGCTTGCGAATGGTTGCGCAGAGAATCGCCCAACCCGATTACCACCAATGCCGATGGAGACGTGCGATTCATTTTTACCGGCATGGGGCAGAACTACCAAACGAGTTACTACTTTAAAAACAAGTACGAGATTGTGGGCCGCTACTCGCGCGTGAAGCCCTTCAACAAAATTCAAACACTTGACGACCAAACCACGCACTATACCCTGGGGCTGAACAGGTATGTTCGTGGCCACCGGGTGAAACTACAAGGCGATATTACCTACGAGGAGAACCGCTGGCTGGAGCAAACCCGTGCCAACAACGAAAACTGGCAGGTGCGCTTCCAGATTGAGGTGGGCATTTAATCCTTTCGCTCGCTCTCGTGTTTAAAATGGCGGATTCTGCGTGGCCCATACCACAGCCAGAAGCCCGTAACTGAAAGCACGAGCAAGCCCCAGCCAATGTAGTTGGTGTAGAGTAGCTTAAAACCATCGCTAATGATGGAGCCATCGTGCACGTGCTCTATCCAGTCGCTGTGGCGTTGCGCTACCGATAATGCCTTGCCGGTTTTTCCATCTACCTGCACTTCCCAATATCCTTTTTTCAACAACACTTTGATGATGCCATTCTTGGGCCGAACATCCATTTTGTCGATTTCGTTGGATTGCCCCACTACCGAATCGAAAGCGTGCAAGGCCGATTGTGCCACCACATCGAAACCTACCCAATCTTTCAGGTTTGCGCTGGCTCCTTGTTGCGCAGGTGGCTGTAGCAGGTCTACATCTTTCTTCCATCCCAACAACACTCCTGTAAAAGAAGTAATCAGCATGAACAACGCCACGCTGATGCCTATCCACTTATGGAGCGACCGAAACTGCCGGAGAGTGCTGACTAATCTTTTTAATCTCATAATCAGAATGAAGCAGGCAGATAATTTACATCTGCCTGCCAATTGTTCTGTTAAAATTTAACCCGCAACGTAGCTATAAAATTTCTTCCCGGTGCGGAAATTCCGGAAGAATAGGGTCGGTAACGTTTGTCGAAAATGTTTTCAACACCCATATCCAGGCGAAAAAGTTTAGTTGCCTGCCATCCAAACTTCAGGTTGGCTGTGGTCCATGCGGGCGAATAAGGATTTCCATTTTCGTCTTTTGCATAGAGGTGCGCATCGGCCCGTTCAGAAAAAGCTAAGTTATTGTAACTGATCTCTCCATTGTAGTTGGCATAGGCCACCACGGTAACAGTTTTGTAAGTATAGGTTAGCTGTGTGTTGCCAAAAGTAGGGGCAATGTGGGTGGGGTTGCTGGTTTCATTGGTATATCCATCCAACTCCTCACCTTTTTGAAAATTGAGAAACGAAGCGAGTTGAAGCTGCGGGCGAACAACCCATCGGGCTCCCAACTGCAGACCACGCACATTCACACGGCTGATGTTTTGCAAGGCGAGTACATTGCTCAACGTTCCATCGTAATCTATTTGTGTTTGCCCGTTGAAGGTAGAAGCACCCCGCGCAATGGCATCGTTCAGTCGGGTGTAGAAAACAGCCACATCAAAAGTAAGCTCTTTGGCAACCGTACCCGTATAACCTATTTCCGCACTGTAGGCCTGCTCTGGCCTCAGGTTCGGATTGGGCACCACTACCGAGCCGGGTTCTGAATCGAACACCTTGCCCACATCGTCTACGTTGGGTGCACGAAAGCCAGATGAAAGATTGGCGTACCACTTGCCATCGCTATTGGGTGTAAACACAACTCCCAGGCTCCCGTTGAAGGCCCCATTGTTCAATTCTGCCTCAGTAAAAGGAAAATCAAAGTAGGTAAGGTCGAAGGGAGCATAGGTGTAGACCTGTGTATAGCGAACGCTGGCATTGGCAAGCCACTTATTGTTGATTTTGTGTCGCATACTGGCATAGGCTGCATAACTGCGCCATTCCGAACCATCGGGGTAACGGGTAGAAACGCCCGTGGTTTGTCCATTGGTGATATCTACCCGCTGTGCCGTAGAGCCTATCTCGTTGGTTACATACTCCGCTCCGTAAAATAAACTCGACTTTTCGTTCAGTTGCTTGTCGAAATCAAAGTTGATCGAAATGGCATCCACCGTTTCATAACGATCGGTTCTGCGATTGCGGTTGCCGCCTGTAAAATTGCGGCTGTGTCGGCTTTCTTCATAATGTTGGTAGGCCACCGTTGCCTTCATCTGATCGAACAGCAAAGTGGTGCCATGGTATCGCGCATGCAGGTTGTGCATGTTCCACTTTTGCGGGCCGTAGTACCATTCGGCACTGGAAAACGTGTCGTTATTTTTTAATATCAAACGGTCGTAGCGGGGCACATCCGAAGTTTCGGAAAAATGGAATCCATACTCCCAATCCCAATGCTGATTCGGTTTGAATCTTACCTTTTGCAAAATGTTGAGTTGATCATAACCGGTGGCTACCTGCCTGTTGGGATCGGGGTTAACAACTGTGATGTCGTTGGCGCCCTCGCGAAGCTGGTAGTCAGGTCGTGTATATTCTTCTGGGCCACGCGATCCCATCACCAAATCATCAAAATAGCTTTTGGTAACACTGGTGGTAAGGGCCCATTTTTGAAACCCCACGTTCACATCGGCATGCATGGTTCTTTCCTGGTTGGCTGAAGCCACCCGAGCAAATGCGTTGCCCGAAACATCGGTCTTTCCATTGCTCGATAAGGTTGGCTTCAATGTGTGGAAATCCATCACGCCACCAATGGCATCGCTGCCGTAGATCACCGAGCCAGGGCCAAAGATCACCTCCGCCTCGCGGATGGAATTGGCATCTAACGAAATAACGTTTTGCACATTGCCACCGCGGAAGATGGCGTTGTTCATACGCACACCATCCACCACCAGCAAAACCCGGTTGGTAGCAAAACCCCTAATCATCGGGCTGCCTCCACCCAGCTGACTTTTCTGGATAAAGACCTGATTGCTGAGCCCCAGTAAATCGGCACTGGTTTGCGGATTCTGTATTTGAATGGTACTCACGCCAATCTTGGTAACGCGGTTGGAGACTTCGCGCAGGTTCTGTTCCCAGCGATTAACAGACACCACCACCTCATCAAGCACGGATGTACGCGTAGTGTCTTGCTCTTGTGCCCATAGGGGTAGGCAGAATAGCAGTATAGATACAGTAAAGATGTATTTCATAAATTGGTTAATTAAAATCAGAAATTGGCATAATGATCCAGCTCTTCACTTAGAAAGAACAGGAAAGCAGTTATCAGGCAAACCGGTTCTGATTTTTGGGTGGTGGCCCCTCTATGGAAAGCGATGTGCACCGCAGCGCAAACCAATAGCCTGTACGGTGCTGAACGACTTGGGATTCGACCTGCCCGTGCTGAAAATCTACAGGAAGGAAAAGCAGGGTGTGCAACCCAGTAATTGTCGGTGGCACTGGCTTTTTGTCTTTGGTTGCATTTTTCAAAATGGCATCGAGCAAGGATAACAAATTATCTTCGGCCTCATCGTGCAGGGCGTATACAATTACGCGGCCGTCTTTTCTTTCAACGCGGGCAATGTCATACATCTTCCCGTCTACCTCTATTTCATGTTCCTCCACCAGCGCCTGCTGAAACGCGTTCGCGGTTAATTCCAGCACTTCTAATTCTTCAACGGGCTTGTACTTTAGCTCGGCACGTATTTGCGTTTTTATTTGCTGTAGGCGTACAAAAAAATAAACGTAGGCCCCTGCTATGTTTAGCAGTAAGAGAGACAAAAAAAAGAAGGCGGCTGCGCGTTTCACCAATGGCCAAGTTACACAAAAGCCAGGTCTTCGGTTTGAAATTACAGGAGTGGCAATGGCACGACCCGGACACTCGGTGCCGCAAACGGCCGGCTAAGTTACCGGTTCGGCTGCTTCGGCAACCAGCCATTTCTCCTGTTTCGGGAATTGGTTAGTTTCACCAACTATTCACAAAAGGCAACATGAAGAAACTACTTTTGGCGTTCATCCTTTTGGGGTCTGTAGCTGCGGAGGCCCAGCAAAAATTTACCTTCGTGTTTTTGCACAAGCGCACCGACAAGGCGGAACTACCCAAAGAAGAGGTAGACAAAATCATGGAAGGCCATATGGCCAACATCAACCGGCTGGCCAGCGAAGGTAAGCTGGTGGCCGCAGGTCCGTTTGAGGGCGGAGGTGGCCTGTTTATTTTTAATTCTACCTCCCAAGCCGAAGTGAAAGATTGGCTGCAGACCGATCCGGGCGTGCGCGCTGAAAGATGGAATGTAGAAGTGTTGCCATATGAACCGCGCATGGGGGGCGTGTGCACCGTGGGCGAGCCGTATGAAATGGTTAGCTACACCTTCGTGCACTTCAAACCCCAGGTAATGAAATTCAATGTGCAGAATGCAGACGAGACCTTAAGAAAGCAGTTTGAATTTGTGAAAAAGCTGGCCGCCACCGGCAATGTGGTTACGGAGGCCACCTTTGGTGGATTAGACGGAGGCATATTGGTGATGCGTGGAGAGGTTCAGCAGGAAGCCATTTTGGGTGCCCCAGCCGTTGTCGAGAGCCTGTACGAAGCTGAGTTCAAAAAGCTATGGATTGCCAAGGGCGCCTTTTGCGAAAAATAGACTCTGTTATTCGCTGACTACCACAGCCAGTTTTTTTCCATCTGCACTTACAGCCAGACGGGTTACGCCTTTCAACAATGTTTGTCCTTCTGCCATGGCAACTGGTTTCCAGTTTTTGCCGCGCAACGCAAAGAGTTGGGTGCCATCGCTGGATAGCAAAGTGCCTGCGGGCGTCCAGGCAATGTCTTCCTTGCCGGGCACCGTAGCCGCCACGGTCGCAATCTTCAGCGTCTCTGTATTCAACTTTTTTATCTGCCAGTTTCCTTCCGCTACCTTATGCACAAAGCTAATGGCTCTCTCGTTAGGCACTTTGTGCAACGATCGGCCAATATTCGAAGCGATGACGGTGTCTTCTTTGGTGGGTAGACGCAGGTAGTGCAAAGTGTTGGGCTCGCCCAACACGAAAAGCGCCAGGTGGCTGTTGTCGGCCCACACATGGTAGCCCACCGTTAGGTTGTTAATGATCACGTCCGGTTCGCCTCCCGCCAACGGGTACTTTCCCAGGTCTTGCGCATTGTTGTCGCGCTGAATGATGCATGACAGGTAGGCCTTGTCGGGCGTGAGGGTGGGTGAATACTCACGCTCAGGTGTTTCGGTTATGTTTTTTGTTTCTTCCGTACGGTAGTTGTAGCTTTTGATGTCGGCCCTGCCCTCTTCGTTGAAAGAGGAATAATACAGCACCGGCTCATCGGCATGGAAAAAGGGCTGGTTATCGTAACCGGGATGGTTCGTAACGTTGCGCGGATTGGAAAGGGTAAGGGTACCCTTCTTTTCCTTCAGGTCGAAAAGAAAGATTTCCGAACCGGTTTGTGCCTGGGCCCACGAGCTGATGAGCACGGCAGCGAACATCCATTTTTGCATACAGCAAGTTAACGATTCCCACGAAATGGGTACACTTTTGGCCAGGAACAAAAAATGCAACGTTTTTCAAAAAGAAAAATCGCGGTGGGGCAGCCATAACTTGCCCGTGTGTTTCAGCAGGGTAATGGCCTCCACCTGCCAACGTGCCTCCCAATGTTTTTCTTTCACCGCATTCCAGGCATTGGAAAAATCGCACTTTTTCAATTCTCGAAAAGCAACGGTCAGGTGTGGATGAAAGGGCCTCTCCTCGTTTTCTGTATCAACCACATGCAACTGCTCGGCACAGATTTGCCGCAAACCGGTAGCAAGTCGTTGCAGTGGCTCAGCGTGCACTACGTGGAGGTAGATAACGCGGGGAGCAAAAGCCCCGAAGCCCTTTACTTCCACATCGAAAGGTGTTTGCCTTGCTGCGAAATGGGTAAGCACTTCGAAAAGCCGAGTTTCGTTCTTCTCTTGCCAGGTGAAGGGCCTGTGCAAGGTAATATGCGGTGGCGAACGCAGCGCTGCCTCACTTTGGAAGTTGTCCTTGAAAAAATGTTTCAACATCCAAGCCTCTTCATAGTAAGGCGAAGGCGGAATAAGGGCGATGAAATATTTTTGCAGCCGTCCTTCCGAACCACTCATTGCGCTGATTGCTGTTCAAGCCTCTTGTAAAGCATGGCGTTACCCGGATCAATTTCCACCAGGCGACTGTAAATTTCGGTGCGCGAGCTATCCAATTTCAGGGCTTCGCGGTAGAGTGCAATGGCGCGACCTGTATTCCCTTTGTTGTCGTGCAGGTAGGCAAGCACATGGCTCAGGAACGCATTTTCGATGCCTGCCTCATACGCTTTGGTGTACCAGGTAAAGGCTTCATCGTGGCGTTGCCGGTCGTAATAGTTGTGGCCCATAATTAAAAATGCATCGGCATAGGTTGGCTCCGACTCTAAACATTTCCTTAGCCACACAATCGACTCATCGTATTGCTGCTGGTTGTAATAGATCAGCCCCTTGTTGTACAGAACGGCACTGCTACGCGCGTTGATGGCCAGCACACGGTCGTAATAAGCGAGTGCCGAATCGTATTGAAAATCTTCAAAATAGCTGTTGCCAATTTGCGTAAGCGCCTCTATGTCGTTGGGATTTTTCTGCAGCTTTTCCTGATATTCATCGGGCACGGTATCCAACGTGTAGCTTTCATCATCGCCCACCAACAGGCCTATCAAAAACAACAAAAAGAAAATGCCGAATACAGTTGCCGCAATACCGATTACAATTTTCTTGGCCAGCACTTGGCTTCGTACAGCGGCAGTTTGGTGTGGCTGATGCTTTTCGGCTCGTTTGTATTGAGGCTGCCCTGCCTGTACGCGTGGGCGGTGCAACAACGACAAGAAATAGCAATAGAGGGTGGCGCCAAGAAAAATCCAGTTGAAAAAAGCAGGCAGGCCCCACGTAATGGCGAAGATAAAAGCAAACACAATGGCCCGCTTTTGCCACTGCTTTGCTCTTTGGCCAGATGGATCGGTGGTTTCGCTCATCGATCAGGTTGGTAAGCGAATTTACCAACTTAATCGATGGCCAAAATGGTTCTTACAACTTTTCGAGCAGAAACTCGGTCATCAGGGTTAAGCGGTGATGGTTTACTTTGACCCCGCGAAAGCCGTGCGCCTGATCGGGATAGAAGTGCG
The DNA here is from genome assembly GCA_964429845.1 of uncultured Ohtaekwangia sp. GTDB lineage: Bacteria > Bacteroidota > Bacteroidia > Cytophagales > Cyclobacteriaceae > ELB16-189. Next base: position 74,141 of record CAYSCT010000006.1, read on the forward strand.
AGCGGAACTGCTTGCCCGCCTGAATCAGCGCCTCCTGCAACGCCACCGAATTTTGAAAGTGTACGTTGTCATCGCCCGTGCCATGAATCAGCAGAAAGTGGCCCTGCAGTTTAGCGGCATGGGTAAGTGGCGAATTATCATCGTAGCCCGAAGGATTGTCTTGCGGCCGCTGCAAAAATCTTTCGGTGTAAATGTTATCGTAGTAGCGCCACGTGGTTACGGGTGCACCGGCAATACCCACTTTATAGGTGCCAGCCCCTTTCGTCATCACCAACGAGGTGGTGTAGCCACCGTAACTCCACCCCCAGATGCCCAACCGCGCACCGTCTACAAATGGCAATGCAGCCAGGTACTTGCCACCAGCCACCAGGTCTTCCGTTTCCATTTTGCCCAGTTGCTTATAGGTTTGTTTGGCAAACTGCTCCCCGCGGCTGCCGGTGCCGCGTGTGTCGAGCACGGCCACCACTATTCCTCTTTGCACCAGCATCTGGTGCCAGAAAAAATTTTGCCCGCCTCCAAAAACATTCAGCGTGTTGGTGGAGCGGGGGCCACTGTATTGAAACACCAGCACCGGATATTTTTTGCCCGCCTCCATCTTTACTGGTTTTAGCAAGTAGCCGTCTAATTGCGTATTGCCGTCTGCGGCCGGGTATTTGAAAAACTCTTTTTTCACGATTCCATATTCGCTCAGCTTTGCACGAAGGCCGTCATTATTTTCCAGCACCTTTACCAGGGCATTCCCTTTAGTGCGGTACAAACTTACCGTGAGTGGTTGCTCGGCATGGCTGAAGTAGTCGATGTAGAACTGGAAATCATCGCTCATGTTGATGCTGTGGTTGCCGTCTTCCTTCGATAATTTTGTTTTCTTTTTTCCATCGAAGGTGACTGAATAGAACGAACGATTCTGGTAGTTGCCCTCTGTGGAAATGTAGTAGAGCGTTTTGCTTTTTTCGTCTGCGCCCACCAGTTGGGTGGCTTCCCATTCGCCCGCTGTAATAGGGCCAACCAATGCACCATTTATCTGGTAGAGGTAAAAATGCTTGTAGCCGCTGCGTTCACTCGAAAGAATAAACTGCTTGCCATCAGCCAGGTAAATCAATTCATCGGTGTAGTCAATGTCGTAGTAGGTGTCGCGCTTTTCAGTAAGTATCACAGTCGATTGGCCGGTGGTGGCATCGGTATGCAATAGTTCTAACGTGTTTTGAAGTCGGTTCATTCTGCGCACAGACAACACGTTGGGGTTGGCTGTCCAGGTTATGCGCGGAATGTAAATGTCTTTCTCCTCACCAATATCTGCTTTTACTTTTTTGCCCGAAGCCACCTCATACAACCAGATTTCCACTACCGAATTGGCTTCACCTGCCTTTGGATATTTGAAGCGGTAATCTGCCGGGTACAAAGCGCCCTGGTTCCACTTCTGCATGTTAAACTCGCGCACGTTGCTTTCATCAAAGCGGTAGTAGGCAATCTTTCTGCTGTCTGGCGACCAATAAAATGCCTGCGCAAAACTTAGTTCCTCCTCGTACACCCAATCGGTGCTTCCGTTGATAATGGCGTTGCGTTGGCCATCGGTCGTTATCTGCGTTTCTTGGAGGGTAGCCGTTTCAGTAACGAACAGGTTGTTATCGCGCACAAAGGCGATGCGGGTACCATCGGGCGAAAAGGTTGCGTACGATTGTTTACCCCCTTGCGAAACTTTCTTTAATGTTTTGGTTGGCCGGTCGTAGAGATAATAGTCTCCTTTAAAAGACCTGCGGTAAATGCTTTCGCGATTGGTAAGTATCAACAACGCCTGCTCATTGCTGTTCAGGTGGTAGCTGTCAATTTCTATCCGCGGCTGCGAGGCGTCACCATCGAACAGGGTTTCAACCGCCTGACCGGTAGCAACATCGTAGCGAATAATTTTATTGCCCGCCTGCGAAGTATAAAACTTACCGTCCTTCATTCAGTTAATGCCATAGACCGAGCGTTGGGCAAAGGTGTTGCGTGCAACCAGGTCATCGATGGTGATGTTGGTTTGTGCGTGAAGCGATGAGGTAACGAAAAATAGCAGGAGCAGTAAGCGCATAGTGTTTTCTTTGAAAGGCCCAAAGTTTTGAATTCTGCACGAATATGCAAATGCAGATTACCGGAACGGTAATCTGGGTTCACCAGAAAATTTATTCTGTGGCGCACTCATAAAAAAGCCCCGCGTATGCAGGGCTTTGACTCCAATGGATTATTGATGATTACAGGGCATCTGCCACAATCGTCATCTTTATAGTAACGGGAACGTTAAAGGCCACGGGTACAGCAGAAACGGTGCCTGATACCGACATGCGAACAGGCTTCAATTGTTCCATTTCTGACGCAATGGCTTCCAGGCCCTGAACGGTATACTCCAGGGTTTTGGTGGTGCCCTGAGCTTGGGAAATGTTTTGAATGTTAATGGCCGCAGTTGCCAAGGCTGTGGTAGACGTTCCCTGTGCTAAAAAACTGCCGCTGCCATTACTGAATGTAATGGAAGGATCTCCATTGTAGTTGGTTACCGTGTATTCTACACTGTTGATGGTTACGCTTTGTATTTTGTCCTTGTATTTGGCAAAATCGGCATTGTCGGTAGGGTCTATTTCTTCAATTTCAGCATATGAAAGCGGGTCGGATGCGGATGCATTAATCACGAAAGTGTGCTTTATTTCAATGTCGAAGGTCACGTCATCTACTTTATCGAAGAGTTCGCAGGAAGCGGATGACAACAGGAGGGCAAAGCAGGCAAAAGCTGCGGTTCGGAGCGCGTACGTGGCCATTTTCATACTTGTGGGGTTTGATTCAAACACAAAGTTAACAGTATTCATTGATAACGCTTAATAATTCTTTGCACCTGCAAAAGGTAACTGCCCCCGAACAAGTTACAGTGCACCAGCAACGGGTAAAGGTGGTAGATGTCCACCCGCTCTTCGAACCCTGGCTGCAGCGGAAAGGCCTGGTGGTAGGCATCATAAAACCCGTGCTCAAACCCACCAAAGAGCCGTGTAAATGCCAACTCGGCTTCACGGTGCCCGTAATACACGGCCGGGTCGATCAAGCACGGCTGGCCCAGCGCATCGGTAATTAAATTTCCGCGCCACAAATCGCCATGCAATAGGGCCGGAGGCTCAGTTGGAAGCAAGTCTGCCAGGCGCGCCATCACCTTCTGCATGCCTTTGCTGATGGCGGTGTTATTTAGCAAGGCCAATTGGGGCGTAAGTCTGTATTCGATCAAGAACGGAATCCAATTGTCCGTAGGGGTATTTTTCTGTGGTAACGACCCAATGTAGTTGTCATGATCCAGGCCAAAGTGCGTACTGCTGTGGTGATGAAGCGCAGCAAGTTGCTCGCCCAGCGTGTGCCAATCATGTGCGGAAGGAGCAACGCCATCTACCCACTCCAGCAACAGGTACTGCCATTCTTCAGTCTGTGCCACCTGCACCACCGCTGGCACCCTAATGCTTTCGGTCTGCCTGATGATTTGCAGGCCCCTGGCTTCGGCCAGAAACATCTGCGGAAACTTTGTCGCGTGGTTCCATTTCAGAAAGAAGTGTCCCTCGGGGGTCGTGATTTTCCCGCCCTGGTTGATGCAACCACCTGCAACTGGCTGAAAACGCTGAACGATGATTCCCTGTTGCTGAAGATGGCTGACAATGGCCGATGGCAGCGGGCTCATGGCTTGCCTGCGGTATTGAAGGTAATACCCACATAAAAATTACGACCGGGGGCGGCATTGTAATATCGTCCGCCAATGGCATTCAGATCATTGCCCAAGCTGTATACCTCATCCAGTGCATTGTCTATTCCGGCAAAAAAATCCAAAGGACAACGGCTGCGCTTTGTCTGGTAACCCATGCGGCTGCCCAGCAGCCAATAGGCGCTGGCGTAGGCCGTGTTGGCATCGTTCAGAGGCGCGTGGTCGGAATAGTGGAGGGTGGACAACCAATACCACCCTTGCTTAAGTCGCACATCGGCCTGCACTGCTACAAAACCGGGAGCTACCCCGGTCAACTTATTCCCCGAAAAATCATTGCCATCCTGCACATAGTCATCAAACGTAAACCGGTTGTAGGCGCCACTCACCACGAAGTCAAAATCGCTCACTATGCTGTTGCCCGTTTCGGGCGAGAAGGTCAGAGTGGCCTCCCACCCGTTTTGGCGCGTGCTTCCGGCATTCACAAAAAATTCAGCCCCTTCGGCATTTCGCTGTATCACGATGGCATCGCGCAACCGAAAATGATAGCGCACCACATCGAGGGCAAAAACACCCGCCAGGCGGCCGCGCCAACCCGCCTCATAGTTCAACCCTTTTTCGGGCTGCAAGTTGTTATTAAAAGCACCCGTAGAGGGACGCACCTCAGCCAACGAAGGGGGGGAAAAGCCTTCGCTTACACTGGCAAACAAAGACATGTTTTCCGTGACTTTGTTGAGCAACGCTATGCGCGGGAAAACCTGCGGATTGAACGTGCGCTGCTGCGCGATGGTGGGAGATACGGACGTGCGTAGTAAATCATACTTCAAAAAATTAAGGCTGGCCCCTGTGGTGAGAAGAAACCGGGCGGGCAACTCGAAGGTGGCCTGGGCAAACAACAACCCTCCGGCCGTTTTCAATTCGTCCTGTTCTTGCAGAGTGCCTTTCTCACCCGCATTGTTTTGATAGACCGACAGCGGTGAGAAAAAGCGCTGGTACTCGCCCCCAAAAGTAAGCTTGCCCTCTATTTTTCCTTTCCAGGCATACTCCGTTTCGGTGCGGCCGCCCCAATTGGTCTCCCCGCGTTCTTCATAGTTGCGAATGGTGGGGTTTTCGAATTGCGTAAGGCTCAGAAAGATGCCGGCCGTGGTAGTCCAGGCGTTGTTCCACACATGCTCCATGCGCGTGGCGGTGTATAGAGTGTTGTTGGTTACCGATGCTTTAGCGTCCGTGGCCCCGGGCAAGCTGGGGGTGGCCGGTCGGGCCTGCCGTGGGTTCTCTGCAAACTGTTGCCCTGTTAAGCCTCCGGGTGTGCCATACACCAGGTTGGAAGCGAGTGCGGTCATGGTCAATAAATCGCTGGGGGTGATGCGGTACTCCCAATCCAAACCAGTACTTAACCGGTGCATCCGGGTTTGCTCGCGGTAACCATCTGCGCGCTGCCCGCTGAAACGCAGTGCCACCTTCGACTGAGTGCCCGTATGAACCGTTCCTCCTGCCTGTGCACGAAACAATCCATAACTGCCGCCCAATACCGACAGGCGTAGGCTGTTCGTTGGCAGCAACGCGGGAGCATTCATCAACACAACGCCACCGGTACCGGCTCCATACAAGCTGGCGCCCGGCCCTTTGATGATCTCCATGCTTCCCACAGCATCAAAGTCCAACAGGTTGAGGTACGTGTTGCCCCCACCATCTGTCAATGGCAGGCCGTTCCAATAAAATTTAACGTTGCGCACGCCAAAGGGCGACCGCAACAAACTGCCGCGAATGGAAAAGCGATAACTGCCGGGCGAACGCTCTTCCATACGCACACCCGGAACGGTATTTACCGTGGGTACAAAAGAAGTATTGCTGAACCGATTCAGTGCCGTGGAGCCGAGCACCCCGATGGAGGCCGGAACTTCCAGCACATCGCGATGGCTGGCGTAAGCGGCCACCACCACCTCTTCCAAAACACGGGTGGTGTCTCCTTGCGACAGAAGCTCACCGGCATATGATATTAGGAATAAAAAAAGAACATATCTGGCTGACATGGTAAATTATAAAGAGTAGGGCATCAGCACTTCCTCCACACTTTTGGCAGCGGGGAAAAAGGATACTAACTTGAGCAGAACGCGGTCTACCAGCGTGTCGGGGCAACTGGCACCGCTGGTTAATATGACTTTTACACGTTCTTTCTCTGGCAAAAAGCCGTGGGTTTTTACTTTCTCTTTGCGGTGATAATTGAAGTGATGTATCTCTACACCCGACTTGATCTCATCTTCGGAGTTAATGAAGTAGGTGGGGAACTTCTGCTCGCACAATTCTACGATGTGTGACGTATTTGAGCTGTTGTAGCCTCCCACCACCACAGCCAGGTCTGCATCGGTTTTCAAGAGCTGGTAGGTGGCATCCTGGTTGTCGTTGGTGGCATAGCACAAGGTGTCGCGCGTATCGGCAAAGTGGTCTCTGATATTTTCTGCGCCATATTTTTGGGTCATGAGTTGCCTGAAGAAATCGGCAATGGCCTGCGTTTCGGTGGCCAGCATGGTGGTTTGATTCACCACCCCCACGCGCTGCAGGTGCTGCTGGGGGTCAAATCCATCAGAATAGCGGCCATGGAATTCTTCAAAAAATTCTGAGCGCGACTTACTGCCCAGCACGTAGTTAGCCAACTGCTGTGCCTCGTCCATGTTGCGAACCACTACAGAGGGGCCGTGGTAGGCGCTATGCGAAAAGGTAGCCCTGGTTTCTTCGTGCTTGGGCTTGCCATGTATGATCACCGTATAATTTTCCTTGCCCAGCTTTTCGGCCCGGTTCCAAACCTTCTCCACAAAGGGGCAGGTTGTATTGTACTTCTGCACCTCCACCCCTTTATCGAGTAGCATGTGCTCAATCTCTAGCGTTGTACCAAAAGCCGGGATGATTACCACGTCTTCTTTGCCAATCTCCTGCCAGGGAATGAACTGCGTGCCATCTGTGTCGAGTATAAAGCGAATACCTCTGCTTTGCAGGTCGTTGTTCACTTCCTGGTTGTGTATCATCTGGCTGAGGAGGTATACGTTCTTATTCGGGTTTTCTTCCAGTGCTTTGTAACTTATTTCGATGGCGTTCTCCACGCCATAGCAGAAGCCGAAGTGACGGGCGATGTAAAACTGCACGGGGCCGAAGTCGAGCAGGGCGGGCGAAAAATCCTGCTTGCGCAGATCTTGTTTTCTGCGCGCTTCTTTTACGCGGCCCGTTAAAGACGAGCGGTAATAGGCGGGAATGTCGAACTTTTTGATAAGACAAAGTTTTTGTTAAAACCCATCTGCCAGGCAAATGTTATGGTAAAGTTAATCACTTCAGTCTTTTTGAGGCCTGCACACTTCAGATAATCGCAGCCCAAGCAAAAGGGTGCTGAGAAACCGGCTATACGTGGGTAGCCGCGGGCAATATTTTGTTCTCAGCCTGGCATAGGCCCAAAGATGCTGACGGAGGGCGATCAGCGCGATGATGGAAAAAACACAGCCACTCGGTACGTTTTTACCGAGTGGCTGGCTGGCAGTTGCTAGGCTGCCTCGGATAACTTGTCTTCCTTGATTTTATTGATCCTTACCTCTTTGGCTTCCAGATCGAACCACTTTACTTCTACCAAGTTGCTTTTGATGTACTTGAGAACCTCTACCACTTTTCCATCAATCTTGCTGCGGACACGCTGTCCCTTCTTAAACAGTCTCCTCATATTAGAACGTTTGGTTTTACATGCGTAAGGCGTAGATGTACTCGCGCGGATAATCTTCATACACGCCCGAGAACAGCACCGTCTCACCTTCTTTTTTCTTTTTCAATATATCATTTATTTCTTTAGCCGATTTAACAGCCACATTATCTATATGTGTAATAATAAATCCTTCGCGCATGTCGGTATAGCGCCTCACTTTTCCATTGCCCAACTCTTTAACGCGCACTCCGTTGGGAAGGTCGAGTAGTTTCAGATCGGTTGGTGCCACATCTTCCAGTTCCAGGCCCAGAGAGGCAACGCCTTCGCGCACCTCACGCTTCACGGTTTCCATATTACCATCGCGGTTGCGCAGGGTTACCGGAATCACCACTTTCTTTCCTTTGCGGTCTACGGTTACGGTTACCTTGTCGCCCGGGCGCTTCTGTCCGATGTATTCGATCAATGCCGTGCTTGATTTTATCTCGGTATCATCCAACTTTACCACCACATCTCCTTCTTTAATCCCTGCCTCTTTAGCAGCACTCTTACCGTCTTCCGCAAATCCCGACACATAGGCCCCTTCATTCACAGCCAGATCGAATTGTTTTTTCACATCACTATTTACGCTACCTACGGATATGCCCAACCAGCCGCGTTGCACGGTGCCGTAGGCCAGCAGGTCTTCTACAATCTTGCTCACTATATTTGATGGCACCGCAAAACCGTAACCAGCATAGGCACCTGTGGTGCTGGCAATGGCGGTATTGATGCCAATTAACTCACCATTCAGGTTTACCAAAGCACCACCGCTGTTACCCGGATTGATGGCCGCATCGGTTTGGATAAACGATTCGATGGCCGTGCGTTGAGCCTCGGCATTTTGCGCATTGCTGTTGATGATGCCGATGTTGCGGCCCTTCGCGCTGATGATACCCGCAGTAACAGTAGAATTGAGGTTGAAAGGATTGCCCACAGCCAACACCCATTCGCCCACTTTGGTATTGTCAGAATTAATGAAAGACAGATAGGGTAACCCTTTTTGGTTGATCTTCAAAAGGGCCAGATCTGTATCGGGATCCGTTCCAATTACTTCTGCCTTGAAACTGCGGTTGTCGGCCAACGTAACGTCTACAAGGTCGGCACCTTCCACCACATGGTTATTGGTAACAATGTAACCATCTGCGTTGATGATTACGCCAGAGCCCGTACTCTGACTCGGCCCGCGTTGTATGGGTCCTTGCGGACCGAAAAAGAACTGGAATGGATCTTGTGCTTCGCGCCTGGATGCGGTGGCTGTAGAGGTAGAACGTATGTGCACTACCGCAGCCGTAACTTTAGCCGCTGTGGCGGTAAAATCCAATGGCACCAATTCTCCGCGTTCATTCGTGCGGTAAGCCACTTGCGCGGTAGGCGTGCCTGTAACATGCTCAATCCGTACGCCTTCACGCGTGTCTCCCCACCAATCATACGCAGCTATGGTGATGCCGCTGCCCACCATCGCTGCCAACAAAAGCGTTCCAAACTGTTTCATAGCTCTCTGTTTTTCACTTGTGTTTTGATATCAATTTCCCGGGCAAATGACACACCAACTTTTTTCAACGCGAAATTTTGTCTTTTATTTGTTCCATTTTTCCTGAATCGCTCTGTCAAAATTTCCGGGTGCGTAGTAAATACGAAATCTTTCGGATTTAAGTTTCAAGCCTTCATTTTTTCACCAATTCGCCATTTTTGTACTCGTATTCAATCGAAAGGTTGCCATTCTGGTCATACCATTTCGAGAGGCCATCGCGGGTGCCATTTTTGTAGCTGCCCTCTTCCATCAACTTACCGTTGGGGTAATACACTTTTACCAGGCCCTCTAGTTTGTCATTCACGTAGGTACGCTCTTCCTTCACCGTGGCATAGTTAAATTCTTTGTACTCGCCATGGCGCATGCCGTTGTGGTATTGGCATCTTTTCTCGAGTGTGCCGTTGTTGCCTAGCTCTACATAAAGGCCTTCTATTTTTCCATTTACATAGGGTGTTATCGATTTTACCAGGCCGTTGGGGTGGTATTCAACCCAATTACCCTCTCGTTTCTTGTTTTTGTAACTGCCGAGGAGCGAAAAGTTCGCTCCATTTTTTACAACCACCCTCACCACGCCAGGGGTATCTTCAAATGTTTCGGTTAGGGCACCAGCCGGCAGGTCCTGAAAGGTGTCCTGTGTGGGTTCCTCAGGAGTGGTCAATACTTTTTCACCGGCTGCTGTTGTGGCCTGTTCTGCCGTTTCCGGATTCGAATGACAGGCCACCAAAAGCAAGGCTACACTGGTCCAGGAGGTGATTTTTGTTTTCATAGCACCTGCATTTTAGTAAACGATTTTTTCTGTGTCAAGCAGGGGGCGCGGTGTGCCGATTGAAATACCCTATTTTTGCCCGCATGTTTTCTGTTGATAAGTCTATTGTGCTGAAGCGGGGCAAAGAGCATTCCGTATTGCGCAGGCACCCATGGGTTTTTTCGGGCGCCATTCACCACTATGATAGCGGCCTTACCGATGGCTGCTGGGTGCGTGTGCTCGATGCCAACCAACAGGTGCTAGGCTTTGGTCATTACCAGAAGGGCAGCATCACCGTGCGCATGCTGAGCTTTGGCGCACAGGCCCCCGGTGAAAATTTTTACGCTACCCGCATGGCGGCCGCGCTGCGGCAAAGAATGGCCACGGGTGTTATTCAACCACATACCAACGCGTTTCGCCTGCTGCACGGTGAAGGCGATGGATTACCGGGCCTGATTGTAGACATGTACAACGGTATGGCTGTGATGCAGGCCCATTCGCACGGCATGCACCACGACAGAACGTGGATTGCTGCTGCGCTGACTTCCGTGCTGGGCGACATGGCCCACGGTGTATATTACAAGAGCCAGGGCACCCTGGAGCAAACCACCAACGAATACCTGCACGGCATCGGCATTGTCCCGCACGTGGTACAAGAGCACGGCCATAAGTTTTTGGTAGACTGGGAAGAAGGGCAGAAGACGGGCTTCTTCTTAGACCAGCGCGAAAACCGCCAATTGCTTGGCCACTATGCCCGAGGGCGGAAGGTGCTCAACACTTTCTGTTACACGGGTGGATTTTCGGTGTATGCGCTGCAGGGTGGTGCCGAGCTGGTTCACTCGGTGGATGCCTCGGAAAAAGCAATTGCACTCACACGAAAAAACATTGAATTAAATGGCTTTGATGCGGCACACCATGCGTGCTATACCGATGACACATTCGATTTTCTGAAAGACAAACACAACAGGTACGACCTGATTGTTCTGGATCCTCCCGCCTTTGCCAAACATAAAGACGCGCGGCACCAGGCCATGAAGGGTTACCAGAGATTGAATGCGGAAGCCATGCGGCAAATTCAGTCGGGTGGCATCTTGTTTACCTTTTCCTGCTCGCAGGTGGTAGACCGCCAGTTGTTTTACGATACCATCGTATCGGCCGCAATTCAGGCTGGCCGCAACATACAAGTGCTGCAACACATGGGGCAGCCTGCAGACCACCCGGTATCAATCTATCACCGCGAAGGAGAGTATTTGAAGGGGCTCGTATTATATGTTGCCTAAATAGCTCTCGGTATGGAAACGGGCGCCCTCATCATAATATTTGCTGGAAGTGTCCTGTTTTTCGCATTGTTGTTTTTTGTTTCCAACAAAATGCGCTTGAGAGAACTGCTTACCATGCCGCAAAAACAGGGATTGGTAATTGTTCTGGCGCTGGTGTTGATTGCGTTGCTCATATTGCTCGTTCTGTATTTCCTGCTGCAACCAGGCAAGCAAAACGTCACCTGATCATCTCCAGAATTTCCTCCACGTATTCGCGCGAATTGCTGAGGCGCGGCACTTTGTTCTGGCCACCCAGTTTGCCGCGCTTTTTCATCCAACTGTAAAAAGTGCCTTCGGCTACACTGTGCACCTTGGGTGCTACCAGCGCCAGGTCGTGGGCGCGCTTGGCATCGTAGTCGCTGTTGATTTTGCGCAGGGTTTCATCGAGTATGCGCGTAAACTCATCCAGGTTGCCGGGCCTTACTTTGAATTCGATGATCCACTCGTGCCCGCCCCGTTTGTCTTTTTCCAGAAATACAGGCGCGGCCGTAAAGTTGTCGATTACTGCACCGGTTTGTTCGCAGGCACGTGTAATGGCCGCCTCTGCATTTTCTATGATCACCTCCTCCCCAAAAGCATTGATGAAGTGTTTGGTGCGGCCCGAAATGCGTATCCGGTAAGGCGCCAGGCTGGTAAACTTCACCGTGTCGCCAATGTTGTAGCGCCAAAGCCCTGCGTTGGTGGTAATCACCATGGCATAATTTTTACCCAGCTCTACACCGGCCAAGCCAATGGCGCGCGGGTGTTCTTTCTCCAATTCTTCGGTAGGAATAAACTCGTAAAACACACCATAGTCCAACATCAGCAACAGGTCTTCCGAATCGCTGCGGTCTTGTATGCCGAAAAAGCCTTCGCTGGCATTGTAGGTTTCCCAATAGCGCATGCGGTCGCCCGGTATCAGCGACTTGAACAAATTACGGTAGGGCTTGAACGCCACCGCCCCATGGAAGAACACCTCCAGGTTGGGCCACACCTCCAGAATGTTGTTCTTCTTCTCCATTTCCACAATGCGTTTGATGAGCAGCACCGTCCAGGTGGGCACGCCCGCAATGTTGGTTACGTTTACTTTGGCGGTTTCTGCCGCCAGCTTTTCAATTTTTTCCTCCCAGTTGCTCATCAACGCAGTTTCCAGGCTGGGCGTGCGAATGAACTGTGCCCATGGAGGCAGGTTCTGCATGATCACCGCAGACACATCACCATAATGCGAAGAAGAAGTGGGATCATATTCATTGGCCTGCAAACTTCCACCCACGGCCAGCCCCTTGCCGGAAAACATCTCTGTGTCAGGGTAGTTGTTTACGTATATCGAGATTAGATCCTTACCGCCCTTGAAGTGACAGTCTTCCAATGCTTCGGGCGAAACGGGGATAAATTTGCTGCGCGCATTGGTGGTGCCCGATGATTTGGCGAACCACTTGATCTCCGATGGCCACAGCACGTTTTGCTCGCCCGCCATCAGGCGTTCCACGTAGGGAAACATCTGCTCGTAGGTGTGTATGGGTATGCGGTTGCGGAAATCTTCGTAGGATAAAATGCTCTCGAAGCCGTATTTCTGACCAAACTCCGTATCGCGGGCCGTTACGATAAGTTTTTTCAGCACTTCGTCCTGCACCTCGTGCGGATACTTCATGAACAGCTCCATCTGGTGGATGCGCTTTTTCATGACCCAGGTAAGAATAGAATTGAGTATCTGCATGGTTCAGGCGAAACTCAAAAATAGGTGGAGCCAGTTGATAAACAAATCGTGAGTACGCGTAAACCTGGCGCCTCTGCAGCGGGTGACTTCGGGCGGTTTTACAGCCTATTCCTGTTCTGTTACCTTGGCTCTTCGCAGCTGGAAGTTCTGGCCCAGATACACCTTGCGCACCATGGGGTCGTTGGCCAGTTCTTCGGCATTGCCTGCACGGAATAGTTTTCCTTCCACCATCAGGTAGGCGCGGTCTGTAATGGAAAGCGTTTCGTCCACATTGTGGTCTGTAATCAATATGCCGATGTTCTTGCGCTTGAGGCGCGCCACAATGCCCTGAATTTCTTCTACGGCAATCGGGTCTACACCGGCAAAGGGCTCATCGAGCAGCACAAACTTGGGGTCTACGGCCAGGGCTCGCGCAATTTCTGTTCGCCTGCGTTCGCCACCCGAAAGCACCATGCCCAGGCTTTTGCGCACGTGGGTAAGGCTGAATTCTTCCAAAAGCTGCTCTACTTTTTCTTTGCGGTCGCGGCTGTTGATATCACGCATTTCCAGTGGTGCCATCAGGTTTTCTTCTACGGTAAGCTTGCGAAACACAGATGCCTCTTGCGCCAGGTAACCGATGCCGAGTTTGGCCCGCTTGTACATGGGCAAATCGGTAATGTTTTGGTCTTCCAGAAAGATCTGCCCCTCGTTGGGTTTAATTAAACCCACAATCATGTAGAAGCTCGTGGTTTTTCCTGCACCATTCGGACCCAGTAACCCCACAATTTCGCCCTGTTCCACCCTTACCGACACGTTGTTTACCACGGTGCGCTTTTTGTACTTCTTTACCAGGTTATCTGCCCGCAAAACCATATCAATCGAATTTAATGTCTTTGATTCTCAACTGCACCGAAGTAACACCATTGTATGTGTTTTCTTCGATGGTAAATGCCATGCGGAAACGTTCGCCTTGCGACAGGCGGTTATAGTGTTCCATACAATCGAACCCTACAACGTTGAACACATTTTCGTTGCCCAATTGGGCTGCCAAAAAACGAATGTGTTTGTCTTTGAACGAACCCAACGAATTCATAACGTACACATTTCGTGCCTCAAAAACCGGTTTGGGATTTTCGGGGCCAAATGGTGCCATCTGCTTGAGTACCGATACAAACTTAGGCGTAATGGCATCGAAGTGCACGGTGATATCGATGTCTACCACCGGTATGCGCATTTCATCTGTCAGCCGTTCGGCAACCACTTCTTCAAAGCGCTGTTGAAAGGCCTCCAGGTTGGCTGGCTCCAGCGTAAGGCCAGCAGCATATTTGTGCCCCCCGAATTTTTCGAGCAGGTCGCTGCAGGCCGCAATGGCCTCGTACAGATCGAAGCCGTTTACGCTGCGGGCCGAGCCTGTAATCTTTTCGTTCGACTCGGTTAAGATGACGGTAGGGCGATAAAATTTCTCCACGCAGCGGGCAGCCACAATGCCGATTACGCCCTTGTTCCAGGTATTCTTGTAAAGCACGGTAGACTTGGCCTGCAAAAGGCGCTCATCGCCCTCAATCATGGCAATGGCTTCTTCCGTAATGTTGGCATCGAACTCCCTGCGCAAATCGTTCTTGATGTTTACCTTCTCTGCCAGAGCATTTGCTTCTTCTTCCGTTTTAGCAATCAGCAACTCAACGGCACCCCTTGCGTGTGCCACGCGGCCTGCTGCGTTGATGCGTGGACCCAGCGTAAACACCACACCCGAAATGTCCAGGTCGGTTTTGATGGCGGCAATGTCTTTCAAAGCCTTGAGCCCGGGCGAAGGATTTTCGTTGAGTTTTTTTAGCCCATGAAAGGCCAGCACCCGGTTTTCGCCATTGATAGACACAATGTCGGAAGCGATGCTCACAGCTACCAGGTCGAGGTATTGATAAACTTCTTCTTCTTGCCGGTACTGGCGGGCATAGGCCTGAATCAACTTGAAGCCGATACCACAGCCGCTCAACTCCTGAAAAGGATAGGTGCAGTCGTCCCTTTTCGGATCTAACACGGCCACGGCCTGTGGAATTTCGTGCCCTGGCAAGTGGTGATCGCAAATGATAAAGTCTATTCCCTTGTGGCGCGCCAACACCACCATGTCGCTGGCCTTAATGCCCAGGTCAAGCGCCACAATCAACGAGAAACCGTTTTCTTCAGCCCATTGTATGCCGCGCTCCGAAACACCGTATCCTTCTGCGTGCCGGTCGGGTATGTAAAAGTCAACGTGGGGGTAAAACGTGGTGAGGTAACTGTGCACCACCGATACGGCCGTGGTGCCATCTACGTCATAGTCACCATAGATCAGTATCTTCTCCTCATTCACGATGGCTTTGTGCAGCCGCGCCACTGCCTTGTCCATGTCTTGCATCAGCAGCGGATCGTGCAACTGCTGCAGTGTGGGGCGAAAGAAATTTTTGGCCAAGTCGAAATCGGTAATGCCCCGTTGAATGAGTATGGCTGAGAGGTAAGAGTTCAGGTTGATGGATTTACTGATCTCCTCCACCCGCTGTGTGGAAGGAATGGGCTTGTATATCCATCTTTTGTTCATGTCAGTTTAGTTCAAAGTTGATGGAGCCGGGCATGCCCTGCTCGCCTGCGGTGCCCGCTTTACCCTTGGCACCATTTTTACCGTCTTTACTGGTGTCGCCAAAAGCACCTAAGCCGGCAGAGCCACCCAGACCCCCGTTGCCTCCCAGGCCTGCAAAGCCGCCAAAGTTGCGAACCAGCAATTTTTCACCGAGCCAGCTACGCACATACAAACAATTCTTACAGTAAATCGAAAGTGTTCCGCCATCGCCCCCATTGCCGCCCGTGCCGCCATTGCCACCAACACCTCCGTTGCCACCCGTACACACGCGGGTACCCGTGCTGCCTCCGCCACCCACGCCTCCATGTCCGCCATCGCCTCCGTCTCCGCCCCGCAGGTCAATCAGCAGCGATCCTTCAATGTTCCACTCGTTGATGTAGAGCGAAAGGTTAACGCCCGATTCGCCATGCGTGCCACCCGTGCCACCCTTTCCAAAAGCACCATCCATACAGGGGCCCGTGGGGCTCAGCCCGCGCGGTCCGTCTTTGCCGCGGTTGCCGGCCTGCCCAGCTCCTATAATACGCGCCCCCTTGCCGGCCCTTAGCATCTTGGCGTGGATAAAGTTGTCTTTCAGTGCGCTATTGAGCCAGATGGCCGAAGAGTCTCCCATCACAAGGGTGTCGGCCACAATGATGTCGCCTTCTGCCAGCCGAAATTCTTCTTTCGGTTTTAGTTCGAGGCGCGATAGACGCAACTGACCATGAGCCACCAGGGGCAATGCAAACAGCAATAAAAGGAGGCGAACCATCCGGTAAAAGTAATGAATACTTGCGGGTGGGCACAAAAAAAGCAGCTCGTTGCCAAGCTGCTTTCTCCGGGTTTAAGCTTAGGTAAAGCTTATTTCTTTTCGGTGGACTGGTCGGCCACTACGCCTTCGAGCACATCTTTAATTTCTACGCGCACTCCGTCTTTGTACGGAACAATCCAGGCATCTTTTACGCCCATTTCGCGCATGTATTTTTTGAAGGTGTCGGCCTCCCAATAGTCGCGGAAGATACCGATGGTGATTTTTTGTGGCTCGTTGGCATCTTTGTCGGCAGCTTCACCGCCAAAGTTGGGGTTGTTGTCGAAATACTTGGAGAGGTCTTTGTTTTTAAACGCGCCTACCTGCACTTTGAATACCACCCCTTTGGAAAAATCCATGGGGTTTACAGGCGGTGCAGCCCGCAGTTGGGCCAACTCTGCCTTGGTGGCATTCAGTTCACTGCGCATGCGCGAAATTTGGTCTTCGAGTTCCGCAATGCGTGCGTCTTTGTCGCTGATGGTAGACTGCAGGCTCTTCACCTTACCCGACAGATCAACCACGCTGTTGTCTGCGGTCTGTTTGTCTTCGGTGAGCTGCTTCAGGGCAGCGGGGTTCGTTTTGTATTCTTTGGCTTTCTTCTTCCATTCCTTCTTCTCCTTTTTGGAGAGCTGGGCGAAAACTTGCGTGCCGGAAAAAATCAAAGCCAGGCAGACGAATAAAAATCTAGTTTTCATGTGTGTTTATAATTTTTGATTGGAGGTCTTGTGTCATGATCATATCCACCTAAAGTGTGCGAATGACCATTTCATTACGCTGGGTTAAGATGTTTAATCAGATAAAAGTAATAAAACTTTTTTGAATTGTACATGCCGATGGTGGGTTACACCATCTTCTCAGGCCGTACCCACTGGTCGAACTGTTCGGAAGTGAGCAAGCCCAACTCGATGGCCGCCTCGCGCAACGTCTTGTTTTCTTTGTGTGCCTTCTTGGCAATCTTGGCTGCATTTTCGTAGCCAATGTGCGGATTCAATGAGGTAACCAGCATCAGCGAGTTCTCCATGTGCTGCTTGATGATGGGCAGGTTAGGCTCAATACCCTCGGCACACTTGTCGTTGAAAGACACGCAGGCATCGCCCAGCAGGCGGGCAGACTGCAATACGTTGGCGGCAATTACGGGTTTAAACACGTTCAGTTCGAAATGGCCGGTGGCACCGCCTACTGACACTGCCACATCGTTGCCAATTACCTGTGCACACACCATGGTAAGTGCCTCGGGCTGGGTAGGGTTTACCTTGCCCGGCATAATGGAAGAGCCGGGCTCATTGTCGGGAATGATGATCTCGCCTATGCCTGAGCGTGGGCCTGAGCTGAGCATGCGTATGTCGTTGGCAACTTTCATTAACGCCACGGCTGCACGTTTCAGGGCGCCCGAAAGTTCCACCATGGCATCGTGAGCAGCAAGTGCTTCAAATTTGTTGGGGGCGGTTACAAAAGGGTAGCCCGTTAGCTCGGCAATCTTTTTTGCTACCAATACATCGTACCCTTTGGGTGCATTCAGGCCGGTGCCTACGGCCGTGCCACCGAGCGCCAACTCGCGCACGGCTTCCAAAGCATTTTTCAGGGCCCGTATACTATTATCAATTTGTTGCACGTAGCCCGAAAACTCCTGCCCCAGCGTAAGGGGTGTGGCATCCATAAAGTGCGTGCGGCCGGTCTTTACAATGTCTTTGTAGGCGGCCGATTTCTTGGCGAGTGTATCGCGCAGCTTTTGCATCCCCGGAATTGTAATTTCTACCACCTGCTTGTAGGCCGCAATGTGCATGGCCGTGGGAAATGTATCGTTGGAGGATTGCGATTTGTTTACGTCATCGTTGGGGTGCAGCACTTTCTTTTCATCGGTCAACTTACCACCCGATAATACATGGGCACGGTAGGCAACCACTTCATTTACGTTCATGTTGCTCTGTGTGCCCGAGCCGGTCTGCCAGATCACCAGCGGAAACTGATCATCAAGTTGGTGGGCCAGTATCTCATCGCACGCTTTGGCAATCAGGTCTTTCTTGTCTGCAGCCAATACACCCAGTTCGTGATTGGCCATGGCGGCTGCCTTCTTCAAGTAAGCGAAGGCGTAGATAATCTCCTTCGGCATGCTGGCCTCGGGGCCAATTTTAAAGTTGTTGCGCGAACGCTCGGTTTGTGCGCCCCAGTACTTGTCGGCAGGTACTTTTACCTCGCCCATAGTGTCTTTCTCGATGCGGAAACTCATAGCTTTTGGATGAATTGAAAACGATTGGCAAATATAGAAACCCGGGGCAAGAATTAAGTGCTTATTTTAGGCGCTACAATTTACCCTCTTGCTGTCAGCCATTCACCACATTGCCATTATCTGTTCCGACTACGAACGGTCTAAAAAGTTTTACACCGAAACGTTGGGGCTCACCGTATTGGCAGAACATTATCGTGCAGAGCGCCAGTCTTTCAAACTTGACCTGGCGCTGAACAACCGTTATGTCATTGAGTTGTTCTCCTTTCCCAATCCCCCGGCCCGCCCAAGCCGACCCGAAGCGGCAGGGTTGCGGCACCTTGCCTTTACCGTTATCAACCTCGATGCAGCCGTGGCCGAGCTCTTCAACAAAGGGGTGAAGACGGAACCCATACGAGTAGATGAGTTTACCGGCAAACGATTTACTTTCTTTGCCGACCCCGATGGCCTGCCACTGGAGTTGTACGAAGCGTGAGCCTCCGCGGCCCAGGAGTATTTGCCATAAACCCAGAAATGCACTTGCGTCATCATGAACGACAGCAAGGCCGAATCATCAACTTTCTGCGCGCAAATGCGTTGTGGCCATCAAACTAAAAATTAACACCCGTTCTGCCGCTTAAAAGCCGTAATTTCGCGGTTCACTTTTTTTTGAATTGATGTTTGCAGCCACAGAAGCCGAAGAACGCGCCCACCTCGAAGAGATCAAGGAAAAACTACAGGTTGCCATCAGGCGGGCCGATGAGCGGGTACGGCAGCACGTTACCGAGTTACGGCAAAAGAAAGAGTATCTGTTCGAGCACCAGTCGGGGCTGGACGAGGCCGACCATGTGGCGGCCGGGCAAAGCATAGACCGCATGGCCTTCACGGGCGAGTCAGCCGAAGTGCGCAAACGGAAGCTCATGAAATTGCTCTCTTCGCCTTACTTCGGGCGGGTAGACTTCCGCCAGGCAGGCGAAGCAACGCTACCGGTTTATATCGGCATCCATACTTTTTCTGACGACCGTACCAACCACATCTACGATTGGCGTGCACCCGTGTCTTCGTTGTTTTACGATTTCGAAAAGGGCGAGGCCTCGTACCGAACACCGGCTGGCAACGTGCAGGGCGTAGTGGAACTGAAACGCCAATACAAAATACGCGATGGTAAAATGGAGTTCATGATCGAAAACGACCTGAACATTCATGACGATGTGCTGCAGAAAGAACTGAGCAAATCGCGTGACGACAAGATGAAAAACATCGTGGCCACCATTCAGCGCGACCAAAACGAGGTGATTCGCAACGAAAGCGCCCCGGCCATGATTATTCAGGGGGTGGCCGGCTCGGGCAAAACATCCATCGCGTTACATCGCATTGCCTTTTTGCTTTACCGCTTCCGCGAAAGCATGGCCAGCAAAGACATATTGATTCTCTCGCCCAACAAAGTTTTTGCCGACTACATCTCGAACGTATTGCCCGAATTGGGCGAAGAGCACATACCGGAAATGGGCATGGAAGAACTTGCCGCAGAGTTGCTGGAGCACAAGGTGGCCTTTCAACCTTTTTTCGAGCAGGTGGAAACACTGCTGCAAGAGCCGGACGCTGCCTACATCGAGCGTATGCGCTTCAAGGCATCGTTCGATTTTCTGAGTCAGCTCAACCGCTATTTTATCTACGCAGAAAATAACTATTTCACTTTTGGTGAGTTGAAAGTGGCGGGTGTTACCGTTCCCTTTCCCTACATACACGAACGCTTCCGTTCGTATTCGCGGTTGCCCATTCTGAAAAGATTGCCGGAGGTAGCCAGGGAGGTGACCCAATATGTGCGCAATGAAGCCGGCCGCAAGCTTTCGGGTGGCGAAAAAGCGCGCATCTGGCAAGCTGTACCCGCCATGTTCCGCTTCAGCAACGTGTTGGATTTATATCGCGACTTCTTTCAATGGCTGGGCAAACCCGAACTTTTTCAAACCTTGCCGGGTGGCCGTTTGGAGTATGCCGATGTGTTTCCGTTGATCTATTGCCAGATACGCCTGGATGGCGCCCCGCGCTACGACCACGTGAAACACCTGCTGGTGGATGAAATGCAGGACTACACACCTGTGCAATATGCTGTGTTGTCGCGGTTGTTTACCTGCAAAAAAACCATTCTGGGCGATGTTAGCCAGACCGTGAATCCGTACAGCGCATCGTCTGCTGAAACCATCGAAGAAGTTTTTCCCAATGGTGAGGTAGTGAAGTTGTATCGCAGCTACCGTTCTACCTGGCAGATCGTGCAGTTTTCGCTGCGCGTTAAACCCAACCCGCACCTGGTGCCGTTAGAGCGGCACGGTGCCGAACCAGAGGTGCTGGGCTGTGCAAGCAATGACGAGGAGATGCAGAAAATACAAAGCCTCTTCCTCAGGTTCAGCGAATCCGGATTTCAATCGCTGGGCATCATCTGCAAAACCCTGGAGCAAGCGCAAGTTGTTTATAACAAGTTAAAGCAGCCGGGTGTGCACTTGCTTACACCCGAGAGTGCCACCTTCAAAGACGGCATTACCGTTACCTCGGCCCACCTGGCCAAGGGGTTGGAGTTCGATGAGGTGATTGTACCTTTTGTTTCTGCGCGCAACTATCACACCGAAGTAGACCGCAGCATGCTGTATGTGGCCTGTACGCGGGCCATGCACCGGCTTACGTTGACCTACAGCAAAGAATCGTCTTCTTTCATCTAAGAGCTTTCTACCGGCATAAACGCTAACACCCGTGTATGGCGCAAATTCGGAGTATATTTAAAGCATATACTTATGAACGATCTATCATCAAAACGGGAAGACGATATTTTTCAAGAGACTGCGAAAATCTTGACCAAAGCAAAAAAGAACCGGAACGTTTTGCGGCTTGGCGTAGTGGCGGATTTTAGGCACAAACGTTCAATCGAAGAACTGCACTTGATCCTACCACAAAACTGTTATATGAAGCACTGCACCCGCCATTACGCCAAAACCGCTGTTGGCGGATGTGGATATTGCCTTCATTTTGTCAAACTTTTGATTTCTGCGGCAATCTCATCGATAACTTCTTTGTTGTAGATTTCCTTTTTCTCACCATTCTTTATTGAATAGATGTAGAAAACCTTGCCGCCAAATCCTTCTGTAAACTGTTTGTGTGTTTCTTCTTGAATGTTTTTCTCTTTGAAAATTTCGGGAAGTTGTGCTCCGCTGCCAAAAGAAACGGGTTTGATTTGTAGTCCGATAAATTTCTCACCCACTTTTATAAAAAAGTCAACATTGAACAATCTGTCCCATTCATCGGGGGCTGGCTCAATTTTTACTTTCAAAATCTCTTGAAGTTGCCCATAGATCGGTTACGTATCCATCATACGTTCTATCAATAACAAGTTGCATCATATAATCAATGCAATCTTGCTCCGTTACATCAGCAACTTCCGATTGAATTACTTCAGTGATTTTAGTGTAGAGTTTTTTGCCAAGTTCAATAATGTGTTCTCTTGGTTTTACGTTGCTAAAATAATACTCACGCCATTCGTCAAGATTTTTAGGTGAGCATTTTCGTATTGATTCAGAAGTTGGTCCAACATTCTTTTTAAAATTCAGTTGGAAGCGATTCATCGCACTATTTAAAATCCACTCTTTAGCCATTGGTTTGTTGCAAGAGGTTTAAGAATTTGTCTTTGTATTTGAAATCAATATCGCTGTCCACTTGCACCAAACCGTTTTTGATTAAATGAGCATTGATGAATGTCTTATTTTCAAGGTAGAGATAGCAAAGCAAATTATTTTCACTATCGTGCTTTACATTGTCGTATTTCAGAAACACTCGTTTACCTTTTGTTTTTTCAATCAGGAATGAAGTTGCTTTGCCGTTAATTACAGGGTCTTCTTTTACTCCAAGAAGTTTTATTGTCAAGTCGTTGCTTAACCGAATTTTTTCGGGACTGATAACTTCTTTGACTGTAAACAATTCTTCTCGTTTCGTTGAACTGTCCTTGTCTATCTTTGAGCCGAATTGAAGTTTTTTTACATCAATTTTTTTGTCAAGTGTATGCGGATCTTTGAAAATGTAAGGAAGTTTTTCAGTTTCTTTTTCAAAGTCGGTTTTTATCGGTTCTTGTTCCAGAAACTCATAAGTTGTTCCATCTATGTCTTTCTGATGAACTTCCAATTTTTCTTTGATGATTGGAACAAATTCAGGATTGATTTCATAACCAACCGAATTTCTGTCTGTATTTTTCGCTGCTAAAGCTGTTGTTCCACTTCCTGCGAATGGGTCAAGCACAGTTTCGCCAACGAAAGAAAACATTTTTATTAGTCGTCTTGGCAATTCTTCGGGGAACATTGCGATATGTCCGCTTTGCCTTGCTCCTGCAAAGTTCCAATGACCTGCAAAAAATGTGTTCCATTCTTCGGCAGTCATTTTGGATAGTTCTTTTTGTTCTTTGGTGGGTTTCGGACTGTCGCCTAATTTTTTGAATACAAGAATAAACTCGTAATCCAATTTCAAAATTCCGTTTCTTGGGTAGGGATATGAACCCATTTGAACGCCACCGCCTGTTGTGTTGGAGGTTGTTACCTTTTGCCAAATGATAGCACCCATATAATCAAAGCCGATGTTCTCGCAGAACTTGATAATTTCTTCACGAATAGGAATGACTTTGTAACGTCCATAGTAAACAGCACGGGCAAATTGGTCGCCTATGTTTACACACAATCTGCAACCGTTGTGGAGAGTGCGGTAGCACTCTTTCCAAACCAAATTCAGGTTGTTGATGTAATTCTCGTAACTGTCGTGGAAGCCGATTTGGTTGTCTGTGCCGTAGTCCTTTAGCTGCCAATAGGGAGGCGAAGTTATAGCCAAATGCACTGAATTATCAGGCAATTCAGTCATTTGTCTGCTGTCTCCGTTTATTATTTTATGATGAGTTTTCAAGTCTTCTTATATTAAAATTTAGTCTTGGTCAAAGTTACTCAAAATGTGGGTTTAACCGTCCAAAAGCTATCAAGTATTCACCTGTCGCTTAATAGAAGCACGGTCGCTCTGCCATTTCCGCCAACGGCTATATTAACGAAGCTATCGAATTCTACAATCGCCTTCATAGCAGTTGCTTTTCAAAACAGTTGAGTGAAGAATCAAAAATCGTTGCCAAGGACTACCTCGAGGTTTTGGCTGATTTTGAAAAGCTGAATGATGAAGATTAAACCATTCCAAATCTGGATTGCTGACCTAAATCCAAGAATGGGGACGGAAGCCGAAAAAATCCGGCCATTCATTATTGTTCAAACCGACTTGCGAATAAAGAGCACCCATCGACTATCATTTACCGAATAACGACAAATGTAAAACCAGACTCAGAAATACTTAGAGTTCACCTTAAAACATCAAAGTTTGGGCTCAAAGAAGATTGTTACATAATGATCGACCAAGTAAGGGCAATTGATAACAACCGGCTTGTGAAAAAATCGGAGAAGTGGGCGCTTCCTTTGGTGGTTCCGGTTTGTACTCACTTTCTACAAAGGCATCGGCAATGGCATAGCTCAAACCCCCGGAACTGAATGAAGCCAGGTTGCTGAACACCGCTATCGACAATTGCTGAACACCGCTATCGACAATTATTGGTAAGGAAACATCGACAACATGGTGCGGTAGCCCGCATCAGCCCCGCCATGCGACAGTGTGCGCAAACCTTTGTAAGTGCCTATGCCATAACCATGCTGCAGCAGGGTTGGGAAAAGGTAAAGCATAAAAAGAAGGGGCGATGGGAAACGATGATAAGAAGTTTTCAAGAGCGAGGCCCACGCCTGTTCCTTTCGTAAAGAGATAACCAAACTTTGCCCGCGTTCAGGAACTTAATCGTTCTTTTGCGGGTCTTTACATCTTTAAACATCTTGTAAACTATGGAATTGGGAATAGGCATGTTTGGCGACAACCATTACGATGCAAAAGGCCAACCGCTTTCTGCGGGCGATCGCCTGCGCGAACTGATCAAAGAGATTCAATTGATGGATGAAACAGGTATTGAATTTTTCGGGATTGGCGAACACCACCGGCCGGATTACGCGGTGTCGGTGCCCGAGGTGGTGCTGGCTGCAGCCGCTTCCGTAACAAAAAAGATCAAACTGGGCAGTGCGGTAACGGTGTTAAGTTCCTCCGACCCGGTGCGCATTTATCAAAGTTTTGCCACGCTCGATCAACTGAGCAACGGCCGGGCTGAGCTGATGGCCGGCCGGGGTAGTTTCATAGAGTCGTTTCCATTGTACGGATACCAACTGGAGCACTACCATGAGTTGTTCGAAGAGAAACTAGACCTGCTCGTAAAAATCAACCAGCAGGAGCGCATCACCTGGAAAGGGAAACACAGGGCTGCGTTGCAAGACCAGATAGTGTTGCCGCGCGCAGTAAACAACCACCTGAACATTTGGGTGGCGGTGGGCGGCACGCCCGAGTCGGTGGTGCGGGCAGCCAGACTGGGTTTGCCGGTTATGTTTGCCATTATTGGCGGCAATCCTGCCCAGTTCAAACCCCTGTTTCAATATTACCGCGAGCTGTACGAACACTTCGGCCACGACCCCAAAGCATTGCAGGTAGGTGTGCACATGCACAGCTTTTTTGGCGAAGACAGCCAGCAAACAGCCGATGCCTACTACCCGGTTTACTCCGCACAGATGAACCGCGTTGGGGCCAGCCGCGGCTGGCCACCATTTAGCCGTAGTCAATACGAACAAGGGCGCGGCAAGAATGGTGCTTACCTTTTTGGCGATGCCCATGAAGCGGTAGACAAAATTCTGCAGATGCACGAACTATTTGGCCTCACCCGCTTTTCGGCCCACATGGATGTGGGCGGGCCTTCGCACGACATGCTGATGAAATCCATCGAAATTTTTGGGACGAAGATTGCCCCTAAAGTAAGGGAGGCATTGAAAATAGCCGTCTAAAAAAGACCAGCCCCAGGCACCGTGGTAACTGCGGGCACGGTGCAGGGGTTTTGGTCATGCAAGCGGGCTAATTGCCCGCCTATGTCTTACCTCGAATTTTTCTCAATTCAGTTGGCGTTGAGACTGGCGCAACGCCTCGGGCACTTGCTGCTCTACCAGCGATGCCAGCCGCGTGCTGGCCTGGTGTTGGTTCAGCAAGCCGGCCACACCCAGGGCCTGGCCCAGTTTCTCGGTTTTTTCGTTCACCTCATCGGCCAGAAAAATAACCGGGGTGCCCCGGTTTACGGAGTAGGTGCGCACTGCGCGCACCAACTCGTAACCGGTTACAATGGGAAGTTCTGTACCGCAGATAATCAGATCGAACTTTTCGAGGCGCGAGGTAAAGAGGCCATCGAGCCCCGACTCGTGGTGCTTCACTGCGTAATCTTTACCCCGCAGGTCGGCCAGTATCTGGTCGAGGGCTGTGGTAGAGCGGTGAACGACTAAAATCTTCATGGTATCTTCCGATTGAAACAACATAACTTCCTAAACCTAAACCGTGCTCTAATTTGGTAATGGAATGCGATGTGGGTGATGCCGGAGAAATGAACCGTATACCGTTTTAGGGGTATTTGACTTGTTTAAGCAGTTATTGGGTTCAAAAAATGAGTAGAATTACTCAGTCATGGTTTGGAGACTTTCTGGCTCTTGAAATCCCATCATTGCCAGATGCCGAGAGTAAACATGGCATTCACGCTGCTGTGCTTAACCGATTGACCAAAAAAAGATTGGGTAAAGTCGACCACCCCCACCGTGCCCCCAAAATGTAAAGACAGGGAGTATCTTTTGACCTTCCATGAATATCTTAATTCGATTTGAAACCCAACATCGTTAGCAGCGCTTGATTTAGAGTTTAGTTTCGCCTCTCGTTTAAGCCGATTGTTTTCATCAAGATGCATTAAGTGGTCTCGCGAACTCGACAGAAACCCGTAATAGCCACCTGCGCCAACATGCCAATTGGTGTGTCCTACTTTAATTGTTGGCACGAGGGCAATTGTCAGGTAGTTTACTGTTCTGTCTAGTGCCACAAAACCCCGAGTCTGATCCGTTATATCTATGTATCCTTGCTTCTCTTTAAAGCCCTTTCTGTCCCATAGCAACCTGAATGCTGTTGTTGTTTGCTTGGTTATTGGCTGCTCCCATGCTATCCCGATCTGATAGCCCATCTTTGTCTGCCTTCCAATTGCTAATTCAGCGCTACCATGATTGACCAGGAGACCTGTCCCCAACAGTACCTCGAATCGTCCCAGTTGCTGAGCGTTAACGAAGAGCGAAGAGAAAAGAAAGACAGTAAAAACAATTAGTCTACCATAGCGGATAGCCCGTTGTTGTATAAGCATTGCTTGGTGAATCATTCGGTACATGCTGAAAAATCGTCCCTGAAATTTCCACACTCCAACTCTTATCAACTTCGCTGTATGTCAAATAGTCACTGCCAATGTAAATGTTTTGGTCCGAAGTACCATAATAACTATCATACTTTGATCCATAATAAGTTGTAGGTACTGCTCCATTTCTTGTTCCCCAAACCAAATACGCGTTGTAAGTAAAACTCCAAGAAATATCTCTATGGTCTGCGCATGGTTTCCAACCTCTTTTAAATGCGTTAATTTTTCCCCAGCGCTCCATCTTTATTCTTAAGTATAACTCTGAATAGTAATTGTTAGAATCCCAAAAAACATATAATTCATGAACAAACTTTCTCTTTGGATCATCATAATTTGGCTGAAACTCAAATTGGTATCTGGCGTCAAGTTCTTGAACTAATACTCGTCCTTCTGAATCGTATAAATCTGCCTGAGGTCTAACAACAAAAGAAGATTTCTTTACCCCATTAGTATCCCCGCGTTTCGCATTGAATAGAGACTGTTGATTGTGTTTCGGAAAGTGGAGTATTGTTCCATCGGGAGTGTACCACAATATCGTATCTCCAATCTCAACTTCAGCCGCTTGGTTCAACACCATCTGATAACTATTCGGTAATCTTTTCATACTAAATTCTGATGATGATGCTGTGTCGATTAAATTAACTAATGGTTTGAAATCGTAACGGCTTATCCAGTTTTTCTGTTCCGCTTGAGACAACTCATTAATGTGTCGAATTGTATTCAAAAATTGTGATTTACTTTGGAAGGTCATCCTGCCGTTAATCACCATTGGTTCGCCTGACTGAAGCTCAATATTATTCTTTGCTATACGATCTTCTTCACAGGAGATAGCAAGCAAACTAACCATTGCCAAAAAGCGCAAAGAATAGAATTTGTTAGGGGGCATTTTCATGTTGTAGAGGGGTTTCTGTAATTTTTTTAAAAACGAAGTGATGTAAAAATCACGAAAACCTTCTTATCGTTGACGTATATTGAGTGGTGTTAAAAATAGCTTCAGCGGAGTTGTACTTTTTTCGGAGAATTGGACGCAAAAAATGAGTAGAATTACTCAGTCGCATTTTGAGGCAAAAAATCAAAGAATGCCGTGCTGGTAGGCGTAGTGCACCAGGCCGATGGTATTTTTTACGCCCAGTTTTTTCATAATGGCAAAGCGGTGGTTCTGCACGGTGCGTTCGCTTACGCTTAGGCGCTCGGCTATTTCGCGGCTCGACAATTCCTGGCACACCCAACGCACAATTTCCTGTTCGCGCTCTGTAAGGGTGTGGTTAAACTCGGGCCGTTCGGCCTGCTTGTTTTTGCGCATGATGTTGGTAACCCAGTCGGTGGCATAGAAGTCTTTGGTCATTACCGCACGGATGGCGCGCTCCAGTTCATCGGGTTCGGTATTCTTCAACAGAAATGCGTGCACGCCCATTTCCATCATGTGTAGCACATACTTGTCGCTGTCGTGCATGGTCAGCACAATAATGCGGGTGTCGGGGTACTTCTGTAAAATGTGTTCGCAGGTTTCCACGCCATCCATCACCGGCATCTGCAGGTCTACTATGGCCAGGTCGGGCACCGCGTATTTCATCAGCGTGAGCAGCTCCTTGCCATTTACGGCATCTTTCACTTCGCCAATGTCTGTAAACGACTGCAACAGGCCCACCATGGCCTTGCGAAAGAGGGTGTGCTCATCGGCAATAAACACTTTCCATTTACGATCCATGTGCAAGGGGCAGGGTTACCGTTATTTTACATCCATCTGTTTTCCGGTCGTCTACTTCCAGGTGGGCGTGCAGCAGTTGCAGGCGGCTTTGCACATTGAAGAGGCCGAGGCTGGTTTTGCGGCTCTGCGCAATCTGCTCGCGGCTCAGGCCCACGCCATTGTCTTCCACGGTCAATTGCAGGGCAGCCCCATAACTGAGTACCACTTCTATATAGGTGGCCTGGGCGTGTTTGATGGCATTGTTGAGCAGCTCTTGCGCAATGCGGAACAACATCAGCTCCTGCGATTTGCTGAGGTCGGCTTCGGTACGGGTGCCCATCTCCACCACACCAATCTGAATATGTGATGTGGCCTGCAGGCGTTCGGCCAGTTCGCGCACGGCCGTGGCCAATCCGAATTTTTCCAAGGTGGCGGGCATCAGGTCGCGGCTTATCTGCCGCACAGCATCGATGGTGTCGTCCAGCATTTGTTTGGAGGCCTCCATTTTTTGTGGCTCGGGCAAGAGGGTGGCCAGGCGCGATACGCCCACGCGGATGGCCGATAGCATGCCCCCGATGCTATCGTGCAGGTCGGCTGCCACTTTTCTGCGTTCTGCCTCCTGCGATTCGAGCGTGGCTTGCAGGATCTGCCGCTGCACGGTTTTCTCGAGTTCCTGCCTGCGCAACTGTTCGCTTAGCATGCGTTTCTGGTAAAACACTACGAACAGCACGATGGCGATGGCCATGAAGAGCGTGGCTGCGGTGCCGAGGGCGATGAGTAAAACGATGTTGCTGTTCACGTGGCTGGGTGTAGTGCAAGTTTACGAAAACGTGAGGAATGAGATGTTTCTATTGCATAGGGCTAGGTTGTCTCAACCGGTCTTTTCTTAGTGGAGGCATAATAAATTCCTGCTAAAATCAACAACATGTGTAGAAGACTTATGCCGTTATGAAAAATCCAAAAAACAGCCAGCACCTCCCACGAATTTTCATCTAGATAGCCTTTGAAAATGAATAGCATGATTGTGCCTGAGTGATTGAGTAAGAAAGCGGTGTAAAACCAAAACATGGGTATCCGTTGAAGTTGGGTGGCAGGCATGCCTGCGTTTTATGAAAACTGTCAACGCCACAACAAGTGCCGGTGCTGTCATGTAGTATGACAACATACCAATAATGTTATTGAGGTGCTCCA
This sequence comes from uncultured Ohtaekwangia sp., assembly GCA_964429845.1. Lineage (GTDB taxonomy): Bacteria > Bacteroidota > Bacteroidia > Cytophagales > Cyclobacteriaceae > ELB16-189. The sequence goes on from CAYSCT010000006.1 coordinate 103,670, forward strand.
GCATTGAGTCTTTTTTGAATTATGGCACTGGGCATGTTGGCAGGCAGGTCATGTCGTTGCCATAAGCCGTTCCTCCGCCATCTTTTCCATCCTGTGTATTCCACCAGAGTTGTTCATCTTTGGCAGTCGGCACCAGCACCAGTTGCACGGTATCCTTGCCGTTGCCATTGGGCTTGTCGGTCATAAAGAATCGGGTGCGCGCTTGGTTTTGATTAAGATATGCTGACATTACGGGAGGATTGCCGTTTTAAGTCAATGTGGGCATGATAGAGACCGATCAAAATCAAGCCCATCGATACCAAAGACACTACGTTATGAAATATGTGAAACATGCCTAAAATCTCCCAGGATATCTCTGCCAAATAATCGCGAAAGATGAATTGCAATAAAGTAGAAGAACTGTACACCAGAAAGGAGGTGTTAAACCAGAAAATCGGAAGTCGCTGGATGGCCATCGTGGGCAAATCCCTCATGAGTTGGTAAAAGTAGCTGATTCCTAAAATCAAACCCATGGCACCCGCAGTCATATATGAATACGAGTTGTGCAATTTCCCCTGCCAGAACAAAAGGTTCAGCACGGCCAGCACGAACAAAATGGGTCCGATTGTTTTCAGGATGCCCCTCCAACGTCCACCTAGTGCTTCGATGTAAATTAAGCTTAGAACCCCCACCGCAATACAGTTGTGTAGGTTACCAGGAACATTCACCCAGTCTCTCAACTTCATTGCCATTAGAATTGTTCCCATCAGGTTTGCGCCAAAACTTGCAAAGAAGTAAAGACCAACCCACGCCACTATTCGATCTGCTCTGCCCCAAATGATTCCAACCCATATGGCAATAAAAAATGCCAGCACCGTCATCGAATGGGCCAACAAATTGGAAATGAAAAATAGTTGGTCGAGGTTCAAAGCTTAAACAGAATTTCTATTTATGGCTTGGGGCAAAAAGGTGGGCAGATAGTTCCACTATCATAAGCCGTTCCCCCACCATCCTTGCCATCTTGCAGGTTCCACAAGAGTTGGCCGCCTTCGGTGGTGGGCACCAGCACGAGTTGCACGGTATCCTTGCCGTTTCCGTTGGGCTTATCGGCCAAAAAGAAACTGATGCCGGCCGCGGTGGGGTGCTCAGCAAAAATGCTGTTGATAAAGTCTTTGCCATAGAATACCGACTTGGTGTCGTCTTTGTCCTTTCGCCTGTCTTTGTCGTACTTGGCGATCCATTTTTCTGCGTCCGCTTTCGGCACTTTGCCGCCTACGGTGGGTTTAAAATCGTTGGCCATAACTATAGTGGGGTTAAGTAAAACATGAATGTAAGATACGGCTTTTAAAATAGTGGCTCAACATGCGTAACGAAAATGGCAACGTCATCGGTTGGCCACCACCACCCTTTTGCGGTAGGTGTACAGATTGCCTTCCGTATCGAATACTTCGAACCACACTAAATAATAACCACTGCGGGCGCGTGTGCCATCGTCCTGGTCGCCCTCCCAGCGGAAGAACCCTTCGTAACCCACCGGTTGGTTGTGGGCTACCTCTTTCACCGGCCTTCCCTGTGGGTCTACAATCTTCACGTTGGCTATGCAGCCGCTTTGTGCAAAACGGAATTGAATCTGTGCAAAGCCCTGGGTGGTGAGGGGCGCAATGATTTCGGGGGTCACCACAACCTCACCGGTTTCGGTCATCACCTCAGGCCGCGCCACGCTGTTCACCCGGCCGGGTGTGGCAAAGCCTACCGTGCTGCTGGCAGAAGTCCAGTTGGCGGGGTCTTGCGTGGGCAGTGTGTAGGCAATCCGCTCCAGCGATACGCCTTCACGGTTTTTAAGGAGCGGGGAATGATAGGAAGCCTGGTATTCAAAAAGATCGATCAGCAGATCGTTCGCGTTGAGCACAGCCAGGGCACCGGCATCATCGGGCAAGGAAGGCAACGCTGTTTCAATAACTGTTTCCAAAGGCATGGTTGAAAATTGATGCTGCAGCACGGCTTTGTCGGGCGTAAACACCAACCACTGGCCTGGTGCCCAGAGCACGTTGTGTGCAACGGGGCGTTGGTTGGCTGCCGTTTGATCTTGCCAGTTCGCCAGCTTTAGTTGGTCGAGTGAAATATATTTGGGAGAGGCGTTGTAGAGCTCCACGAAATCTACTCCGCCCGGTGGGGGATTGAAAAGTATTTCGCTGATGAGCACATCGCCCGGCTCCAACGGCTCGGGCAGGGCAAAGGCCACGGTGTTGCCATCTTCGGCCACTTCGTTACCGTTGCAGTCGTACACACGCTGCACCAGAAGCTGGTAGCGTGTGCGCTGCGACAAAGGTGTTGCGATGTGTAGCTGAAGCGTTCGCAACGAAGTATCCGTAAACGCTACGCGGGCTACCTCCACTGCGGGTTGCAGCGTGAAAGACGCAGGTACAACCGAACGATCGAGTTTTTCATTGAACGTGACGATCAGTTCAGTCTCGCTGACCGGAGTAGCTTGCAGCAAGCGCGGGCCGGTGAGGTCGGGTTTGCTGGCCAACACCGAATTGGCAACGCCAGGGGTACCGCCCTGTTCACTTTCAGAGGCCGTCCAGTTGTCTTCTTCTCCACACGGGTTGTTCGGGTCTATCAACTCCAACGACCAGCCGCCTTCCTGTTGCTCTTCGCTGCGGTACCAGTCCAGATTGAAATAGATGGAGTCGATGGCAATGCCTGCAGCGTCTATCAGGCGAAGACTCTCACCGCTGTTGTTCAGCGAGGGAAAATTTGGCGCTGCCACCACATGACCAAAACGGGCAAATGACTGCGCCTGGCTGATAGATGTAACGATGCGGTACTCCCCGGGTTGGATGATGTGGTGAGGAAATACGGCCGGTGTGCCTCCGTCTGTCAACCTCCACCCTTGCAGATCGATGGGGTGGGTGGAGCGATTCAGCAATTCGATGTACTCCGCCTCTGGCAGTTGCACCACGGGCGTGGGGTCTGCCATCACCTCTGTGAAAATGATGTCTTTCGGATGGACCGGTGCAGGAATGAAATACAAGAATGATTGGCTGGTGGCAGCCATCGTGTTGCCGGTTAAGTCGCTTACCTGTTCTACCTGCAACGCATAGGTTATGCCGTTTTGCAATGGCTGGGCAAACGTAAGCTGCAGCACGTGCGCTTCCGCGAAAGCGATGGAGGCCGGATGAATACTGCCGGGCTGTAGGGTGTAGTACTGGTGAGACAGTGCACTGGCGGTATCCAGTGGTTCATCAAAGGTAAGCCGGAGCGTGTGGGCATCTGCTACTTGAAGTGATTGCCACACTGGCGGCACCACATCGAGCTTGAAGCCGAACACAGCATTGCGCTGACCGGGTGTGCCGCCTCTTTCGTCCTCGCTGGCACGCCAGTTCAGCGGGTTATGGCTGGGCTCCTCATAACGCAACCGCTCCAGCGACCAGCCACCCTCGTTCTTTTCGTTGCTGGCATACCAGCTTGATGCGTAGCGAAGAGAATCGATCAAAATACCTTCTGCAGAGAAAAGGGCCAGCCGTTCACCTGTGTTATTGAGCGATGGGAAGCCCGCCACGCCCAACACAGCGCCAAAGTTGGAAAAGCGCGAAGTCTGGCTGGTGGCGCACAAGATCAGCCATTCGCCTGGCAGCAGCATATAGGCAGGCAGTGAAGTGGTATCGGTAGCATCGACCAGTTGCCAGCCGTGCAATTCGTAAGGATGAGCCGATGCGTTTACCAGTTCGATGTATTCCGCTTCGGGTAACTGCACCACCGGGCTTGGGTCGGCCATGATTTCATTAAACAACACCACACCCGTTGCAACAGGGTTGGGTTCGAAATACCGAAAGGGGATGACGTCACCGTGAAACAAATTGCCCGCCAGATCTGCGAGTGCAGCCATCTGTAGTTGATACGTTTTCCCGTTGACCAGTTCCCGTGCGAAAAGCAAAACAACGGTGGTGTTTTCCGTCTGCACCTCCTGCAGTTGATGGCCATCGGTCACCACAAAGCGTGCGGTGTCGGTAAACACAGGTTCGTTGAATGTGAGCACCAATCGGTCGGCCTGCGCCAGCGCGCTGAGCAGCAGCGGTGGCTTATTGTCGGGGTTTCTGCCCAGCACGGAATTGGGTTTTCCGGGTGTTCCACCCGCAGCATCTTCCGAGGCCATCCAATTGGTAGAATCGTTGGTGGGCATCTCGGGGTTGAGTCGTTCCAAAGTATAGCCACCCTGGGCTTTGTCTTCGTTCTGGTACCAGCTCAGCCCGTAGTTCACCGAGTCGATTGGCAGACCGGTGTCATCCAGCAACACAATGGCGTCTGCGGTATTGTTTAACGTGGGAAAGTTGGACAGCCCGGCCGTGGCACCGTAGGCTGAATAAGCAGTGGCTGCTGCCGTTGTAGAAAGGATGAGATACTCGCCCGGCAGCAGAAAAACCGAGGGCAACGTAGCCGTGCTGGTGAGGTCTTTTAATTTCCAGCCGACCAGGTTAAAGGGTTTGCTGCTGCGGTTATACAGTTCTACAAATTCTGCCTCGGGCAAACCGATAATGGGGTTGGGATCGGGGAAGAGTTCGTTGATGACCAGGTCGTTGTAGGCCGCAGGTTGTGGGTCGAAATAGCGGAAGGGCATTGTTGTTTCAGCCATGGTATTTCCCGCAAGGTCTGTTATGCCCGTTGCGGTAAGCGCACACAATACCCCGTTGGTGAAGGCGGTGGCAAATTGCAGAAGTGCCGTTTGTCCATCGGGCTGCAAGGTGGCCGATGCGGGTTGGCCGAGACCGTTGTTTGCCGAAAAGTTGTGTAAGGCCGTGGCGGTTGTTGGATCCAGTGTTTCTGAAAAAACAAGCGATAGTTCGTTGGGAGAATTCACCGCGATGGTTTGAAGAGAGGGTGGAGTGGTGTCTGGAACGGGAACGCCAGAAACTACAAAGTCGTCAAAGTAGAAACTGGTCGATCTGGTTGCCGTGTACTCACAGTACAGCCCAAAAAACTCAGACGTGGTATGCGAGGCATCCGATGCAGATCCTTCCACGCTCCAGGTTCCGGTTTGATTCAGGTCTGAGAATAATTCCCAGTTCGCATTTACGTCTCTGGTAACTTTGATTTTTACCTCTACAGTTCCCTGATTCACCCGGCCATCCAGACCATCCACTATCTTTTCATGAATGTTGCCAGACTGTTTGTAGAGGCAAATTTCGTCTTGCGTTCCTCCTATTTGGACATAGTATCCATTTATTGCTGACTTAAGATCGGGCTTATCGGCCATCACATAAACCCTTGCAAAGTTTGATGACGATGGATTAAAGTCCATTCTCAAGTAGAATTCCCAAGAAGCATTTTCAACCGCGTGGCTGCTCGTCACTACGTATGATTTGTCAGCCACGGCAGGAGCCATCAATCTAAATCTTCCACCATCAATACCAAACCTGGCGGTTTGCCCCACCCATTCCGGGTCACTGGTAAAATCACCATCCGAAAAATCATCGGTAAACTGTGCTAAGCATACGTTTGCAATCAGCACCAGACAGAGTGTTGAAATTTTATTCATAGGCTCTTACCAAAAATAGTATTTTTACAGCCTTAAAATTTTAACCATCATGCGTTTAGCTGTAGTAGGCGCCACCGGACTGGTGGGCCAGGAAATCCTGAAGGTGCTCGAAGAGCGCCAGTTCCCATTCGACACATTGTACCTCGTTGCCTCCGCCAAAAACGTAGGCAAGGAAATGGAATATAAGGGTAAGAAACACACCATCATCAGCATGGAGGAAGCCGTGAGGTTGGCGCCCGATGTGGCCATTTTCAGCGCAGGTGGTGGCACTTCTTTAGAGTGGGCACCACGCTTTGCCGAAGTGGGCACCACGGTAATCGATAACTCATCTGCCTGGCGCATGGACCCCACCAAAAAACTCATCGTACCCGAAATCAACGGGCACGTTTTGCAGCCTGAGGACAAAATCATTGCCAACCCCAATTGCTCCACCATCCAAATGGTGCTGGCGCTGGCGCCCTTGCATAAAAAGTACAAACTGAAGCGCATAGTGGTTTCTACCTATCAGTCAGTTACGGGCACGGGCAAAGATGCCGTGGTGCAACTGATGGACGAGCGCAAAGGTATAGATGGCCCCAAGGTATATCCGCACCGCATCGATATGAACGTGTTGCCGCACATTGATGTGTTTTTGGACAATGGCTACACCAAAGAAGAGATGAAGATGGTGAACGAGACGCGCAAAATCATGCAAGACGATAGCATTGGCGTAACCGCTACTACTGTGCGCGTGCCGGCCATGGGTGGCCACTCCGAAGCGGTGAATGCCGAATTCGAGCGCGATTTTGATCTGGTCGAGGTACGCAAAATACTGGAACAAACTCCGGGTGTAATTGTGCAAGACGATGTGAAGAACAACGTATACCCTATGCCCATTTTAAGCCAGGGCCGCGATGAGGTTTTTGTGGGCCGCTTGCGCAGAGACGAGTCGCAACCTAACACACTTAACATGTGGATTGTGGCAGACAACCTGCGCAAAGGTGCCGCCACCAACGCGGTGCAGATTGCCCAGTTCCTGATGGAAAAGAACCTGGTAGAGCAATAGTTTTAATCGTTTGTTTCATTTAATTGTGAATGCCCCGGCATCAGGTCGGGGTATTTTTTTCCTGCACAGATTGCCGGTCGCAACAAAGGTCATTTGCATACATAGGGTATTTGGTTAGCTTTGTTTTTTTATGAAGCGCGGCTTGTCTTTTGTTCTGCTGTTGTTATATGCGGTGTCGTTTACAGAGCTGCATCAGATGCTACGACTGCCGTTGCTGGTAGAACATTACCACGAACACAGTGCGCAAACAGATGATCTTTCCTTTTGGGAGTTTTTGGTGATGCACTACGAAACCGATGTGGCCCACGATGACACCGACATGCGGCTACCTTTCAAAGCCTGCGACCATTCTGTGGTTACCGCTTCGGCTGCGCTGCTCACCCACAGCCTCAGCATAGCTGCGGCTCTCCCCGAAGAACCTAGCCTCCATCAATCGCTTTACCTTTCCAGAAAGCCGACCCTTCGGGCCGGAGATATCTTTCAGCCCCCTAAAATCTAACCGGCCCCCTTCTTAACCGGTATCTTTTATGATCAAGCCTGCCCCCCCTGGGCACCAGGCGCAATTGCATTTACACTATGTTTCATTCCATTATTCGATTTTCCATACAGCACAAGTTGCTGGTGGGCATCTTCACGCTCGGGTTGATCGGCTGGGGCAGTTGGTCGCTCACGCAGTTACCCATTGATGCGGTGCCCGACATCACCAACAACCAGGTGCAAGTCATTACCGTTTCGCCTACGCTGGCTGCGCCAGAGGTAGAGCGGCTGGTCACATTTCCGGTAGAACAAACCATGGCCACCATTCCAGAAATCATTGAGATGCGCTCCATCTCGCGCTTTGGGCTTTCGGTGGTAACGGTGGTGTTTCAAGAAGATACGGACATCTACTGGGCACGGCAACAAGTAAACGAGCGGCTTACGCAGGCACAAGATCAGATTCCGGCCGGAGCAGGGTCGCCCGAAATCGGACCTCTCTCTACGGGCCTCAGCGAAATTTACCAATACGTATTGCGGCCCCATCCCGGCTTTGAAGCCAAATATGATGCCATGGAGTTGCGCACCCTGCAAGACTGGATTGTGCGCAGACAGTTAATCGGTACCCCGGGTGTTGCCGACATCAGCAGCTTTGGCGGTTATGTAAAACAGTATGAGATCGCCATCGACCCTCTGAAGTTGCGCGCCATGGGTATCAGCATCAGCGAGGTGTTCGATGCGCTGGAACAAAACAACCAAAACACAGGGGGTGCCTACATAGAACGGGGGCCCAGCACCTACTTTATCCGCAGCGAGGGCATGGTGCAGACTTTGGACGACTTGCGCCAGATTGTGGTGAAAACCACGGCCACGGGTTTGCCCGTGTTAATGAAAGACGTGGGCGCTATTCAGTTTGGCAGTGCCGCACGCTACGGTGCGCTTACCTACAATGAGAAGGGCGAAGCCGTGGGTGGAGTGGTGCTGATGCTGAAAGGCGCTAACTCTTCTGAGGTTATTGCCAACGTAAAAGAACGCATCGCGCAAATACGCAAAACCCTGCCCGAAGGCGTGGAGATAGAAGCCTTTCTCGACCGCACCCGGTTGGTGAACAATGCCATTGAAACGGTGGCCAAAAACCTGGCCGAAGGTGCGTTGATTGTGGTGTTTGTGCTGGTGATGCTGCTGGGCAATTTCAGGGCGGGCCTTATTGTGGCATCGGTTATCCCGCTGGCCATGTTGTTTGCCATTGGCATGATGAACCTGTTTGGCGTATCCGGCAACCTGATGAGTTTAGGGGCCATCGACTTTGGTTTGATTGTAGATGGTGCTGTAATTATTGTAGAGGCCACCATGCACCATCTGGGTATCAGCCAGCTAACCCGCAGGCTGTCGCAAGCGGAAATGGATGGCGAGGTAGAGCAATCGGCCAGCACCATGATGCGCTCCGCTGCCTTCGGGCAAATCATCATCCTCATTGTTTACCTGCCCATACTTTCGCTCACGGGCATAGAGGGTAAAATGTTCAGGCCTATGGCACAAACCGTATCGTTTGCCATACTGGGTGCGCTCATCCTTTCGCTTACCTATGTACCCATGGTTTCTGCTTTGCTGCTCAGCAAAACCACTGGCCATCAACCCAACTTTTCCGACAAAATCATTTCCTTCTTCAAACAGGTATACCAGCCGGTGATCCAGGCAGCGTTGAAACACAAAATGGCAACCGTTGCGGTATCGGGGGCACTGCTGCTGGCCAGCCTACTGGTGTTCTTCCGGCTGGGCGGAGAATTTATTCCTACCCTCGATGAGGGCGACTTTGCGGTGGAAACACGCCTGATCACAGGAAGTTCTCTCAGCCAGTCGGTAGAGACCAATCTGAAAACAGCCGATGTGCTGATCAAAAATTTTCCGGAGGTGGTGGCGGTCATTGGCAAGATCGGAACGTCAGAAATTCCCACCGACCCTATGTCGATAGAAGTAACGGATCTGATCATCACCTTGAAGGAAAAAGACCAGTGGGTGAGCGCCCAAACCCGCGAAGAGCTGGCCGACCAGATGCTGGCCAAACTGGAAGAAGCCTTGCCTGGTGTGATGTACGGCTTTCAACAACCCATACAGCTCCGCACCAACGAATTGATGACAGGCGCCAAGCAAGATGTGGTGATAAAAATTTTTGGCGAAGACCTGGGCATGCTCGCCCAATACGGTGAAGAAGTGGGCAAGCTGGCACGCGAAGTAGAAGGGGCTGAAGATGTTTTTGTAGAACCCATTGGCGGGCTGCCGCAGATTGTGGTGAAATGGAACCGGCAGCAACTGGCGCAGTTTGGACTGAGCATTGAAGAAGCCAACCGGGTGTTGCGCACCGGCTTTGCGGGCGAAGTGGCCGGCATGGTGTTTGAAAACGAGAAGCGCTTCGAACTGGTGGTGCGGCTGGCCAACCAAAACCGACAAAACATCAGCGATGTAAAGAACCTGTTTGTAACCACCCCCACAGGTATGCAGGTACCGCTCAATCAACTGGGCGACATCAGCCTTACCATCGGGGCCAACCAGATTCAGCGCGATGATGCCCAGCGCAGGATTGTGGTGGGCTTTAATGTGCGTGGCCGCGATGTGGAGAGCATTGTAAAAGAGCTGGACGCCTTGATCGATGCGCGCCTGAAATTCGAACCGGGGTATTACGTAACGTATGGCGGCTCGTTTAAAAACCTGGAAGAGGCCAAACAACGTTTATTGGTGGCGGTACCGCTGGCGTTGGCGCTCATCTTCCTGCTGCTGTATTTCACGTTTCATTCGCTGCGCCACGGCCTGCTTATTTTCACCGCCATTCCGTTCTCTGCCATTGGTGGCGTATTTGCCCTCTGGCTACGCGATATGCCCTTTAGCATTTCGGCAGGCGTGGGGTTCATTGCCTTGTTCGGTGTGGCCGTACTCAATGGCATTGTTTTGATTGCCGAATTCAACCAACTGAAGAAATCAGGAGAGCATACGTTGCACGAAATTGTTACGCGCGGGGCCATGGTGCGCTTACGCCCCGTACTGATGACGGCCCTCGTTGCCTCGCTGGGATTTCTGCCGATGGCCCTCTCGCATGGTTCGGGAGCAGAGGTACAGAGGCCTCTGGCCACCGTGGTAATTGGCGGCCTGGTTACAGCCACACTGCTTACGCTGGTGGTACTTCCGGTTTTATACACATTATTCGAAAAGAAAACACAACAAGAGTTATGATATCCAAGTGCAAAATCTGGGTGCTGGCGCTATCGCTGATTTATGGAGCCACACACGCTCAGAGAATGAGTAGGGAAGAAGTTGTGCAGGCCGCCTTGAAAAACAACGGCCGCGTAAGAGCTGCCGAGTATGAAACCGAGCAGGCAATGCACCTAAAAAAGGCACAGGCCGACCCGGGCAACTTTTCGGTATTGCTGATGCGGGGCCAGTACAACACCATTGAACAAGACAACAACCTTACGATGACGCAAAGCCTTCCCTTTCCTACCACGTGGGCGGCTCAGGCCAGGTTGGGAAAAGAACAATGGCAGGGTGCCACACACCAACTTGCTCTTACGCGTAACGATCTGGCCTGGGAGGTAAAGGTAGCGTACGAAGAATTGTTGTATTACACTGCCTTGCACCAGCTACTGCTTTCGCAGGATAGTTTGTTTACCGATTTTGTGCGTGCGGCCAACGCACGGTATGCAGCAGGTGAGGGCACGCTGCTGGAGAAAACAACGGCAGAGAGCCAGCAGTTGGAAACAAAAAACCTGCTTCAGCAAAACCAGGCCAACCTGCACATACTGCAAACACGGCTGCAGTTGCTTACGCAGTCGGCTGCACCGGTTCAGCCGGCCGATATTTTTCAAAGGCGTGTTCCGGCCGCGGGTGTGTTGGAGAACAACCCCGCTCTTCTGCTCGCCAGTCAGCAAGCCATCGTGAGCCAGGCCGCTCTGCGGGTCGAGCGTCAGCGGTTTTTGCCCAACCTGGAGCTGGGGTATTTTAATCAAACCCTCATTGGCTACCAGAACACCCGGGGCACTGAAAATTTTTACGACAAAGACACACGTTTTCAAGGCTTCCTGCTGGGCCTCTCTTTCCCGCTGTGGTGGGGTCCTCAGGCCGCTCGCGCCAAAGCGGCCCATGCACAATACGAAGCGGCACAAACCAGGGCGGCTTACAGCCAGTTGGCCGTTAGCCAGGCCTACGAAGAAGTCCAACGCGAATGGCAGAAGAACGAAGCCAGTCTCTCCTTTTACGAAAGTTCGGCCTTGCAGCAGGCACATCTGATTCTTTCGCAGGCCCGCAAGGCTTTTCGCGCGGGCGAAATTGGCTATGTGGAATACTTACAATCGGTGCGCACCGCCCTGCAAATCCGAACACAACATCTGAACGCCCTGTTGCAATACAACTTGTCCATCAACAAAATAGAACACCTTACCGGAAGCTATTAAGCCGCGAAATATCAAAAGGATAACAACGCATGGTACCCCACACCGCCTCAGAAAATAAGTATCGACTTATGAAATATCCATACACTGTGCACACCCATCAGGATGACACTAGCGCCTGGATATTCTCCCGCACGTGCGGGAGCCTTAAAAAAATAAAAATTAACACATGAAAGCATCGTCCACACTATCTATCATTCTTACAACGCTCTTCTTCAGTTGCGCTGCACCGAAGCATGAAAATACGGCAACTCCATCGGGTGTTACCGAGCCGAGCTCGGTGCACTTGTCGGCAGATCAAATCAAAAGTTTGGGCATTCAATTGGGAAAAATTGAGATGAAGAACATCAGCACGCCCATTCGCGCCAACGGTATGCTCGATGTTCCCCCGCAAAACCTGGTAACCATTGCGGCCCCCATGGGTGGCTTCGTAAAGCAGACGGAATTGCTGCAAGGCATGCGCGTTAAAATGGGGCAGGTGGTAGCCGTGCTGGAGCACCCCGACTATATTCAACTACAGCAAGACTACCTGGACAGCAAGGCACAACTGGCATTGCTCGAACAGGAATACCTGCGGCAGCAGCAATTGGCCACCGACCAGGTAAATGCGGCCAAGGTATTGCAGCAGGCTAAGTCTCAATTCCAATCGGCCAAGGCACGCGAAGAAGGTCTGCGCGCCCGGCTCAAACTTATCAACGTATCGCCTACGCGTATTGAGACCGATGGCATACAGAGCACTATTCCCATCTTTACGCCTATTGCGGGGTTTGTAACCGAAGTGAATGTGAACAGAGGCGCCTACGTAAACAGTGCCGATGTTATGTTCAAAATTGTGGATACCGAACACCTGCATGCAGAAGCTCAGGTTTTTGAAAAAGACCTGATGCAGTTGAAGGTGGGGCAGACCGTGCGGCTGCAACTGGCGAACGAGGCCAAAGAAAGGCTGGCCACCGTGCACCTGATTGGCAAAGAAATTTCTGCCGACCGAACCGTGCGGGTGCATTGCCACCTCACAGAAGAAGACCCCAACCTCATTCCCGGCCAATACTTCTCAGCGATCATAGAAACCAAAAGCAATGCGGTAACAGCCGTGCCCGTAGATGCGGTGGTGAGTTTCGATGGCAGGCACTACCTGTTCTTTCAACAAGCGGAAGGTGATTTTGGGTGGGTTGAAGTTTCCACCGGAGAGGAGCAGGACGGCTACGTGCAGGTGATTCTTCCCGATGGCGTTGACCAGGACTTGCCCGTGGTCGTGAAAGGATCGTATGTGTTGTTGAGCCAATGGAAAAATGTAGAAGCAGATTGATGGGGCAGTTGCTTACTTTTCAAACTACCATTGCCTGTATGAATTGATACCTTTGCAGCCATGAATACCTATGCCCTTTACTTGCTTGGCTTTGTGGCACAGGGCTGTTTCGGTGCGCGCTCCATCGTGCAGTGGGTTCAGTCCGAACGAGCGGGCAAAGTAGTGTCCCCCACGTTGTTCTGGGTATTTAGCGTGGCGGGCGCCTCGCTCTTTTTAGTCTACGGATTAATACGGGAGGATGTGGTGATCATTGTGGGCCAGACAATTTCGTTTTACATCTACGTGCGCAACCTGCAGCTTAAAGGCGCGTGGGTTCGGGTGCCTCGCGTGGCAAGGTATGCCCTGCTTAGCATCCCCGTTGTATTGATCTTGTTAGCATTTTTTCAATTCAATTCCTTCTCGTTTCTGGAAACCGTTGTGTGGACGGAACCCTTGTTGTTAATGGGTGCGGTCGGTCAGCTGTCGCTCAACCTGCGTTATCTCTATCAATGGTATTATTCAGAGCTGGCCAACGAGTCGCTGTTGCCACTTGGTTTCTGGATCATCAGCGCGGTAGGCTCGCTGCTGGTGGTGGTATATGGCGTATTTCGCCACGACCCAGTGCTGTTGGTTTCGCAGTCGCTCGGTATGGTGATTTATACACGGAATATTTGGCTGTTCTGGAGAGGTGTTGGCGTTGATGGGGCAAAAGTTTAATTTTGATTTATGGATCAACCCATTCGTGTATTAAGAGAAGAACTTCACCAACTGATTGAACAGGCTGATGAGCGGCTGTTACGAATGATCCATTCTGTCATGCAAGCTGATCTGGAGGCTGATTTAAGCCAGAGTGTTAGAGCCGAATTAGATAGAAGACTTTTAGACCACGAACAAAATCCGGAGGCTGGATTGAATGAGGTTGAAGTATTGGAGAAGTTGATGAGAAAGTATGAACCGTAAGGTTCTCATTAAGCCTCTTGCCGAGGCTGATCTTGTTGAAATTCAAAATTGGTACGATGTAGAATCTTTTGGGTTAGGTAAACAATTTTTGATTGCCTTTTCTCAGGCATTACTACTCGCCAGAAACAACCCGTTTCATTTCCAAGTCAGGTACATGAGGTTGGTGCGCATGGTGCGCACGCCAGGGTTTCCATATTGCATCATTTTGTGGCAGAGACCGATCGAATTGTGGTTTTGGCTGTACTTCACAACAAACGCAACCCAAGGATTTGGAAGACACGAATGAAATAATAGTAAGGGTTTCAGCCAGCCTGGTTCAGGAATACCTATTCACTCATGAAAATGATGACGCAAAAAAAATAGCCCTCTCCAACAAAGGATTAAATGGCATTCCCCCTGCCGTGCTTGCTAACCAGATTAAGTGCAGGCAGAAGGCGCGGCACAAGTTGCCCACCTGGCACACCACGCGCGGCATTGTTTACCCGGCATCGCAAAACCTGGAGCAATCTTCCTCAGAAACCACCGCCCGCTTTAAATTGCAACTGGCCAGAGCGCTCAACGCCCATCGCATAGCAGACCTCACCGCGGGTTTTGGTGTAGACAGCTTTTTCTTTTCGCAAGTGGCAGCCGTGGACGCGGTAGAACCCAACTCCGACCTGGCGGGTGTGGCGCAACACAACCTCGGTCTGCTGGGCGCAACGGTACGCTACCACTCTACCACCGCAGAGGCGTTTCTCACCGACACTGCCGACTCGTTCGACCTGGTATTTATCGACCCTTCGCGCAGAAGCAGCCAACAGCAACGGGTGGTACGCCTGGCAGCGTGCGAACCAGATGTAACCCAGTTACAAACCGCCATCTTCGGCAAAGCAAAATACCTGCTTGTAAAAGCCTCTCCACTGCTGGATATACAACAGGGCGCCCGGGAGTTGGCTGGCGTGAAAAGTGTGTACGTGGTGGCCGTTGACAACGAAGTGAAGGAGTTGCTCTTTCTGTGCGAACGCGGTTATGCGGACGAGCCCACCATACACGCAATTAACCTGGGTGCACACGAACAGGCTCCTTTTGTCTTTTCCTTTTCGGAGGAGCAGGCAGCCAACGCAACGTATTCTTCACCACTGGCTTTTGTGCTCGAACCCCACGCGGCCCTGCTAAAGGCGGGCGCTTTTAAAACGGTGGCTCAACGCTACCAGCTCCAGAAACTGGCACCTCATACACACTTGTACACGTGTTCCCATCCGTTAGAAAATTTCCCAGGGCGCGTTTTCCAAATCATGGAGCAGGTGAAACCAGACAAGAAACTGTCGCAGCAATTTCCGGAGGGCAGAGCCAACATACTCACGCGCAACTATCCGCTCAGCGTGGAGCAACTCAAACAGAAAACGGGGTTGAAAGAGGGGGGAACTTTGTTTTTGATCGGCTGCTCGGGCGTAAAAGAAAAATACCTGATGGTGGCGCTACGAATGCCACAGACGCAATCATAAATACTTCCTCAACTCTTCCAGTTTCACCTCGCCTTTAAATTCCTTCACCTTCTTGCGATCGTTGTAGATATAAATGGCCGGCACTGCATCGATGGGCCCCATGGCCCGGTACACATCGGGTGGGGTGGCTGTGCCCAGGTGCATGTTGGGTTCGATTAACTGATAATCGTTTGCAAACTTCACAACATTGTGCACCGAGTCGCTGCTGATGAAGTAAAGCTGATAATCCTCAAACAGCTTTTTACTTTCTGCTATCGCTTTCGCTTCGTTCTGGCAATGGTCGCAATCGGGGTTAAAGAATATCAGTATCAGTTTGCCGGTGAGGCCGCGCAAAAATACCTCGGTGCCATCGGTTTTCACCATGGTTAACACGGGCTGGTCGTTCACTTCGGGAAAAGTCGCTTGCTTTTCCTCGCGTGGCTTGCATGCCACGCAGCACACTACCGCAATCAAAAAAAAGAAAATCTGTTTCAGCATAAATATGGAGTAGCCTGGTTGTTAATCGTTGTCTTCGTCTGCCTGGCCGATTACTGCGGGCCCGGTGGGTAATAAGGTTATTATTTAATTCATCACAAAATAAAGCGCCCAATAGAAAATGTAAAAGATCAGCGCCATCGAACCATACACTTTCAACACCTTTCTGCGGTTTTGCACATCTTCCCACCACAACATCAGCCACGGCCGGATCAGGCCCATGATTAGAAATAACAGCGCTGTGCCACTGAGGTAAAGCAAAAGAAGGCGCACGTAATACATGTGCGCAAAGTTACGAATGTTACACAAGGGATGATGACCGGGTTTGATTGTCGGGTAATTTCCAGGGTCCGCATTCGTCAATCGTCATTCCGTTTGTTACTTTTGTGCCTCTTTTTTTGGACGTTGAAGGCGGCTGATTTTATTTCCATCTACAAAGCCGATAGCCTGGTACAGACGCTGTTGGAGGGAATTCGTACGTTCAAGCCACAAACCATTCGCGTAAAGGGTATTCACGGCAGCCTCGATGCCATTACTGTTGCCGCGGTGGCCCACGGCACGCGGGCCAGCCATGTGGTGGTGATGCAAGACAAAGAGGAGGCAGCCTACTTCATGAACGACTTGCAAAACCTGTTGGGAACAAAAGACGTGTTGCTCTTCCCCATGTCGTACAAACGGCCATACGAGTACGATGAAACAGAGAATGCCAACATACTGATGCGCGCAGAGGTTTTGAATGCCTTCTCAAACCATCCCGACTCGCAGATCATCATTACCTACCCCGAGGCATTGTCCGAAAAAGTGATCAACAGAAAATCGCTTGCTTCAAATACGTTTGTGGTAAAGGTGGGCGAACAACTTGATCGCGCCTTTCTGGAAGAATTTCTGCACACTTACGATTTTGAGAAAACCGATTTCGTTTACGAAGCCGGTCAGTTTTCCATCCGGGGCGGTATCATCGATGTGTTTTCCTTTGCACATGAATTGCCTTACCGCATCGAATTGTTTGGCGATGAGGTGGACAGCATCCGTACCTTCGACCCTGGCTCACAGTTGTCGGTGGAAACGCTGGACAAGGTGAGCCTGATGCCCAACGTGCAAACACGATTGGTGCAAGAACAACGACAGTCGTTTTTCGATTTTATTCCCGCCCACACACGCTTATGGGTGAAGGATGCCGAGCTTGCGTTCGACATCGTGGAGAAATCTTTTGAGAAAGCCAGTCAGAGCTTCGATCAGATTCTGCGCGAAAGCGGCACACAGGTGGTGATGGAACCCGAGGCGTTATTTGAAACACGTGCTACGCTGGAAAGCAAGTGGCGCGAAATGATGAAGATAGAATTCGGCAGCCGCTCCTACTTCTCACCCCATGCCACCATCGAATTTCAGTCTTCCGCTCAGCCATCGTTCAATAAAAATTTCGAGTTGCTGGCAGCCAACCTGCTGGAACACCAAAACCAGCGATACGGCAATTTTATTGCAGCCGAACAACCCAAGCAGGTAGAGCGGCTGCAGGGCATCTTTGAAGAAATTCACCCCGAGTTGCAGTTTCAGGGGTTGGAGTGCTCGCTCCGGCAAGGCTTCATCGATCGCAACGTAAAGCTGGTTTGTTATACCGATCACCAGATATTCGAACGCTTCCATCGCTACCGGGCCAAAGAGAAGTTTTCGAAAAGCAAGGCCATGACCTTCCGGGAATTGCAGACACTCACACCCGGTGATTTTGTTACCCACATTGACTACGGTATTGGCAAGTTTGCCGGCCTGGAAAAAAAAGAAGTAAACGGCAAAGAGCAGGAGGCGATCCGGTTGGTGTTTCGCGATGACGACATTCTGACCATCAACATCCACTCGCTGCACAAAATTTCGAAGTACTCCGGTAAGGATGGTGCCACCCCGGTTATCAGCAAGCTGGGTTCTGGCGAGTGGGAAAGCAAGAAGGCGAAGGTTAAGAAGAAGGTTAAAGACATTGCAAAGGAGCTGATCAACCTTTACGCCAAACGCAAAACCGCTCCAGGCTATGCCTATTCGCCCGATGGCTTTTTGCAGGCCGAGTTGGAGACCTCTTTTCTTTACGAAGACACGCCCGATCAGGCTAAAGCCACTGAAGACGTAAAGCGCGACATGGAGCAGCCCCACCCCATGGACCGCCTGGTATGTGGCGATGTGGGTTTTGGCAAAACAGAAGTGGCCATCAGGGCTGCGTTCAAGGCCACCACCGAAGGCAAGCAGGTAGCAGTGTTGGTGCCCACCACCATTCTGGCAATGCAACACCACCGCACGTTTAAAGAGCGTCTCGGGAATTTTCCCGTTCGCATCGAATACGTTTCGCGCTTTAAAACAGACAAAGAAATCAAAGATACCATACAGGGTGTGAAAGACGGGTCGGTGAATATTGTGATCGGCACGCACCGCGTGGTAAGCAAAGATGTGCAGTTTAAAGACCTGGGGTTGCTCATCATCGATGAAGAGCAGAAGTTTGGTGTGAAGGTGAAGGACCGCCTGAAAGAACTGAAGGTAAACGTAGACGTGCTTACGCTGACGGCCACACCCATACCCCGCACCCTGCACTTTTCTTTGATGGGCGCGCGCGATCTGAGCATCATTGCCACCGCCCCGCCCAACCGGCAGCCGGTTACCACCGAGTTACATTCGTACAACGAAGAAATTATTCGCGATGCGGTAAGCTACGAGCTGCGCAGGGGTGGCCAGGTATTTTTTGTGCACAACCGCGTAAGCGATATCGAGCAGGTGGCCAACGTGATTTACAAACTGGTGCCCGATGCGCGCATCGGTATTGCGCATGGCCAGATGGATGGCGACAAGTTGGAGAAGGTGATGGTAAAGTTTATTGAGGGCGAGTACGATGTGCTGGTGTCTACCAACATCATCGAGTCGGGGTTAGATATACCCAACGCCAACACCATCATCATCAACCAGGCCCACATGTTTGGCTTGAGCGATCTGCACCAGATGCGCGGCCGCGTGGGGCGCTCGAACAAAAAAGCTTTCTGCTACCTGCTTACACCACCCAGCTCCGTGTTGTCGTCCGACTCACGCAAGCGCCTGTCGGCCCTCGAAGAATTTTCCGACCTGGGCGATGGTTTCAAAGTGGCCATGCGCGATCTCGACATTCGCGGTGCAGGCAACCTGCTGGGCGCGGAACAAAGCGGCTTCATTAACGACCTGGGCTTCGATACGTATCATAAAATCCTGGACGATGCCATTCAGGAATTGAAAGAAACAGAGTTCAAAGAATTGTTTGCTACCGAATTGGCAGAGAAGGCGAAGATCATTGCACAGGATTGTGTGATTGAAACCGACCTGGAAATTTTGATTCCGGAAACCTATGTAAACAACACCAGCGAACGCCTGCAACTGTACGCCACGCTGGACAACATTAAAGACGAGCCCGCGCTTACCCAATTCCGCGATTCACTACGCGACCGCTTTGGCGAGATACCTCCTTCGGTTGAGCAGCTGATCGATTCCGTTCGCCTGCGTTGGTTGGGCGAGGCTCTGGGCTTCGAAAAAATTTCGTTAAAGAACGAAAAGTTGAAGAGTCAATTTGTGTCGGGCAAAGACGAGTATTTCAAATCGGATGTGTTTGGCAAGATACTGGCCTTTGTGCAGGCCCATCCCAGGCGCTGCCGTTTAAAAGATGCGGGCGCCAGGCTTACCCTAACCATTGAACAAATCGGAACGGTGGAAGACGCGCTTCAGATTTTAGAAACAATGGCTGGTCAGAGTTTCAGATCGGCCAGGGAAACCATCTCGGCATAGGGCAACAAGCCTTCGGTATCGTTGAAAGCATTAATCATTAACACCTTGCGGTAAACGGGGGAATAGTAGACCTCTATATAGAACTCCCCGGTGTGGTACAAGTACACTTTGCAGTTGCCTAGCACCCGCGTCATCAGGTAGGTAGACTGGCTGGTAACTACATCGCACTTCTTCTCGAATGACGCGTACTTAAAATCTTCAATGGTGATCATACTCTTTCTCCTCCCCGTCCCCTTCAACAAAATGATGCCAGCGCAAAAACACGTGTTTTTGCTGATTTATTGTGCTGCGTTTTCATCAAATCAGGAAAATTTATCCCAAAATTGGAGGGAGCGGAAAAGCAATAGTTGAACAGCCGAAAACGTTAGAGTGGCGTACCCTTTGGCAGTTGGACTAAGGATTCATCAAAAAAACCTTAGCCTTTGGAAAACATCTGATTATCTATTTATATTAGCGGTTGCTTTAAACTCTAACTATAGCAAAATGAAGTACGTAAAGGGGTTACTTTTTATTGTAGGCGGATCCACGATCATCGCCTCGTGTTCGCTCCTCGGAGGAGGGGGCGGCAAACCCACGGCCACGAACCCTGGCCAAATGAGTACAGCCACGGGCCTGGCGTACAACGATGAAGATGCGGGTGGCTTTGAGGTGAATCCCTTCGAAGGCCAGCCCGATGCGCCCAACACCGTCTTTATTGAAGGTGGCCGCGCCATCATGGGTTCGTTCGAAGAAGATGTGATGTCGTATCGCGATAACATTGAAAGAACGGTTTCGGTAGCTTCTTTTTATATGGATGAAACCGAAATTGCCAACATCCACTGGTTGGAATACATGCACTACCTCAGCAAGGACTCTACGCAGGAAGTATACCAGGCTGCCTTGCCCGATACAACAGTGTGGGTAGGTAAACTGGCTTTCAACGACCCCTACGTAGACCACTACTTGCGCTACCCTGGCTTCCGCTACTTCCCAGTGGTGGGTGTTAGCTGGGTTCAGGCTAACAACTACGCCAAGTGGAGAACCACGGCTGTGAATCAAAAACTGCTGGCAGATTCTGGCGAGGAGTTGGCAGAAGTGACACCCGGTGGCCGCATTCCGCTGGAAACCGGTGTGGTGATTCCTGCGTACCGCCTGCCGACAGAGGCCGAATGGGAATATGCTGCACAGGCTTTGATTGGTACCCAATGGTTGGAAGAAATGCAAACACACCAGCGCATCTACCCATGGGATGGCCACGCGCTGCGTAACCCTTATGGGAAACAGATGGGCTTTTTCCTGGCCAACTTTAAACGTGGTCGTGGCGACTATGCCGGTATTGCGGGTCGCCTGAACGATGGTGCGCTCATCACCTCCTACATTTACGAATTCCCCCCCAACGACTACGGTTTGTACAACATGGCCGGTAACGTAAGCGAGTGGGTAATGGATATCTACCGCCCGATGTCGTTCCAGGATTTTGACGATCTGAACCCGATCCGCAGAGACGGTTTCCTCGACAACAGCGGCAGCGGCAATTACAACAACAGCTTCCGCCTGGTAGATCCGCGCAAAGATCCGGCTACTGCTAAGTACAATCCCAACGATCCTGACAATGACGATTGGGAAGAAGTGAATCCGCAGGGTTTCACCTCGCTTATTTCAGATAAAGTACGTGTGTACAAAGGTGGATCGTGGAAGGACGTAGCCTACTGGATGTCGCCTGGTACCCGTAGATACCTCGATCAGGATTCGTCTACCGCTACCATTGGTTTCCGCTGCGCCATGATTCGCGCTGGCTCGAACTACTAGCAGCATACGAACAAAGAATTTTACAAAACCCCGGCACCCCCGGGGTTTTTATTTATAAGCCTTCATGCTTCCGCTATGCAGGCCACACTCAATTGTGCGCAGCCACTGTTGAGCAGGTGTTGGCCGCAGGCCTCGAGGGTGGCGCCTGTTGTAATAACATCGTCTACCAACAAAACATGTCGGCCTTCTATTTGCTCGGGCAACGCAATCGAAAATGCCTCGCTCACATTTTGCCATCTTTCCGCCCGGGTTTTACGTGTTTGGGTTACGGTGGCTTGTTTCCGCAGCGAAATGCTTTCGTGCCAGGGCACCTGCAATGTTTCGCCCAGGCCTTCTGCAAAACGAGCGCTCTGGTTGTAGCCCCGTCTGCGCCTGCGTGTTTCATGCAGTGGCACCGGCACAATCAGATCGAACGTGGTGGCAAAGCCGGCCTCGGCCAGGTCGCGACCGTAGATTTTCCCCAAGTAAACGCCTACTTCCGGGTGGTTGTGGTATTTAAGCGCATGCAACAGGTTTTGCACCAAGCCGCCTTTTTGAAAATGAAGAAACGCAAATCCATGTGTTAATGGCAGCCGGCCTGCCAGGCGCCTCTTCACCGAATTTTCATCGTGCAGGTGAAAATTCGTTTTGGGCAACTGTGTCAGGCACTGGGTGCAAAAGGTGTCTTCCCCCTTCACCACCGGGCCCTTGCAGCCCAAACAATAGCGCGGAAAGAAAAGATGTGCAAAATCGTGGAACAGACTCATCCATCAACGGGTTTGGGAATGGAGGCATTTGCCTTCATCTTTGCATCTCAAATTTTTTATCCATGGGTCTCGTAGATCAATTTAATGAATATCGCAGCAAAATGAACGACAAGATCATGGCTGCCGATAACCTGATCATCAAACGCATCTTTAACCTCGACACGAACGCCTACCAGGAAGGCGCTTTGGATGTGCGGTCGAAAGAATTAATCGGCCTTACCTGTTCGCTGGTATTGCGGTGCGATGATTGTGTGAAATACCACCTGGGCAAATGCAAAGAGGTTGGCCTGAATACGGCCGAAGTGCACGAGGCCATGGGCGTGGCCACACTGATTGGAGGCACCATTGTGATTCCGCACCTGCGCAGGGCCTTTGAATACTGGGAAGAACTTTCGAAATGATGTTTAAACGCGACCTGGATCTGGACCGCCAATGGGCTGCCTTGCTCGACAACCTTGAGCGCACGCTGGGCAAACGACCCAAAGACCTGAATGGGGTGCTGTTTATGATTGGCGTGCAGGAACTGGGGCGCGGCTTTGCCCACTTCACCAAAGAAGAGAAACAAGACCTTATGCACATTGCCATTTGCCGGGTGTTGAGCCCGGCTGGCTATTACCGGCTGGAAGGCATAGACCGGGATGGCTGGCCTCACTGGATAGCCGTTAAGAAACTCCCTCGGTTCGACCTGCTGGAACAGGAGCGCTTGTTGAAGATGCATGTGCTGGAATATTTCGAAAAAGAGTACCAGTGGCACTTCGGCCTTCCCTCTGAGCCCTGACCTTACCCAATTGACGGTATAATTTACCGCTCTGCCTGTTTCTTGTCGCCCTCGTTGAATGCGGGGTTGGGCGCTATTATCTTAGTAGATTAAACCCGAATTATGCAATAGAAAAAATTCTCTTGCATAATTGACGAATGAAAATCACCAACTTAGTAAAAGGTTATGGTCAGGTTGGTGATTTTCATTGTCAGGCTTTAACCTTGACAATCGTGCACTTAAAGTCAGGATTCGTCAACCCCACGGGCAGATTATGCATTAAGCATAATCTGGGTTAAACGAAGCAGGCCCGGCTTGCGTTAGTGATTTTAAACAGGCAGCGTATGAGTGAGGAGATCAGACCCATCCACGAGAAGTTGGCTTCTTTTCAAAAGAAGTATTACCTCAATCTTTTTATCAAAGGCAGCCTGCTCACGGCCTCACTGGTGCTGGCCTATTTCATCCTGGCCTCGGTGGTAGAGTACACGCTTTGGCTCAGCAAAGGGGGTAGGTTGTTTATCTTTACCTCCTTCTTCCTGCTGGTTGGATTTTGTGTTTACCGGTTTCTCAAACTTCCACTTCAGTGGTGGATTTATAAAAAAGGTTTGGATGAACAACAAAGCGCCAAACTGATCGGCACCTATTTTCCCTCGGTAAGCGACCGTCTGCTTAACCTGATACAGTTGGCCAATAGCAACCCTTCGGGCGATTTGGCCCGTGCCGGCATTGTCCAGAAATCGCGCAGCATGGAAGGCATTTCTTTTGAAAGCGCCATAGACCTGGGCGAGAACAAGCGGTACCTGAAGTACCTCGCCATACCCTTTGTGTTGCTTGCCTTGTTGTGGATTGTCAACCAAAATATTTTCACGCAGAGCGCCACGCGCATCGTGCAGTTCAACCGGGAGTTTTCGCCCGAAGCTCCGTTTCAGTTTCAATGGGTAAATGCGAACGACAAAGCTTTCTTCAATGAAGACCATACCGTAACCGTTCGGCTGAGCGGATCGGCCCTGCCCGATGCAGTCTACCTGGTGCGCGACCAGCAGCGCCTGAAAATGGAGATGATCAAACCAGGCGAGTTTGCCTATACCTTCCAGCGGCTGCAAAATGGTTTCTCCTTTCAGTTTCAGGCTGCGGGCTTTTACTCTGCGCCCTATGCCATCGAAATGGTGAACCGGCCTGAATTAACCAGGCTGAAAGTGGCGCTGGAATTTCCCCGCTACCTGGGCCGTAAGTCTGAAGAATTGCTGAATACCGGGAACCTCGAAATTCCGGAAGGAACAAAAGTAACCTGGCAGATCGGTGCGGCCAACGCATCGAAGGCAATGATTAGTTTTTCCGACCAGGACACGAACCCGATGCAACCCGTGGATGATGATGTTTTTCTTTTCGGAAAGAACTTCAACAACCCCTCCGATTACTGGATAGATCTGGAGAATGATCATGCAAAAAACCGCGACCGCATCTTCTATTCCATTCGGGTCATCAAAGATCAGTTTCCCGGCATTGCCGTAGAGCACGTGCGCGACTCTGTTCTGTACAAAAATGTGCTCCTGGGCGGTACCATTTCAGACGACTATGGCCTTACCAACCTGGAGCTGCGCTACAGCATCGACAAGGGCGAGCGTAAAGGCAAAGAAAAACGCATTCCCATAGAGATCAACAAAGCATCGAACCGTCAGAGTTTTTTCTTCCAGTGGCAGCTCGACTCCATGCAATTGAAATCTGGCGACAAAGTGCACTATTACCTGGTGGTTACCGATAACGATGGCGTGAATGGCCGCAAGTCTACACAGTCTGCCGGTTATGTTTTTGCCCTTCCCAGCGAAGAAGAAATCAAAGCGGAGATTTCGAAATCGCAGAGTGCCACCGAAGGCAAGATCGATCAGAGCATCAACCGGGCCAAGAACCTGAGAGAGTCGATAGAGCAGGCGCAGCAGAAATTGCGCGGCAAACAAAACCTGGATTGGCAAGACCAGAAATTACTGGAAGACCTGGTGAAGCAAAAGCAAAGCCTCGATCAAATGATCCGGGAGCTTCAGAAAGAGAATGAGATGCTGGAGGAAAAGAAAGACGCATTTACCGAGGAGAACGAACGCATACGCAAAAAGTCCGAGCAGATTAAGAAGCTGATGGACGAACTGCTGGATGAGGAGACCAAGAAACTCTTTGAGGAACTGGAGAAACTGTTGAAAGAAAATACAGACATCTCGCAAATTCAGAAGATGCTGGAGAAGATGGACCGAAAGGAAATCAACCTGGAAAAAGAACTGGAGCGCACGCTGGAGTTATTCAAGCAACTACAACTCGACTACAAAATAGATCAGGCGATACAGGAATTGAAAGAACAGACCGAACGGCAGGAACAACTGATGGAGCAGACGAAGCAGTTGGGTGAGCAGGAGAATAAAGAGGGAAAGGAAAACAAATCGCAGAACAACGAACAGTCAAATCCGGAGGGCGGCAGCAAAGAGGAAGAGTTGGCACAACAGCAGGAGGAGCTAACCAAAGATTTCGAAGAATTTGAGCAGTCGTTGGAGGATATTGAAAAGTTAGGCGAAGAACTAGACCAACCTACCGAGTTGCCAACTGAAGAAGAGAAGAGCGAAATTAAAGATGCACAACAACAAAGTAAAGAACAGTTGCAGCAAGGCAAGCCACAAAAGGCGGCACAACAACAACAGAAAAGTGTGCAGCAGATGAAGCAGATGCAGAAGAAGTTGGAGGGTATGCAGGCTTCTATGCAGATGGAAATAGACACACAGAACCTGGAATCTCTGCGCCAGATTGTTCACGGGCTCATCAAACTCTCCTTCGACCAGGAAAACCTGATGAAAGAATTTAACCCGATACAACAAACCGACCCACGCTATGTGCAACTGGGGCAGAATCAGTTAAAAATTCAGGATGATGCTAAAGTACTGGAAGACAGCCTGTTATCTCTTTCCAAGCGCGACCCTGCCCTGAGTGCGGCCATTACCCGCGAAATAGGCGAATTGAACGACCACCTGAACAAGGCCGTTGAAAATGTGAGGGAAAGGCGCAAGGGCAACGCCAGCACCGAAATGCAGTTCTCGATGACCAGCATCAACAACCTGGCGCTGATGCTGAAAGATCATTTCGATATGATGATGCAGATGATGGCCAACGCCATGCCTAAGCCAGGCAAGGGCAAAGGCAAGGGCCAGATGAATCTGGGGCAGATGCAACAGCAATTGAACCAGCGCATGGAACAATTGAAAAACGGGGGCAAGTCGGGGCGCGAGCTCTCTGAGGAGTTGGCGCGCATGGCAGCCGAGCAGGAGCGAATACGAAGAGCGTTGCAGGAGATGCAAGAGAAGCTAAAGCAAGAGGGAGGCAAGTTGCCGGGTGGCGATTTGCCAGGCAAGATGGAACAAACGGAAATGGACTTGGTTAATAAGCAAATTACAGAGCAGACCATTCGCAGGCAGCGCGAAATCCTGACACGATTGCTCGAGGCGGAGAAATCGATGCGCGAGCAAGACATGGATGATGAGCGCAAAGGCGAAACTGCAAAAGAGTATGAAAAAGAAATTCCGAGGGCTTTTGAGGAATATTTAAGATTAAAGGAAAAAGAAGTAGAATTGCTGAAAACCGTACCTCCGAAATTGTACCCATACTACAAGCGGGAGGTAAATGAGTATTTCAAAAGAATTGGAACTGAGCAATAAACCTTAACCGTTTGCATGAAGAACATCCGTATTGAGATTCCCTCCTTGGCCGAAAACATCAGGATGATTGAAAGCTTCATTGACAACGCAAAAGAAAAATTCCATTTAGATGACGACATCTACGGCAACATTATGATTGCCGTAACCGAGGCCGTGAATAATGCCATTAAGCATGGCAATAAGGGCGACTCATCGAAGAACGTAGCCCTGTCGCTAGGCCTGGAAGAAGGGTTGATCAAGTTTCGGGTGGAAGACGATGGCAACGGTTTCGACTATGAAAACCTGCCCGACCCTACGGCTCCGGAAAATATTGAGAAACCTGGTGGGCGCGGTATTTTTTTGATGAAGCATCTTTCGGACGAAGTACACTTCCACGAAGGCGGCCGTGTGGTAGAACTTAGCTTTTATATCAACAACTGATGGCTTCGGTACAGTTTTTTACTGAAGACATCACCTTTAAGATTCCCCAACCCCGCAAAACCAAAGAATGGATTCTGACCGTGGCCCGAAAAGAAAAGGCCACGGTACAGTCGCTGGTGTACATTTTTTGCTCCGACTCATACTTGCTGCAACTCAATAAGGGCTACCTGAAACACCACACCCTTACAGACATCATCACCTTCGATTATTCAGAAGGGCGAGCACTGGAGGGCGAGATTTACATCAGTGTGCAGCGGGTGGCCGAGAATGCCCAAAAATTCAAGACCAACTTTCGAAGCGAGTTGAACCGAGTGATTATTCATGGCGTTCTGCACCTGGCTGGCTACAAAGACAAGAAGCCAGCCGAAAAAGCCCTCATGAGAAAAAAAGAGGATGCTTATCTATCTTTGCTCAAATAATCGTTCCACGTGGAACATTTCGGGGTGACTGCCTCGGACTGTTCCACGTGGAACACGAAACCCAGATATGTTTCCTGAATACGATGTAATTGTGGTGGGGGCGGGGCATGCCGGCTGCGAAGCCGCGGCCGCGGCCGCGAACATGGGCTCGCGAGTGCTGCTGGCAACTATGAACATGAATACCATCGCCCAAATGTCGTGCAACCCCGCTATGGGTGGTGTGGCCAAAGGCCAAATTGTGCGCGAAATTGATGCCCTGGGTGGGCAATCGGGTATTGTGAGCGACCGCTCCATGATCCAATTCAGGATGCTGAACCGCTCGAAAGGACCGGCCATGTGGAGTCCACGCACCCAAAATGACCGCATGAAGTTCGCGGAGGAATGGCGCCTACAGTTGGAACGCACACCCGGAGTGGACTTTTGGCAGGAAATGGTTTCCTCACTACTGGTAAAGGACAAGCGCGTGATAGGAGTGAAGACCGCACTTGGCCTGGAAATAAAGGGCAAGGCGGTGGTGCTCACCAACGGCACGTTCCTCAATGGCAAAATACATATAGGCGAAAAGAACTTTGGCGGTGGAAGAACGGCAGAGAAGGCGGCCACGGGAATAACCGAACAATTAATTAACCTGGGTTTTGAAGCAGGTAGGATGAAGACCGGAACACCACCCCGGGTGGATGGCCGCTCCCTCGACTACTCTAAAATGGAAGAACAGCCCGGGGACGAAAAGCCCGGGAAGTTCTCCTACTCAGACACTACTCCGCTAACGCGTCAAGTAAGTTGCTGGATCACGTACACCAATGAACAGGTACACCAGGAGCTGGAGAAAGGGTTTGACAAGTCGCCCATGTTTCAGGGCCGCATACAAGGACTGGGCCCGCGCTATTGTCCCTCCATCGAAGACAAGATCAATCGTTTTGCTGAAAGAGACCGCCACCAGATTTTTGTGGAGCCCGAAGGGTGGAACACCGTTGAAATCTACGTTAATGGATTCTCTACCTCTCTACCTGAGGACATTCAGTATCAGGCCCTCAGAAAGATACCGGGGTTTGAAAACGCACGGATGTTCCGGCCCGGTTACGCTATCGAGTATGACTTCTTTCCTCCTACCCAACTCAAGCTCACGTTGGAAACCCACCTGGTGGAAAATCTCTTCTTTGCCGGCCAGATCAATGGCACCACCGGTTACGAAGAGGCCGCGTGCCAAGGGCTTATGGCAGGCATCAACGCCCATAACAAGGTGCACGAAAAAGACCCGCTTATTCTGAAGCGCTCGCAAGCGTACATTGGCGTATTGATCGATGACTTGGTGAACAAAGGCACACAAGAGCCCTACCGCATGTTCACCTCACGTGCTGAGTACCGAATCCTGCTTCGCCAGGACAATGCAGACCTGCGTTTGACTGAAATTGGATATAAACTCGGCTTGGCCTCCGAAGACCGTTACCAGCGCATGCTACAGAAGCGGGCTAAAGTGGAGCAGCTAACGGCCGAACTTGGCAAACTCAAAATCTCGCCAGCGCTTGCCAATCAAGCCTTGGCGGCAATTGGCACCTCTGAATTAGCCGAAAGAACCATCGCCTTAAATCTGCTGAAACGGCCGCAGGTAGGCATAGCAGACTTAAAGCAACTGGGTGCGGATGTCGCCACACTGATAAACAGCTACCCCGAAGAGGTGGCGGAGCAAGTAGAGATTGCCGTGAAGTACGAAAGTTACATAGACCGCGAACAAAAAATGGCAGAAAAAATAGGCTCGCTGGAAGACTACAAAATCAAAGCGGATTTCGACTACGACAAAGTGAAAGCGTTGTCTGCAGAAGCACGCGAAAAACTTAAACGCATTCGGCCCGAAACAATTGGTCAAATGTCGCGCATCAGTGGCGTATCGCCTGCCGATGTTTCCGTCCTAACTGTCTACCTTGGCAAATAAATGAATACCGAAGCAGTTGTAAACTGCCCCATCTGCCACCAAACGGAGTTCATCCCTTGGCTTACCACCCAAGACCACTTCTTGTCCCAGGAGGTCTTTCACCTGATAGCCTGTGTACACTGCCAATTTGTGATTACAAGCCCGCGACCTCCAGAATCCACAATTGGGAAATACTATCAATCTGAAGATTACATTTCCCATTCCGACTCCAAAAAGACAACTCTGGACAAGATATACCAACTGGCAAGAAGTTACGCTATTCGGAAAAAAATTAAACTGATAGAAAACTATCATCAATCCGGAAGTATACTTGATATTGGCTGTGGAACGGGTGAACTGCTACAGCGAATGGATTCAAGAAAGTGGACACGTGTTGGCATAGAACCCTCTGAACCAGCACGAGGAAAAATCGCAGCCGATATAACGGTTTATCCATCGCTTCAAAACTTAACACAGAAGTTTGAAGTCATCAGCCTATGGCATGTGCTGGAACACCTACACCAGCTCGAAGCCACACTGAAATTCATTGAACAACATCTGGCAAACCCTGGCACATTATTTATTGCAGTACCCAACCGCGAGAGTGCCGATGCACAGCACTACGGAACCCATTGGGCTGCCTATGACACACCTCGCCATTTGTGGCATTTTTCGAAAGACAACATGAAGGCATTGCTGCGAAATTTTGGTTTTGAGATACTAGCCATACAGCCCATGCCCCTCGATGCTTTTTATGTAAGCTTGCTGAGCGAGAAGTATGCTCATCCGGAAAGCAACTTTGCCACCCGCGCAGCAAAAGCACTCTACCATGGAATTGCCTCCAACCTGCAGGCGGGCAAAGACAATTATTCCAGCCTGTTATACATTGCATCCCGATGAAGCGCCTGATTATTCTTCCCGGCATTATTCTACTAGCATCTTGTGCTAATCAAACCACCCCCACCGGAGGCCCGAAGGACGAGAAAGCGCCTACGTTCGAATCATCGGATCCCAAAGACAACCAAACCAACTTTAAAGGCTCCGCCATCGAACTTACCTTTAGTGAGTTGGTGAAACTCCAAAATCCGAAAGAGCAGATCATCATCATACCTCCAGTTGGAAAAAAAACCGATTTCGTTGCCAAGCGAAACAAGGTCTTCATCACCCCAGAACAGCCCTGGAAAGAAAACACCACCTATACCATCAACTTTCAGGAATCCGTACAAGACATCACGGAGGGCAACCCCGTAGAAAACCTGCGACTTGCTTTCAGCACAGGCAACTACATAGACAGTCTCAAGATAGAAGGCCAGATCAAAGACGCACTGAAAGAAACCATTCCTGAAAACGTAACGGTTGGCATCTTTGCTTCGGATACGTTCAACATATTTGAGCATACACCAGAATACTTTACCAAGACCGACAAGGAAGGGAAATTCAGCATTACCAACTTAAAGCCGAATACCTACCGCATCTACGCGTTTCAGGATAAAAACAAAAACCTGAAAGTAGAAAGCAAAACAGAGATGTGGGGATTCAAAAAAGACTCACTCGTACTGGAGCGAAATCTTCGAAATGTAAGTATTGCTCTGACCAACATAGACGCGCGCCCATTACAACTTACAAGCAACCGTTCACTGGCCGATGTCTCCACCTTGCGGTTCAACAAATCAATCACAGAATACCAAATCAACTCTGAACATCGGATCACCTCCACTTTTGGCAGCGACCAAACAGAACTCATTCTCTACTATCCAAAAACGGAGGCCGACAGCCTTTCCATCTCCGTCACCGCGCTCGATAGTCTTTCACAAAAAGCCGACACAACGCTGTTCATCAAACGCACGAAGAACGAACGAATCAAGGAACCGTACAAAGCCAGTTTCTCAGACATCGAACTGAACCAAGACACCAGACAACTAAAAGCAACTTATACCCTGAATAAACTCATCACATCCATCAACCTAGATAGCATCTACATCGTCATCGACACAACCAACATTATCCCGTTCAAAGAAGGACAGATCTCCTTCGACACCCTGAAAAAAACGCTCTCATTCAAAAATGAAATCACCCTTCCCAAAGACACAAAAGCCAAACCGAAAATGTACCTGGGCAAATCATGGCTCGTAACCATCGACAATGACAGCACTAAAAAAGAAGAACGCACGCTGAAAATCATCAACTCGGAAACAACTGCCGTACTATCCATTGAAGTCAAGACACCACACCCCCACTACATTGTACAATTGCTAAACACCACCGGAGCAGCGATAGCCGAAGAACGCAACAACCCGAAACCAATTTTTAAATACTTGAAACCGGAAAGTATTAAAATCAGACTGGTAATAGACCACAACAACAACGGCAAATGGGACAACTCCAACTACCTTGAAAACCGCGAACCCGAGCCCACCTTTTATTACCTGAGCCCGGAAGGCAAATATGACACACCCCTGCGTGCCAACTGGGAAGTCGGGCCACTCTTGATAACGTCTGAACAGAATGTGAATAAAAGTGGAAAACCAACCTCCGCCAAGTAAAATACCCCAAACCGAGCTACGAGGCCGCCACACCTGTGGACAACCTCATGATTTTCCACACGAACCAACACACGCGGGAAACGTTAATAAATTTACCCACAACACTGTTAGCATGTAGATAACCCTCAAAAACCTTGCGACAATTAAAAAACAACAGAAAAGACCTAACTTCGAAATCCACAAACAATACCGGCATCACTTAAACATGAAGTAATCCACAAATGAACAGGGGTAATTACAATACCATAAATACTATAATATATATATTATTAATACACGTCTGGATATGTATACCCCTTACGCTGTCAGCACAAGACCAAACAGACATTCAGATTGCCAACGAATACCTGGCGAAAGGGGAAAAAGACAAAGCACTATCCGTTTTCGAATCATTGGCAAAAAAACCTGAAAACATTAATGCGATTCACGACACCTACCTCAACCTGATGCTCGACCTGGGCAACTACAAAGATGCAGAAGCCTATGTGGAAAAACAGATACGAAGAAACGACCGTATTAACTACCGGCTGGACCTGGGCGTTGTTTACCTGCGCAGTGGCGATGAGCAAAGAGCCGACAAATATTTTCGGGCTATCGTAAAGTCAAACGCTTCGGATATTTACCGGGTAAAAGGCATTTCTGATTATCTGGCCTCCAGAAGCCTAACTGAATATGCCATCCTCGCGTTGCAGGAATCGCGCAACGCCCTACGTAACAGTTCGCTGTTTACGCTCGAGTTGGCCAACCTCTACCGCCTTAGCGGCAAGCGCGACCAAATGGTGGACGAGTACCTGAACTACGTAACACAAACCCCGGCCAACATCGGCTACGTAAAAAATTTATTGCAGATTTTACTGGGTAAGCCCGAGGAACTGGAGAGCCTGGAACGTCTGCTCTACGACCGCGTGCAGCAAAATCCATCATCGGAAGTATTTTCGGATTTGTTGATTTGGGTGAGCCTGCAGCAAAAAAATTTTTACGGAGCATTTATCCAGGCGCGTGCTTTCGACAAGCGCTTTAAGAAAGAAAACCTGAAGACCCTGGAGATTGCCCAGATCGCCATGAACAACCAAGACTACGAAAATGCCGACCGAAGCTTCTCGTACGTCATCAAAGAATATCCCAATACCGACAACTACCTGCCGGCCCGTTTGGGTCAGATCAAAGCGCGGGAAGCAAAAGTGAAAAGGAGATTCCCGGTTAACCCGGATTCCGTTCAGTTTTTAATCAACGAATACGAATCGTTTGTGAAACAGTACCCGGAAAATCCCAATGCGCACGAAGCCCAATTGAACCAGGCATCGCTGTTTGCCTATTACCTCAATCAGAAAGATTCGGCCATCTCGCGCCTCAACCGCCTGGTAAACAACCCACGCGCTTCTGTTTACCTGAAAGCAAAAGCAAAACTGGAGTTGGGAGATATCTACCTGTTGAAGGAAGAGCCCTGGGAGTCGACCTTGCTGTATTCGCAGGTGGAACGCATGCAAAAAGATGCCCCGATTGGCTATGAGGCAAAATTGAAAAACGCCAAGCTGTCGTACTACAAAGGCGAGTTCAGGTTGGCACAGGAACATCTGGATATTTTGAAGCAGGCCACCACCCGCGAAATTGCCAACGATGCCATGGACCTGAGCATGCGCATCAACGAAAACATCATGATGGACTCCGTGGGCGAGGCGCTGAAACTGTATGCCTCGGCCGAATTGGATCTGGTTCAGAACAAAATAGCCGAAGCGCAAGGAAAGTTGCAGCGCATACTGGCTGAGTTTCCATCGCACGCGCTCAGTGACGATGTGTATTGGCTGCAGGCAAACCTTGAAATGAAACAGGGACATTTTGACCAGGCCATTGCCCTGCTTCAAAAAATTCTCGATCAATTTAAGGAAGACATACTGGCCGATGATGCCTATTTTCTGCAGGGCGATCTGTACGAAAACCAATTGAAAGATACAACCAGGGCGATGGAGATTTACCAGGATTTCCTATCGCGGTTTCCCGGCAGCGTGTACGTGGCCGAGGCCCGCAAGCGCTTCCGCACCTTGCGGGGTGATTTCACCGATAAACCCAATCAGTGATTTATCAGTCGTTTTTTTTAAATTCGGTAAAAATTTATCCATCGTATGAAGCGTGACACGGTATTGGAAACGGTAAAGGAATTTCCACAAGATCTTGACTTAGAAAAACTCTTCGAGCGATTGATCTTAGCTGAAAAAATTGAAAAAGGCCTTGAACAGATCAAGGAGGGAAAAACTGTTCCACACGAACAAGTGAAGGAAATGGTCAAGAAATGGTAAAAACAGTCTGGACCGAACTGCCAATTGAAGATTTGCGGTCAATACATTCGTACATTTCACAAGACTCGAAATTTTATGCAGACCGTTTCCTGGAAAGAATCATTTCAAGAACAGACCAGCTAGAATACCACCCCATGTCCGGACAAATCGTTCCGGAGTTCAGGAACGAAACACTCAGGGAGCTAATTGAAGGCAACTACCGCATCATTTACAAAATGAACAGCGATTTTGTCGCAATAGTGCGAGTACATCACTCGGCACAGCCGCTGAAAGGATTGTAACGATTCCTTCGGTGTTGTGCACATACCGCTGTGTACAAGTTGTCTGTAACTGCTGTAAAACCCTGCCTGAGTTTGAGGAATATTCTCTACTTTACTTCTTGGAAAAAAATCCCAACCATGAGATACATAACAAGTCTGTTTCTGATATGCGTTGCCACCTTTACCCAGGCGCAGGTAAAGGCCCTGGTAGGCGGCACCCTGATTGACGGTTTCGGAGGGAAACCTTTGCCAAACAGCGTGGTGTTGATTGAAGGCGAACGAATCAAAGCCGTGGGGCAAGTAGGTTCGTTGCCCATACCGGCCAACGCGGAAATCATTTCAACCGAAGGCATGAGCGTGTTGCCGGGCCTGTGGGATATGCACGTGCATCTGATGATCAACGGCCATAGCAACTATACCCACTGGGACAAAAAATATTTGAAAGTCGCCAAAGACGTTATCATGCCCGCATCGGCCCATCAATTGTTGCTGGCAGGCGTAACCAGCGCCCGCGATTTGGGCGGCCCGCTGGATCCCAGCCTTTCCGTTCGCGACCGCATCAACAAAGGCGAAATACCCGGGCCCACCATGTACATGAGTGGCCCGTTTATTCAACATGAACCCTACCCTGGCACAGCAGAGTTTCGCTGGGGCGTGAAAGGGGCGGCCGATGCTCGCGCCAAAGTGCAGCAGTTGGCCAAAGCGGGAGTTAACTGCATCAAGCTGATAGACCAGGACCAGATGACGATGGAAGAGGTGATGGCGGTGGTGGATGAAGCGCACAAAAACAAATTGAAGGTGGTGGGCCACTCACATCGGCCCGAAGAAATCCGCAGGGGTTTAAAAGCTGGCGTAGATTGTTTCGAACATACCGGCCTTGCTTCTGCACCCGAATACCCCGAGGATATCATGGCCATGATCAAAGAGCGCACCGCGCAAATGAGTCTCGGCCCGCTGTTCTGGACGCCCACCGTAGAGGGCCTGTACAACTACGAATACATGCGCGACAACCCGGAGCGGCTCGACAATACCAGCTGGCACCTCGGCCTGCCCGACTCCATCATTGCCGACATCAAACAATCCATCGCCAGGCCGGGCGAACTATCTTACTTTCAGCTGAACCCCATTCGCAAACCCACCCTCGAAAGAAAAATCAATCAACTGAAAGATGCAGGCGTAGTGTTACTAGTTGGTACAGATAGCGGCATTCCCATGAAGTTCCACAGCCAAAGCACCTGGAATGAATTAGATGTGTGGGTAAATAAATTTGGCTTCGATCCCATGTATACTATACGTGCGGCAACCTACTGGCCATCGGTGGCAATGGGTGTTGATAAAGATTTTGGCACCATAACCGAAGGAAAATATGCAGACATTATTGCAGTGCGAGGCGATGTGCTGCGCCATATCGATCTGCTACAGAACGTGGACATGGTGATCAAGAAAGGAAAGCGTTACAAATAAATTCAGCGCATGATTTTGAAACGAATTTTGCTTGCCCTGGCCATTTTGGTGGTGCCGGTGGCATCGGTGGTATTGTACAACACCTTCACCTTCTCATCCATTCAATACACGGTAAAGGCCAGTCCCGCACCGGAAGTGTCGCCTGAACAACTGCAACATTTTCAGCAGGCTTTGGCCTATCGAACCGTTTCGTTTGCCGATAGCACGCAACTTGATTCATCGCAGTTCAACGGCTTTCATCGTTTTCTCAAACAAACGTATCCGCGTGTGCACCAAACCATGACGTTGCAGGTGTTCAAAACCTACAGTTTGCTGTATACCTGGCCCGGCAAGGATCCATCGTTAAAACCGTACATACTCATGGCGCACCAGGATGTGGTGCCCATTGAAGAAGCCTCGCGCGCCATGTGGACGGTAGATCCTTTTGCGGGGGTGATCAAAGAAGGTTACATCTGGGGCCGCGGCACTACCGATGATAAAATCAACCTGATCAGTATCATGGAGGCGGCTGAAAAACTGATAGCAGAGAACTATCAACCGGAGCGGACTATTTATCTGGTTTTTGGTCATGATGAAGAGGTAGGAGGAGGGGGCGCCATAGCCATGGCCGCTTGGTTTAAAGAGCAAAATCTGGAAGCTGAGCTGGTGCTGGATGAAGGCGGCATCGTAACGCGCGAAAAAATACCAGGCATAGACAAACCCGTGGCGTTGATTGGCAATGCCGAAAAGGGTTACCTCTCGCTGGAGCTTTCTGTGGAAAAAAGCGGGGGCCATTCCTCCATGCCCGAAAAAGAAACTGCGATTGATATTTTGGCAGCCGCCATCCAAAAGCTGCGGGCACAACCATTCGAGGCACGCTTTTCCGAACCCATGGAAGGCTTCATCGCCTCGCTGGGACCCGAGATGCCCTTTGTGCAGAAAATGGCTTTTGCCAATACATGGCTGTTCAAAAGCGCCATTGTTTCTACCTACGAGCAGTCGGGGCCGGGCAACGCCATGATTCGCACCACGCTGGTGCCCACCATTCTGGAATCGGGTATAAAAGACAACGTAGTGCCCACCGTAGCCAAGGCAACCATCAACCTGCGGCTATTGCCGGGCGATGGTTCCGATGAGGTAATTGCCCAGCTGCAACAGATAGTAGCAGACGACCGTGTTCGTTTCAAAAAATTAAATCCGCTGGCCGAGGCCTCGCCCGTAACGCCAATGAACAGCGCAGGATTTAAAAAAGTGGAGGCTTCTATTAAGCAAAGCCTGCCGGGAACACTGTCGTCTTCTTTTTTGGTGATTGGTGCCACCGACTCACGCCATTTTACAGGCATATCGCCTCATGTGTTGAAATTCAGCCCCATGATCGACCCGATTGGTTTTCATGGCATTGACGAGCGGGTAAGTGTTGAAAGTTACCAGACCGCGCTCTGGTTTTTCGAAAACCTGATGCGCAATGCAAACTGAAAAATTCACGGTGTGGAGGAAATAACAGCGTTGTTGTGGCAGGCGGCAGAAAACCGGCAAGCATGCCGTATTAGTTTAGCGGGCGAACCTTTGCCACGCATTATTTATCCGTATGGCATTGCACAAACCAGTCGCAACTCCGTGGTGCTGGTATGTTGGCAAGCGGGTGGACTTACGAAAGCAGGAGGCACAGAAGGCTACCGCAACCTGGCCTTAGATCGGGTAGCGGAAGTGGAGCTGATGGACCGCCACTTTGAAAAGCAAACCGACTTTAACCCTGAGGACCGCCAGTACAAAGACTGGGTGTTTCATATTTAACCACGACAACGAATGATCAGGTGAGCCTCGCCTGTTGGAGCGAAACTCACCCGACAATCTTGCTATTCGAAAAGCACATCGAAAATCTCTACCCGCATTTTTTCAATCTGGTCCGTAGCGGGGCTTTCCAGCAGCGTGCACATATTTACCCCCAGGAAAATGGTAACATCTTTTTCGGGGTAGTGATAGAGAATACAACCTGCGCCCAATCCGCCACCGCTATGCCCCCAGCCGATTACGTTTTTTTCTTTGGCATAGTCCAGGCCAAGGCCATAGGCAGGTTCTCCCTTTGTGTTGTTTACAGTCTGCTTCATTTCTTCGAACGATTCGGCCGATAATAGTTTGCCGGCAAAAAGGCCGTCCAGAAAATCGATGTAGTCGGTGGCCGTTGCCACAATGCTGTCATCGCCCATCATAGAAAGAATGTTGTTGAGCTGTGGTTGCGAAATATTTTCCAACTGCCCATTGCTGAAGCGATCGAAATACGAATTCACCAGCCCGCTGTTAACGGTAGCCGCCACCTCTTCTTTGTAGTAGGTGCGTGCAAGGCCCAACGGTTGTGAGATACGCTGGCGAATAACCGAGGCGTGCGAAGCACCGGTAATGTGCTCTACCATGAGGGCAAGAATGGTGTAGCCAGAATTGCAATACGAATATTTGGTGCCGGGGTAGAACAAAGGCTTTTTGTCGAGTATCCAGTTCAGTAAAAACTCCTGCGACCATACCCTGTCGCCATTGTTCAGCAAATAAGTTACCACGCCATAATCATAGGCATAGTCGAACATGCCCGAAGTGTGATTGAGCAACATGCGGGGGGTAATAACATCGCTGTGTTGAATCCGTTTCCAGATTCGCTCCGGCAGGTAGTTGCGGATGGATTGGTCCAGGTTTATTTTACCCTCATCCTTCAGCTGAAGCACCGTAACCGCGGTATAGGTTTTAGCCACACTTTGCGAGTACAGCAGATGGCACGGCTCTAATGCCACCCGCTTTTCGATGCTGGCGAAACCCGCTGCACCTTGCCAACGCTGGTCGCCTTTGCGAACCGCCATTGATATGCCGGGGATGCCTAGCCGGGTGTACTTCGAAATGATTTCTTGCAGCCGTTCGGCTTGCGAATAGGTATTGCTTACGTTGGGTGCACACGTGGTGGCCGTGGTGGAAAGATCTAACTCGGCACAACCTGTTAACAGCAGGGTCAGAAGAAAAATGGATCGCATGGGATTAGAATTTAAAACGACTTCCTACATGAATAAATGAATTGGGCATGATGGAGATACCCCGGTTGTAGCCTGTGATGGCCATGACCTCGTACTGAACGAAGGGCGAAGCAGCCAGGTCGCTGAGGCGGATATTGTTGTAGCTCAACCCAAACGCTCCGTGCACCTGGGGAAATAACTTGCCGGAACGGTCGGCCACCCACTCGCCATTTTTTTGTTTCCAGCTTTCCACCGGGTGCAGCACATAACCCAGGCCGGGCCCCAGGCGCAAGTCGGCACGCAGGTCTTTGGCTATGCGCGGCCGATAAACAAAGTCGCTGTGCACGTACACACTTCGCCCGTTAAAACGGTTGAAGTAATAGCCCACCTCCAGAGATTGACGCAGGTTGTCTTTCGCATTCCACGGCAATTCGGCACCTACTTTAAAACCCAGGTTTCGGAAATTATTACCGGGTTTGTGCAGCGGGGTGGAAATGGCGTGGAAGCTGATGCCCACCAGAAATGAAGCAGCCGACAGGCCTGTGGCCGATTTTTCTTGTGCCAGTCCAATGCCCGGAAGCAGCAGAAAGAGAAGTAAAAGCTTTCGCATGACGTTTTGAATTTTGATGCAAGAGACGCAGAAAAACGGGCTCGGTTGTTCGGAAAACCAGTTTCTGCGGTGAAGTGTAGCAATTACAACGTTGAAATGTCGGGCGGCTGCTTATCCGTCCATCCACTTTTTAAAAGCAGGGGCGCGGAGCCGGCTGATCATGATGGGATTTTCTACCTCGGCCTTTACAAACAGTGCCAGCTTACCATTCTCTTCTTTTTTTGCCTGATCGATTACCGACCGCGTAACCAGGAACTGGCGGTTTGCGCGGAAGAAGGTTTGCGGGTCCACCATCTTTTCGATGCGATCGAGCGTATAGCCAGGCATGGGAATTTTGCCTTCGTTGGTAACACCATACACCAGATCGTTTGCAACATACAGAATAGCGATGGCATCGAACGGTACCCGTTTTTGACTTTTGCCCGACTTCACCAGCAAGGCCGTTGCTTCTGCCTTTTGTTTTTGTTCCTGCTTCACCTGCTGATAGCGCCTTAAAAAATACAGCGCGAGATACAGAAAGTTGATGAAGATGGCCCAGATCAGGAAGATGAAGATGGCTTGCGTATAAAACTTCAGCGGAAGCGGTTTATCGGTGGCGATAAAGTTTACCAGCTCGGTTTGGATAACCAGCACTGCAATGATTACTACACTTACCAGTGGAATTTGTAGGGCCAGTCTTTTCGAGAGGTGGTTCTCCCAGGGTAACGATTTATCGAACTGAAGAATGACCCAGCGGCCGGCATACCAGGCCACGTACCCTTCCAGAATATCCAGAAAAAAGGTGATGAAGAAATAGGAGCCAAACCGGATGTTGGAGTAGGTTAGGTAATAGTTGAGTGCGTTGATGAAAGGCACCGCCACCAAAATAAGCGTATGGTCTCGGTAGCGAACAGGCACTGCATTCATGACCTAAATGTAAGGAGGCTTTTGGGTTTTGCCTCCCTACCAAACCACCCAACTGAACGCCTACTCGCTGCGTAATGATTTCACCGGGTCGCTGGTGGCAGCTTTGAAAGACTGATAGCTGATGGTGAGCCACGCTACGGCAAACGCGGCTAACCCGGCCGACAAATACACCAGCCACCCGATTTCAACTTTATAGGTATAATCGTTTAGCCACCACGTAATGGCATACCACGCAAGCGGTACCGCCAGCAAAAATGAAATGCCGATGAGTTTGCTGAACTCGCGCGAGAGCAGCAAAACAATACTGCTTACCGAAGCGCCCAACACTTTGCGTATGCCGATTTCTTTGGTGCGTTGTTCGGCTGTGAAGGCCGTAAGCCCAAAGAGGCCCAGACAAGCTATGATGATGGCCAGCCCGGCAAAAATGCCAAACGTTCTGCCCAGGCGTTGTTCTGTGTTATAAAGGTTGGAAAAGTCTTCGTCCAGAAACGAATAGGTAAACGGCTGACCCGGTGCCAGGGTCTTCCATGTTTTTTCCAGGGCGGCAATCACTTCCCGGGTGTTTCCTGCTTCGAACCGAAACGCTACGCTGCCGTTGCTGCTGCGAAGGAAGAACGCGAGAGGCGAGATGTTCTGCTTCAGCGATTCGAAATGGAAGTCTTCTACCACGCCAATCACCGTCCACGATTGCACCGAATTGAGGTCGGGCGATCCATCGGGGTTGTTGTCCCTGAAGGTAGAAATTTTTTTGCCCAGGGGTTCATCGCCCAGGTTAAACTGGTGCACGGCAGATTCATTCACCACTACAGCAGATGAGTCTGACGGAAAATCTTCAGAAAAGAAGCGACCCATCTTCATCTTCATACCGAAAGTGTTCAGGTAGTCATGGTCAACTTCCCAGCTTTGTGTGCCCACCATGTTTTCATCGGTGGGCTGGCTACCTTCGGGCCAGAAAGTATTATCGCTGCGCCAGCCGTTTACCGGCAGGTAGCCACTAATGGTTCCGTTTTGTACAAAGCTGTTTTTCAGTGCCTCTGTTTTGAATGACTGCAGGTTTTTGCCCAAGGCGTACGCATCGTGCACAATCAATACCTGGTCTTTTTCGAAGCCTATTTTTTTGTTTTGAATGTAGCTGAGCTGCCGGTTGACGGTGATGGTGCCAATGATCAGAAAGATAGACACAACGAATTGCGCAACCACCAGTGCACTTCGTACGAAACCGCTTTTCATGCCCAGGGCTACGTGGCCTTTCAATACGTTAACGGGTTTGAATGCCGAAAGGAAAAACGAAGGATACGTGCCTGCCAGCACGCCCACCAGCAAGGCCCCCAAAAGCACCAGCGCATAAAAATTTGGGTCGGTTAACGGAAGGCTGAGTGTTTTCTGCGAAAGCGAGTTAAACGTTGGCAAACACAGATAGGCCAGCACAATGGCCAGCACAAATGAAAATGCGCTGAGCAAAACCGATTCGGTAAGAAACTGGCGCACCAGGTGCGAACGCAACGAGCCCATTACTTTGCGCACGCCCACTTCTTTGGCACGGTTAGACGAACGTGCCGTAGAAAGATTCATGAAGTTGATGCAGGCGATGAGCAAAATGAAAAGCGCAATGGCCGAGAAGAGATACACGTAGGTAATGTCGGAGTTGGGCCTGAGCTCTGCTGTGAGATCCGAATGCAGGTGGATGTCTCTTAACGGCATCAGCGTAAAGGCAATTTTATTACCTCCCTCTTCAAATTTGGCCATATCGAAATCGGTGCCCAATATCTGTGCAGCCTGCGGGCCAATGTATTTGGCCACAAAGGCAGGAAATTTGGCTTCCAACGCCTGCGGGTCTGCACCTTCGCGCAGCAGCAGGTAGGTGTTGAAGTTGTTACTCAGAAATACGGTGCCTTTGGCTTCATCGAGACCGCTCATCGAAATCAGGATGTCGTACTTAAAGTGGCCCGACTCGGGCATGTCTTCAAACACGGCCGTTACTTTCATGGGCCACCGGTTGTCGAGTATCAACGTCTGGTCGAGTGCATGGCCATCGGGAAAGTATTTCAATGCCGTACGTTGGCTGATGGCTACCGTGTTAGGCTCTTTCAGCGCCAAGCCGGCATTGCCCTGCAATACGGGCACTGTAAAAATCTTGAAGAAGGAACTGTCGGCCCAGATCACAAAATCTTCTTTGATGTTTTCGGCTGTTTCGCTGGGCTTCACCAGGTACGAACTC
Source organism: uncultured Ohtaekwangia sp. (assembly GCA_964429845.1). Lineage (GTDB taxonomy): Bacteria > Bacteroidota > Bacteroidia > Cytophagales > Cyclobacteriaceae > ELB16-189. The sequence continues at coordinate 146,124 of CAYSCT010000006.1, forward strand.
CGCTGGCGGAAGCGCACGGCAGTTTCTACCTCCGGAAAATCTTTCACAAAGGTTTCTGCCAGCGGGGCAGGCGCAACGGCCAACTTCCAGTGGTTGCCACCGAATTTGATTTCGCCATTTACGCGGTAAATGCGGTCTGCTTTTTCATGATGCTTGTCGTACTGCAATTCGTTGAGCACAAACAATACGATGAGCAGGCACGCGGCCATGCCCACGGCCAACCCTGCAATGTTGATGAACGTGTAGAAGCGGTGCCTGCCCAGGTTGCGCAATGCGATGGTGAGGTAATTGCGTAGCATAAGTTTGGTACGATGATTTTCTGTTTGAATGGTTTCTTTTTGGGTGGCCCGCAGGCCAGCGGTATGACCGAATGATTTTAAAACCCGATGGTAGGCATCGATGAACCGCACACCTTTGTTCATTTCAGCCTCTACGGCAGCGCACACATGGTCTATCAACTCATCCTGAATGTTTTCGGCCACAATGCCGCGGTAATTCAGGTCTTTGATGATGTAGCTGATGTGATCGTCTGTGAGCATAAGGCTAGCCAAGTTCTACCTGCAACACGTTGCCCATGGTGCGAATAAAATCCACAAATTCGTTTACGCGTTCTTTTACCACGCTACGTCCTTCGGGTGTAAGCGCGTAGTATTTGCGCACGCGCCTGCCCACCATTACGGTTTCAGTTTTCAGTATGCCTTCTGCTTCCAGCTTGTGCAACGTGGGGTACAGAGCCCCTTCCGTTAGCAGAATCCGGTCGCCAGAAAGTTCTCTCACGCGTTGGGTGATCTCGTAGCCGTACATTTTGCCATTGTCCTTCAACACTTTCAATACAATGGTTTGTAAGGTGCCTTTCAATAGTTCGGGTGAATGCATAGTTTAATACCTAAGAGTATTATGTATAAGACTCCAATGGTGCGTTTCAGGTTGCACGCACTGCCCGATTTTTTTAGCACTTTTGTTGAAAAGCGTTAAATTCCCTTCTTTTTACATAAAAAGGCACTCATGAAGAAACCCTATTGGCTCGTTTTTGTCTTCCTGCTTTGGTTGATTGGCGCCTCTGTGTGGTACATTTTAGGTGTAAAAGGCCTCTCTACCGATCCAAAATATTTTCAGCCGCAGCCTGCTTTTGTGGCCGTAATCGAAATAGTGGTGATGCTGTTGGGAGCCTTTATCATTGGCTTTGGCCTGGCCTGGTGGCTGCGCGGTGAAGATGTGCAAAGGCTGGTTGCAGACCGCCAGGAGGCAGAATATGCGCTGCAGAATCAACGGGGGGCCTTGGATGCCACCCGGAAGGATTTTGAGCAGACCCACCAAAAACTGTTGCATGCGGAGGAGCGCATCGGATTATTGATTGGCGAAAAAGAGCACCTGATGCGACAGGTGGAATCGGGCAATCAGCAGGTGCAAAAAGACATTCAGCAGGCCCGCGAAAACGAGGCCCGGGCCAAGCAGCAAGAGGCAGAGATTACTTCGCTCAGGTTCAGAATCAGAATTTTGGAGAACGAAGTGGATGAAAAGACCAAGCAATTGGAAACATGGCGGCAGGACGCGGCCCAACCGGCCGCAGCACCGCGCGAAAAGCCGATGGCTACACCTAAACCAGCCATGAAACCCACACCACAAGAGAAAGACGACCTTACGCAGATCAAAGGCATCGGCCCGCGTTTTCAGCAGAAACTCAACTCGCTCGATATCTACTCCTTCAGGCAGATCAGCGAAATGAGTGGTGAAGAAGTAGAGCGACTGGCCGAAGTGATAGAAGTGTTTCCCGATCGCATTCATCGAGACAATTGGATTGGCCAGGCTACCAAACTGTACATGAAAAAGATGAATAAAGAATAAGCAGGTTATGCGCATTCGCAGAGAAACAGATACATTCAGTTGGAATGTCTTTTTGAAGGTGTTCCTTGTTGTGGCATTTTTGTTCAATGCAGCTACGGCTGCGTTGATGGTCCGCTTCACGCTAACCACTTTCAGTATCATTAACGGATTGCTTTTGCCTTTGCTATTGGCAAGTACCTCCGCCCAAAATATGCGCACCGGCAGGCTCTTTGTGAACGACTTGGTCAATCAGGATGCTTTTAAGGATTTAATGCTCCGAAAACTGGAGGCAGAGAAATACCAGGTGGCGGTAAGTGGCGAAACATGGACATGCCTTCCCCTAAAAGGGTTTTATAAATTGAGCCACCGGATTTTTGGATGTGAACAGATTACGTTGCAATGGGGCCATGAGTTGGTGATAGAAGGCAACCTGCGAGCCATCGGAATTATTGACGACTACCTTACCTGGAACAAAGAGGTGAAGGCGCTGCCTACTTCACTCGCGCGCGGTTAATCATCAGGAATTCTGCGATATTATCGGTGTCAACTACTCCCGCCAATTGGCCACCATCAATAACCAACGCCAGCTTTTTATTTCTCAACACAAATTCGCGCCAGGCAGCCTCAATGGATAAGTTGATATCCAACTGAAGCAATTCTTTGTCCATGGCCTGATGTACGGTGGCCGTTTCGCCCAGCTCGGCAATGGCCCGGATAATTTGTTCCCGCCCAATGGTGCCGGCTGGTTGGTTGTTTTCAATCACCAGAAAATCTTTGTTCTGGCCGGCCAGCAATTGCTGGGCGGCTTCGCGTATGGTCAGCGCACCGGCCATTAATGGTGGCTGCTTAATCAATATGTTGCGCAGCGTGGCATTTTTAAGTATCGATTGTGTTTCTGTGTATTTGGCTTCGCTTTGCGCGCTGAAGAAAATGAAAATACCAATGAAGATCAGAAAGGGGTCGCCATAGAAGCCCAAGATCATAAAACCCACGGCCAGCAATTGCCCTACCGTGGCGGCAATACGGGTGGCTTTGGCGCGCTCGAACCGGAAAGCCAGTAGTGCCCTGAAAATTCTGCCCCCATCCATAGGGAATGCGGGAATAAGATTAAACACCACCAAAGAAACATTCACGGCAGCCAGCATCAGCAAAAAATTACTCTTGCCGATGTTGCTTACCGACAGCGGTGCATCTAACGAGCCAAACAGAAGCAACACAGGTGTTAGCCCCAACACAATGGCCACGTTTACCAAAGGCCCGGCAATGGCTACCACCAGTTCTTCCTTTGGCTTTTCAGGGATGGATTCCAGCTTGGCGAGCCCACCAATCGGTAGCAGCGTGATGTCTTTGGTTTGAATGCCATACCTGCGGGCTGCCAGTGCATGGCCATATTCGTGCAGGGTAACACAAAGAAAAACGGCCAGCACAAACACCACCGACCATACCATATCCACAATGCCCAGCCCGGCACGCACATCGTTATAAATCGTCCACGCAATTAAGATGAGAAAGCTCCAGTGAATGAAAACCTGGATGCCGGCAATTTTTCCCAGCGAAAGCGAATACTTGTTATTCATACTCTTAGAAGAACATCAATCCCACCCCAAACAATTCGAAATGTTCATCAAAAAATCTTTTGTGTCATCGATGAGGCTAGTTTTTAACAGCCGGTTTCGAGGGGGGTGGAGGCACTACCTCTACCTCGCCCTGTTGTTCCAGCAATTGCAACGCTTCTTTCACGGCCCGTTCTAATTGCGGGTCGTTGCCTTTGGACAGTGCCGCAGCATCCTGGCGCACTTCAATATCGGGGGCAATGCCTTCGTTTTCGCCTATCCACTTTTTGTTAATGGGATCGAACACGGCATTATCAGGAGCAGTCAGTGCACCTCCGTCTACCAGCGCATAGTGCACAGAGGATTTCACGAGTCCGCCCCACGTGCGCATGCCAATCAGGGGGCCTGTTTTTTGCTGACGGAATACCCACGGAAAGAAATCGCCACCCGACCCGGCCAGCTCGTTGATCAGCAAAACTTTGGGCCCCAATATGCCTGCAGGCAAGCGGAACGGAACACCATTGGGGACTTCGTTGGTGATGGCGGCCCGCAATTTCCGGTTCATCAGGTCTACCATATAATCGTCCAGCAAACCGCCACCGTTGAAACGTTCGTCAATCACCACTCCTTTCTTATCCTGCTGGGCAAAGAAATAGCGGTTGAACGAAACAAAACCGCCACCCCCTGTATTGGGCACCCACACATAAGCCAGCTTTCCCCCCGACAGTTTGTCTACCATGCGCCTGTTGTCTTCTACCCACGCGCGTTGCCGCAAGTTGTCTTCGCTGCCAATGGGCTTCACCACTTCCTGCCACGAGCCGGCAAAGTCGGGTGTTTTGTTGATGTGCAACGTGGTCTGCACATCGAGTGTACCATCTAACATTTGATATGGATCGTTGGCAGCGGTTAGCTCTTTGCCGTTGATGCCCACCAGGTAATAACCTTCCTGAATTTTTATGCCGGGTCTATCCAGCGGGCTGGACAATTCGGGGTTCCAGCTTTCGGTAGTGTAGATGCGCTGAATCTTCCAACGCCCGTTTTCTGCCACCAGGTCGGCACCCAACAATCCAACGGAAGGCTTGTCTACCTCAGGAAAATCGCCACCAAAAACAAAACTGTGGCCTACAGAAAGTTCGCCATTTACCTGGTCGAGTATGTAGGTAAGGTCGGTGCGGTGTTTTACATAAGGAATCAGGGGCGCGTATCGGTCGTACACTTCTTTCCAGTTGCGGCCGTGCATGTTCGGATCGTAAAAATAATCGCGCTCATAGCGCCAGGCTTCTTCAAACATTTGCTTCCACTCTTCCGCGCGACTGAGAAACATTTTCAGATTAACCTTAACAGACGCTGCATCGTTGGCGTTGGCACCCGAGGTGTTAGCCACTTTCCAGCCACCGTTCACTTGTGCCAGCAGCTTGTTGCCATCGCTCGAGACAGATACCTGCGAAGCCCCCGACATAAACTCTTTTGCTTCACGCTTGTCGAGCGTGTACTTGTGCACCACAAGGCTGCTGGCGCCCTGCTTCTGTTCGGTAATGAAAACGGTGCCGGCAGGGCCACTGATGGCAGCACGGTAATTTCCTTTGGGCAACGATAGCGCCATGGTTCTTCGGTCTATTCCCTCAAAATCGATAACCACCGGCTCTGCTCCCTTCGCCTTGGTGTCTGTTTCGGTTTCTTTTTTATCGTTCGCCTTTTTATCAGTCGGTTTTTTGGAGTCGACCTCTGGCTTCTTTTCTTCGGTTACGGTTTCCTCATCGCTTTTCGGTTTGAAGGGGGAGGGATCCTCTTTTCTGAGGTTGACAACGTAAACGCTATAGGTAGGGTCTGCACTCATTGAGCTGGTGTTGGCCCAGCCGCTGGCCAGCGCCAGGTCGGTGCTTGCCAAAAAGTAAAGGTGTTTGTTGTCGCGATCCCAGGCCGGGGCAAAAGAATCAGCAAACGAATTCGTCAGCGGCCGCACCGAATTGTCTTTGACCGACCAAACCATAATTTGTTTAAAGTGGTTGCTGCCCGTTTTGGCGTAGGCCAACCACTGCGAATCGGGCGACCATGCCAGGCCCATGTCTCCCCGTTCAATGTTGGTTCCGCCAACGTCAATCGTTTTGATGCTGCCTGTTGCCAGGTCTACCACGCGCACCCGCACATCGTCATCGTTAAAGGCAATCATTTTTCCATCGGGCGACCATGCCGGCTCCCATGCCATTTTGGATTCGCCTATGGAAATGGTGCGGGGTTGCGAAAGCCCGTCTTGCGCGGCAATCACCAACTTGTAAACACCACCGGCATCAGAAAACCAGGCGATGTCATTGCCTTTGGGCGACCAGATGGGCGCGCGGTCGGCCACACCCGATGAAGCCGTGAGGTTGCGCGCATCCCCATTTTCTACCGGAACGGTGAACACTTCTCCGCGTGACTCTATCACCAAGCGCTTGCCGGTGGGCGAAAGTGACACTGCGCGGGCGCTGCGGGTTACGTCTTCCCATTTACTGTCGGCCCAGGGGAAATCGGCACGGATGGTTATGTCGAGCAGGCGGGTTTGGTTGCTGGCAAGGTCGTGTAGGTGCAAAGAACCATCGCGTTCAAACACCAAGGTATTGCCGTGGCCGCCCAGCCATTTAATGTCGGAGCCCGTAAAGGTGGTGATGGCTTTCAGGGCACCGGTGGCCACCTCGTACTGCCAAACGTTAGAGGTCCAGTCGCGATCGGATAAAAAGTAGATTTTGTCTCCCAGCCACAGCGGCTGTATATCGAACGTGGATTCATTGGGCAACAGCTTTTCAGATTGATCGGCCAGGTTGAGAATAACCAATGGCGTATTCTGGCCACCGCGGTAATTGCGCCACTCCACATCCCAACGGTCCATGCGGTCGATAACCAACTGTTTGCCATCAGGTGAATAAGAGCCATCGGTACTCCATTGGTGCGTGATCATTGCAGAGGGTCCTCCCGCTGAGGGCACCGTCCAGAGGCGGTCGTAGCCGGTAGGTGCGCTGTTGCGCGCGGAGGCATATAAAATGGTTTTGCCATCGGGCGACCAACCGCGCACGTAAGAGGGGGCGGGGTGCCACGTTAGTTGTTTAGGTGAACCGCCCTCCAGCGGAGCCACATACACCGCATGTGTACCCGACCGGTTGGAGGTAAATGCAATCCACTTTCCATCGGGCGAAAGATGCGGATTACTTTCGATAGCGGGCGTGCTGGTAATACGTGTGGTCTTTTGCGTGGCCAGCTCAGTGGCCCAAACATCGCCACCGTAGCAATATGCCACGTGGGTGGAGCTGAGTGAAGGTTGACGGAGCAGGCGTGTGCTTTGCGCGGAGGCAGAAAGCCCAAGCAGTAGGCAGAAGCTAATAAGAAAGAGTTGTGGTTTGTGCATGGAGGAGTGGGTCATGGTGTTGCGTTTTAAAGGTAAAATATTTGAGGATGGCCAGGTAAAAAATTATTCCTATTTAGTATGCGCGCATACTAAATTTCCCTATCTTCGTCACCGCTGTTATGAAGAAGGAAGAAACCGTTGATTACCACATTCGTGCTGCCTGGCACGCCATTGCGCGCATGTACAACCAGCAGGCCATGAAGTATGGGGGCAGCATGTCGATCGGTTTTGCCCTATTAAATATAAGTACCGAAGAGGGCGCTCCCGCCACCAAAATTGCTCCTTTAATGGGCTTGGAAGCCCGCAGCCTTACGCGATTGTTGAAATCGATGGAAGAGAAAGGCCTGATCTACCGCGAAACCGACAAAACCGACAAACGCTCGGTGCGCATCCGCCTCACAAAAGAAGGTAAGAAGCAAAAAGAAAAAGCACGCGAAACCGTATTGCGGTTTAATGAAGTGGTGCGTGAGGAAATACCTCAGCAAAAGCTGAATGTGTTTTTTGAGGTGGTGGAGGACATTAACCGGATTATAGAGAAGAATAATATTTATGATGCCGTTGTTCGTTGATTGTTATGCGTTGTTCGAGCGAATCGGACAGCGAAAGCGAGCAACCAACAACGAATAACCAACAACGATTTTCGAACGTATGAAAAGAAACATCAGAAAAGTTGCTGTACTGGGTTCGGGTGTGATGGGCTCTTCCATCGCCTGCCACTTTGCCAACATTGGCTGCGAAGTGTTGCTGCTGGACATTGCCCCGAAAGAACTAACCGAAGAAGAACAGAAGAAAGGGCTAACGCTGGAGAGCAAGGCCGTGAAGAACCGCATCGTGCAATCTTCATTCGACAAGTGTATCAAGTCGAGTCCCGGGCCGATCTACAGCAAAAAGTTTATTTCGAGAATCAGCCTCGGCAACTTCGATGACGACCTCGCCAAGATCAAGCACTTCGATTGGATTATTGAAGTGGTGGTAGAAAACCTCGACATCAAAAAGAAAGTGTACGAGCAGGTGGAGAAACACAGAACACCGGGCACGCTCATCACATCCAATACTTCCGGTATTCCCATTCACCTGATGGCGGAGGGTCGCAGCGATGACTTCAAAAAGCATTTCGCGGGCACGCACTTCTTTAACCCTCCGCGCTACTTAAAGTTGTTTGAAGTCATTCCAACAACTCATACCGATCCGGAGATCACGAAGTTCTTGCTGCACTATGGCGATTTGTACCTCGGCAAAACTTCGGTGTTGTGTAAAGACACGCCTGCCTTTATTGGCAACCGCGTGGGGGTGTGGGGCTTGCTGAAAGTAATCGACTCCATGCAGAAGTTTGATCTGAATGTGGATGAGATCGACAAACTCACCGGCCCTGTCATCGGCCGACCGAAGTCGGCAACGTTCCGAACATCGGATGTGGTGGGCCTGGATACACTGGTGAAAGTGGCGAACAACCTGTACGCAGGCTTGCCGAATGACGAAGGTCGCGAGATGTTTAAGTTGCCTGAAGTGGTAACGAAGCTGGAGCAAAACAAATGGCTGGGCGACAAAACCGGACAGGGGTTTTATAAGAAAGTAAAAGGTGCAGATGGCAAATCGGAAATCCACACGCTGGATTTGAAGACGTTAGAATACAAGCCGAAGGCCAAAGCAAAATTTGCCACCCTCGAAACCACCAAGACGATCGACAACCTGAAAGATCGCTTCAAGGTGTTGTTAGCCGGTAAAGACAAGGCAGGTGATTTCTACCGCGATTGCTTTTATGGTTTGTTTCAATACGCCTCGAACCGCATTCCGGAAATCAGCGATGAACTCTATCGCATTGACGATGCCGTATGTGCCGGCTTTGGCTGGGAACTCGGTCCGTTTGAAACGTGGGATGCTGTAGGTGTTGAAAAGACCACGCAAGCGATGGAAGCCGCGGGCTACAAACCTGCGCAGTGGGTGTACGACATGATCGCTGCTGGAAACAAATCCTTCTATAAAGTTGAGGGCGGCCAGCGCAAGTATTACGACATTCCTTCGGAGTCATACAAAGTGATCACCAGCAAAGAAGCGTTCATCATCCTCGAAAACCTAAGTGATAAAGTAGTTTGGAAGAATGCGGAATCAAAAATTACCGACCTCGGTGATGGCATTATCAACTTCTCGTGGAGCAGCAAGAGCTACACACTCGGCAGCTCGGTGATTGAAGGGTTGAATAAATCCATCGACCTCGCAGAGAAAAATTACCGCGGTCTGGTGGTAGGGCATCAAGGTCCGGATTTTTCGTTGGGCGCCAACCTGGGCATGGTGTTCATGTATGCCATCGAGCAGGAGTACGATGAGTTGGATTTTATGATACGCGCGTTCCAGAATTCCGTGATGCGTTTGCGCTACTCGTCCATTCCGGTGATTGTTTGTCCACAAGGGCGCACGTTGGGTGGCGGTTGCGAAATGACCATGCATGCCGACCTGGTGCAAGCAGCAGCCGAAACGTACATCGGTTTGGTGGAAGTAGGTGTGGGTCTGATTCCCGGTGGAGGGGGTACCAAAGAATTCACGAAACGGGTCAGCGATTCATTGGAAGAAGGGGATGTGGAATTGAATGCACTGCAAAATGCCTTCATGCACATTGCGACAGCGAAGGTGGCATTAAGTGCAGAAGAAGCACGCGAGATGGGCATTATCCGTACAAAAGACAGAATCTCGGTTAACAAAGATCGCCAGATATTAGATGCGAAAGCAGCCGCGATTGAGTTGGCCGAAGCGGGCTATACCATGCCGGTGCAGTCGAAGAACATTAAAGTGCAGGGCCGCACAGGGATGGCGTTGTTTGCTGCCGGGGTGAATGGCATGAAGATGGGCCGCTACATCAGCGATCACGACATGAAGATTGCCATGAAGATTGCCAACGTAATGTGCGGTGGCGACTTGAGCTATCCGCAAGAGGTAAGCGAGCAATACCTCCTCGACCTCGAGCGCGAAGCCTTCTTATCGCTGTGTGCGGAGAAGAAAACACTGGAACGGATACAGAGCATATTGACGGGAGGGAAACCTCTGAGAAACTAAAAACTCGTTGGTCGTTTGGTGGTTGTTCGTTATTCGCGAGAACCATCACACGAACAACTAACAACTAATAACCAACAACGAATTTATGGACGCATACATCGTAGCAGGATTTAGAACAGGCGTGGGCAAGGCCAAGAAAGGTGGCTTTCGCTTTACACGTCCTGATGATTTGGCCGCAGACGTGATCAAGCACCTGGTGAACTCGGTGCCGGGTTTGGAGAATAAAATGGTAGACGACCTCATTGTGGGCAATGCTGTGCCCGAAGCAGAACAAGGTATGCAAATGGGCCGCATCATTGCGCTGTTGGCGTTAGGTATCGATACGCCCGGCATGGTGGTGAACCGCTATTGTGGATCGGGCGTGGAGACCATCGCGATCGCGAGTCAACGCATACAGGCTGGTCAGGCCGACATCATCATCGCAGGTGGTACCGAGTCGATGTCGCTGGTGCCAGTGATGGGCTTTAAGACTGCATTAAATTATAAGATTGCCACGGAGAACCCTACTTATTATACCAGCATGGGTTTAACAGCCGAGGAGGTTTCGAAGCAATTCAACATTTCGCGCGAAGAGCAAGATCAGTTCTCGTACGAATCGCACATGAAGGCAGCCGCTGCGTGGAAGGAAGGCAAGTTCAAAGAGGAAGTGGTGCCAATTACTGTGAAGGAAGTATATGTGGATGAAAACATGAAGAAAAAAACCCGCGAGTTTGTGGTGGCCACCGATGAAGGAATTCGTCCGGATACAACAATAGAGGGACTTTCGAAATTGAAACCAGTGTTTGCAGCCGGGGGAACGGTAACGGCCGGTAACTCATCGCAGACTTCGGATGGCGCAGCCTTTGTGCTGGTGATGAGCGAACGCATGGTGAAACAGTTGAATGTAAAACCGATTGCACGCATGGTGAGCTATGCTACCGCGGGTGTGGAGCCGCGCATCATGGGCATTGGCCCGGTGGCGGCCATACCGAAGGCATTGAAAATTGCCGGACTCAATTTGCAGGACATCGATTTGATTGAATTAAACGAAGCCTTTGCTGCCCAATCGTTGGCGGTGGTAAAAGAGCTGGGCATTGATCGCAAGAAACTGAATGTAAACGGAGGCGCGATTGCCGTGGGCCACCCGCTGGGATCTTCTGGCGCGCGTTTATCCGTACAACTCTTCAACGAACTCCGCAGACAGAAGAAGAAATACGGCATGGTAACAGCCTGCGTAGGTGGAGGACAGGGCGTGGCAGGGATTTATGAGCTTTTGAATTAGTTGTTGGTTGATCGTTGTTCGTTATTCCCATGAGCGAAATAGTCTCATATCGAGATCTGGACGTTTGGCAACAAGCGAGGGTGCTGGTAAGGATCATTTATCAACTCACTCGGTCGTTTCCTAAAGACGAACAATTTGGTTTAATCAGTCAACTAAGACGCGCTGTAATTTCCGTTCCTTCCAACATAGCAGAAGGCTGTGGCAGAAATCATTTTAAAGATTCTACTCAGTTCTTTTTTATAGCACGAGGTTCACTATACGAAGTTGAAACTCAACTCATCGTTTCTTCGGACCTCGGCTTTTTGCCTGAACAAGAAATGGAAGCAGCGTTGAGTCAGATCACCCGGTGCAAAAAATTACTTAACGGATTTATCAATTATTTTCAAAGACAAACGAATAACAACCAACCAACAACGATCAACGAAATACTCGAAGAATATGGAAGCAGTAAAGACAACTAACGCAATCAAAGGAGGCGAGTTCCTCATTCGCGAAACACAGGCGCACGAAATCTTCATACCCGAAGAATTCAATGAAGAGCAGAAAATGATCATGCAGCAATGCAAAGACTTTTTGGCAAAAGAAATCTATCCAAGGCTCGATGAAATCGATTCGATGAAAGATCCGAAACTGATGCCGATGCTGATGGACAAGGCGGGTGAGTTGGGACTGTTGGGAACCTCTGTGCCCGTTGATCTCGGAGGCTTTGGCATGGACTTCAACACCTCCATGTTAGTGGCAGAAGTGATTGGTGGAGGACATTCCTTCGCGGTGGCGCTGTCGGCACATACGGGTATTGGTACACTGCCGATTCTGTATTATGGCAATGACGAACAGAAGAAAAAGTATATCCCCAAGCTCGCATCCGGTGAGTGGAAAGCGGCTTATTGCTTGACCGAGCCGGATTCAGGATCGGATGCCAACTCCGGAAAAACAAAAGCGGTGTTATCGCCCGATGGCAAGCACTACATCATCAACGGCCAGAAGATGTGGATCACCAATGGTGGCTTTGCTGATGTATTTGTGGTATTTGCTAAAATCGACAACGACAAAAACCTCAGCGCCTTCATCGTGGAAAAATCGTTTGGCGGTATCACCATGAATGAGGAAGAGAAGAAGATGGGCATCAAAGGTTCATCTACCCGCCAGATTTTCTTTAATGATTGTAAGGTGCCGGTGGAGAACATGCTGAGCGAACGCGAGAATGGTTTCAAAATCGCGGTGAACATTCTGAACATCGGTCGTATTAAGTTGGGTGTGGCGGCAGTGGGCGGCAGTAAGATGGCGATATCGAAAGCCATTAAATATTCTACCGAAAGGAAACAGTTTGGGGTAGCGATTAACACGTTTGGTGCCATCAAGCACAAAATCGCGGAAGCAGTGACGAAAATCTTCGCATCGGAATCGGCACACTACCGTGCTTCGCAAAATATTGACGATGCCTACCATGCCTTTGTAGCGGGCGGCATGGATAGCGGCAAAGCACGATTGAAAGCACTGGAAGAATTTGCGATTGAGTGTGCCATCTTAAAAGTACATGGCTCGGAGGTGTTGGACTTTGTAGTAGACGAGGGTGTACAGATTTATGGGGGTATGGGCTTCTCAGCCGAAGGACCGATGGATCGTGCCTACCGCGATGCGCGCATCAACCGGATTTTTGAGGGCACGAACGAGATTAACCGGCTGTTGACAGTCGATATGATTTTGAAACGCGCTATGAAAGGATCGCTCGATTTGATGAACCCTGCCATGGCCGTTCAGAAAGAGTTGATGAGCATTCCTGATTTTGGCGCCAGCGAGGAGGAGGGAGTTTTCGTGAAAGAGAAGAAAGCGTTGGCCAACCTGAAAAAGGCAGGCTTGATGGTAGCCGGTGCGGCCGTTCAGAAGTTCATGATGAAGTTGAGCGATGAACAGGAAGTGCTGATGAACCTGGCCGACATGATGATTGAAGGCTACGTAGCGGAGTCGACCATTTTGCGCGTGGAAAAACTGATTGCGCAGCGCGGTGAAAAAGCGTGTGAGATTCAAAAAGAGATGGCATTGATTTATTTGCACGAAGCGATGGAGAAAGCGGCTTCTGCCGGCAAGGCAGCCATCACCTCATTTGCCGAGGGCGATGAGTTAAGATTGATGCTGATGGGCCTGAAGCGCTTCACCAAAATCGATCCGTACAATTTGAAAGAAGCCAGAAGAAAAGTAGCGAACTACGCTATTGAGAAAGGTGAGTATCCTTTTTGAGTTGGTATTGATTCTAATATGAGAAGGGCCGCACGTTTTCAGGTGCGGCCCTTCTTTTTATTATCAGACTGTAAATGCAACGGGTCGATCGTTCCAAAATCCCTTTTGCGCTGTCAGGCAATACGGCAGATGTTGAAACCTCACCGGGTTTAACGATTGGCAATCTAATTCAACACCTTCTCGGAAATTTTACCCGTCTTTTTGTTTTTAAGAATAAGTTTTTTCGCGCCATAGTGAGTTATCTCTTCTTTCACCAGGTAGTGGTCGGCATCGTACTCCTGCAGGTGGCTGTCTTTGCTCACCCCGGTGCGGCCGCGCCAGATGTCCAGCTTAACAGGCTCCCAATGTTTACTCTTTGCCGATTTGTAGGCAGCATCGAGTACGGCATTTACAACATACCCATCGTAAAAAGTTTCTTTCGGTTGTGTACCCTTTTCCATGGCGTTAAACATATCCATAAACATGTGGTTGTAGCCCAATTCGTTCAGCTCATCGCCCACAGGAAAGAGCCAACCCGAATTGCTCTCGGCTTTCTCTGCCACATAGTCTGCTCCTTTGCCGGTGGTAAACATCTCGAAGCCGGTGCGCAGAAAACTGTTCACCCAAATCGTTCCTTCCGTGCCCATCACTTCATCGCGCAGGTCGAGGCCACCCCGGAAAGTCCAGCTTACTTCAAACTGACCGATGGCGCCATTTTCGTACTTCACCAAACCGATGGCGTGGTCTTCGGCATCGATGGGTTTTACCTGCGTATCGGCCCAGCACATTACCTCAATGGGTTTGATGTCTTTGCCAATGTAGCTGCGTGCAATTTCCACACAGTGGCAACCCAGGTCCAGAATACATCCGCCACCGGCTTGCTCAATATCCCAAAACCAGTCGCTGTGCGGACCAGGATGTGTTTCGCGCGATTTCGCCCAGAGTATACGACCCAACGCACCTCCTTTTACCGTTTCCATGGCCTTCAAAAACTTGGGTGTGTACACCAGATCTTCCAGGTAACCGTTGAAGATACCTGCTTTCTCCACCGCTTCGAGCATGCGCTTGGCTTCGTCTGCATTGCGGCCCAATGGCTTGGTGGTGATAACGGCCTTCTTGTGTTTGCAGCACAACATCACCGCTTCCTCGTGCAGGTTGTTGGGCAGCGAGATGCAAACCACGTCCACCTCGGGGCGGTTAATGGCAGCCTCCATGTCGGTGGTAGCAAAAGCCACGTTGTAATCCTTCGCAAATTTCTCTGCGCTTTCTTTTCTGCGCGAGTAGATGGTTACGATTTTGTCTTTGCTGCGATAGCCCTGAAGGGAGTCGGCATAGAAGCGGCCAATGAAGCCCGAGCCAAGCATGGCGATACGTTTCATAATTTATTCTGAGTTAAAGAGGTTACGAAGCTGCTTGTATTTCTTTCTTTTCTTTGAAGAACAACAAAAAGTAAACGAGCACGGCAATGGCAATGTAAGCAGGCACCATCCATACCGATTGCCAGGCCACCACGCCATCGGTAGTGTAGTAGTCGGTAGTTTTGCCGGAAAACAAAGTGCCGATGACCATGCCCACACCATACGTGGCCACGGTGAACAAACCCTGCGCAGCATTTTTGATTTTTTCGCCCGCTTTTTTCTCGGTGTACATGTATCCGGTCACGAAAAAGAAATCGTAACAAATGCCGTGCAGCACAATGCCTGCGTAGAGCATCCAAACGCCAGAATCAATATTGCCATAGGCGAAAAACACGTAGCGCAAAATCCAGGCAACCATACCCAACAACAACATGTTCTTTACGCCAATGCGGTTGAAAAGAAATGGAATGGCCAGAATAAACACGGCCTCCGATGCCTGGCCCAAAATCATTTTGCTGGCGGCATTCTCCATACCCAGGGCATTTAAGAACACGTTGGCGAAGCCATAATAAAATGAGAGCGGTATGCAGACCAATATGGCTGCAATGAAGAAGATGAGGTAGGGGGTGTCTTTAAAAAGTACAAAGGCCTCCGTGCCCAAAGCCTTGGAGGCAGAGGCTTCTGTATTTCCTTTCGGGGGTGTGTTGGGAAGAGCAAAACTGATGAGGCCAAGCGCCACCGAAACAGCCGCAGCCATGTGGAAAGTGGCCGCTGTTTTTTCGATGGAGAGAAAGCCAATCATGAGGCCGGCTAAAATCCACCCCAGTGTGCCAAACACCCGTATCCAGGGAAACTGTTTGCCGGGGTCGGTCATCTGTGCAAAGGCAATGCTGTTCGACAAAGCAATGGTGGGCATGTAGAGCAGCGAGTAGATCAGAATGATCCAGTAGAATGCCGTGTTGCCACTTACCACGGTAGCCAGGTATAGCAGCGCGCCTCCCAGCAGGTGCAGCACACCCATGATGCGTTGCGCAGAGAAAAAACGATCGGCCACCATGCCCACGAAAAAGGGAGAGATAATGGTGGCGATGGCCAGTGCGCTGTAGGCAGCGCCAATCTGTGTGCCGGTGGCCCCCAGGTACTCGGTCATGTACGTGCCCATGGTAACATACCAGGCGCCCCAGATAAAATATTCCAGGAGCATCATGACAGAGAGTTGGGTGCGAACGAGGGCAGTCATTGGTAGCAGTTTTAGGGATGACCAAATTAGCCGAAAAGCGCGCACGGTGTTTACCGTTCGCGGAATTATTTTGCGCCCACCCTATATCACTTTTGCCTTCCACCTTCCCGACCGAATGTACCACCAGGCCATGGTGAACATGCTCATCCAATACACCCACTCGCTGCCCCAGCCCCACGTAATGGGAAGCTGCAACCACTCCAGCACCACATACACGTATATGCTGTAGATTACGATGGTGATCAACTCGATGGTCAGGTTGACCACTGTATTGCCTGTACCGGTTACGGCATTCAGCCAGATGGTGCCAAAGCTCATCATCAGCAACGCAATAGACACCACGCGTACCACCGGTATGGCATATTCCACAAACTCAGGGCCCTGGCCATAGAACAGCAGGAACCACTCCGGCTTCAGGTTCAGCACAATGAAAATAGCCAGGCAGATGGTAAAGCTGATCTTGACAATCCGCTTGATCAACGGTACCACTTCATCGTGGCGGCCCTGCCCGATGATGTTGCTTACCATGGTGTTGGTGGTAGAAGCAAACGCCCAGGCAAAAATGCCGAAGAGCCCAAAAATATTGCGCATGGTATTAGACACAGCCAGCGCTCGCTCGCCATGGTGCTCCACCAGAATATAGAAGTACTCCCACGTGGCAATGCTGATGGCATACTGCGCGACCAGCGGAGAGGATTGAACCAGAATGAGTTTGAAGATTGACAGGTCGAACGATTTCTGTTCGAAGAAGGCAAACCGCTGATGGATGCCTTTGAAATGAATAACCAGGTAGATAACGAAAAGCCCGGTGGCTTCGGCAATAATAGAAGCGTAAGCCGCACCGTTGAAACCCAGTTCCGGGAAGCCCAATTTTCCGTAAATAAAGCCATAGTCCAGCACAATGTTTACCACCGCTTCCGACAGCGTACCCCACACCAAAAAACGGGTTTGGTTAGTGCCCACCAGCAGGGCGTTACGCATCACATACAGATAAAGAAAAGGAAGCCCCCAAATACGTATCAGTAAGAAGTCGATTACCTGCGTAGCAATGGCTGGGTTATGAATGGTGGCCCGCAACACAAACGGGGCAAACAGGTAAGTGATTAAAATGCCTAATCCGGCCACAGCCAACGCCACCCACACCCCATGGTAAAACAAGCGCCCGATTTCTTTGGGCAGGTTTTGACCTGCCCTGCGTGCGATGAGTGCCTGCAGGCCATTGTTCAAGCCGTTGCCGATCACGGCAAAAATCAGGTAAAACACACCCGTGATGCCTGCGCTTGCCAGCTCCGTTTGGCCCAGGCCGCTGAGAAACACGTTGTTGGTAATGAAGTTGATCTGCGGCACCAGCATGGCCAGCGAAATGGGCAGCGCCATACCCAGAATCTGGCGGGGTGAGGTTTGAAGGCGGAGATCTTGTGGTGACGACACGTGCCTGGCCGGTTGAGCGAGCTGTAAAAACGTGCAAACATAGAAAGAAGATTCGCGTAACGGCAGAAAATCAGTACTCAAAATGTTCCACTCTCATCCACTTTCTGCACATCTAACCCAGAGGGCTTTGAATTAGGATGAAGTTTGTCTATGCTTAGCATCATATTAATCCGCCCTTATGTATCGACTTTCCTTACTCGCAATTGCCCTGCTATGGGCCTCCACAGCGGTGGCTCAGTTGAACGCCCCCGAACTGGCTATCAAACAAATGAAATGGCGCGCGGTAGGCCCGGCCAACATGGGCGGCCGCGTTACCGACATCGAAGGAATTCCCGGCAATCCGGATGTTTTTTACATTGCGGGGGCCGATGGTGGCATTTTTAAAACCACCAATGGAGGTGTTACCATGACGGCTTTGTTCACAGATCAGCGTGCATACTCGGTGGGCGACATTACCATTGCCCCTTCCGATCCGGAGGTGATTTGGGTAGGCACGGGCGAGGGAGACCCGCGCAACAGTGTGGGCTACGGCTATGGCGTGTACCGGTCGAACGATGGCGGCAAAACGTGGCAGCACCTGGGCCTGGAGAAGACCGACCGCATCAAAAGAATTGTAGTGCATCCGCAGAACCCCGATGTGGCTTGTGTGTGTGCACTGGGCCGCGAATGGGGACCCAATACCGAACGCGGGGTATTCCACACGTTGGACGGAGGCAAAAACTGGGAGAAGGTTTTGTACATCGATGAGAACACCGGCTGCTCAGACATTGCCATCGAGTGGAACAACCCGCGCATTATGTATGCCGGCATGTGGACGTTTCGCAGGAAGCCCTGGCGCTTTGATGACAGCGGTGAAAAAACAGCTTTGTACAAAACCATCGATGGTGGAAAAACCTGGTCGAAGATTTCGCACAAAAATGGCTTACCCGATAAGCCGATGGCGCGCATTGGCGTGGCTGTAGCCCAAAGTCAACCTAACACGGTTTACCTGATTACCGAGTTCAAAGAAGAAGGCACGTTGTTCCGATCAGACGACCGCGGAGAAACCTGGCGGGTGGTTAACAAAGACCGCGACCTGAACTTCAGGCCTTTCTACTACAGCGATGTGCGCGTGGACCCCAATAATGCGGAGGTGGTGTATACGCTCTCGGGCGGATTGAGTAAATCTACAGATGGTGGCCGAACATTTTCGTCCATCGCCAATGGTCAACACGGAGACAACCAGGGTTTGTGGATCGACCCGAAAAATTCCAACCGCGTGTTAAGCGCAGACGATGGCGGCTTCCGCATCTCGCACGATGGCTTCAAAACATTTGAAACGGTAAACAATGTAGAGCTGTCGCAGTTCTATCAACTGTATCTGGACAACCAGGATCCTTATTATTTATACGGAGGGCTGCAAGACAATGGCACGTGGACCGGACCGAGTAATTCGCTCCATCGTGTGGGCATACTGAAACGGCACTGGAAACAAATTGCCTATGGCGATGGCTACTATGCCGTACCGATTCCCGGACAAGAGAATGAAGTGTATGCCAATCTGCAGGGTGGCGTTATCCACCACGTAGACACGCGCACCGGCAACACGCGCATCATTCATCCTTACCCCAACAAAATCGGCTCCGCGGGCGATGCCATCGAAAACCACAAATTCCGCTTCAATTGGGATTCGCCCATCCTGGTGTCGCCCAACGATGCGAACACCGTTTACACCGGTGGTAACGTAATTTTCCGCAGCAGAGACAAAGGTTATACGTGGGAGCAAATAAGCCCAGACCTGACCACCAACGATAAATCAAAACAGAAAACCTCGGGTGGAGAAATATACCAGGACAACACCGCAGCTGAATTCCATTGCACCATTCTCACCATTGCCGAGTCGCCCTTGAACAAAGAGGTGATTTGGGCCGGCACCGATGATGGCAACATTCAGCTGACACGCGATGGCGGAAAGAGCTGGACGAACCTGAAGGGTAATATCGCAGGCTTGCCCGCCTTTGCATGGGTTTCGAAAATTCATGCCTCCGAGCACGATGCGGGCACCGCTTTCGTGGCGGTAGACCAGCACCGCATGGACGACTACAAGGCGTATGCATTCATGACTACCGACTATGGCAAAACGTGGACAAAAATCAGCACTGGCTTACCCGAAGACTGGTGCTACGTAGTGCGGCAAGATCCGCACAACGCCAACTTGCTGTTTGCCGGTATGGAGCATGGCATCTTTGCCTCGTGGGACAAAGGGAAAACGTGGGCAAAAATCAACAATAATCTTCCGCCTGCTTCGGTGCGAGACCTGCGCGTACACAAACGCGACCGCGACCTGGTGGCAGCCACCCACGGCCGCGGGTTATGGATTTTAGATGACATCCGGCCGCTGGAAGAACTCAACAACATACAAGGTAAAGAGCTAATGGTGTTTCCGGTGCGAACGGCCACCACCTGGAACATGTATTCGTTGATAGAAGAACAGGGCGACCGGGAGTACCGTGCCAAAAACCCCGACTATGGGGCGTACATCAATTTCCACCTGCAGAAGGAGCTAAAGGGTAGCGTTACCGTTGACATTACCGATGCGGCAGGCAACAAAGTACGGAGCCTGAAAGACACCCTCGCAAAACCAGGCATCAACCGGCTGGTGTGGGATTTGCGTTACGAGGCGGCCGAAAAATTGAATAACCCCATACCCAGTGCCTGGGGCAATTATGAAATCAGGCCACTTGTACCTGCTGGTGTTTACACTGCGAAGCTGAGCGCCAACGGCCAATCGCAAGAAGTGAAAATAGAGGTGCGGGCCGATCCGCGCGTGGGCGCTTCCGAACAAGACTATAGGGTAAAAACGGAAACCACGCTGGCCCTGCGCGAACAACTCACGCAAACCCATCGGCTGATCAACCGCACCGATGAAACCATCAAGCAATTGGGCGAGCTGAAGCAGCGCGTGAAACTGGCGGGCGAAGCGGTAGAGCCCACCGTGGCAACCAGCATTGACGAGGCCGTGAAGAAGTTGAAGGATTTTGAAGATGACATTTTGCGCAGGCCTCCGCCTAACATGGGCTACCGGCAGCGCCCACGCATCAAAGAAGAAATTTCTGACCTGCTGAGTTATGTAGACGATGCCATGGCGCGGCCCACCCAGCCGCAACTAGCCCGCCTGGAAGAATTGAAACAGGAAGTGAAAGAGGCGCAGGGCCAGTTGGAACGTATCCTGACGGAGGATGTGAGCAAGATCAATGAAGCCACACGCAACCTGCCGGCAGTGGTCATCCAGTCTACCAAAAATCAAATGTAAATGGTATGAAGTATCTGATTGCCTTTCTGTTTTTTCACCCGATCCTCAGCATCGCTCAGCAACAGGTTCCTTTTGCAAGCGAGGTAGCGCCCCTGATGATCCATTTCCAGGCAGACCGCGGCAGCCTGGAGCGTTTCTACTTCGTTCCGGGAACGGCTGAACGAAGGGAACGGTTTACCCAATTCTACAACAGCTATCTGACCGAGTTGGAGAAGCTGCCTTTCGATCAGTTGTCGGCAGGAGGCAAGGTAGACTACCTTCTTTTTAAACGCGACCTATCGCGCGCCCTGTTTGAACTGGCGCAGGAAGGCAAGGAGGCAGAGCTGGTGCGCAAATTCACGCTACATGGTGAACCCATCTATGAAATTGAAAAACAACGCAGGCGAGGTTTGCATTTGAAGAGCGATGAAGTGGCGATGACCCTGAGCAAGGTTCGCAAAAACATCCTCGCGGCATCGCAAAAACTCAATACCGAAGCCAACCTTACCCGCGCGCTGGCCACCCGCGCAGAAGAGATCGTAAAAGGCCAGCAAACAGCGCTTAAAAGTGTATTCGATTTTTACAATGGATACGATCCGCAGTTTACCTGGTGGGTTACCAAACCCTATCAACAACTCGATAGTGTGTTGACCAACTACGCTTCGCTGCTTAAGAAAAAGGTAGACCCCGCCACGTTGCCAAAGGATGATGGCAGCGGCATCATAGGCAACCCCATTGGCAGAGAGGAACTGATGCGCCTACTGCAGTACGAAATGATTCCCTACACGCCTGAGGAGCTGATAGACATTGCCAACAAAGAGTTTGCCTGGTGCGATGCGGAGTTGCTGAAGGCTTCGCGCGAGATGGGCTTTGGCGACAACTGGAAGCAGGCGCAGGAAAAAGTAAAACAATCGTACGTTCCCGAAGGACATCAACCCGAGGCCATGTTGGATCTCTACAACCAGTCGGTGGCATTTTTGAAAAAGAATGACCTCATCACCATTCCGCCCATTGCGGAGGAAACCTGGCGCATGCGCATGATACCGCCCCAACAACAGTTGATCAGTCCGTTCTTTCTGGGTGGCGAGGTGTTACAGATATCGTACCCTACCGATGAGATGAACCACGAAGACAAACTAATGAGCATGCGTGGCAACAACCCGCACTTCTCGCGCGCCACGGTGCATCACGAGCTGATCGCGGGCCATCACCTGCAAGGCTTCATGAACAGGCGCCACAAAACCTATCGCGATTTCCGCACACCCTTCTGGACGGAAGGCTGGGCTTTGTATTGGGAGTTTATTTTGTGGGATATGAATTTTCCCCGCGGGCCCGAAGACAAGGTGGGTATGCTCTTCTGGCGCATGCACCGCTGTGCGCGCATCATTTTCTCTTTGAACTATCATTTAGGCAAATGGACACCCCAGCAATGCATTGACTTTCTGGTAGACCGTGTGGGCCACGAACGCGCCAATGCCGAGGGGGAGGTACGCAGATCGTTCACCGCCAACTATGGGCCTTTGTACCAATTGGCGTACATGGTGGGCGCCTTTCAGTTTTACGCGTTGAAGAAAGAGCTGGTAGACTCGGGCAAGATGACGTACAAACAATACCACGATGCCGTGATGCAGGAAAACGCCATGCCCGTGGAGATGATACGGGCGCTGCTCACCAATCAACCGCTTACAAAGGATTATAAGACGACATGGAAATTCTATCAAAAGTAGTCAATGGTTTCAGTGATGTATTTTGGTAAATTTGAGTATAAGTAAAATTTCTTTTGAACTAAATGACGACTTGGCTGAGCAGTTATTGGCCATGGACAAAGCGAAACGTTCATTGATCTTTAAATTGATGAATAGCTTGAAATTCGTGCTTGACGCGAATGTGTGACAAATATTTTTGAAAGAGATTGATCCAAGAAATAGTAAATTTATATTCCAAATCACAGCGACTATTTTAAACATGGAAGTAAGGGCAAAGTTGTATCTCGGTGACAGTAAAGAAGTTATAAAGAAAATACCCGACAACTCAGTCGACCTAATATTTACTTCCCCGCCTTACGCAGACCAGCGAAAAAGTACTTATGGAGGAATTCACCCGGATAAATATGTTGAATGGTTCCTTCCGTTGTCAAAAGAACTTTTGCGGGTACTAAAGCCGACCGGGACTTTCGTGCTCAATATTAAAGAGAAGGTAACAGAGGGAGAAAGGAGTACATATGTGATGGAATTAATCTTGGCCATGAGAAAGCAAGGCTGGCTTTGGACGGAGGAATTCATTTGGCATAAAAAGAATAGTTACCCTGGGAAATGGCCAAACAGATTCAGAGACTCTTGGGAACGACTACTTCAATTCAATAAAGACAAGAAATTCAGCATGTATCAAGACGAGGTGATGGTACCAATGGGTGACTGGGCTAAAACACGGCTGAGAAAACTAAGTGACACAGACAAGCGCAGAGATAACTCCAAGGTTGGGAGTGGATTCGGAAAAAATATTTCGAACTGGTTAAATAGGGACAAAGCGTATCCATCAAACGTTCTTCACCTGGCGACAGAATGTAGTAACAAAAAACATAGTGCTGCCTTCCCAGAGGAATTACCGGAATGGTTCATTAAACTATTTACAAAACAAGGAGACGTTGTACTTGACCCATTCATGGGGTCTGGGACAACAAACATCGTTGCTCAAAGAATGAAGCGAAACTCCATTGGAATCGAAATTATGGAGGAGTACTACGACATGGTTCGTGAACAAATCGAACCTGTAAAACTTGTTCTATTTGACCCTAAGCAAAAGTATGGTAAAACTAAACCTAGCAGACGTATCGCAGTACGTTGAAAAAAATATCGGAACGTTTCATCAAAAGAGAATTGACGGACTCAATGACCTAAAACTAAAGACTGTTCTTAAAAAGAAAAACCCTTATTTGTTTAGAGCAAAACATCTTTTAACAGCTGAACAAATTGTTAAAGAACTAACTGACGCTTTCATATCCTCAAAAGAAGAAACCATTTTCGGTGACTGGCTTGAAGGTTTAGCTATTTTCATTAATGAGAAAGTTTACAAAGGGAGAAAGTCCGCAGTTCAAGGAATTGACCTTGAATTTGACATTAAAGGAGTTAGGTACATTGTGGCAATAAAGTCTGGACCAAATTGGGGCAATAGCAGTCAGATTGCTAAGATGAGGAGTGATTTCAAAACAGCGTCAAAAACATTACGGACAAGCAATTCAAAACTTCAGATTGTTGCGATTAATGGTTGCTGCTACGGTAGAGATAACAATCCTGACAAGGGGGACTACTTTAAATACTGTGGGCAACGATTTTGGCAATTTATTTCAGGCGAGTCAAATCTATATACGGAGATAGTTGAACCATTGGGACACAAAGCAAAGGAGAAGAATGCTGAGTTCTCCCAGTCATACGCTAAAATGATTAACAAATTTACCAACGAGTTCTTTAACGACTTCTGTAAAAGATCTGGCGAAATCGACTGGGACAAATTGGTAAAGTTCAATTCAAGTAAAGACTGAAAACTATATCCTAAAAAAACACATTTTGAAAAGTACTTCTACCCTGAAGATAACAGGCTTCTATCTTGCATTGATTTTGAACAAAGCAATGGTAATCACACCAGATGTAGTCATCAGGGCTTGCCGCGATCCAAAAGACGATAGCCTTTCAGGAAACGCTGACGCAATCGTTTATTTCATGCGATAAGGATTGCTTGTTATCAATATCATATCGCCAAGAGATTTTCTTGAAAGGTATCAACCGCTTGCGCTGGAAATGAATGCCTCGTGGAAAATCTGCAAGAAGTAGTTTGAATGCCTTTTATCTTTGGTCGATTGAACTTAAAAACTATGAAGCTTAGACTATCTGTCATTTTCTTCTGTCTGGCACATTTAGTGCAAGCACAGCAAACCACCAATGAACGCACCCTTCCCGCAGAGTCGGCCGTTACATCAACCGGCACGGTTACCATCAAGGGCAAACCCGTTCCGTATAAGGTTACCGCGGGCACACAACCCGTGTGGGACAAGGACGGGAAAGTGATTGCCTCTCTTTTTTACACCTACTACGAACGCAGCGATGTATCGGCTGCCGACAAACATAAGCGGCCTTTCGTTATGTCCTTCAACGGTGGGCCTGGCTCGGCTTCCGTGTGGATGCACCTGGCCTATACCGGCCCCAAAATCCTGAATATCGACAACGAAGGCTACCCGGTACAACCTTATGGCGTGCGCGACAATCCACACTCCATTCTCGATGTGGCCGACATTGTGTTTATCGATCCTGTCAACACGGGTTTTTCACGCATTCTTGATCCTAAAGCGGAGCGCAGCACTTTCTTTGGTGTGAATGCAGACATTGCTTACTTGGGCGATTGGCTCGATGTATTTGTCTCGCGCGTTGGCCGTTGGAATTCGCCCAAGTACCTGATTGGTGAAAGCTATGGCACCACGCGCGTGTCGGGTTTGGCACTGAACCTGCAAAACAGTCATTGGATGTATTTGAATGGCGTGATCCTGGTTTCGCCCACCGAGTTGGGCATTAAGCGCGATGGCCCTGTGAACAATGCTCTCTCGCTCCCGTACTACACCGCAGCCGCCTGGTATCAAAAGGCACTGCCCGCAGACCTGCAACAGAAAGACCTGGCCGAAGTATTGCCCGAAGCGGAAGCCTTTACGATAGACGAGTTGATTCCCGCATTGGCCAAAGGAGGTTTCCTGGATGAACAGACGAAGAAGCAGGTGGCCGCCAAAATTGCGCGCTATTCGGGCCTGTCGGAAAAAACGGTGTTGCACCACAACCTGGCAGTACCTACGCAATATTTTTGGAAAGACCTGATGCGCGAAAAAGGCTTTACCATCGGTCGCCTCGACTCGCGCTACCTGGGCATCGACAAAATGCAGGCAGGCAGCAGCCCCGACTATAATTCAGAGCTTACCTCGTGGTTGCACTCTTTCACACCTGCCATCAACTACTACCTGCGCGATGTGCTCAAGTACAAAACCGATCTTCAGTACAACATGTTTGGGCCCGTTCGCCCGTGGGACAACAGCAACGACAATACCGGTGAGAACCTGCGGCTGGCGATGGCAGAAAATCCGTACCTGCATGTCATGATTCAATCGGGCTACTACGATGGCGCCACTACCTATTTCGATGCAAAATATTCCATGTGGCAACTCGACCCCAGCGGCCGCATGAAAGACCGGCTGCGCTTCGAGGGCTATCGCAGCGGCCACATGATGTACCTGCGTGCCGAAGACCTGGCATCATCGAACGAACACATACGCGACTTCATCAGGAAATCTACCCCGGCACCGGGGCAGCCCGCGAAGTATTAAGTGCCAAGTAGCTATAAATACAAAGGGCCACCGTAATGGTGGCCCTTGCTTTTTGGTAATGTGTGTTACCAAAAATTACCCCCTCACAAACTCTGCGTTGATGTGCAACTTCACATCATCGGCCACCACCAGACCACCGGCTTCAGTTACGGCACTCCAGTTCAGGCCAAACTCTTTTCTGTTGATTTTGCCATTCACTTCAAAACCGGCCCGTGTGTTTCCCCAAGGGTCTACGGTTGTGCCACCAAATTCTACGGCCAGTTCCACTTTCTTCGTGGTTTCGCGAATGGTCAGGTCGCCTACCAATTTGTAATCTGATCCGGCTTTGGTAAGCAAACCATTTTTGAACGTAATGGTAGGATACTGCTCGACAGCAAAAAAGTCAGGCGACTTCAGGTGCGCATCGCGATCGGCTACGTTGGTATCGATGCTGTTGGCATCGATGGTAAACTCAACTTTAGCGCCATCAAAATTTTCGGTCTCGCTTACCAGGCTGCCATTGAACTTCTTGAAAAAGCCTGTTACGGTGCTGATCACCAGGTGCTTCACTTTAAATTGCACTTCGCTGTGGGAGGCATCTACGCCCCACTTGGTTTGGGTTGCTACTGCTGTTGCGCTCATATGATTCTGTGTTTTAGTTTTTTTTGTGTTTTTGTTGACACAAAGGTGCATCCAACAACAGCCTGTTTCTGTTGAACTGGATTAAGAAGCACAGAAATGATCTTGAACTAGATTAAGATGGGTGGTTTTGTGCCTCAACAGGCAGGCTCATTATTCCTTCTCCATCAGCCGCCTGCGGATTTTGCTGAGAAACTCGGGCGTAACCCCGAGGTAAGAGGCGATGTATTTCTGGGGAACATACTGTTCTAAGGAAGAAAATTTTTCACGAAAGGTCTGGTAGCGTTCTTCCGCTGTGGCGGAATAGGCCTGGATGAGCCTGTGCTGGTGCGCTACGATGGAATTCTGGAAGAGTATGCGAAAGTACTTTTCGAACTTGGGGGCTTTTTCCAGCAACTGGTCGAGATCGGCTTTAGTGAGCAGAAAAACCTCACTCTCGGTAAGCGTGCGCGTGCTGTAAATAGACGGCACCTTTTTGGTAAAGCTGTGTAAATCGCCCGTCCACCAGCCGGAGGTGGCAAACTGGATAACGCGCTCCACACCTTCCTTGTCGGTGTAGTAAGTCATTAAACACCCCGACACCACGTAAATAAAGTGCAGGGAAGGTTCACCGGTTTTTTCAACAAGTTCGCCCGGCTTCAGTGGGCGCGAAGTTAACACAGATACAAAGGCACCGCGTTCCGTATCGTCCAGTGCGATGTGCTTTTCTACTGCGGCCAGTATGCTTTTGAAATCGCTCAACTTCCAGCAGTCCAATCAACCAACTCGAGGCCCTTCATGCGCTTAAAATGCTTCTGGTTATTAGAGAGCATGGTGAGCCGAAAATGCACGGCCGTTGCTCCGATGAGCAGGTCAAAATCGTCCAGCGGAATTCCAAGCTTTTTCAATCTCGCCTTTTCCTTTGCATATAAGGGTAATGCCTGAAAAATCGGCAAAACTTTGATGCCGGAAAGGAATTGATTCAACACCCGCCTGTTTTTCTCCTTATGCTCGCTGTTTTCTACGCCAGATAGTAATTCCGCCATTGTAATCTCGGACACAAAACAATTCTCTGGGTCAACCTCCTCAATTTTTATGTCGAGATCATACTTGCCCTTTAAATAAAAGATACAAATGTTAGTGTCTAACAAGTACTTTTTCAAAAGCGCTCAATTTTTCGTTTGAAAGAACGGGCTTGATTCACTCGTTTAACAATTTGTTCCGCACTTTCTTTTGAATGCCAGCCGCCAAACGACTTTCGAAAAGCACCTGTCTTTTTTTGTTTGGCATCGCTAACCGAAGCACTCCGCTTCGAGATCAGCTCAAGCTTTTCGTCTGCACTTAAATGGTTAAGCAATTGCAGGTAGCCGTTGATTATATATTCATTCACTTCTGCTATCTACTGATTGTTGACATAACAAACTTACGAAGTTCTTTCAAATCACACCCTGTGCCTGCATGGCACGTGCCACCTTCAGGAAACCCGCAATGTTGGCTCCCGCCATGTAGTTTCCGGGTTGGCCGTATTCTTTGGCTGCGGCCAGGGTGGTATCGTGTATGCCTCTCATAATCGACACCAGTTTGGCATCTACCTCTTCGCGCGTCCAATTTTGGCCCATGTAGTTTTGTGTCATCTCCAGGCCCGAGGTGGCCACACCGCCTGCGTTGCTCGCTTTGCCGGGAGCGTACATTACACCGTTGTTGATCAACACATTGATGGCTTCTGGCGTGGTAGGCATGTTGGCACCTTCGGCCAGCAACTTTACTTTGTTTTTCACCAGGTGATGCGCATCTTTTTCATTCACTTCATTTTGTGTGGCGCAGGGAAACGCGCAATCAGCCGGTATGGCCCACAAGGGGTTGTGATCGTCACCGGGTTTGGCTGCTACAAACGTGCACTTGTACTTGTCAGCATACTCTTTAATACGGCCGCGCCTCACGTCTTTCAGTTCTTTTAGAAATGCGAGTTTGCTCTGATCGATGCCGGCTTCATCATAAATAAACCCGCTCGAATCGGAAGCAGTAAGTGCCGTGCCCCCCATGTGTATGATTTTTTCGATGGCGTATTGTGCCACATTACCTGAGCCGGACACCAGGCATCGTTTGCCTTTCAACGTATCCTTTTGTGTTTGTAGCATGTTTTCGGCAAAGTAGATCAAGCCGTAGCCGGTAGCTTCGGTGCGTATCAGACTGCCACCCCAGCCTATGCCTTTACCGGTAAGCACCCCGCTGAATTCGTTCTTTATTTTTTTGTAGGCGCCAAATAAAAATCCAATCTCGCGGCCACCCACGCCAATATCGCCTGCGGGCACATCGGTGCGGTCGTCTATGTGGCGAGCCAGTTCTCCCATAAAGGCCTGACAAAACTTCATCACCTCGTTGTCGCTCTTGCCTTTGGGGTCGAAGTCGCTGCCGCCTTTACCGCCACCCATCGGTATCCCCGTAAGGGCGTTTTTAAAAATCTGTTCGAAAGCCAAAAACTTTAAGACGCTTGCATTGACCGAGGGATGAAACCGCAAGCCCCCTTTGTAGGGCCCGATGGCGCTGTTCATCTGCACGCGGTAGCCGCGGTTTACGTTCACGTTACCTTTGTCGTCCAGCCACGTAACTCTGAAAGAGATGAGGCGTTCCGGCTCCGTCATGCGTTCGAAAAGCCGAAGGTCGCGAAACTCAGGATGGCGATCGAGTACGGGTACAACAGATAGCAACACTTCGTCTACTGCCTGAATAAACTCCGGTTCGTGGGCATTGCGTTGCTTTACGTAGACAAGGTAGTCGTGGTGGGTCATAAGCGGGTGGGTTTGGTAAAAGGCATCTAAACTAAAAAAAGAACGGCACATGCACAGCACTGCTGCCCCTTTATTGTATTTCGGCAGAACCGGTTCGGTGCCTGTTGCCAACAAACGGTTTAGCTGTTGTACCTATGCAGGTAGGGTTTCGGCACAAATAGCAAGAAATGGGCGTGGCCGCTCTGATACTTTTGTTGCGTATAAACCCCAACCATGCTGACCCTTTTCTGCATGAGAGATTTTTGTTGCAGCCTTGTGAAGGTAGGCTTCCTCTTCGTTTTTTGGCTTACTGCCAACGTGGCCTATGGTCAGCACACCCTGAGCAAGCACCAGCGAAAGCACTATAAAGAAAGATACCGCCAGCAGGCCCGGTACTACGACCAATCGTGTAAGATTCTGGAGCGAAAAAAGGAAAATCCATCTCCTGTACGTCATCGCAGCGCTTCTTCGTGGATGGTGAACCGTGCCCCGCAAGCGGAAATGGAGTACGTGGCACAGCGACCCCAGCCTCAACCCCAGCCCGCGCCTGCCCAGCAGCCAGAACCAGAACCAGCGCCCTCCGAACAGGAGTTGGCCACACTTCACCACAAGGAAATAGAGGTGTTGAATGAAAACCACATCCCCGCCCCACAGTCCGACAAGCAGGAAGAAATCAGAAAGCGGGTGGCCGAGCAGATCAAGAACCACCAGGGAGAGCCCATTGAGCTGGCGCCCCTGTTCTTCAACTTCAACGAAGATGAATTTTCGGTGGTAGACATGGATCCGTTTCTGGTTGCGGTAGAATTCGCCCTGCAAGGCAAACACATATTGATTGAGGGCCACACCGACCCACGCGGCAGCGACCAGTACAACGTACAGCTATCGATTAAGCGCGTGAAAAAGATTCAACAGCTTATGCATCAAATGGGCGTGCCTGACGACCGCATTTCCATAATAGGCTATGGCGAAGAACACACCGTGAACAGTCAGGATGAGAAGGAACACCAGGAAAGCAGGCGGGTGGACTTCAAAGCTTTTTAGCGGTCCACCCAAGTTACTTTTTCTTCAACCGGTTTTCTGCGGCCTGCTATGGCCGAACCTTTGGGCATGCCCACGTGTAAAAAGCCTACGATCTTGTCTTTCGGGCCCCAGCCAAACAGTTCTTTAGCGGCTTCGAAGTAGGTAATGCCTCCGGTACTGAGGTAACAACCCACGCCATAGGCGGTGGCGGTTAGGTACATGTTCTGCACTGCGCAAAACACGGCCCCCAGTTCTTCCACCTCGGGTACCGATTCTTTCTCATCGCGTTTCATGCCCACCACAATAATGTGCGATGACAACTGGGGTTTGGTAAGCAGATTCTGGTAACGATCTTCTTTGTAGGTGCCATCGGCTTCCGTCACTTGTTTATAACAGTTTGCCTGCAGGCTGGCAAAATGTTGAATACCTGCGCCCGTGTAAACCACGAAGCGCCAGGGCTCGGTCAATTTGTGCGTGGGCGCCCAGTTGGCGTTGTCTAACATCTGTTTCACAATGGCATCAGCTACACGTTCGCCACTGTAATCTTTCGGAAATACGGAACGCCTGTGCCGGGCCAGTTCATCGAACGCTTGTGCTGCTATCATAACGTTTGCTTTGGCTCCAAAAGTAAAGCATGGGCAGACAAATCGGGGCCGGGGCCGATATTTTCTGTGGGGTGTTAGCACATTTTCTTTCGAATTCAACTAATTTGAAACCCTTAATGCCCCTTTCATGATCCGATCTGCCCTTGGCTTGCTCGCAGCAGCGCTGTTGTTGTCATCCTGCAAGTCTACCTACCTGCCCAACACCCGCAACGTGCCCTTGTTTCGCGAAGCCAACGAAGTAATGATGACCGTGGCCGCTGCCTCTGGCGTGGATGTGCAGGCTGCCTATGCCCTTACCGATAACATAGCCGTGATGGGCAATGCCAATGCCAACCAGAGTACTTACCAAACCAACGATGCAGAAGACTACAAGCGCAACTATACCTTTGGCGAATTGGGTTTGGGCCTGTATGGCCGTTCGCGCACGGCCCGCTTCGAGTTGTTTGGTGGCTATGGTCTGGGTAAAGGCACCAGTTACGAGGGGTTTTATTTCTTCAGCCAGAACGGAGCTTCAGCTGTGGTGGCCACAGGTAAGTTCAATCGCATCTTTGTTCAGCCTTCCATCGGAACCAACAATCGCAACTTCAATATCTCTCTTACCGCGCGTGTCTCAATGGTAGATTTCACCGAGTTCGAGTGGAATGGTGTGATCGAAAAACCCAACGAAAAAGCACAGATCTTCCTGGAGCCAGCGCTTACCACTACATTTAAGTTGAAGGGAAACTTGCGCGGGTTTTTCCAATTGAACGTAACCAATCCCGTGGGTACTGATACCTACTTTGAATTCGAGCGACTGCAGGCAGCCATAGGCATTCAACTACACACCGGCTCGTTGCGCACCCGTGTCTATTAAGCCCAAACTCGGCCTGTTCGACCTCACCATGATTGTGGTGAGTCTGGTTATTGGCATGGGTATTTTCAGAACACCGGTGGAGGTGGCGAACAAAGCGCTCGTGCCCTCGGTGTTTTTTGCGGCCTGGATAGTGGGCGCGGTGGTGAGCCTCTTTGGGGCACTTACTTTTGCCGAGATCGGATCGCGCTACCCGGTGGCCGGTGGCTTCTACAAAATCTTCTCGCACTGTTACCATCCGGTGTTTGCCTTCATGGTCAACTGGATGACGGTGATCTCAAATGCGGGCTCCACCGCCATTGTGGCCATCATAGGGGCCGAGTACATCAACCCCATTTTGTTTCCTTCGCTGGCGCCTGAGGTAGGCATACGCATTACCACCATCAGCGCCATCCTTATTTTGTACGCACTCAATATGGCCGGCATTAAGATGAGCGCCCGCACGCTGAATGTGTTGATGATGGTGAAAATCGCCCTGATTGTGATGCTCATTGCTGTGATCTTTGTGCCGCGCGAAGCAAGCCAGGTGCCCGCTGCCACACCTGCGCTTACCACAACGCAATGGCTGGGTGCTTTCTGGCTTTGTTTTGTGCCAGTGTTTTTTACGTATGGCGGCTATCAGCAAACCATGAACTTCGGCAGCGATGTGCCCAACGCCAACCGCACGCTGCCCCGCGCCATTTTCTTCGGCATTGCACTGATATTGATTTTATACCTGCTGGTGAATGGCGCTTACTTTCAGGTGCTGGGCTTCGAAGGTCTGAAAACCTCTGCCACGCTGGCTTCGGATGTGGGCAGTGTGATTCTAGGCACGTACGCCTCGAAAATAATTGCCGTGATTATGTTTCTGGCGGTGATGGCCTATGTTAACGCTTCCATTTTGTCGAACCCGCGCGTGTATTATGCCATGGCCGAAGAAAAAGTGCTGCCGCCTGTTTTTATGAAAGTGAACCCGCGCACGCAGGTGCAGGAGTTTGCCACTACTTTTTTTGTGGGGTTCATGATCATTACACTGTTCCTCACCTCTTCCTTTTCGAAAGTGTTGAACTATGTGATGTTCTTCGATAGCATTGCGCTGGTATGTGCCGGTGCAGCCGTTTTTGTTTTGCGGCACCGCGCCAAAAGACAGGGCGAGCCAGCAGGCATCTACAAAATGACGTTCTACCCGTGGATGCCGGCCATCTTTGTACTTACGTATGCGCTGGTCAACGTCAGCATTCTCATTGCCAACCCGGTGGCTTCGTTCATTGGCTTTGTGTTGTTTCTCTCTGGCTGGCCTCTTTATCACATCATACGCAAAGCGGTTTCCAAAATTGACTTGAAAAAGCAGTAAATAGTTACCCATGGACACGCAGCATGATCTATCGTACATTTTGAATGAGTTGGGCGAAGAGCGCGACCATTATTTTCAGGCCATTGCTCCGCCCATCGCGCAGACCAGCAACTTCGCCTTTAAAACCGTTGCCGATTTCCGCCTGGCTCTGGCCGATGAATACGGGGCATGGCTTTACTCGCGTGGAAATAACCCCACGGTAAACATTCTTCGCAAAAAGCTGGCAGCGTTAGATGGAGCCGAAGACGCCCTGGTTTTCGGAAGTGGCATTGCCGCCATCGCCACGCCTGTCCTTGCATTGCTGAAGCAAGGCGATCATGTGGTGAGCGTAGCAAAGCCCTACAGTTGGACGATCAAGTTATTCGAAAAACTGCTACCCAAATGCGGCATCAGCACCACTTTTGTAGACGGCACCCAGACCGCCAACTTCGAGAGAGCCATCCAGGCCAACACGCGACTGATCTACCTGGAGTCGCCCAATACGTTTACCTACGAGCTGCAAGACCTCGCTGCCGTTTCCGCACTGGCCAGGAAGAAGGGTATTCTTACCATGATCGACAATAGCTACTGCGGGCCGCTCTATCAGCAGCCGTACAAAATGGGCATCGACCTGGTGGCCCAATCGGCAACCAAATTCATTGGCGGCCATAGCGATGTGGTGGCCGGTGTGGTGACGGGTTCCAAAACCATCATCAAGAAAATCTTCGATGCCGAATTTTTAAATATCGGTGGCAACATATCGCCCATGAATGCCTGGCTGCTGATACGTGGCCTGCGCACTTTACCGTTGCGCATGCAACGCATCTGCGAGAGCACTGCCCGTGTGGTGGATTATATGGCGCAGCATCCTAAAGTGGAGCGCGTGCTCTTCCCGTTCCATCCCTCTTTTCCGCAGGTTGAGCTGGCGCGCCAGCAAATGAAAAACGCAGGTGGTTTATTCAGCTTTGTGCTGAAGGCGGACAGAGTGCAGCAAGTAGAAACTTTCTGCAATTCGCTGCAACACATCTTAATGGCCGTGTCGTGGGGTGGGCACGAGTCGCTGGTGATACCTTCGGCCGTAGCCATTCAACCACAAGATTTTGATCGCGCCAACGAAACCCACCGGTTGGTGCGCATGTATGTGGGTCTGGAAGACCCCGACTACCTGATTGCCGATTTGAAGCAGGCCCTGGAAAAGATCTAGCGCCCGCGAACGGTTGTAGTTGTCGCTTGCAACCTGCCGGCTTTCTCAGGCGTTTATCATACTTTTCAGAGGTATGAGTTCAGTCAAAGATCATTATCAAAATCACCTGGCCGGCATTTACGCCTGGATGTGTGGCGACTTTCAGACAAGAAAAGAACAGCAGAAAAACCTGCTGGCAAAATGGCAACCGGGCGCCAGCCACGGGCAAAAGGCCCTCGACCTGGGCTGCGGCCATGGCATACAAACCGTAGCGTTGGCTGAGTTGGGGTTCGAGGTAACGGCTGTGGACTTCAACCGCCAGTTGCTCGATGAATTGCGTACGCACGTAACGGGTCTGCCCGTAACCACCCGCGAGGCGGATATCCTGTCTCCTGATCTTTTCGAGACGCCCCATCACCTGATTGTGTGTATGGGCGATACGCTCACGCACCTGCCCACTTCCGACCATGTGCAGCGTCTCATACGGCAAAGCGCCCGATCGCTTGTGCCGGGCGGCATGCTGGTGCTTTCGTTTCGCGACCTCACCATTCCCCTAATGGGTGACAATCGATTTTTGCCTGTGCGTTCGGACGCCCAACGCATACATACCTGCTTTTTGGAATACCATGACCACCACGTACAAGTTACGGATCTGCTGCACGAGTGGCACAGCGGCCAGTGGCACATGAAGGCGAGTAGCTATCCAAAATTACGCCTGGCGCCTGCGCAGGTGAAAACGTTTCTTTCGGAAAGCGGGCTATCGTTGGTAGTTGAAGAATTGCACGAGCGCATGGTTTACATGGTGGCAAAAAAATAGGGCCTGGTTCGTCTAACCAAGCCCCTTTTTAACCTAAACCTCAGCCCTTTAACCTATCAGGGAGAGATGGTGCGAAATAACCACTCGTTAGGTAGAGTTGACGCGCAGCCTCGGGTAAGCGGCTGATTTTTTACAGAAAAGGCTACCGCTGGTCACAATACAGCGTGATGCTGGTAAAGCCGAACAAATAGTGCCGTTAGCGTGCCGGTTAGTACAAATAACCAAAGAAGCGTTTTCCACACCTTCTTGCTCACTTCGCTGTTGTACTTTTTTGGGATCGGGTCAATAAAAATCATTCGGCCTTTTTACTTATTCTTTTGAATCCATTCGCCCACCAGGCGCAGGCCGTTAAGGGTCAGGTGCGGATCTACCCGATAAAAAAAATCTTTCAACGAAGTGATTACAAAAGAAAGTCCACCGGTGGCAATAGCCGGGCATTCTTCTGCCAACTCTTTGCGGATGGAGCCCACCATGCTGCGCACCAGTCCATCGTAACCAATTACAATACCGCTCTGAATGGCCGTAACGGTGTTGCGACCCAGTGCGGACCGGGGCATCTCCAGTGGCACATCAAAAAGTTTGGCCGTGTTCTGCGTAAGCGATTTAATGGCCGTGCGTAAACCGGGCACAATGGAAACGCCCAAAATTTTTCCTTCCCCCGACACCGTGGTGAAGGTAAGGGCTGTGCCAAAATCTACTACCACACAGGTTTGTTTCAATTGAAAGTACGCAGCCGTGGCGTTGGCCACCAGGTCCGACCCGATTTCGTAGGGGTTTAAAATTTCCAGTGGTATTTTGTCATACACTTTTGGGCCCAGTACAATGGCTTCTTTTTCGAACAGGGTGCGCAACACTGTACGAATTTTTTCTGTGAGCGCGGGCACTACACTGCTCAGCACAATAATCTCAGCCTGGGTTACCGGTATGGCCGACTCCAGAAAGTAATCGCGGATGCGCACGCCATAAAACAACTCCGGTTGGTCGGGTTTCGAGGGTATGCGCCAGATGTGTTTCCATTCCGAACAATCCCACCACCCTAAGGTAATGTCGCTGTTGCCGATATCGAGAGCCAGAAGCATAGACCGAAAGTTAACGTAAATTGTAAAAAACTACTGACACAGGGCTGGCACTGTGTCAGACTTAGTTTTCGCTTACCTTTTCAAGTTATGGAGCCAAATCAGTTAAAAAGTGTGGAGGAAGTTATCCTGGGCCTTCCCCGAAATGAGGCCGTTATCGTAAAACGGCTTCGCGCACTGGTGCTGGAGTGTCTGCCCAAGGCGGAGGAAAAGGTAAGTTATGGGGTGCCCTACTACGTGCACCACCGAATGATTTGTTTTATCTGGCCTCCATCCATTTACTGGGGAAGGCAAAAAGCAGAAACGTTGCAGGCCAAAGGCGTTACGCTGGGCTTTTGCCAGGGCAACCGGATGAGCAATGAAGATGGGGCCTTGCTGGCAGAAGGGCGTAAGCAGGTATTCTGCAAATATTACCGCAGCCTGAAGGAAATTGACGATGCCCAGGTGCGTGCGTGGCTCTTCGAAGCGGAATGGATTGATGAGGGTTTTCAAAAAAAGAGAAAGGCGCAAAAAAAATGAAGCACCCGCAGCATTTGCGCGAGGTGCTTCACTTCAGTTGGTTTCAATTAAAATTCCAGCCGGTAACTCAACACAGGCAGCAGCGGCAATTGATACCATTTTTTCATTTCGCCACTGCGCGGTTCATAATATTGCCCGCCCAGGTTTTTTTGGTTGGTGGCGTTTTGCAGATCAAGTGCCAGCGTACGTGTTACCTTGCTCATGTTGCGCTTCAGGCTCAGGCGTAAATCGGTGCGGAAATAGTCGGGTAGCTGTTGCGTAAAAGCCAGCGATTCAATGTATTCTGTTTCCCCGTTCTGCCGCGATTTTTCCATGTCTATAGGGGTGGTGCGGAAGCCACCTGTATAGATTCCGCGCAGGTTAACACCAAATGTGCGGTTCTTTCTCCATTGGTATTCTTTGCCGGCCGTTAAACTCACAGCATGATTTCCGTTAAACCGTGTGTTGCGCAACACGCCATCCAGTGCTTTGTATTTTGAATCGTACAACGAAGTAGACAACAGAAAGTAAAAATCATTGTGTGTAAACTGTTCAAGTGTAAGTTCTATTCCATAGTTGCGGCCGGTGCCTTTGTTCACCATGGGTTCGGTGAAATAACCTTCTTCAATTACGAGCGAGGAGATCGAACTGTTCGGATCGGCCTTCACAGCAATGTTGTACAAGTGCTGGTAGTATGTTTCGGCTTTTATGCGCAGGTATTTGGTGAGCGAGCGATCGTAGCCTAACACAAAATGGTGGGCCTTGTTGAAATCCAGGTCTTTGTTGGGTTTAATGAATGTGCCATCGGCTTGCTGCACCTGTGCTTCGTACACACCCACGGGCTGCATCTGGCTGTGTTGGCCATAGCCAAGGCTCAGCGATTGCTGCTCATTGAAGTCGTATTTCAACGAGGCGCGTGGCTCAATGGAATGGGTGCCGTTATCCAGCAGGGTTAAATAGTGCAAACCGTAATTGAAGGTAAGCTGTTCAGTGATGCGGTAGTTCCAGTGGCCAAAGGCCTGCAGCGTAGACACACCACCCTTGGCATTCAGCGGCTCTTCAATTTGATTCGTCTCCTGGTCGAGGTGGCGTTGTTTCAGATTATAAAAGTAGCGATTGAAATACACGCCCGATCTCAGGCTGTGTTGCGCATTGAACTTATGGTTCATAACAGAGCTGAGCGTGGCTTTCTGGTTGATGAAGTTGCGTTGGAAGTTGAACTGCGGAATGTAGTCATCGTCCAGCCGGTCTTCTCCGTAGCCGCTGTCGTTGCCGCTTAATACAAATGCCGATTGAATGTATGTTTTGGAATTAATGGTCAGGGCGTGCTTCAAACCGGCCGCGCCCGTGTTGGAAAAATAGCGCGAGTTGTAGCGATTGTATTCTTCCTCCCATTTGGTAGAATCTTTTTTAGCGTTTTGGTTCTGGTCGCTCAAACCGGCAAAACCGAACAATGAAAAGTTACCCAGCCGGTTGGTGGGCAAATAGATGTTGTACGACAAATCTTGAAAGTTGGTAACAGCATCGCCCACGTTTACGCCCAGGTTAGAAAGAATGCTTAAAGTAGAGTAGCGGTAGTTAACCAGGTACGAGCCTCTGTAATTTTTTGAGAAAGGTCCTTCGGCTGCAAAGTCGGTACCCAGAAAGCCTGCCTGCAGGGTATATTCTCTTTTTTCGTTGTTGCCCTTGCGCAGGTTCAAATCGAACACCCCGGCCAATGCGTTGCCGTATTCTGCCGCAAAGGCCCCCGTCATAAAATCAGAATTGGTGAGCAGCTGCGAGCTAAGAATGGAAATGCCTCCGCCTGAAGCGCCCACGTTGGCAAAGTGGTTGGGGTTGGGTATGTCTACACCTTCCATGCGCCAGAGCAGACCATAAGGCGAGTTTCCTCTGATGGAGATGGTGTTGTTGCCATCGCTGGTGGACACTACGCCTGCGTAAGAGATGGCCGCGCGGGCCGGATCGTTTACGGCTGCTGCAAATTTGCGCGTTTCCTCCACCGAAAAGGTACGCGCGCTTACGGTGGCAAAATCATTCAGCGGCTTGTTCTTTTCAATATTCTGGTCGGCAGTAACTACGATTTCCTCCATCTTCACAATGTCTTCTTCAATGGGCACATTCAATACCACTTCTTTTCCGGAGTTCACAATTACGTTGGGCAGCAACACATCTTTATAGCCGATGAACGATATTTTGATGTTGTGTGTGCCTACCGGCACTTTACTGAGTTTAAAGTTGCCGTCCAGATCGGTAGTGCTGCCTATTACCGGGTCGGTGCCCATTACAACAACGGTGGCGCCCGGCATGGTTGTTTTCGATATCTTATCTACTACAGTGCCTCGCACGGTTTGCGTAAGTTCCTGAGCATATCCCGCGAAAGAGAAGAGCATCAGAATGAATAGAAAGGGGGTTTGCTTGAGTGTCATAATTGCTTGTATTACATGCTTACGACAACCGTGTTACCCGCTACCCCCATGGCAAGCGAATAAAAATTTGAAAAAAAATTTAAGCGGACGGTGGATGAATCCTTTTAAACCGCTCCACGTAGTGTGGCTACAAAAAACGCAACGCTACCTTCCCGCCCAGCCACATCTTCAGGTTCACCCGGCCGTGGTAGGTGTCTTCATGAAAGATGCGGGGTGTAAAGTCGGTGAACAATTCGGGGTAATCCGTGTAGTCGGTCTCCGTTACATAACCATTCACCGTTACCCCTGTGTAAAGGCTTAATTTTTTCAGCAACAAAAAATCGAAGCCTGCGTGCACTTTGTTTAGCAGGCTGGTGGCGTTGGTAAAGCTGGCTTTGTTTACGTGCTGCGAAGTAATATCGAGGTTAAGATGCAGCCACGGAGCCAACCTGCGGGCCGTGCCCACCCCATATCCAAAAGACCATACGTTGTCGCGCCCGAAAGCATAGTCGGGTTTGAAGCTGGCGTGAATAATATTGTAGAATTGGCGTACCCCCGAGCGAAACGCCAGGTTACCAAAAAATACTTCATCGGCCGATAGTTCTATTTTGTGATAGCCTTGGCGAACGAAACTCAGAAAGCCAACGGGCACGCCCGTAAGACTATCGGCCACGTTAAGGAAGGCCACCTGGCTGCCCCGCACTTTTCTACCGTAGTTAAAAAATGCCGCCACCTGCGATCCTCTTACGGTGCCGGAAGCAATATTGGCAAAACCCGCCACCTGGCTGCCGCGCAACGAACCGGTAGCCACATTGGTAAAACCGGCCACCTGGCTACCATCGAGCGATTGCCGGTGCACGTTGGCAAAGCCTGCCACCTGCACGCCCCGCGAGTAGCCTTTGGAGTAGTTGGCAAAGCCTGCCACTTGCACGCCATCGGCTACTTTCAAACTAATGTTGGCAAATCCCGCCACCTGCACACCCTGGAACTCGCGGAAGTTCATGTTGCCAAAACCGGCCACCTGTACCGCGGTGGATGCGCCACCGTTGGCATTAAAGAAGCCGGCCACCTGAATGCCTTGCACGCGGCCACCCACCATGTTGCCGAAGCCTGCTATTTGCGCCCACGCGGCATCGCCCCGGTCGAAATTGAAAAAGCCGCCCACTTCAATTTGCCGTGTTCCCAACGAGTAGCCACCCAGCAGGTTGATAGAATAATCGTTAATGACGTTGCCGCTCAACTGGCCGTTGGTGCCCATGAATGGCAAGAACGAAAACTGAAAAGTGCGATAAAGTGTATCGCTGATGTTTTGCACATTAGGGGCCGTGAGGTAGGGAAGCACCAGTTCCTCCTCTTGTTGCTCCACTTCTAATTCCTGCTCGGGTGTTTGCGTGGTGTCGGGTGGGGCGGGGTCGGCTACCACCATGGTATCACGTTTGGGTTGCAGGTTGCGCAACGATACGTGGAAATATTGATTGCCGCTGTCGGCAAGCAGCACGGTGGTGTCGCGGTAGTTTTTCTTGCTGATTGACAGCCTGAGCAATGCCTCTTCTTTCTTCTCCAGCCTGATTCTGAAAAAGCCAAACTCGTCTGTTACCACAGAGGTGATTGATTCCTTCTCGTACACACTGGCGTTGACAATGCGTTCTTTGGTTTCGCTATCCTCTACGTAGCCGCTGATGATCATGGCCGTAACGGTGGGCTTGGTTTGTTTTACCGCCACACGGGTTAAGATAACATGGTTGCCTTTTTCTTTGTAGTTCATAGAGCCCTTAAAAATCTCGTTAAGGGCCTCGCGCACGGTTTTGTTGTTCAGGCTAATGGAAACAACCTGATCGGCCGGAATGATGGAAGCATTGTAAGAAAAGGTGAGCCCCGCCTGCTGGCCGATTCGGTTCAGCACGGTTATCACCTTTTCGTTAGTGTAATTCAGGCTCACCTTGCGATCGAGCAAAGCAACGGAATTGCTTTGTGCCTTCAGTAAACCACCGAACAGAAGCGTAAAACACAGAGCCAGAACCGCGGGCTTCACTTTCATTGGCAACCCGCTCCGTTCAAAATAATCTCATCGTCTTTCCGCACCACCGTAAGCGACATGGTTTCGGCAATGATCTCCACAATGGCATCGAGGCTTTCGTTGGAGAATGTGGTGGTAAGGCGGCAATTGGCCAGTTGTTCGTTGGCCAACGTCAACTTAGAGCCATACACTTCGTTTACGCGGTCTATCACGCTCCGTAGATCGGTGGCGTAGAAGCTAAAGATGCGCGTTTTATAGGCCAGGGCATTGGTGTCGGCCCGTGGTATTTTTGTAAACACCTTGCCCCGTTTGGTGTAGATGCCTGTTTCGCCCGCTTTCAGGTTAATGCCAGGGTCTTTCAGTGTGTAGAACTGCACCTCGCCACTCTGCACAATTACTTCCACCGTATCTTTTTCAGGATAGGATTTTACGTTGAAGGCCGTGCCGATATCGCGCACAAACACTCCTTCAGTTTCTATCACAAAAGGTTTTTCCTCCTCGTGCTTCACTTCAAAAAATCCCTCGCCCTGCAATTTTACCTTGCGCGTTTTCTGGCGCGGATTGTATTCGTACGTAACCTGCGAATGCCTGTTGAGGAAAACCGTACTGCTGTCTGGCAGGGTGTTCTCCAGTGTGGTGCTTTCCGACACAACGGCTATGGTTTGTACGGGCTGCGCAAACCACCGGTAGGCATAGATGCCCACGCTGAGCAACAACACAATGCCTGCGGCCAAACGCAGCACCGGCCAGTAGTTTGCATCGCGCCTCAGCGGCACCACGTTTTCTGGTTTGAGTTTCGACTTTACACGTTGCCAGGCGGCATCGGTATTGAACTGTTCTTGCACTGGTATAGAAGCGGCCCTCTCGAAAATGGCTTTCAGGTCATCGAAGTATTTTTGGTTGCCTTCGTTCTGGGCGCACCAAGCCTTCACTTCCGCGCTTTCTGCCTCGGTAGCTTCACCGGCCAGGAGTTTGCCAATTAAATCGTCAATATGGTTGAACGGCAACGCCATTTATACAAGCCAGTCTTTCATGAAAATGAGGAATAACGGCAGGTAGTCCTTCAATTGTTCGCGCATAATTTTCAGTGCCTTGCCCATCTGGTTTTCAACGGTCTTCACCGAAATGCCCAACTGGTCGGCAATTTCGCTGTACTTCAATTCTTCGAAGCGGCTAAGCTGAAACACCACCCTACATTGTTCGGGCAGCGCTTTCATGGCCTCAAATATTTTTTCTTCCAGTTCATTAGCCACCACGGCCTGTGTAGGTCCCTCGTGGGTGGGCTCGCCAAAAGCCATTTCGTGGGCAACGTGTTGCTGCTTTACTTTTTCATGCTTGATGACATTTAAACAGGAGTTGCGCACCATGCGATACAGGTACGACTTCATAGATGTTTCGATCTCTATCTGGCTTCGCTTTTGCCAAACATTGATAAAGGTGGCCTGCACCACTTCCTCGGCCTCATCGCGGTCGTTCAGAAACGAGTAGGCGTAGCGGCACAAGGGGTTATAGTAGGTTCGAAACAGCATCTCAAAAGCACTTTCATTGCCCTCCTTCAGGGTGTAAAGAACCTGTTGTTCGAGTAAATCCACTGCTTTTGGTAAAGAATATCAGTGCAATTTACGGTTTTCGGGCTTCGGGGTTATGACAATTAAAGGCGGCCTTACCCCTACGCGCGGCCTGAAAAAAGGAAAAATGACGCTCAGGCATAAAAAAACCCGGTATTTGCATACCGGGCTCTGGACTTAGAATGGCTGAAGGCGGTCCGTCAATCGACCACACCCACCGGTTTCATCCGCGATTCGAATCGATACACCTGGGGCAGATCTTGGTTGCTACCCATGGTTACCTCCAGGTCTTTGATGATGCCGTTGCCCAAGTCGTACACCCAGCCGTGTACGTGTGGCGCCTGGCGCTTCTCCCATGCATTCTGGATGATGGAGGTTTTGCTGAGATCCCATACCTGTTCGATCACGTTCAGTTCGATGAAGCGGTTTTCGCGTGCTTTGGGGTCGGCAATGGCTTCAATTTCTTCCCGGTGCAGGCGGTACACATCTTTGATGTGGCGAATCCAGTTGTCGATAACGCCAAACTGTTTGTTGCCCATGGCGGCACGCACGCCACCGCAGCCGTAGTGGCCACACACAATTACGTGTTCTACCTCCAGCACGTTCACTGCATAGTCTAACACACTCAACATGTTCATGTCGGTATGCACCACCATGTTGGCAATATTACGGTGCACAAAAATTTCACCCGGGTTGGTGCCCGTTATTTCGTTAGCAGGCACACGGCTGTCAGAGCAGCCGATCCACAAGAACTTGGGTGTTTGAATGTTTTCAAGACGCTTGAAAAAGTCAGCATCTTCTTTCAGCTTTTGGTTTACCCAAGCCTTGTTTTGCAGTAGTAACTGCTGGTATGCCTTTAATTCTGGTCTACTCATAGGTTTATTTTTCAGTTAGATAATTTAATGGTTACAGTGAAATATTTTTCAGTTCTACATCTATCTTCTTGGATTTCGATGTTTCTACAAAATCCACAATGGTTTCTTTGATATCGTTGTCGATGAACAGCGCATCGGTGCCATCTATGGTGACTGAAGCGTTGGTGGGGATTGCCTGAAATTTGCTGCGCAATGCTGCTTTGTTTAAAAACGAAACATCTT
This sequence comes from uncultured Ohtaekwangia sp., assembly GCA_964429845.1. GTDB lineage: Bacteria > Bacteroidota > Bacteroidia > Cytophagales > Cyclobacteriaceae > ELB16-189. The sequence continues at coordinate 189,878 of CAYSCT010000006.1, forward strand.
TGGTTAGCTTCAACAGGTAAGAATTGCCGTTGTTCACCAGTATAATAGCTTCACGGAAATTGGTCTGCAAAATGAAAAATATAGACACAAAGATACCCATAAATACGCCTTGCAAAAGGTTAGTAAACACAATGGCAAGAATGGTGATGATGAAAGGCAGGAACTGGCTGAATCCTTTTTGATACATCTCAATATACAAGGTGGGTTTGGTGAGCTTGAAACCCACCACAATTAAAATACCCGCCAGACACGACAATGGAATGCTCTTGAGGAAGCCGGGGATCAACACAATGGAGAGCAGTAAGATCATACCATGGGTGATGGTTGAAAACTTAGAGCGGGCCCCGGCATTGATATTGGCCGAACTTCTTACAATCACAGAGGTTACCGGCAACCCCCCCAACAAGCCAGAAATGGTATTGGCAGCACCCTGGGCTTTGAGTTCTCTGTTCAACGGAGTGATTCTACGAAATGGATCCATTTTGTCGCAGGCTTCTATGCTTAGTAAAGTTTCCAGGCTGGCAACAATGGCAATGGTAATGGCGGCCATATATACTTTCGGATCGCCCAACCTCGAAAAGTCGGGTGTGATGAGCACTTCTCCCAGCGAGTGCAGGCCAGACAAAACGGGCACCGACACCAGGTGTTTGTCTTCAATAACCAAGCCGGGAGCGTAGCCGTTAAAGAACGCATTGAGTGCCACACCCACCACCACCACCACCAATGGTGCGGGTATGAGCGCGAAGAACTTTATTCTTTGTAGCGCGGGCCGGCCCCACACCATTAATATTAGTATCGACATCAGGCTGATCACCACTGCGCCTTCGCTAACGTAATTCAACGAATTAACTATTTCGGAAAAAGTATTCTGGCCGTCTGCCTGAAAGAAGCTTTCATCGCCTTCAAAGTCGGCATCGTAGCCCACGGCATGGGGTATCTGCTTTAAAATAAGAATAAGGCCAATGGCCGCGAGCATTCCTTTAATAACCGCAACCGGCACAAAATGGCCAATGCCCCCTGCGCGCAAAAAACCTAAAATAACCTGCAAGAGGCCGGCCAGCACAACGGCCAATAGAAAAGCCTGGTAAGAACCCAGGTCGCTAATGGCCGCCAGTACAATGGTTGTAAGGCCGGCAGCCGGCCCGGCAACACTCAAGGGCGACCCACTGAGCGCACCTGCCACCACGCCACCCACAACACCTGCAATTAAGCCTGCAAAAAGCGGAGCGCCCGATGCCAGTGCAATGCCCAGGCACAACGGAAGCGCCACCAGAAAAACTACTACCGAAGCCGGCAGATCATGAGAAAAATATTCCCTCCAATTCATTGAATATGTAATAAATAAAGACGTAGAAAACGCAACACACAGGTGCCGCCTGAAAAAGAAAAGAAATGATACAGAAAGCCTGTTAGACCTTGGGTGGAGGAACTACAATTTCGAAATGGTGCTGCTGGTAGAGCATCATTTGGTGGCTGAGTTGCAGGCGAATCAGATTGGGCAACGAACGCCCACCTTTTTCATTTACCAGTTTAAAGGTCTCGTCATCGTCTTCACCTTGTTCGCGTGTGTCTTCTTCTTCAGCCCGCTCCTCTTCATCGGTGGCCATGATGCCTTTTATTATTAAAATCACCTCCCGGTTGTTCGTCATCGCCAAAGCTGTTGTAATCATCCGGCCAGTTAAGGAAAGCCAGTGGGTGCCCACGAATAGGAGAACGCTAAACAGAAAAAGAACCAATTTGTTCATAGCACGATGGCAAAAATAACGCTTTCTGCAGAAACTTGGTTGAGCCCATCGGCAAGGGTGGTGTTAAAAGCTGATTAATCACCCGTTTAACCTGCCCAACGGTGAATAAACACCGACCTGCTCTACGGCAAAAGGGCCCCAGTTTTCAGCGAAGAAAACTTTTTCATATTTGTTCTGAAAAATAGAAACATATACACACTCCTGAACGTATAAGCACCTACCATCAAAGCGAAAACAGATGGCTCAGATTAATCAATACTGTTTATGAAAACGTATCTTGGTGAGTTGGAAGAACTGGTTTTACTCACCATCACTTCGCTGGGCGATCGGGCCTATGGCGTTTCCATACAGCAAAGCCTGGAGGAAAAATGTCAACGCATCATCAGCATTGGTGCTCTGCATTCCACTATTACACGGCTGGAAGAAAAGGGTTTTCTGAAATCGTGGATGGGTGGTGCCACCGCAGAGCGCGGGGGCCGCAGCAAAAGGTATTTTGAAGTAACCCAGGCGGGCAGAGAGGCCCTGTCTGAAACAAAGGCCTTGCGTGATGAGCTGTGGCGCCTTTCAAAAATGAAATGGTCTGCCACCTAACCTGTGTTGAAAGGATGCACGACAAAATGAAAACACCGCAGCCTCCGTGGCTGGCCCGCCAATTGTTCGATTGGTTTTGTGGCGCTGCCAAAGTAGAAGACCTGCGTGGCGACCTGGAAGAGTGGTATCACCACAACCGGGTTAACCGCTCGCTGGGCTATGCCAGGCGAAAGTACTGGCAGCAAGTATTTTCATTGTTGTTCTCTTACGCCATACGCAAGCGCAAGGCACTTGCCGCGTCTGCGCCTTATGCTCAATCAACTTTTTCCATGTCTATGTTCAAGAATTACCTGAAAGTAGCGGCTCGCAACATCTACCAGTACCGTTATTTCTCGCTTATCAATGCATTTGGTCTGGCCATCGGCATGTCCATCAGCCTGCTGCTCATTTCCATGTACAGCTTCATCAGCACCTACGATCATTTCCACGAGCAGATCGATCGCATCTACACGGTTACCACACAGCGCACCGAGGGGTTGGAACAATACGAAACAGCTTCCGCGCCATCCGCCTTGGCGGAACGCATCAATCGCGAGTTTGCAGGGGCCGCCCAGACCGTTCGCATAGCCAAAAAGCTCAATGGAGAAGTGTGGGTGGAAAAAGAAAACATTCCCCTGCAGGGCTATTTTGCCGATGCCAACTTTTTTCGGGTTTTCACCTTCCCCCTTCTGGCAGGCAACGAAAACACTGCACTGCAAGAGCCCGGCAGCATGGTGCTAACAGAGAGTGCAGCCATCAAAATTTTCGGATCGCTGGATGTGGTTGGAAAATCATTGGAAATGGAAGGCACACAAAGCTTCATGATTACCGGGCTGATGAAAGACCACCCGAAAAATTCGCACCTGTCGTTTGAGGCGCTGGCCTCATACAGTACACTGGCTGCCCCTGTCTACAACCACGAAAGCCGGTGGGTAGACTATGCCAACGAATACGTTTATGTTCTGTTGCATGAGCGCGCCCCGGCAGCAGATCTGCAACAATACCTGGCAGGCGTGCAGGCACAGGAATATGCTAACGCAACGGTAAAGGTTGTGCTGCAGGCACAGCCGGTAGAGGGCCTGGTAACAAAAGATTTGCGAAACGGCATTGGTCCGCAGTGGGAGGCCTCCGGATTTGTGGTGTTTGGCATACTAGCGCTCATCATTTTATTACCTGGTATTTTTAACTATACCAACATGTCGATAGCGCGCGCTTTGAAGCGCTCGAAAGAAATTGGTCTTCGTAAAACAATGGGCGGTGCCAAAGGGCAGATTTTTCTGCAGTTCGTTACCGAAACCGTGGTGATAACGCTGCTCTCTTTTCTGGGCGCGCTACTCATCTTCATGGTGATCAGGGTTGAGTTTCAAAGTATGCTGGTAGAGTCTTCCATGCTCGATCTCAGCCTGACTCCGCGCATGTTGGGTCTGTTTCTGCTTTTTGCACTCATGGTAGGCGTAGGCGCTGGGTTTTTTCCTGCCATGCACTTCGCGGGGCTCAATCCCATACAAGCCCTGAAGGGCCAGGCCCCGGGCCGTGTGTTGTCTGCTTCGCGTCTGCGCAAAACCCTTACCGTTGTTCAGTTCAGCCTCTCGTTTTGTTTTATTGTGTGCGTGGTGGTATTCAGCCGCCAATACCGCAGCCTGCTTACATTCGATTTTGGCTTCAACCGTGAAAATATCATTAACATAGATCTGCAAGGCACAGATGGAGCGCTCTTTAAAAATGAGTTTTCAAAACTGGCAACTGTACAAAGCATTGCGTTGTCTTCTGGCACCTTGGGGCTTTCTTCTTCCGGCAACTGGCTACATCTGCACAACAACGATTCCGTGGAAACACGCGAGCTCTTTGTCGACACCGACTACCTGGGTATTTTCAACCTGCAATTGGTGGCGGGCGAAACCTTTCCACCCCATCCTACCGATACGGAAAAATACCTGTTGGTGAATGAGGCATTTGTGGCCGCGGCCCGCCTGGCTTCGCCTGCCGAGGCGCTGGGCACAACCGTTCGGGTAGATGGGCAGGAACTCACGGTGATCGGAGTAGTGAAAAATTTTCACTATGGTCCACCCAACGTTCCCATCGGTAGTTTTGTGTTTCGCAACCAGGCTGCGCGCTTTACCCAGGCCAACCTGCGTGTAGACGTGGCTGATGCCTATACCACGTTTACCCAAATGGAAAAAGTCTGGAAAACCCTGTCGCATCGGCACACTTTCAAGGCTGTGTTCTTCGATGACGAGCTGAACGAGGCGTACATTTCTTATGTAACCATGTTGAAGCTGGCGGGCTTTCTGGGGCTGCTCGCCATCACCATTTCTATTTTGGGTTTGTTGGGCATGGTGGTTTACACCAGCGAAAACCGGGTGAAGGAGGTGAGTGTGCGAAAAGTGCTGGGTGCCAGTGCCACCCATTTAATGTACCTGCTCTCCCGCGACTATGTGCGGTTAATTTTGTGGGCCGTGTTAGTGGGGTTGCCGGTAGTCTGGTTCGCTTTCGAGTTTGTGTTCTCACGCATACCCAATTACCAGAGTATATTGTCTGTGTGGGATGTGCTGATCAGCGTAACCACGTTGCTGCTACTGGGCCTGGCCACCATCAGCTCGCAAACCTATAAAGCGGCCATGGCGAACCCGGCAGAAACGTTGAGGGCGGAGTAGAAACGAATCTTGAGAGAAGGCATTTTGTAAAAAGCCGTACAGAGGTCATCGCTCATTCAACTTCAATGAGGCTGCGGTTTTAACGCGTGTTTTTTGCACCCGTTCGGCATCTTTCTCCAAACGAACACCCCAGCTCGGTGCCATTTCGTGTAGCTTAGCTTGCCACGCCTCGCTTTTGCTTTCTTTGGGAAAGCACTTGGGCAAAATGCCAAACATAATGGCGGCAGCGGTGGATGCTCCGGGCGAGGCGCCCAGCAAAGCGGCCACGCTGCCATCGGCCGATACAATGGCTTCTGTGCCGAACTCCAATTTACCCTTCAGGCGGCTTTCATCTTTTTTGATTACCTGCACCCGCTGGCCCGCCTGCTTCAACTCCCAGTCTTTGAGCTGGGCGATGGGCACATACTCCTGCAGGGATTTTATACGGTCTTCGGGCGTTAACCGCAACTGCTCGATGAGGTATTTGGTCAGCGGCACGTTGCGCAGCCCTGCCGATAGCATCGGCAGCACGTTGTCTATCTTAATGGACTTGGCCAGGTCCAGCCGCGAACCGTTTTTCAGAAACCGGGTAGAAAATCCCGCAAAGGGGCCAAACAACAACTCGCGTTTGCCATTGATGAAGCGGGTGTCTACATGCGGCACTGACATGGGTGGGGCGCCCACCGAGGCTTTGCCATACACCTTGGCATGGTGCTGCTGTATAAGCTCTTCGTTCTTGCACTTCAACCACAAGCCGCTTACCGGAAACCCACCGTAGCCTTTGCGCTCTTTTATTTCAGCGTCTTTCAACAAATGCAAGGTGGCGCCACCGGCACCCAGAAACACAAACCGCGCACGGCAATCGGCCTCTTCGCCATGCAACATGCTCTTGGTTTCCACTTCCCAACCCCCTTTTTTGTGCGGGTCTATGTCGAGTACTTCTGTGTTGTAGTGCACGGTTACTCCGGGCATTTTTTCCAGGCGGGCAATCATTTGCCGGGTAAGCGCCCCGAAATTAACATCGGTGCCTCCGTGAAAGTAGGTGGCCGCAACGGACCCCTTCTTGCGGTCTTTCATGATGAGTGGCGCCCAGGTGGCAATCTGGTCGGGGTCCTGGCTGAACTGCATGTCGTGAAACAACGGGCACGGCTGAAGCAACTGGTGTCTCTTCTTCAGATAACTGACATTGTCGTCTCCCCACACAAAACTCATGTGCGGTACCTGCCGGATAAATGTAGAAGGGTCACCCAAATGTTTCTTTTCCACCAGGTAGGCCCAAAATTCTTTCGACACTTCAAAGGCCTCGCATATCTTCATGGCTTTCGAAACCTCTACCGAACCATCTGGTTTCTGTGGCGTGTAGTTCAATTCGCAAAAAGCAGCGTGGCCGGTGCCCGCATTGTTCCACGCGTCCGAACTTTCCATGCCTGCTTCATCCAGCCGTTCGAAAATCTGAATGGTGATGTCGGGATTTAATTCTTTGAGGATGATGCCGAGGGTGGCACTCATAATGCCCGCACCGATCAAAGCCACATCGGTTTCGGGCACCAGCGGTCGTACAGCGTGCGACATAAGGGGTTTGCAAAAAGAACTTGAAGTTAGACGAACGTTTACCACTGTTCAAACACCGGCCACAAATAAATGTTTGCCGGGCAAAAGCAATCGTTGGCAAAGTCAGAATCGAATCACATCGGTGTCGGGAGGCACGTAGCCCAGTTGCCGTGCCAGCATCAGCACCTGGCCTTTATGGTGAAATTCGTGGGTGATGACGTGGGTAAACAACTGCAGGGGCGTAAGCACCAGTGGGCTGCTGATGTCCGGGTTTTGATAGGGCAGGCCCGCCTGCGTGGCGGGTGCCTGCAGGAAACGCGCCACCAGGTGGTCTATGTGCTTGAATAGCTCTTTTAGTTGCTCCACCGTGTCGTATTCTTCATGGTTGAATTCCACGGGTTCTTCTTGCCGGGCAAACTTTACCAGCCAACCCTGGTAGGTGTTGGCAATGTGCACATACAACCGAACGATGCTTTTGCCATCGAACGTAACCGGCTTTTGCAGGTCAACGGGTTTGATGGCGCTGAAAAATGCAAATACCTGCTTGCGCGCATCGCGCACCAACTCATACTGATCGGCCAACATTGTATTTTGTTTTGCCGCAAGGTAGCTATTCGGGCAAACCTGGCGATTGGAAGGGTCTGACTGCGTTATTTCATTTTCCTGCCCAATTGGTATGCCTCGTTCACCCATCTCTTTCGTTGCCTTTCGTCTGCCTTCCGCACAATGCCAACGTAAGTCACCGCCACCGGCCTGATGCCGCAAAACTCAAGTGTACTTTTTTTCAGTTGATTGATGCTGGGCCTGCCGTAGGCCAGCCAATAGTACCAGCCCGGTTGATCTAAGGTAGTAATGATGCGCGCTGTTTTTCCCGACAAAAGCCGGTACCACCAGATGGAATCGGGGCGGTATTGGAAGGCAATGCCCGGCAGAAAAAGGCGATCAATAAATCCTTTCATCAGGGCTGGCATGCCGCCCCACCATACCGGATGAATCCACACCAAATGTTCAGCCCACCTGATTTTTTCCAGTGCGTTCAATAAGTCGGGTTCCAGTTCCATGCGTTGCTGGTATCCAAACTGCAGGTTGGGGTTGAACTGCAGTTGGCTGATATGGATGGTTTGAACAACCGCCCCGGATTGCTCCGCACCGTCTACATACGCATCTACTAGCCCTCTGTTCAAACTCTGCGGGTTGGGGTGCCCGTTGATAACCACTATTTTCTTCATCTGCTTTTTTTCCAAAAGTAGAGCAGTGGCCCGGGGCCGTATAGGACATTTGTCTAATAATCGATTTCGCTTCTGAGTCGGCTCAGGTGTCGTTGCGTAATGCCGAGGTAAGAGGCCAGGTGGCCCAACGGAATGTGTTTGATCAGTTCGGGTTCTTTCTTTAATAAAGTGGCGTAGCGTTCTTTGGCCGATTCGGAATGGAGAAAGATTCGCTGCTCGAGATTGATGTACTCAGTTTCTGCCAACACCTTCAACAGGTACACCCAATGGTGATTGGCCGCACTCAGCTTCTCAAGATCTTGTTTTGAGAAGTAGATAAGCTCTGCCTGCGTCAACGCCTGAATGTTCTCGCGCGTGGGCTGGCCTGTAAGAAACGATGAATAGGCTGATAAAAAGCTATTGGGGAAGCGAATACAATACGTGGTTTCTTTTTCTTTCGATGCCGTAAAATACGATCGAAAAATACCTGACTCGATAAAGGCAAACTGTTGAATTCGCTGCCCTTCGCGGCAGAAGAAAGAGCCCTTCTTCAACTGTTTTCTTTTTCCAAGCCGGGCGAACTTTTCAATTTCCTGCGCGCTTAGAAATCCGAACTGAAGAAGGTAGTGCGCCAGCATATTGAAACGAAAGGCCCGCACGTTGAAGTTGGCCCTTTAAGGGCTTACCAGGTTAACAGACAGGTTGGCGTAGAAAGCATTGCCCAGTTTGTTTTCGAGCAGATAAGGGTCATCGCCAAAACCACGGAAGAAGTTGCCATCATCGAGGTTGAAGGCCCAGTTGTAGCGCAGGCCTGTTTGCAGACTGATCCACACAAAGTCTTTGATCGACCGCTCGAAGGTGAAGCGTATGCGCAACTCGCTTCTGCGCAACTCCGGGTTTACCACCGTCTGCTCGCCCTGCAACGAGGCCATGCGGTAGGTTTGGCCTTCCAGCTCGTAGCCGAAAAAGCCCAGCGTGCGCGTGTTGAACGTTCTGCGCACATTGGCGCGCGCAGGAAAAATCGATTCAACACCCCACTTGCGCGAGGGCGAAGTGTAGTTATATAAGAATACCGGAATGACATTTTGTTCGCCCACGCGGTAGGTGCGCGACAGGCCGAAGCCATACATCAGCCGGTCGTGTTTCTTCCAGCCATATACGGCCGTGGCGGAAAAGCGTGTGAGGGACATCGGCTGGAAGTCGGGCATGAAGTAGTCGCCATTAAGATCGAACACGGCTTGTGCAAGCAGAAAGTTTTTTTCGTTGAAAGGCTTGAACAACGTGGTGGTGATGCCCGTGGTGCGCAGGCCGCGCTCTGCCAACTGTTTGGCCAACGGATGCTGTTCCGCCCCGTCCACCGCGAAGCGTGCCTCCCAGAAGTTAACACCCAGGTTCAGCAACATGCTGGTGCGCGACACGATGGGAAAATTGCCGGCCAGCCGCATACCTTGCACACGCTTTACCCGCAACGTGGTGGCTGGCAAGTTGCCCCAGCGGCCCAACTCCAGGTTGTATCCACCCTGGAAATCGTACCCCAGTGAGATGAGTTTGTTGGGGCTCAGGTCCAGCACCTTAGAAGTGCAAAAGCGTTTGGTGCCATCGGCCAACTCGGCATCGGCATATAGGCTAAAGTCTTCCTCTACCTGGGTGGTATCGGGCTGTTGGGCGTGGGCGCAAACGCTGAGCAACAGCAGCAACACAAGGGCTGGCTTCATGCTACTTCTTTTTAATGATGACGCGCTTCCACACATCGGTGCGGCCGAACAAACTCACCCCGATGAAGCCCCTCACATCCAACGTGTTTTCATCCGTCATGGTGATGGTGCACGAATAGGTGCTGCCGCTCTCGGGGTCGTAGATGGTGCCTTCCTCCCACACCTTGTTTCCGGCATAGATAAAATCCTTCAACATGCTGTAACCGAGTAAAGGTTTTTTTCGCAGCGCTTCGTCCGGATTGTTCTTATCTACTTTGGGGTTGCCGTTTTCATCTTTGGGCTCGCGCAACCACACAATGCGGCCGGTGAATTTTTCGCCAGCGCGGTCGATTTTGATGCGGGCCTTTCCGTTGCCGGATTCCCAAACACCGAGGATGGCATCCGCCTCGGTCTGTGCGAAGCCTTCGCGCGGCACCGCAACCGAGGCGGTTAGGAGGCAAAAAATGGTGAGCAAGTTCTTCATAATGATGGTATTTCGGGGTTTGTTAAGAAACAGCCGGAGTACGGTTTTGTTTATCGTCTGCCGGGTATGTGGGGAGCGCTCCGCAGCGCGTCTTCAACAAAAATAGAGGCCAGAAGGGTAGCAGGCAAACCTCCGTTTTTACTGCGCGGAGCAGTAACTTTGGCGCAATGCTCCAGAACGGCACCCTTGCTATTGGATTTGAGGGGTATTGGTAACGGGCACTGCCCCGCGTGAGCGATGGAGGCATTTGTTTGAGCCCAGCCGGGCGCGCGGCTATGTGTGCAGGCAGGCTGGCGAGTGCCGACAGCGCGACCCCGCAGCCAGGCAGCGTTGATGACGCAACACGGCAAGTTTTGGCTGCGGGGGCACGCCCACCTGTTATTGGTTTCGCAATTCCTGCAACGCCCGTTGCAGTACGTAGTCGCCTTTGGCTGTCGAATCGGGGGGCACCACCACATCGGGTGTAACGGGATGCACGGCTGCCTTGCCGTTGGGGCGCACAAACTTGCGTGCAGGCGCATACACCAGTAACTGCGTGTTCGGCAATCGAAACGCCTCGATGTTGCCGGTTTGGTTGGCGAAGCCTCCGGTAGGCCGCCCGATGGTAGTTGCGAGGTGATGATCTTGCACGATGGTGATAAAAATGATACCTGCGGAGTACGTCATCTCATCGAAAAGCACCACGGCTTTTCCGTCAAATCTTTTTTCTGCATCTATCGGCTTGATGAGATCATCTGAGCTGAGGTCGAGTTCCTTTACCGTTCCAGGTTTGCCGCGGTAGCTGAACCAGCCGGCATTGCCCTGGTGGATGCGATCGTAGGCCTTCGAAACTTGCGATAGTTTTCGATCGGTAAGGTACTGCAACACCAAAGCACCGGCATCTGATTGGCCGCCTGTATTGCCCCGCACATCGATGATCAGTTTCTTTAGCTTTTGCTTGCGCAGGCTGTCGAAGGCCTGCTCCACGAACGTTTCATAGGCCTCCTCGTGTTCATCTACATCGAAACTACCGAGGCGCAGATAGCCTACGCCATCAACTAGTATGTCAAGACGGTTGTATTGCACCACGTTGTTCTCCAGGTTTTTCCACGAGTCGGATGCTTCGATTTGCACTTTGCCGGGCGCTCCCTCAAAAGCAACTTCGAACGTGCCGGCCCATCCATACAATGTGAACAACCAATCGGCAAAGAGCAACGTTGTCATGTGCCTGCGCAGCAGACCGGTTTCGCCATGGCTGTAGCGTTCGATGGTATCGAGGATTTGTTTTGCGGCTACGCCATTGATAGATAATATGCGCCATGCTTTGTCGATGTGGGCGCCATCGGATGCGCGTTGGTAGCTGCGCTCGGGGCGCAGTGCGCCTTGTTCATCGAGCACCACGTGAAACGGAAAGGGGGGTTGCCCTTCTTCTTTCCTTTGGTCGGCCTCTTCGATCAATGGAAATACAAGACAATGGGCATCGCGGAAGTAAGGGTTGAGCCGGCCAACTTCCCGAAAAAATGCGGTGCGGCCCATGGGCTTGGTTAACCGCGCCAAAACTTGTTGGCGCATATACTCAATTGAATCGCGGTGAGCCCGTTGGTAAAAATCGATGTGGCGTTGTTCAAGATTGGTGATGAGATAAGCTACGTCTTGTTGCAGTTGCTGTGGCGTAAATGTGGCGTCAAGATCCACCGATATTTCAGGCTGGCAAGCTGAAGCCATCAAAGAAAGAAATAATCCAATGGTTAGCGTGTTAGAATGTTTCATGCATGTAAGTTTTGCTGGCCTGACGCTGTTGTGGAGCATTTTGTTACATGCTGATGGTGTTACCCCGCGGCACTTCGTGTTTAAGTCTCTCAGCCCATGCCTAACTCCCCGGCTTGGCGTAGAAACGGTTCAGATGCTGAATTACTTCATCGGGTGCTTCCAGTTGCGGCCAATGACCGATGGTGGCGCTGAGTAAGTATACCTTTGGTTGGGGAATCAATTCGCGGTAGCGCATGGCCATATGTAACCCCGAGTTGGGATCGGCAGGGCCGTTGATAAAACACATCGGTACGTTGGTCTGCTGCATGGCACCTATCCAACGGGTTTGGTGTGCTTCCTTCGTGAAAACAAGTCGGCCAATTTTCCATGCCAGCGATTTGCCATCGTTATAGTTGAGTATCTGCCAAAAATCGTGTTGCAATTCTGGCGTGGGTTTCGTGTTTGGCCCAAACACTTCGGCTGTTGCCCGCGCTACGCTGCGTGCTGAAATCATGCGACTGATTAATTTGCCAACGGGTGGTGGTGATTTTAACAACAGTATTTGGATGAGCCGCGGCTGATACACATCGGTGAAAAGTCCTCCGTTTAAAAAAGCGATCGAGGCGATTTCGAACGGCAGGTTGTGTGCCTCCTGTCTCGCAAGCAACTCTTGCGCCACGCTGTTACCCAGGTCGTGCGCCAGCAGATGTACGCGATGGACTTTCAGGTGCTGCAACAACGCGGTGTACATCTCCGCATGGTCTTCGAAAGCGTATGAATAGTCTGTCGGCTTGTCGGAAAAGCCCATGCCCGGCATATCGGGAGCCACGACATAAAAGCGTTTGGTCAGCTCCGGCCAAAAGTCTTTAAAGTCGTAGCTGTTGAATGGATACCCGTGCAAAATCAGCAAGGCTTCCCCTTGGCCATCTGTTCTAAAAAATACACGCAGATGGCGATAGCTAAAATAGGCTCCCTGCGATTTCCAGTATTGAAGTTGCGGACTCATGGCAATTCGTGTTGCGAAATTTTGTCTGTAATCTTTCTATTTTCGTTTGTGTTTACTCCTCATTTTCAACTCGACCGAGGGCAAGACTCCTTCTCGCAAGCGTTGCTCACTGCCGTGGAAAAAGTGGGCACACCCCGACTGATTCTGCGGTCGCACCGGTTGGTAAGCCCCTCCACTACTAACGACTTCTTCTTCTACATCCGCCAGGGCATCTTCAAAACCGTTCGGGAGATGAACGAACGCCAGGTGATACTGGGCTTTACTTTTCCGGGTGACGTGGATGCCGATCCCGCATCGCTTCTCGGGCAAACGAAATCGGAATTTTCGATTGTGGCCGTTACCGATGCCGATGTTTTGCTTTGCGCCTGGCGCGATCTTGAACAGGCGTTGAGCCGCGAGAAGTACCTTGGTACCGTCAACTACTTTTTGGCCCGCTACGTAACCGTATTGCAAAACCGAATGGTTGAATCGTTGGCCCTGACGGCCGAAGCGCGCTATAAACAACTGATCCGTCAGCAGGCACACCACCTCAATGAAATTCCCATTTCCGATATGGCCAGTTATCTGGGCATTACGAAACAAAGCATGAGCCGCATTCGCAGTTCCCGATGGTAGATGTAGGGCGGAGTGGTTCATCTTAACAGGTGCAAGTACGTGTGACCGAATAGAATAACTGGTTATCAAAAGGTAACTCACCCGCCTGTAACTTTCCGCCTTTGCACGCGTCTGAGCAGTAATACGGTGATTTTATGGCCTACTCCTCTTTCGAAGAATTGAGACTGAATACCCGCACCAAACTTGTGGCCTTATGGACGGCCTTGATGTTTCTTTACATCTACGGGGATTATTTTAAACTGTACATACCCGGTGAAACGAACAAGCTGGTAACAGGGAATACACTGCTGGACACCCCGGAGCGTTTGTTTGCGGCCTCGGTGCTGCTGGCCATCCCTCCGTTGGTGATTATCTTTTCGGTGATGGCCCCTGCCCGTGTGGCACGCGTGTTGAACATCATCTTCGGCCTTGTGTTTACTGCCATTATGCTGCTGATTGCCGTTACTTCGGTAGACATTGAATGGGCCTCATATGTTTTTTATGCCCTGCTGGAAAGCATCATTACCATTGTGATTATTAGGCAAGCATGGAGTTGGCCGAAGATAAACAACTGACCAACACCAGGCCAATCCTCTACTTACCAATGGATTTTGGCAAAACCATTATTACTTTCGTGGCAGGTTTCGCAAGGCGATAAAGCCGTTACTGAAAACCGGTGCATGGGTTCCGGGGGCATTGTGCGCACCGGCAAACACCACCTGCCTGTTGTTCAGTATTTTCACAAACTGTGCCTCGCTGCCCCTTTCGGCCGGTCCTTGTGGTAATTCCACTTCGCCTGCCATCAGTCCCTGTCCGTCCAGTTCAACCGCTAAGGCCAATCGTTGATCGCTCACGCTCAACCCACCCGGATTTTGCACATAGGCTTTGGTGCCCACCGCCAGGGCATGACCGTTGGCCAGCGGGTCGATATCCCAGAACATATCGCCTTGTTGTACATGCAGGGGTTGCTCGTAGCGCTGCTGCCCGGATGAGGCATCGGCTGCGAGGACCCATGCATCCCAACTGTCGGGCGCGCTGCCGGTTTTGATGCGGCCCACCAGGTAGATGGTGCCGCCACCCACACGCAGGTTGATGAGCCGTTTCTGCGTTGACGTGCCCAACAATTTCGAATAAACCCGTTGGCCGCTGGGCGAGAGCTTGGTAACGATGGCCACACCCCAATCATAAGCCCCGGGGTTGGCTTCGCTGGCCAGGTTGTCGTTGTGCAGCGCATCATGACTCAACAACACTTCTTCATGACTCGGCACACCTACAAACAATTCGCCCTGGGCATCCACACCTGCATAGACGAAAAAGTAACGGTCTCCCTGATGGAAATTGTCGTAACCGCCCCCAATGATTCCGATAGAACCGGCATAGGCATCTGGCTCCACCAGCTTCTGCCACTTGATGCTGAATTGGTTGTTGGCATATGCCAGGCGACTGGCCTCTACCTGGTTGTAGTCCCAGCGGGCCACGAGGTACACATCTTCCTGAAAGGGCTCGAGCCGCAGGCGATCCAGCGAAGCAGGGAAGTAACGTGTGCGCTCGCCCGTGCCCGGTAGTTGTTCCAACTTGATTTCGGCCAGTTGCTGACCGGTGTGCATGCGCAGCACGCGGATGTCGAAGAATGGCGTTCTTTGGATATCCAACTGAATGATGACCACGCTTACCTCACCAGAGGGATGAGCTACGGCATCAATGAGTGACCATCCTTCCGCAGGTTGGTAGCGTGCGATCTCCTGAAAGGCCGCGTCTCGCCAGATCAACGCACGTTTAGGCTGCGTTACGAGATACTGCGGCTGTAACGTTTCCTGCAAGGAAGCCCAGCCTTGCGGCAACGGCAACACTTTCACTACGGACTGACCTTCTATGAGCGTGGTGCTTTCCGGAAAAATGGGTAAGGGAATGCTGTCGGAGTCATCGTTGCACGAAATAAAAAACAACAGCAAGGCAGGCAGCCAGAGTCGCACCAAAAAATTCATAACTGCTTAGACAATGAAATGAAAGAGAAAGTTGTAACGAAGGCGGAGGAGAAAGGTTACTGCTTACCCGTGGCGTGGGGGAGGCCGATGAAAATGAAGTGTTACCAATAGGGTTCCATTGCGTGAAGAGGGAATGGATTTAGTCTTGAAGCCGCTGCTGAAGCTCCAACAACTTCTCCAGCGCTTTCATTTCGTTTCGGATGCCATGCCGGCCTACCCACACCAATAGCACCGCAATCAGCGGAATGGAGGCGTGCATCCACACTACGGCTGTAGCAGAAATGTAGCGGCTGACTTCGGGTGTTACTGCATACAAACCGATAACGTAGAGCACGGCAATTAAAATGGTAACGGGCCCGTGAATGTGCTTGCGCAAGCGATGGAATGCCAACAGCGCGGGCAACGTGTGTGCAGTTGGCTTGTCGATCTGAATTTTTTTAGCCCGCAGCAGGCTGATGACCTCAATACCGATACGCACCAGCAAGCCGCCTATCATCAGCGCAATGCCACCTTTGGTCAACGGCTCTTGCAGCGAATAGAGCAGGAAGAAAAAGACAAACAACACCGTGGCGGTGCCGCCCAGCACGATGAGGTTGCCGTAGTGTTCGGAATATATGCTTCTGGTTTTTTGCCTGGCTTGCGCGATGAGCTCTTCTGCGCTGGCGGATACACCCGACTGATGTTGCTTGGCCTGTTGCCAAACGTTCTTAAGGTCGTTCAACTCATGCTCCATGTTGCAGTCGCGTTTTTAGTTTGGTGCGGGCCCGGTGGATTTTTACCCGCAAATTATTTTCAGAAATGCCCATCATCTCGGCAATGTCCGCATACGGCACCTCTTCCAACACCAGCATGATCACCAGGCGGTCTACGTCCTCCAGTTCGCCAATGGCCTCATACAATTTTTGTTCTGCTTCCGAAGGAAGCTCTTCTCCACGATCGTGGATCGCCTCATTCAGCGATTCCTCCGTTCGCTTTTTTTCCTTGCGCAACTGCAGCAAACAGGTGTTTACCGTGATGCGGTAGATCCAGGTTTTGTAAGAAGCCTGCCCCCGAAATGCGGGCAGGGCATTCCACACGTTTATAAATACATCGTGCGTAAGATCATGGGCCAGCTCCCGATTGCCCTTCATAAACCCACGGCACAGTGTCATCACCATGCGTTGGTGTTGCTCGTAAAGCGTTTGAAAGAGTGATGGGTCTGGCAGGCCGGTCATTTTGCGAAGAACGCATTTAGCTGGTCATAAAACCACTGCGGCTCATCAAACATGATGTAATGTCTTCCCGATGGGGCTATTTCGATTTTTTTGTTGGCGAGGTCGGCAAATTGCTTTTCGAAGTTAGGAAGCACCGCCTCTTTGCTGGGGAAGGGAGCACCCAAAATCAACACGGGCGCCTGAATAGCCGGCAGCAACGGTCTTGCATCTGCTTTCAGCAAATCGGTATAGCCATACACATACGTTTTGCGATCGGCCTCCAATATCCACGACTTGATTTGTTGTTGTTTCTCGGGCACGGAAGTCATTCCCTGCGCCATCATGCCGGCTGTTTGTGCAAAGGCTTCATCGCTTGCCTGCAGCATCTGCTGGTTGTATTTGCTTTCATACTGAAGCGAGGTGGCAGGAACGCCCGGCATCATCACCTCGCGAAAGCAGGCCAATGCATCTACCAACACAACCGCATCTACGCGTTCACCCAACGCTGTTGCCAGGTCCAGCGCCAGGCTGCCGCCCATGCTGTGCCCTACCAGCCTGATGTTTTTCAGCTTGTTGTCCCTGGCGTAGGCAACCAACTCATTCTTGATCGTTTCATACCAGGGCATGGGTATAGGTGCCAGTCCGTTAAAACCCGCATACGACACCAGATGGGCTTCGTACTTTCCTGTCAGGTTTTGAACCGTTTCGTTCCATACGGTGCCCGGGGTAATGAATCCGGGGAGAAACAGCACAGGTTGCCCCTTGCCTTGCTTTTCGATGTGGATTGCTTTCGGTTGCGCATTTGCGCCATAGATGGAGGCACACATCACCACCATTCCAATCAGTAGGTTCTTCATAGCTTGTTATTGTTTTGCTATTCAGATACCGGGAGGTGGGGATTATTACAGGCGGGTGAATTATTTTTTGAAGCGAAGGCGCCTGCCGTATATTTTGCCATCGAAAATTTTTGTCACAAGTTCCTTTCATTCAATTTTGCGGCCCGTTCTTCGCAATATTGATTTGAACAGACAACTTTGGCGGAAATATTCACCATGAAAACGCTGCTCATTACCCCGGAAGGATTAGAAAAGTTAAAAGCGGAGCTGGACCAACTGTGGCGGGTGGAGCGGCCCGACACCACGCAAAAGGTGGCCTGGGCGGCCAGCCTGGGCGATCGTTCCGAGAATGCCGACTACCACTATAACAAAAAGCGCCTGCGCGAAATCGACAGGCGCATACTCTACTTGCGCAAATGCATTGATAACCTGAAGGTGGTGCATTACTCGCCCTACCAGGAAGGCAAGGTAATGTTTGGGGCGTGGGTGGAAATTGAAAACGACAAGGGAGAAAGGAAGCGTTTCCGCATTGTGGGCTCGGAGGAAATTATGGACCGGAAAGATTACATCTCCATGGATTCGCCCATGGCCCAGGCGCTGCAGAAAAAAGAAGTGGGCGAGGAGGTGGTGGTGAAAGCGGCCACCCGGCAGTTTGTGTGGCGCATTGCGAAGATTGAGTATGAGAAGTAAGTGTAACTGTGTTGCGTACCCGGGCAAGGCACACCTCACCCGACTGCAATAATCCCAACCCATGCTGCTGACCTTCCACGCACTTTCACTATTTAGCACACAAATTTATTTTCATGAGTAGACACTACGCGGCAGCCGTTGTCGCATTTCTGGTGTGGGGTTTCTTTCCGCTGGTGCTGCGAGCCATCAAGACGCACCCGGCTGGCGAGATTTTGTATTTCCGCATCTTGTTTTCGCTGATCATCCTCATCGTTATCATGGCTGCCTTTATGCGGAAAAAGAGCAGCGAGAACTGGGCTCAATTTTCGTCCCTCTCCACATCTGCTAAAAGCCAAACCGTTTTGCTTACGCTGCTGGGTGGCCTTTTGCTTACCATCAACTGGCTGGTATTTATTTATGTGGTAAACGAAGTCAACATCAAGACGGCCTCCTTTTCGTACCTGATTTGCCCGGTTATTACTGCGGGTCTCGGCTATGTGTTGCTGCGCGAGCAGATGATGCCGGTACAATGGTTCGCCATCTTGCTGTGCGCCCTGAGTTGTGTGCTGATGGGCCTGAACAACGTGGTGGAGTTGGGCTACAGCCTGGTGATTGCGCTGTCGTACGCATTGTACCTTATTACGCAGCGAAAAAACCAGGGCTTTAACCGGCTGATTATGCTGGGGGTGCAGGTGCTTTTCGCTTTCATCATCCTGAGCTTTTTCTTCGGCCAGTTGGTGGACACCGTGGTGGTAGATGTTCGTTTCTATTTGATCGTTGGCTGCGTTGCTTTGTTCTTCACCGTGGTGCCGTTGTTTCTGAATTTATATGCCCTCAACAAGATCAATGCGGCCACCATTGGTATTCTGATGTACATCAACCCCCTGATTAATTTTATCCTGGCTTTTTTGATTGTGCATGAAACGGCCACTCCCGTTCAGGTGGCAGGCTATGGGGTAATTACCCTGGCCCTGGTGCTGTTCAACTACCCCTTGCTGAAGCGGATGGCGGGGTAGGACAGCAACGAGAGATACTCGTGCCCGCTGGTGCCGAAAGAAAACGACTTGTCCGTGGCCATCCGCAGGCGTGCGGATAGAGAACCATAAACGGTGCACTGCATCACTCCGCCCTCAACACATTTACCGGATTCGCGCGCGATGCTTTCATCGCCAGCAAACCTACCGTGAGCAGCGCCAAGGCGGCAATCACGGCAGCCGACTTCAAAAATATTGCTGCCGAAAGCGAGATATGATACATGAACCCCGCCAGCCACTCTGATGCCGCCCAATAACTTAAAGGCATTGCCAACACAAACGATATCAGCAACAGCTTCATGTAATTTTTTGAAAGCAAAACAACCAGGCCACCTTCATTCGCACCCATTATCTTGCGAATGCCGATTTCTTTAAATCGTTGAGAGGTGCTGTACATCACCAGTGCAAACAAACCCATGCATGCCACCAGAATGGTAAACGAAGAGAAGGCTGAAAACAACCCCGACAGCCGCTCTTCCGACTTATACATCCTGTCGTAGTTGTCGTCCAGGAAATGAAACTCACATGGCCAGGCGGTGCCTTGCCTTTTCCACACGTCTTCCAGACGGCTGATCGTGGCTGGTACATGGTGCGGAGAAATGCGCACGGTTAATCCACTGTATTCTCTGGGGTGCATGTGTAAAACCACCGGGCCGATTTTATCGCGCATGCTGTTCAACTGCATGTCTTTGATCACACCCACCACCACACCGTTTTTTACCGAATCCTCCGCGCCCCAGATGGGCCACGCCAAAGGATGTTGCAGCGCGTCTGCCGGATTGGTATAGCCCAACTGGCGGGCCAATTCTTCACTGATGATAAAAGCATGGTTCTCATCGGCTGGATTATCCTTCGAAAAATTTCTGCCGGCAATCAGGTCGAGTTTTAAGAGGGGCAGAAAATCTTCGTCCGCCAGCAACATGCTGAGCGAAATATTTTTCTTTGTCTTTTGATCCATGATTCCATCGCCTGCAAACGCTTCTCCGGGCAAACCATATCCCAGGGAAACCGTCTCCACGCCAAAAGCCACGTGGTCGCCAACGCGATCACCATGCATGCGCTGCTATTTGTTCTACAATTAAGTACAAAATGTTTAAGAAAATTGAGCTTTTGGACGGGCGGATCTGTATCTGGATGGCATGAGTGGGCAAAAAGCCTGCGTGGAGAGACGGAAATCAAATGGCTGTGTTGTCGCGTGGCAGCGCTTTCAGAATTTCGGTGAGGGCGTCCAGCTCAGACATAGGGCTTTTCCACACATAGTTTTTCAACAGCGGTGGTATCTCTACCCGTTGGCGCCCCCTGCGAAAGGCCAACGTGATGATGCGAAACCCCTCATCGCGTGCACGCTGTTGTGCGATGGCATAGTCTATCTCCGCTTTCAAATAACGTTCGTCTTTGAATTTTTCGGTGATGAAGAAAACAGCCGCGCACGATTCTTCAAAGCCCTGCAAGATGCCACGCTCCAACAGATCGCCTGCCTTCAGGTCTTTCTCGTCCAGCCAGACTTCATAGCCGATGGCCTCCAACGCGCGCTGAAACCGCCTTACCATCTGTTTGTCTTCCCCCTTGTGGCTGAGAAAGATTCTGCGGCCCTGCACTTCGGCCAATGTGCACGAACCGTGCATAAAGGTGAGCGGTGTGCCCGTACCGTTGTGTCCTTCATCGAGCTCTACCTCCAGCCGCAGCCTTCCGCGCCAGCGCCTGTCGAGGGCTTCTTGGGGAAACGCAGCACGCAACCGTTCCACATCGAGCAGCCACTTGCGCTTTTCATAGAGCAGCCAGGGTATGGCTCCTTCGGCCAGCCGCTTTCGTGTTTTCTGCAAGGCAGCGCGCCTGGTAAGCTTGCCCACAAAGCCGATGCTCACGCAGAGCTCATCAGATAGGTCGGGCTGCCATTGCCAGGTAAACCGGTCGGACAACCATGTTGCATGAATAGTAGGCATGTGTAATGAATTAGTTATGAAATGCACAGCGTAAGAAAAGAAGGCGGCACCTTACGGGGTGCGCGCCTCTTCCCGGTTGCTACAGCAACTTTTCCAGTGAAGCAGTACGACCGGGACGGTCGATGGCTGTTACAACCACTTTCGATCCTACCACACTGGCGTTGGCTTGCGAGGCTTCGTATTTCCACCGGCCATTGGTTAGTTCGGCATCGCCACTTTCCAGCATGGTGCCGTCTGCCCGTTGAATCACGACCGTTACTTTTTGCAGTTTGAAGTCGTCCAGCGCGATGACCCAGATGATATCGCCCACGGCTCCCTGGTAATAATCGGAGTCGATGTTGGTGAGTTCCGGCTGTTTCAGGTAGTCGGTTACGGCTGCGCTGTAAGGACTGGCCAGCCCTGCCATGCGTGCGCGCAGGGCATAGTCGGCCTTTACCTCGGGGTTTAACATCATGGTTTTTGCGAATGTTACCGCTTTGCGGAAGAGCTCGCGTTGTGCCTCCTGGCCGGGCGTAAGCAAAGTGCTTTTGCGCGGCCGCTTAGCTACCAACGTGCGTTTACCCACTTGCCGGAACACGATTTCGTCTCCGATCCGCCCACTAAATCCTTTGGTGAGCAGGTTGTCTTTTACTGATGCCATAATTTTTATTTGATTTTGATGATGTATCGAAAATCGCATGGCAGCCCGCCAGCTATTGTCGGGCTGAAAATATTTTCTTCTAAAATGGGCTTACTTTATTTGGAGGAGGCATGTGCCAATATGGCACCGAAGCCATAACCACCTGACACGAGGTTCGATATAGGTTCGTTCTTCCTTCGGTGTCAGGTCGGGCTTAGCAACCCAAGCCTTTTGCCGCTACTGTAAAGAAAAGCAACCCGTCTATTTTAGCAGCCGTAGCCGCAGTGCGAAATAGGCAACGCTTCGTATCTTGCTGTATGCCGCTGGCCAAAAATCCTTACCTGCGTTACCGCATCCTGCACCGCTGCTTTGCCAACCGGCAGAAACGCTACTGGACGTTTGTTGAGCTGATTGCAGAACTGGGCCGCCACGACATTGCAGTAGACAGGCGCACCGTTGAGCGCGACTTTGAAGCCATGCGGCACGATGAACGCCTGGGCTACCACGCGCCCATAGTGTACAACAAACGCGAGAAAGCCTTCTGCTACAGCGATCCACACTTCACCATCGACCGGCTGCCCCTTAACGAGGAAGACATGCAGGCGCTGGCGCTGGCCGCCAACATTCTGCACCAATACAAAAGCTCGAAAATGATACAGCATTTTGACGGGCTGGTAGACAAGCTGGGCAAAGTGGTGAGCCACCTGAGGCAACCGCAGCACCCACTCATCGCCTTCGAACGCCAGCCCTACTATAAAGGGCGCGAGTATTTTGATGACGTGTTGAAAGCCATTACAGAAAAGAAACCCGTGCGTGTTACCTACCACAAGTTTGAAAGCAGCGAACCGCATGTGCACACGTTTCATCCTTACTTTTTAAAAGAGTACCGTGGCCGCTGGTATGCCCTTGGCTACAGCGAGCAAAGGCAACATATTCTAACCCTGGCGTTGGACCGCATGAAGAAGGTGGAGGCCGCCCACGTGGCCTTTAGGGAAAACGAGGGCCTGAAGCCCAAAGAGTATTTTGAACACACGCTGGGCATCACGCTGGGGCCCGGCCCGGTGGAAGATATTGAATTGTGGTTTAGCCCTACCGTGGCGCCTTACCTCACCACCCAGCATGTGCACCACACCCAACGCACGCTGCGCGAAGATGACGAGGGGCTGGTGATTGGGCTGAGGCTGATACCCAACCCCGAGCTTCAGCAACTGATTCTAAGCTATGGGGCGGATGTTCGGGTGCTGAAACCGCTGACGCTGAAAAAGCAGATTGAAGGGGTTTGGCAAAAGTGCGTAGGGAAGAAATTACCCTAAAATCACTCCATTGGTGAACGATATGATTTCTACCCTATATCTAATTGCAATACAATTACCCCCAGCCGCAGCGTCCCCGAAACGGGAGACGCTGCGGGGCAAAGGCATTCTTTATTTCTTATTCAACGACAAAACAATTTGTTGAAAACTCGCCAACCCTGCTTCCAGATTTTCGATGATCTCTTCGGCCAATACGTCCGGATCGGGGAGGTTATCTAAATCAGCCAGTGATTTGTCTTTGAGCCAGGTGATATCTAATGATGTTTTATCACGCGCCAGAATTTCTTCATAGGTAAACTTGCGCCAGCGACCTTCCGGGTTGGTTTCTGCGTGGTAGGTTTCTTTGCGCTTGTTTCTGTTCTTGGGATTGTAGAGCGTGATGAATTCTCGTAAGTCCTCCAGCTTGAGTGGGTTTTTCTTTAGGGTATGATGAATATTGGTACGATAATCATATACCCAAATTTCTTTCGTCCACGGATTTTTGCTGGATGGCTTGTTATCAAAGAAAACCACGTTCGCTTTTACGCCTTGTGCATAGAATATACCTGTAGGTAATCTTAATATGGTATGAACATCGGCTGTCTCTAATAATTTCTTGCGCACGGTTTCTCCCGCCCCGCCTTCAAACAACACATTGTCTGGAATGACTACCGCTGCCATACCGGTGGTTTTGAGCATGCTGCGGATGTGCTGCACAAAATTAAGTTGCTTGTTGCTGGTGGTGGCCCAGAAGTCCTGCCGATTGTAGGTAAGGTCTTCTTTCTCCTGTTCTCCCTCTTCGTTGGTAAAAGTCTGACTGCTTTTTTTACCAAACGGTGGATTGGCCAGAACGTAATCATATTTATCTGCCGACTGCACAATCAACGCATCTGCGGGAGAAATGAAATTATCGCTGTCAATATCACCGATGTTGTGGAGGAACAAGTTCATTAATGCCAACCGCCTGGTGCTGGCTACGATCTCGTTGCCAAAGAAGGTGTTGTATTTTAAAAACTTGCTTTGGGCTTTATCCAGTTTGTTGTGCTCAACAATGTAATCATAAGCAGCTAAGAAGAAACCGCCCGTACCACACGCAGGATCGGCAATGGTTTTCATGGGCTCTGGGGCAACGCACTCGACCATGGCTTTAATCAACGCGCGTGGGGTAAAATACTGACCGGCACCGCTCTTGGTATCTTCTGCGTTTTTCTCCAATAACCCTTCATAAATATCGCCTTTGTCTTTCACACCCATCATCAGCCACTGTTCACCATCAATCATGGCTACGATCTTGCTGAGCTTGGCGGGGTCTTGAATTTTATTCTGGCTCTTGGTAAAAATCTGGCCGAGTATGCCTTTTTCCTTTCCCAACTCGCGCAGCATAATGCTGTAGTGTGTTTCCAGTTCAGCGCCTTTTAACGGCACCAGACTTTCCCAATTGTACTTTTTAGGTATTGAGAACTTACGGTTATGAGGCGGCTTGGTGTACTCATCAGCCATTTTCAAAAAGAGCAAATACGTTAACTGCTCCAAATAATCTCCATAACCTACTCCGTCATCACGTAACGTATTACAGAAAGACCAAACTTTACTAACTATTGCTGAATTGCTGGTGCCCATTTGTCTGAATCAGAATTCGCTGAATTTAAGAATTAACAGAATTATACTTCGGATTAAAAATTAATTTGTATTCAAGGCTTTTTGAGCCAAAGTTGATTAACAAACCTTTTGGGAAATCATAGGCTACCACGTAATTTTTTGCTTGTGCCAGGTGCACATCTTCAAGCGCAATCAGGGCCTTTAATTCTACAATTACCTTATTCTCTACCACAAAATCAGCACGCCTTGTGCCTACTTCTCTGTCTGCATAGTAAATGGTTTGCTCTATCTCCCTGCCAAAGCTGATGCCTTCATTTTCCATTTCAATAGCCAGGCAACGCTGATAAATCACCTCTTGAAAACCATTGCCCAGCGTGTTGTGCACTTTCATGGCACAGCCGATAATCTTATATGTTAGTTCATCTTTCTCCATCAATCTATTCTGTTCATTCTGCAATCCTGAAAATTCTGATTCTGACAATTTTCTCCATAACCTACTCCGTCATCACGTAACGTATTACAGAAAGACCAAACTTTAC
>CAYSCT010000006.1:214899-309894 GCA_964429845.1 uncultured Ohtaekwangia sp.
CTATTCTGTTCATTCTGCAATCCTGAAAATTCTGATTCTGACAATTTTCTCCATAGCAACACCATCATCACTGAGGGTGTTCCAGAAAGACAAGACTTTAGAAACCATTATAGATGCTGACATTACTCATTTGTTGATTTTAGAAAAACTTCGAACTGCCTATTTCTGATAAATACTCTATTCTCCAAATCACCTTGCAAAACAAAAAATTTAGCTTTTCCCAATTTTCGATTGTATTTGAATACTCTATACAAATAGTATGATTTGGGATTCTTCTTCATGAATGCCCACTCATTGTCAGAAAGAAAAAATGGCCTCAGGATTTCGCCTGAAGTTGTCTTTACCTCTATGTGCCTTTTGCTTCCATCCGGGTTAAAGGATAAAATATCGTAACCTGCTCCATCCAAAGCTTTAGCAACTTTTTTAGCCAAATCTGCCCTCCCCACCTTTTGAAGTTTTCCCTGCTCAAGCAGAATTACGAGTTCTTCCCCTGATCTTCCCAGTTTTGAGACTGCATTGTTAAACGCATCATAATCAATATTTACCCCATTAAAAGAATAGATTTTTTCATTCAGACTATCAT
Source organism: uncultured Ohtaekwangia sp. (assembly GCA_964429845.1). Lineage (GTDB taxonomy): Bacteria > Bacteroidota > Bacteroidia > Cytophagales > Cyclobacteriaceae > ELB16-189. The sequence goes on from CAYSCT010000006.1 coordinate 215,483, forward strand.
ACGCTTTTTTTGGGGGATCGACTTCTTCCAAAAGAGATTTTTGATCGGTAACGGAACTTTTATCAGCATTCTTTACGGCAAAAACTGCCTCTTCATATAATGACTCATAGAATTGAATGAATGAAACGGTTTCATCATAAAGTTTTTCCCAATCATATTCTGGAATTTCATCAAAAGAGATTTGCTTCCAATCAGCTCCCGTACCACCTATGACACTATCAAATGCCTGAACCTGCTTATCTGATAATGATTTATCACTGTCGTAGGCTTTTCGCTGACAATCAATTTTCATTACAAGAGCCTTGTGTTTACTATTAACACCAAGGGTAAAAAATACTTTATATTTTCTGTATTCCGGTTTAAACAGTCTTGCCCAGGAATATTCCTTAAAATGACCTGCTAGCTGCCACCTATCATCTGTCTCAACTGAGTAATCATTAAGATTTAGTAGCCGAATCCATGCATTTGTTTTGCGGAAAACGGTTGCCTTAATGATCTTACCTGCGGCAATATCTTTCTGATTTTCTTTTCGATATGTCTTTCCCGCATATGTCGTAAAAAAATCTAGGTCTTTCTGTTTGAAGAAGTCTATGTTGTCAGGAACCTTAAAATAAGTTGGATATCCAAATTTTTTTGTAATAAAGTTTCTTGTGTACTGACTACTCGTAAACTTGTTTTCGTCAATTGCATTTCCTGTTGCTAAAGCGTAGGCTTTTCTAATTAAATATTTGTATTGGTATTCTCTGCCATTTATCGCTATCCAATACTCTGCCCACTGATTATCTTTTGGAACGCCTTCTCGATCTATCTCCTGAGCAGCTTTCTCAATGCTGCTTTTAGTGATGTAATCCAAGATCATATCGAATTACTAATTAATTTCCCCTCAAACGCCTTCTTTAAAATACTTTGCCGGAGGGTTTCGGCTTGGGCAAGGCTGGTGGTAATGGTTTCTTCTACTTTATCGCATACACTTAGGCGACTTTCGATTTGTTGAACGATTGAATTTTGTACTTCAATAGGACAATCCACCATCCTTAAGTTCTGAAATTTTGATTTGTTTAATATTGGTAATGTTGTGGCAGCAGCGTTGTCTTTGATCTGCTCCTGAAAATTGGGGGCAATTGCTTGGTAATAAATAAAATTAGGATTGAATTTTTTTGAAGGAATGATTGCATTTATCTGTTGGTTTGAAGCCCCAGCCCTTCTTATAATTCCTGTTTTACCAATCGTTGCACCGATACATGTCACAAGTATTGAGTTCTCTGGTAAAAATCTAGCCTCATTTAACCCAGACTTGGACAAGTTGTCCTGCGCAAGACGAACATTATACCCAGCTTCTAAGTCAGAAGGCTTATAAAACGGAAAATCATTGCCATAAAATGAAGCATTACTCTTAGCTGGCGTTGATCCGGTATATACTTCTCCTATTTCAAGAACCTTCACCCACTTCCACCCCTTCGGCAAATTGTCTGAAGCAGAATTCACAGAATTTGAGGATTTAACAGAATTGCTTTTGGCTGCATTACCATTCTGTTCATTCTGTAATCCTGAAAATTCTGATGCTGACAATTTTCCCTCAAATGCCCACTTCAACACCGCCTGTCTGTAAATTTTTAATTGCTGCTGCGCGATTTCTAATTGTTGTTTGCCTTTGTCGAGTTCGCTGAGGAGCTCCTCTATTTTGGAGACGATGGCGTGTTGTTCGGGGAGAGATGGAAATGTGATTATTGCTTGTTTTACAGCTTCAATATTTAAGTTTTTGACAGTAGAACCCTTAGCTAGATTTGAAAATTGTTGGTAAAGCAAATTTGAACTTAGGATATAATAAAGATAGTTATTGTCAATAGTTTCATTCTTCCGAATCACTAACCAACCGTCATGAATGCAGCCCGTTGTCTTCATTATGAAAGGTCTTCCAAAACTCATCGAATTAGACAAAAGGAAATCATCCTCAAAGACCATTCGTGATCTTTTGGCCCCTTCAGGTTTAATCTTTTCCTTCGTTCGGTAGATATATTTTACTACGTCCTTGGTATCTCCAATCTTAATCCAGTTAATACCCTCTTCACTGCTGGTAATAAAATCTTCAATTGGTCTTGGCGAACCTCCCCTTTCAATTGTAAATACCTCTCCCAACTTTGCTTCTTTCCATCCTATTGGTAAATCCTTAGCTTGACTATTTTTATTCATCTATCTCAATTCAAATTGTTGAGGAAATTCCGGCATCTCGTCCCACGTCCTACCTTTCAGCCTGCGTCCGGTCTTTTTCTTGTTCGTTCCACCCCATTGCTTAAAGAAGAAGGCAACATCGGCTTTATCACATTGTTCCTTAATGTCAAGTACCCAATCGGCATCCATCGGCCTTGGCTTACGGCCACTTTCACCGCCAACAATTGCCCAGTCAATTTTTTTAAGATTCATCTTTGGCAGTGGGCCAATTAATGGCTCCAACGAGAGAAACTTAGTCTTGGCTTTTGTTTTTCTAAGCAAGTCAATGCGGTGTTTAACACGTTCATCCTCCACGCTTACACCCATCCAAATATTATGCGTCCACTTGAGTAACTTCATCTGATCATATTTCAACAATAAATCTGCGCGTTTGGTCAACACTTGAAAAACATGCTGTGGGTTTTCATTCATAACGGTAAATACCTGCTGAATAAACTCAACCGGCACATCCGGGTGAAACAAGTCGCTCATCGAATTCACAAATACAACCTTGGAGCGCTTCCAGGTGTACGGCTCAGCCAATACTTCGGGGTGAATGGTGACCTTTTTAAATCCATGTTGGTATTTTTCAACGCCCATGGCTTTTAATCGCCTGGTCATTACTTCGGCATAACAGAACTTACACCCTGCCGAAATCTTGGAGCAACCGGTAACCGGATTCCACGTAAGTTCAGTCCATTCTATTTTTGATTGAGCCATATCATTTAATCTTAATTATATCCTTTGCAATTTTAAGTGCCTTTGCATTATTCGATGCAAAAACAAGGTGAAAAAGAGGGCGCCCTTTCCGATCATCCAAACGCAAGGGTTGTTCCGTTACATAGTTCCAGATTGTCTTTAGCTGCCGAATATATACGTGCATAATTTGGTTAATCGGCTTGACAACTTTTGTCACTACTTCATCCTCTTGTCCAAACAGGTCAACTGTGGTGGCCGTTCTGTAGAATTCCTGCTTTATTTCATTTTCTGACAAGCCAAAAAAGGACTCCAATTTCGCGATGTATTTAAGGTTTCCGTTACGGAAAAGGAGCCGGTTTACAATAACCCCGGTTGGTACTAAAATCCAAATATCAGAACGGGTGCCTTTCAGCTGAGCAATCGACTCCCAATTTATTTGCATCCCGAATGGGTCTAATAAAATTAACGCTGCATACTTGTTGCCTTTCATTGCTGCCGCCAACTCGTTAAGCCACTTATTGCAATCTCCTGATCGATACTGTAGTGAGGTTTTCTGAGCATTTGGTAAAGCAGAAAGTCTTTGTTCTAATTTCTTAAGAGACTTTTGGTCGGTATCGATAAAGTAGTAGAAATCAAACAGTAAATTATTATCAAGTGTTAAGACGCGTTCGGCAGCGCCTTGATACATATTTTCATCACTTTCCGTTATGCTTAGCTGCTTATAAAGTTCAGTTTTTTCATCAGCGCGGGTGCCGCTTCCTGCAAACCCATCGAAATAAATAGTTTTCCACTGAGGTTGAGTTTTAAGAATCGTTAAATAGGCCCACACATATTTCGCAAATGCCTTTAGTTTCTTTTCAGTCCATGGGCCGCCCCAACCTGAGGGTTCCGGTTCATTAACCATCGTTGTGCTTTTGCGAAGCTTTGAAACCTTTTTACCTGTCATGCTGCAAGCGCTTCGTTTAGCTCATTGATAATTTCATCGGTCTGTGCTCCAAACAATTTCCACATCTTACCCAAGCCCCCTTGTGCATTGAAGGGGCTTAAATCAAAATCATCTTTTTCAATATGAAAGCTGGTCGCTACAAAATCTTTAATCATTCGCAGCCACTCCATTTGCTCTTGCGTGAATTTTAAATTGCCGGCCTGTTTTTTAAACACCCACTCCTGGAAGTTCCGGTCTACCGTATTGTCATAGGCATTGAGCCAGTCGTCAAGCCCAATGGCCTTGCGAACGATGGAAACCAGCAAAATCAATTCTTGTCTGGGTTTTTCACTTCGCGGCAGCCGTTTAATCAGTTTGCCTGCTGCGTCATTGTCTTCCTGTGTGGCGTAGGCATCCCACAGGTTAGTAAGTTTTAGTAAAGGTTTCTCTTGCGTTAACCGCTCGAACAACTCACTAATCATTTTGTAGGTTAACTCACGCCTGCGGTAAGGCTGGCCGTAAAAGATTTGCAGTGCGGTAATTTCATTCTTGTTCGCTTCTATCCATTGGGTAAATTCCATGATCAGGTTTTGTGCCGCACCCAGGTTATCTTTCACCCAGCCTATTTTAATAATCTCATCGGGGTTAATGTGGTCAATGGTTTGGTCGTACTTTTTACGCACATCAATCACGTAGTTGCGCAGTTCATAATCATTGAACACCGCGGTAGCGGCTTCTACCAGTTGCGCATGTTGCGTTTCAAATGTCTTATTCAGTTGATCGGGCGCGGCACCGGGGTTTTCCTGCCTGATTCTATTCTCCAGGCTTTCGATTGTGTCCGGATCGTAAACATGCAAGAGTTCTTTTACTACTTGTGTGATCGTTTTTCCGTTCGCTTTTTCAGCAAATGTTGTTCGCTCCTTTTCATTGATTTGTTTTTCCAACCGCATCAGTCGATTGGCCAATGTGGTGAGCATGTCTTCATCGCGGTGGCCCATGTGTATGCCTTCCAGTACCTCTTTTAAGCTCATGCCCGGCTTTTTCTCCAGCGGGCGGCTGTCGGTCTTCTGGCTTTTCTCAACACCAATGGCATCAATAATCACAAAATGATCTTTGGTGTATTTGGCTGCCGGTGTTCCGGTGGCCCTTAATTCTTCCAGGCTGCACGTGCGTGTGCCGCGGCCTTTCATCTGCTCGTAATAGGTGCGGCTCTTTACATCGCGCATAAAGAGCAACACTTCCAGCGGGCGTATGTCAGTTCCGGTAGCAATCATATCCACCGTAACGGCTACACGCGGGTAATAACTGTTGCGGAATTGCTGTAATACGCTTTTAGGGTCTTCTTCGCTTCGGTAGGTAATCTTCTTGCAGAATTTATTTTCTTCTGCAAACTCCTCACGCACGATGTTGATGATATCATCGGCATGGCTGTCGCTCTTGGCAAAGATGAGCATCTTGGGCACTTCGAACTTTCCTTCGTTATCAACTCGGTCGGGGAAGATTACTGGCAATTGCTCTTTTACTGTTCGCACGATAAGCCGGATTTGATTCGGGCTTACTACTTTATCGTCTAACTGCCTGGCCGAGTATGTTTCATCTTCATCGAGCGTGTTCCAAAATTGTCTGCGGGTTAGTTTTTCGCGCTTGCCCACATATTCGCCCATCTCCAACCTTGTTCCTTGCTGGGTTATCTTGGTAGTAATTTCAAACACATTGTAGGGCACCAATACGCCATCTTCCACAGCCCGTTGATACCCATAATCACAAACCAGGTTTTGATTGAAGTAACCAAACGTTCGGTTATCGGGTGTGGCTGTTAATCCAACCTGAAAGGCATCAAAATAATCAAGTACCTGTTTCCATAAATTATAAATGCTGCGGTGGCATTCGTCTATCACAATGAAATCGAAAAACTCCATGGGCACTTTTTCATTGTACACTACCGGCATGGGCTCTTTCTGCTTCCACTTTTTTTCTTCCGGATTATCCTGCTCGTCACGTTCATCCAGTTCAGTTTCTTTCAGGATTGAATACAAGCGCTGAATGGTGCTGATGTACACCTGGCTGTCGGTTGGGATAAACGAACTGCTCAGTCGGGTTACACCATACAACTCCGGAAAGAGTCGGTTGTCGTCTTGCGGTTCGTACCGTTTAAATTCCTGTTCGGCCTGTTCCCCTAAGTTCTTGGTATCGACTAAGAATAAAATTCGTTTTGCCTTTGCAAACTTCAGCAAACGATAAACAGAGGTAATGGCGGTAAAGGTTTTACCCGAACCCGTGGCCATTTGTATTAATGCCTTAGGTCGGTTTTCGCGGAAGGAAGTTTCAAGATTGGTGATGGCCTGAATCTGGCAATCGCGCAAGCCCTCGGTTGGCAAAGACGGGATGTCGTGTAACCGTGCCCGCAAGGTTTTTTCTTCCTTCAGCCAGGTTTGAAAAGTTTCGGGCCGGTGGAACGTAAATACCGGGCGTGATCGTGGTTTGGGATCACGGTAATCGGTAAAGCGTGTTACTTCACCGGTGCTCTCATAGGCAAAGTGCAACGGATCGTTATCAAAGTATTTGAGTTTACCTTCGGCATACCTGAGTGATTGATCTTCCACCATGGTGAGGCGTACACCTTCTTCCGCTTTCTTTGCTTCGATGATGCCAATCGGTTTTTTGTCAATGAACAACAGGTAATCAACGGGGCCGGTATTGGTTCTGTATTCTGTAACGGCCACTCCTAACCCTGCCGCCAGGTTGAGCTTGCTTTTAGGCTGAACTAACCACCCAGACTCTATGAGGAGCCGGTCGATATGATCGCGGGCAATTTGTTCGGGGTTTTGGTTCATGATACTTAGCAATATAGCATCATTTCAATTTCGAGACTATGGAAATTGGTATGTGTATGTCACATCGTTGGTGATAGCCATTAAAAAATGGTAGCAGGCATATTAGGGTAACTATCTATTGATGGTACAATATTTTGTATGTATTTCATGGTTGTCTCTGACCTTCTTATTTTCAGGAAGCAAAGTGTCATAATAATCCTTAAAAAGTGGCCTCTAGAAATTTAAGTGTGAGAAATTATGTTCACTTCTACTAATTGAAACCCTTGAGGGTATGACCACTTCACAATTATTTCCGCGTCCTTATCCGTCTCACTTGTCATACTGACAAAATCAAAAAAAATCCGAACAGTGTATGTCGAATCTTTCACCTCTTTTAAACTTATGTTCAGAGAATTTGCCGAGAAAACAGAATAAGCGTCTAGGGGTCCCACTGCGTTATGAACTTTTGAATGACTTATTGCATAGTGCAATGCGTCAATGAATAATCTTACAGATACTTTCATGTCATTTTTGTTTTAATTTCCTATTCCAAACTTAAAAATCCAGGGAGACTGATCAGTCAAATGATCAAATTGGTATTGTGTGTTCGCAAACAGATTAAATCTTGTAAGCTTTGTATCTAACACTTTAAATTTAAAGATGAGTTCCAATCCTCGTAGTCCTGTTTGACCTCCGTATAATTCATTATTAGATGTTTTACTTCCAGAAAACCCATACAATAGACCGGATAATGACCACTTCCCTATAAATGATTGACCTGTCTCATCCCTCACATCCCCTTTTCCAGAGTACTTAACTCCAAAACTATAATAAGCACCAAATTCAAAATCAGTATTACTATTGGTGGAGTCGTTAAGAATGATTCCTCTTAAGTCGCCAACAAGTCCAATAGTAAAAGTATTTTCCAATCCTACTTTAAAAGTATGACTAGGCATTATTCTAAATGTTATTGGGCTGCCGGCAAAACTGGTGGCATCATTTAATGAAGCATAGTTTAAACTATCGTAATTGAGAGTGAACTTAGACATAAGTATCAATGGCATAAAGACTCTAATTGTATCACCAGTCACTACATTCACCGATGGCCTGCCTTTTTTCGCTTTGAAAGTAAATAACCCTAACCTGTATTGGATTAGATTTAGATTAATAGAAGGGAAGGAATTATTGACATCTTTTTGATTATCCGAATTAATTAGAAGACTTAGGTTTTGATTGGAAAATGCCGCCAAATTTGTAGTGCTTATGGTAGAAGTATTTACCGTACTTACTAGTCCAAATGTTTTGGTATAGTCAATGATTTTAGTTTTCGGATAATCAACAGTTGGAACATCGAAGGGTTCTTGTGCATTAGCATCGACTATAGCAATGCTAATAAAAAAAAAGGCTAATATGGATTTCATAAACAGTGTTTAAAGTTGTCTACTCTTCTTCGGATTTTCGGCTTACTCCGGTTTTGAATTTGATATCTTTATTTTGGAAATAGAGACCTGACATACTCGTCTGACAGATTTTTGGGGTATTCAAATTCGGGGTAGGCAACCGAGCGGGAGCCCTTCAATATTTTGGTTGCGATCTCGTTCTTGAAAATCTGATGTAAATCAGCATAACTATATTGAATATTATTTTGAAGTGCGGTGACCGCGGTGGATGCTCCAAGATATGCAGCGTTTACCCTTTGATTGCCGGTGCCATGATGGAGTGGTGAGTTGAAATTGTAGTCACCGGAGGCATAGACATTCGCAAAGTATGTTTGAATTTGACTCCAAGCGTATTGCTTCGCCATCGCCATATAAAATCCGGAAAAGGCGTCTGCCTCAAGTTCTTGGGTCGGATTGCCCGAGTTCCAGCCATAATGATACTGCGCCCTGTGCCCCCATTCGTGGGCAAGAATGCCCGCAACGGGAAGTTCTCCGTAAACCTGTACCGTATAATAAAACATATAATACCCGAAAAGGATTTGTCCGCCAGCAGTGGCGTAGGCATTCTTGTATTCGGCACTGGGCTCATATAAGATATAAACGGCTGCTGGAACTCCGCTGAAGAACTGCCGTTGAAGGTAGACTTCTTCGTTCATTTTCTGATCGTAGATTTGATTTAGAAGGGTAGTGCCGAGGGTACCCGAATTGGCGAGCCCATCTGCAAACCCCGTACATCCAATCATCGACCTACAAGACCCATCATCCAAATTGGCTGTAGCATTGAAGTTAAACGAACGCTGATTGGTGCATCCTTTAATTTTTTCATTACAATCGCCAGTCAGCCAACAGCAACTGTTGAATAGCAATGAAATTGTGATCCAGGCAATTAGTAGTCGCATTCTCATTTTGCGAGATTTTTCTCGCCTACTCTTCTTCGGATTTTCGGCTTACTCCGGTTCTAAACAATTGGTCACTATTGAGGGTTGGGATTCGGAGGGGTTCCTATTTTGTTTTTGCTGATAAATCCTTCGATAAAATCTGTGCCCGCATAGCCAGCGGTGAGAAAGGCCATTAACGTAGATTTGTCGATGGTTACCTCCGTCATGTTAATGGCCGCCAGTACTCCGGCTACGCCTCCAATGGCAAATGCCAAAACCAGACTGAGTACGGTGCGCCTATAATCGGTTGCTTGATTAGTATCTGCTGCTTTTTTCAGTCCGATAATAACGCGGAGTAGTTGACCAACGGTGCCAACAATTCCTCCCAATAAAATCAAGATCAGATATTCCATGGGCGATAAAGGTTTATTGTTTGATAGGGCCAGCGCGGTTGAAGTTTCTGCAAACGTCTTGTTATACATTCGTACTGTGGTGTAGTCGGTATTGTCGGTTGGGTGCTCTTCCTCAACCAGGTGCACATACTCTTCCGTAATATCTTCAAACCCTGTAACCGGATGGATTTCCCAACAGGTTTGGCGATTGTAGCCTGTTACTTCGGCTCCGCATTTTTCGGGATGGTAGCTGCATGCGTCTTTTTCATGTTCAGCATCGTAAAACAACCATCCACTGATACGCACCTTTCTACCTACATAATTTTGAATTTCTCCGTGGGTCCAATCGATTCCTTGCTGGTGCATTAGTTCGCGCAGGCGTGGCGTAATCTCTACCGTAATTGTTTCGCCATCTTTTGGCTCATCGGGTGTGAGTGCAAGTTCAAGGTGCTGGTCGGTATAGAAGGTGCTTGTGCTTTTGCAGTTGCACGTTTCTTTCGAGCCCTTTCTAGCCGCATAAACAATATACCCTTCAATGGTGGCGGCTTTATTTACATCGAACCTGTTGCGGTCGGGCTTACCCTTGTCTTCGAGCATAGCCTCTAACGTTACGGAGTTATCAAAATCAGCGCCCGTTGGAAAATGATACCTGTTTTTGAGTCGGTTTAATGCCTCCAACTGCCTGATTCGCTCAGGCGCATTATTCTGACTCACCTCGCCCTCCAGAGGGCAATCGTTATACACATCGAGGTTTTGCGCCACGGCCACCCCACTTATTAGCAGTAGTACAAGGGCGCTAAGATGTTTTTTCATGCGGCATCTTTTTGTGCCTACTCTTCTTCGGATTTTCGGCCTACTCCGTTTATCAGTTTTCTACCTAAACACAAATCCATTTCCAGCCGCCATGCCCACACCAAAGTAGGGATAGGGTTGGCTGAAGTACACGTTGTATTTATCGTGGCCGCGGTAGCCGAAGCTGGCGAAGAAACTGGTGTTCTCGCTGCCGCGGAATTTCACATAGTACTTCACTTCAATGTTGAACCGCTGGTTCCAGTCAACCGTAAGGTCATCCAGGGCGATCATACCATCTACCACCAGCCGGGTTTTTTCTTCTTCGGCATCTGCCTGCCGCTCGTTGAATTGTTCGCTGAAGAACTGCAAGAAATTTTTGCGCGGTATGTAGGTGTTGATGCTGCGTGCCCACCGCCAGTTCAGGCGCAGCTTGCTCAACCCGCCATCGAAGGCCGGTTCGTAAGCCCAATTGGCCAGGCCTGAGTGCAGTTCGAGTTCGAGTTTGATGTAGGTGTTGTGGCCTTCGGTGCGGTAGCCCCGGTTGTAGCCGATGAGCAGAAAGTTGGTGGAGAAGTTGCCGTTGTAGAGGTTCACTTCGCCATTTTCATCGAGGGGATTGCCATCCTGCCCGTTGCTGTGGTGGAAGGCGCCAATGTTCATATAGCGGTAGTTGATGGCATCGTGCTGCTTGCTGATGTTGAAGTAGAAGTTGCCACCCGGCAGGTAGCTGGGCGTACGTACGGGCAGTGAGTTTTGGTTGGCGATGATGCGCACCATCACCTGCGGGGTGAGCACGAAGTTTACTTTCCAGTGGCGTGGGAATACGTAGTAGTGTGGCACGATGTTGCCGTTGAGGATGTATTGGCGTTTGTCGGGGTGGCCTTGCTCGCCAAAGGTGAGAAAGCCGATTTCGGAGTTGAGGATGTAGAGTTCGTTGAATTTGGCGCGGGTGTCTGCGCGTGTGGAGGAGTCGGCCCTCCAATCGGTTTGTGCGATTTGCTGGGCGTGGGTGGAGGGAGTTTGTATGAAGATGAAGAGGAGAAAGATGAGTAACCGCCAATGCACCAAAGTGTAACGGTTTAGTGGTTGGCGGGCTGGTGCCTGCCTGCGTCTTCCGGACTTCAGAACTCGCAGTTGGTTTTGTTTCATTGGTTTTCTACTGCGGGCATTAGTTCGCCCAGTGTTTTCAGTTCGTTTGCTTTTGCCATGATTACAAGGCTATCCATCTTGTTGAGCTGGTAGTTGCTGATGACCCAGTTCATGGGGTAGTCGCCATCAGGATCGTGCGTGTACAGGTTGATGTTGTGGTAGCGGCCTCCGTTGGCCATGGTGCGCAGGTAGAGGCGCAGGCGTTCGTCATTCACTTCGGTTTGCGTGGCGTAGGTGTTGAACACGGTGAGCAGTGGGGCAGCCAGATCGTTGGCCAGTGGGCTGATGGGCCGGGGTGCCCTGCCGTTGAGCGGACTGTTGGTGATGTGCACCACATGGAATCGCAATTTGCGGTAGCGTTGCTGCCGCAGCGTGTCTGCTTCCACCTGTATCAGGTGGTTGAGGTGATAAAGCATCTCTTGCACCACACCCGCACCACTGTTGTCGAAATATCCGCCATCTACCCATTGCTTGCCGGCCAAAGACCCTGCAGGTGATACGTATGGAAAGCGGGCGCCCAGTACCGCGGCCGTTGCGAGCGAGATGGAGCGGTCATCGCCCAGCAGGTTGAGTACATCCAGCCGTTTGCTGAAGCCTTTGAGTTGCACAGCGCTGACCACGCCCGGTGCTCCACCCTGTACAGCGGTGGTGTTGATAAAAAGCAGTGGTAAACGGCCCGACTGATCGATGACCTGGTGCCACGGTTGTGCGAAGGCACTGTCCAATGTTTCGCTTGAGCGTTTTTCCATGGCGGCCGCAATGGCCCGCGCACGGTCGTTCAAAGGCAGGGGCAATACATGCTTAAGGGGGTCCGTGCCGAGCATGTGTGCCAGGCAATGGCTGAGGAAATCATTTTGCAGAAATCTACTGGCACTACCTGCGGCACCTTGCGTTTGAAGTTGTGCGTAAAAGGCTGCATTGCCCACGCTGCCACCTGAAGTACCGGAGAGACAGAGGAGGTGGTTGTTGAGATTATCCGGGCCGGCATACATTTGCTGCCAGGCATCGAGCACAGAGGCTACCCAGTAGCCCGACCGTGAGGCACCGCCATCTGCCAGCACCACAAACACAGGAAAATTTTCTGTTGCATCGATTTGTGCGCCACGGTGGTCTACCCACTGTTGAAAATAAGTGTCCAGGTGGGGCCTTGGTGTGGCAGTTTCATTGGGCAACGGTTCAATCTCGTAAGGGTCTGAAAATTGCCCCAACAGCCAGGCCCATAGCAGCAGCCAGGCAAACAAGTTGATTTGCCACCGCAAGGACGAGGCGGTGATGATGTTGAACCCGCCTGCCAGCAGCGCGAAAGCCAACAGCAGCACCGGTAAAGGTCCGCACGCCTGGGTAAAGGAGAGCGAGCCAATGATGAAGGCAAAGAGGACAAAAGCCAGCGCAGCAATGCCATTGAACACCCAGAAGGTGTTGCGTTCGTGTGCGATGAACCACTGGGGTATCCGGATGGCTGGAATCCAAAAAATCCGAAGGTAGGCGGGCTCATCAGAATACTGCTTATGGCGCTCCGCCTCATCCATGGTGGCCCTTCGATGTACAAACCAGCGCAGTGTCAGCACTTGCAGCAAGCATAAAAGGGCGGCCACTCCGCAGAGCGAATAGTGCGGAGATGCTTTTGCCGAGAACAAGAAGGCTATATAGGCCAATGCCAGGGCAACGGCCAGAATTTGCCATCCTCGTGCCGGCCGCTGCTTGCGTGGCTTGAAAAGCCAGAAAAGGAAAAAGTAATAGGCGTTGTGAAGGGCAGTCAGTATCAGCAGCCCACCGAAGGTCATTTGATGCAACGTGGGCAAGGCAACGATCGCTGCCTGCAGGCTTACAAAAGCATTATAGGCCAGCAGCCTGGGAAAGGAGGAAAGCACCTCCTTCGGCCAGCGAGGATCATCATACAATTTTTCGTAACCGATCAGCCGCGAGCTGTACCACAGCAGAAAAGCCCAGAGCGTTGCCCCCACCAGTGCAAGCATGGCAGCACCTGTGCTTTCGCCAATCAGCATCACCACGTCTTGCCCCTGGGTGAGGTTGGTGAGCAGAAAGTAGCTCAGTAAAACGGTGAAGACGCCCGGTGCATAGAGCCAAAATGCTTTGAAGTAATACCGCACCAGTGCTTTAGGTGGCGGTTGTCCGTTATCGTTATTCCCGTTCATGACAGATATTGGTAGAAGATCGAATGCCTTTTTACTTCAAGTTTCTTCTTAAAAATTCCACCACGTTCTGAAAGCAGATTTTGTCCAGCACTTGCTCTACCGTGAGGCCTTGCAACAGCGCGGTGAAGCGGCTTTCGGCCAGCAGGGTGCCGAGGGCTTTGCGCAGTCGCGGGAAGTCGGTGCTTTTGGTGAAGCTATCGAGCGGGTTGATCTGACCATCGAAGTCGGTGCCGAGGCAGATGCAGTTCCACACATCCACTTTTGCAACGGAGGTGTTGGATTGGTACACGGTGCGCACGATGTGTTCGACCTGGTCGGCCAGCAGGCAGGCGCAGGCTTCGGTCCGGCTGTACGAGCGGAAGGGATTGCGCAGACCGCCCCGGCCATCGAGGTGGGCACGTAGCAGTTTTACTTTTTTACCTCCAGCCAACACCCGCTCATCGAAGATGAGGCCGATGAGGCCCCGTGTTTCGTGCACGCGCACGAGTTCGTCATCGTAGAGGTTGATGCTCCAGGGGTTGAAGCCCGCGCTGTTTTTGTAGTCTTCGTCTGTGTCGGCCGGGAATGGGTTTTCGTCTGTGCTGGGGCCATCGGGCAACTGTGGCTGCCCGTTGACGGCTGCGTGGCTCATCACCACCGGTATCTGCTGGTCTGGTGGCAGCCCTGCGTTGGCGGCATCGAGCAGGCGGTAGTAGGCGTGGCGCGTCTGGGCGCTCATGTGCTTGATGTCGGGGATGATTCTGCGGCCAGGGTTGGGTCGCGCCAGCGATTCGGCATCGAGGTTGAGCATGCGTTTGATGATGCGTTCGCCCAGGGGTGATAGCCCCTGGTTGAGGCCACGGCTGAAGTTGGGGCCCTGGTCGGTGGGGCGGTAGGGCTCATCGTATTGGAAGACGGAGCGCATGATGGCGGAGAACGCCTGCGGTTGCCCGCAGATGCCGTTATCGAACGCGTGGGTGAGGTTCATCAGCAGGGGCGGGAAGGTCCACACTTTGGCATGGGGTGTGTCGTTGCCCAACCCTTTGAGTTTGTCGAGGCGCTCCATCAAAAGCACTTCGCCCACGTTGTGCGGGTTGGGGGCGCCATAGAAGAACAGGTGGCCGCAGCCCAGGGCATGCACCCCCTCTACCGTGGGCACCACGGCAATGGTGAAAGGGGCTGCCCCGCTGGCATTGTGCTGCAACACCTGATCGAGGGCGGCTGCGCTGTTCACCAACGTAAGGCGCACTTGCTTTCTTTTGCCTTTTATTTTGATGACGTTTGTTTGGTTGTGATGGCTTTCGAGCAGGTCTCGCTCTTTCAGCAGGTGTTCGTAGTGGTTGTACGTGGGCTGCTGGTACTGACGCACCACGCTGATGGGGATAGATGTGGCGGCTGCCGCAAGGCGGTCTATTTCATCGCTTACCCCGGCCGGAAAGCGGTTGAACATAAATTTTTGTTCAGGCGGAATCAACGCCAGCATTACTACCTGCACACCGGCTTCGGCCATGGTGGCGAAGTCGGCCTGGGAATAGCTGGGTATGCCGATGAGTTCTTCTTTGAAGGTAAAGTGCACCCACTTGCCTTTGAAGGGTTGCCAGATATGGGTGCGCCCCTGCTGCACGTATTTCATCAACGAGTGGGTGTGGCTGTCGGCAAACATGGTCAGCGTTTGATTTGTTTGATTAATGGTATGAAATGCTGTTCGCAGGCGGCAATGGTGTTGCCTCGGAAAAAGGCGGTGCCGGGGCATGTTTTGGTGTTGCTGTCGGGCGCTTCTTTTACCCGCCTGCCGGTGGTGAGGTCGTACCAGTGGTGGTACACAATGCTGCTGGTATTGATGGGCAGTCTGAACTTATGACAAAGCCAGGCGTTGAGTTTGATAATGGTGCTGCGGTGTGCTGCGGTCATCTGGTCTTTGCCTGTATCGAAGTTGCCCACGTGTTCGATGCAGATGCCATAAGCATTAGCCCCCTTGATGCCGGCCGGAATTTTTTCGAATGAACGGCCCAGGGCGATGGTGCCATCGGGGAAGGTGGTGAGCTGCTGGGCGATTTCGGCAAAGCCCCGCTGCAGGTGGGCCCGCTCCATGGCGTTTAGCAGGGCGAAGTGGTTGTTGGCCCGCGCCTGGAACGTTTTGTAGTTGGGCATCCACGTGTGGTGGTTTTGCACCAGCTGTATTTTACGCTTCACCGTAAGGCCTTGCAGCCAGTTGTAGCATTCGGTGGGGGAGAAGAGCAGGAACTTGCCGTCTTGTTGCATCGCTATTTTTGTATGGGTGTGTCTGCCACTGAAAGAACCGTTCGCTGGCCGCGCCCCGTTGCTGCCCCTCTTCTTCCCCGCCCGGAACAGTTGATTACTGAAATGTTCGCCTGTGTTCGCTCAGCGTTCGCCTTGTATGCAACAGTGAAGCTACTGTTTGAACCGCCCCGTTGTAAATACCTCCGATGGGGTATTTTCTCCCCTGACATATGCATCCACCGTAGCCCCACCTGATCAAAACAACGTGTGGTTGCCTGTTGACGCTCGGCACGCAGGTCGTTTTTAACCGATCTGATCTTAACCAGCCACGGCCCGGCACGCGCAACGTATGCCGTTAGATGTCGCCTCACTTGCTACTGTTTGGCCCGGCTGGGTGCCCATCCCGTTCACTGTTTTTTCGCCCCAGATTAACTTTTCTAATTTCGTACAAGCGGGAGGATTGGAAAGGGGAGGGTTTGGGTACACCGGCACCGAATCAGCGCAATCGGCCGTTCTTTGCGGCTTTGGTGCTACTGTAAATGAGTAGAATTACTCACCTGCGGTATGCGAGATTCAATGGCTGGGTAAGGTTGGCGGCTTCTCCTCCACGGGCGGGGACATGACTTTCGGAACGGCTCGTATGTTTACATCTGCGACCTAATTTCGCGCACTTAAACATGTTGCGAAGGGCGGGTGGCATCCTCCCCCAAAACGCTTCAACCGACTGGCCGAATAAAAAAATTTAACGTAACTTGTTTGTAAAACCCCGTTGCTATGGCAAAGAGATTGGTAAAAGGATCTGACAAAAAAATATTTGGTGTGTGCAGTGGCCTGGCGAATTACTTCGACATGGACCCCACGGTAATGCGCATCATTTTCCTGGTGGCCTTCTTTGCTTTTGGCACGGGTCTGCTGCTCTACCTGGTGTTGGCCCTTGTAATGCCCACCCGTTAACCTTTATTCGCTTACTTCAAAGTCTACCACAAACGGCTCTTCCAGAATGTTGAGCTTGCCCAGCAGCGCGCCAAATTTTTTGTGCTCGGGGTGAGGCAGGTAGGCATCGCGGGCAGCCGCATCCACGAAAGTGAGCAGGTAAACGTGTGTAAAACCTTTGTTCAGTTTTTCGGGACTGTTGTTCACACCATGTTCAAACTTCGCAATACCCGGAATGGTGTTTTGCAGGTGGCGGAAGGCAGCCGTTACTTCGGCAATCTGTGCTTCGGTAGCGGTGGATTTATATTTAAACACAACAATATGTTTGACGGGCTTGGGTGATGGAGTCACATAAGCCATCGAGAGGAGGGTAATCAGCAGGTAGAGCATTTTTAATACAAGTTGGTTTCATTTTAAAAGTACATAAATCTGCCCGCTCGCGGAACCACGGGGAGGTGCTGTTTTGTGAAAACCGGAATTTTTGGTGTATATTCATCACCCGCCTGTACTGCCCGCGTCCCAAATGGTGGCTGCCCTGAAGTGTTGACGCACTCCTTTAAGAGATTTGAAACCTAACCCTCTCAACACCTATGAACTTTAAACCCGCTATGAAATCGAAAGAGGACATTGCCGCAGAGCAACCCCGCTACGAGTCCATTACCAAATACATGGTGCCGGTGGGCAAACTCATCACCTTCCATCCGGAACAAAGCATCGAGGAGGTGATCGATATCATCATTTCGAAAGGCATTTCGGGCGCACCCGTGCTGGACCAAAGCCGTAAGCTGGTGGGCATTATTTCCGAAAAGGATTGCCTGCGCATCATTGTAGACCAGGCTTACCACAACCTGCCGGGCTCCACGCGCAAGGTGGCCGATTACATGACGGCCCAGGTCAAAACCATCCCATCGAACACCGATGTGGTGGAGGCCGCCAACGAATTTCTGAACACGCCCGTGCGCAGGTTGCCGGTGGTTGAAAACGGTGTGTTGATTGGGCAGATCAGCCGGAGAGATATACTGAAAGCTTCGAAAAACATTGCGGCCACTACCTGGTAGACCGGTAGGGGGCGCTGACCAGGAAGCCGCAGGTGGAAAGCCCAGAGGTGATGACCACCCTGCGACATGCAGGCCATGTGTCTTGCGGAAAGAGCGCTATATTTGGCCCTCAAAATGTTTGTTGGATTATGCGTCTTGGTCAGTTAGCCAGAAAGCTTTCCGTTACGCCTTCGCAGGTGTCGGATTATTTCGCGTCCATATCGGTACCGATCGATCCTCACACGAATGCCCGCGTTCCCGATGCGCACCTGGCACAGGTTATCGAACATTTTGCCCCGGGGCGGCTGAAGGAAATACTGGCTGTAGCCGATGAGCCGTCAACCACGCCTACCACCCCTCAAATAGAAAACGATAAGCCGGTGGAAGCAGAGGTTGAGCCAGCAGCGCCCACGCCCCCAGAAACCCAAGCCAAGGTACCGGCACCGGCACCCGGGCCCCATGAATTGCCGGAGTTGATTAAGGCGCCCAAAGTAGAACTGTCGGGTTTGAAGGTGCTGGGGAAAATTGACCTACCCGAGCCGAAGAAAAAAGAGCCTGCACCCGAAGAGGTGGCGGCCCCTGCCGAAGGGGAGGTTGCACGCCCCGCCCCGGAAAGGAGAAGACCCCCCTTTGAACGGAAACCACAACGGCCCCAGAAGCCGCGCAAAAATCCTGTGGCGCTGCAGCGCGAACGCGAAGAGGCAGAAGCCCGCAGAAAGCGCGAGGAAGAGTTAAAAAAACAAAAAGAGCGTAAGGCGCAGCATTATTTCAAAAAGGTGAAGCCAAAAGCACCTACCAAGAAAGCAAAGTTGGTTGATGAAGAGGTGGAGGTGCTGCCTACCCCGGAAGAGCGACCCAAAACCCTGTGGGGCCGCTTCATAAAGTGGTTGAATACCTGAGTACCCTAGTTTACCTTTATCAACTCCACTTCAAAGACCAACGTTGAGAAGGGTGGAATCTGCGACCCGCTGCCCCGCTCCCCGTAGGCGAGCTCGTAAGGAATGTATAACATCCACTTGTCGCCTTCTTTCATCAGTTGCAAGGCTTCTGTCCAGCCGCGTATCACACCACCTACGCTGAAGGTAGCGGGCTGACCGCGCTTTACTGAACTATCGAACACGGTACCGTCAATCAATGTGCCGGTGTAGTGCACGGTTACCCGATCGGTAGCCAGAGGTTGTTTTCCATGGCCCTGCGTAATCACCTTGTATTGCAGGCCGCTGGCGGTGGTAACTACACCTTCTTTGCTTTTGTTTTCGGCCAGGAATTTCTGCCCTGCCTCTTTGGCTTTGGCGCTTTTGCGCATCATGGCCTGCTGCATATAGTTTTGTACCACCATCATGGCTTCATTTTGTTCTACTTTCAGGGGGCGGCCGTTCAGCGCATCGTCTATGCCCATGGCCAGCGCATCGCTGTTCAGTGAGTCAGCGCCCTGTGCTTTCACGTTGCCGGCCATGAGTGTGCCCAGCGCATAGCTGATTTTCACGTGCTCATCGCCCATGTTCAGTTCTTTGGGCTTCTTGAGTTGCTCGTTCTCCGCCCTGAGGCGGGCAATTTCGTCTTGCATTTCTTTTTTGGATTGCGCCAGCAGCGAACCTGCCCCGCATACCAACAGCAAAATAAAACTCGCTATGCGCATGTGTTGTAGCTTTTGTTTTGAGATGCGCAAAGAAAACAAAATCCGGCTGCTAACTCAAAACAATGGGCAGGTCGCGGTATCTTTTTCCGGTAGCCGCAAAAATAGCGTTGGCCAATGCCGGGGCCACGGGTGGCACGGGTGGTTCGCCCACGCCTGTGGGCTTCTCATCGCTTTCCACCAGGTGCACAAAAATCCTGGCGGGTGCATCGGCCAGACGCGCTACCTGGTAGCCATCGAAGTTGCTTTGCTCTGCCTGACCCCCTGCGAAGCTGATGCCGCTTTTCAGGGCGGCACCCAATGCAAACACTGCACCACCCTCGAACTGATTGACCACCGAGTTGCGGTTGACTACCACGCCACAGTCTACGGCATAGTGCAGTTCGGGGATGGTGAGGCGGCCGTTTTCTACCGCCACTTTTACCACGCAGGCAACGTAAGTGAGGAAGCTGCGGTGGGCGCAGATGCCCATGCCTTGGCCCTTGGGCAAGGCAGTGCCCCAACCCGATTTTTCGGCCACTAATTCTATCACACCACGCAATCGCTTAGTACTCCAGGGAAATTGCGCCAGCGGCTCACCATAGTTACCGAAGCCTTCCATCATTTGATCGAACGGAATGTTACGGTCGGGGCCTAATAGTTCCAGCAGGTTTTTCACAGGATCTACTTTTCTCAGGGTGGCAATTTCATCGAGCATGCTGCCAATAGCGAAGGCGTGCTGTATGTTGCTGACCGAGCGCAGCCAGCCGATTCGGGTTTTGGCCTTCGCTTCGTGCGACTCGCACGAAATGTGGGGAATGTCGAAGGGCAGATCGACCATGCCAAGCTGTAGTTCACCAAAGGAAGGTTCGTTGGCATCTGCCGTTGTCGTGCCATCGATGGGTGGAAATGCGGAGCGATGATTCCATGCCACCACTTTTCGGCTCTTGTCTAACCCTACGCGTATGTGCTGGGCGCTGCAGGCGTGGAAGAAATCGTGCCGGATGTCGTCTTCGCGTGTCCAGGTAACTTTAACGGGGGCATTGATCTTTTTGGAGATCAGGGCCGCTTCTACTACGTAGTCGGGTTTGGATTTTCTGCCGAACCCTCCGCCCAGCAGCATAATGTTCACGGTAACGTTTTTTACGTCTACTTCCAACGCTTGGGCTACACTGTCGCGGGCCCATTGCGGGTGTTGGGTGGGGGCCCATACTTCGCAGGAGCCGTCTTTGAAGTGCGCCACTGCGTTGGGTGGCTCCATGGGCGCATGCGAGAGGTGGGGAATGGTGTACGTAGCTTCTATTTTGAAGGCAGCAGTGGAGATGGCCGCATAGGCATCGCCTTGCTGGCGCCTGGTGTTGCCTTTGGTCTGCACTTTTTGAACCAGTTCCTTAACATATGTGCGCGTGTCGTAGTCGGCATTGGCACCCAGGTCCCACTCCACCTGTACTTGTTTGCGCCCCTGCATGGCGGCCCACGTGCTGTTGGCCACTACCACCACGCCTCCCAACGGACTTTGGAAGGGGGCGGGGAAGCCACCTCCGGCCAATTCAAACACCTGCTCTACGCCTGCTACCTTCAGGGCTTCTGTAGCATCGAAACTTTTTACTTTGCCCCCTGCTACGGGGCAGCGCAGTACGGTGGCGTACTTCATGCCCGGCCGCACCACATCCAGGCCAAACACGGCTTTGCCGGAAGAGATGTCGTGCACATCAACAATACTGGTAGACCGGCCTATGTAGCGCCATGCCGATTTTGGTTTGAGCGTCAATGTTTCCTGCGCGGGCAACGGCAACCGGGCAGCGTCTTCGGCTAATTCGCCAAATCCCAATTTTTTCCCGGAGGCTTCGTGTACCACCTCATGGTTCTGCACCTTGCAGGTTTCCGGAGCCACACCCCAACGCTGGGCTGCCGCTTGTTGCAGCAGGGTGCGTGCCGTGGCACCCGCCTTGCGCATGGGCTCGAAGAACATGCGCACCGAAAAGGAGCCATCGGTATTTTGATTGCCATATTTGGCCTCATCGCCCGGGGCTTGCACCACTTTCACGCGCTGCCAGTCGGCCTCCATTTCATCGGCAATAATAAGCGGTAAGCCTGTGCGGATACCGGTACCCATTTCGGAGCGGTGTGCGATGATTTCTACCGAGCCATCGCCATGCAGGGTAAGGTATACGTTGGGCGCGAACAACGCTGCGCTTGCTTTTTCAGCAGGTGTGCAACCAGCCTGTATGCCCAGAATGATGCCGCTCACGCTGACGCCTGTGAGCTTGAGGAAATCGCGCCTGTCTATCTTGCGGATCAATTCCTTTTCTAGGGCATTCGAAGATTTTTTCATGGTTCTGATGGCTTATGGAATCACAATACTCTGATTTTGATGTTGCGGAAGTACACGTTGGCACCATGGTCTTGCAGGGAGATGGCCCCGGTTTTCGATTTATTCCACCCCGGGTAGTCTACCCATTTGCTGCGCTGGTAGCGGTTCTCGTACGCTTCGCTGCCTTCTTCAAACGCTACCACTTTCTCGCCATTGAGCCAGTGCTCCACGTGCCCGTTGTTGTAGACTATTTTGGCGGTGTTCCACTCGCCCACCGGCATTAGCTTTTTGGTAGCTGCCGCCTCAAACATGTCGTAGTTGCTGCCGGCCTTTTGCGCGTCTTTCAGTTCGCCTTGCCAGCCATTGTCGTCCATCACCTGGCACTCGGGCCCGGTTTCGTAGTCGTGCGCATACTCGGAACTTTCCACCACGTGGTATAAAATGCCACTGTTGCCACCAGGTGTTATTTTCCAGTCTACCGTCAGTTCAAAATTGCCGAACTGGCGCGTGGTCATCAGCGACCCACCGTGTTCGCCACTGCCTTCGCCCAGACCTTCGCCATTGCAAACAATCATGCCTTCCTGCACCAGCCACAGCGGCCCGATGGAGTCGCGGTTATAGCGCTTCCAGCCATTTAGGGTGGTGCCATCGAAAAGCAGTTCCCACCCTGCTGCCTTTTCTGCTTCGCTCAGGGTGTTGGGTAAAACTTCTGTGGCTTCGGTGGTTTGTTTCTGTGGCTGACAGGCCGCTATCAGGCCGGCTAGCGCCACCAACAGGTAACGGGTAGTGGGATGCACGCAGGTTTTGATTGGTTTGGAATATCAATGTACGCATTCGGCTGCCCCCTTTCAACAAAAATCCACTTCAACTGCTTGTGCTTGTTTTGCAGGTGGTAACTTTAAGGCATTCGCACCCTCATGAAGAAGAAAGAATGCCCTTCTTGCGCCATGGAGATTGATGCCTCGGCCAAAGTATGCCCCATCTGCAGTTATGAGTTTGCTGCTTACCCGGCCAGCGTAAAATGGATTGCCTTGCTGCTGGCGTTGCTGTTCCTGGCTACCTTCTTTTTGCTGTAAGAACGTCTACTTCATGGTGAAGTGAAAGGCCATGTTTTGCCGTGGCGGCTGAAGGGAGCGGCTGAGCTGGTGGGCGAAGGCCGTGGCGTTGAGAAAAAACACAACCAGGTAGCCGGTGTTGAACAGGAGGGGATTGAAATTCCAATAGCCCTGGTAGGTGAGCATGTCGTAGCCAAACATCACCACAGCCAGAAAAATGCTGCCGATGGCAAACCACGCCCCTGCGCGTTCGAAAACCAGCGCGCGCACCACGATGACAATGACGTAGGCCAGGATGAACCAGGCCACCACCAGGTAGGCAGGCACCAGGCTGCTGTAAGTGAAGGCCGGTGTGGCTAATGTGAGCAGGATGAAGATCAGGTTGATGGTGAGCAGGATGTACTTGGCCAGCACATTCGTGTCGTCAGGGAAGAGCCTGGCAATAAAGAGCAGGCCCCACATCATGGTGAGGTACAACGTAAGGTATTCTAGCTTTACGGCCAGTTCCCAATCTACCTGCGGAAACCAGTTAACAAACAGGTAGAGGTTGGTGAGGACGGAACGCAACGCCCAGGTAAGGCAGATGGCGGCAAAGTAAAGAGCGGCCCTGTCGCGCTTAAAGAACAGATAAAGAATCAGGAAGAAAAAGCCGATCAGGCCGAGGCCTCCGAACAACACAATGTTGGTGATCACCGCCTGCTCCCGCTTGGCATATAACTGGTCGGGCAGGCCCAGGTAAATATGGTCGTTGCTGCCCCCCTTGCGGTGATAGAAGTTAGACACTTGCAGGTGCAGTTCTACCGTATCTTTTGTGCACGGAAAAACAATGGTTTGCGGCAGCCATTGGGGGGTAGAACTTTTGCGGCTGGTGCCCACTTCGCCATTGGCTGCTATGGGTTGCCCATTTACCCACAGTTGGTAGCTGGTGTAAAAATCGGGCAATTCCAGCGACAGAACGGGGGGTGCGTTGCGCAGCACAACGGTAGCGCTATACGTTGCATAACCCTGTCCGCTCAGCGCGTTCAGGCCATCGTGCTGTCCATTCCATACCGATGGAAAAGGGAAGTAGGCCGGCCTGAGTGCGGCCGTTTCCTGCGGCAGTGCCAACTGGTTCCAGTAAAACCGCCAGTCGCCCGCCAGGGGCAGTGAGCCGCGACTGGAAAAATCCCACTCGCGCAAGTCGATTACGCCTTTGTGAACCCGAGGCAACCAATTCTGACCGGAGGCGCTTTGAAGAGACAATAAAACAACGAGCGGGAAGAGCGCTTTCCGGATGTTCATGGAGGTAAAAAGAGTGGACAATATTACAGGAAGGCGCAGCAAATAGAAAACGGGCGGAACTTTATAATCCGCCCGTTTTCATGAAAATCTTACTTCAATCTTGCTTTGAAAAAGGCGAGCGTATGCTGGTACGCATCGTTGCTGAAAGCCTCGTTGAATTTCGGGTTGCTGGGGTTGGCAAAGGCATGGTCGGCATCGTACGATTTAATGGTGAGGTTTTTGCCGGCTGCTGCCATGTTCTTTTCAAACTTGTCCATTACGTCTTTGTTGATCCAGCGATCTTGCGTGGGCCAGATGTTCAGCACATCGGTGTTGAGGTTTTTGAGTCGCTCCACATTTTCTTCGGGCATGCCATAATACATTACGCAAGCCGCTGCCTGCTTGCCCGCAGTGAGTGAGGCTTGTATGGATTGGCCACCGCCAAAGCACCAGCCGATGGTGCCCACCTTGGCGTGCGGGCCTGCATAGGTCAGCGCCCCTTTCACAATGGCATCGCCCCGTTCTTGCTTAAACGCCTGCATGTATTGGCCCGCTGTCTGAGCATCTGTGGCCAGTTTGCCATCGTACATGTCGAGGGCCAGCACGTTTACGTTGCCCAGGTCGTTGTATAATTTTTCAGCTTCTCTTTTAATGTGGTCGTTCAGGCCCCACCACTCCTGGAAAACGAAAATCCAGTTGTTGCTTTTGGATTTGGCTTCCAGCAGGTAGCCTTTTCCTTCGCCTCCATCGGGGGTCTTGAAGGAAATCATTTTTCCGCCCGCCTGGCTTACGTGCACATATACTTCGGGATCGGGGTGTTCGGCATTAAAACTTTTGTTCGATGCAAAGAGCGCAAACTTGTCGGTAGCTGAAGTATGGCACACCGTTATGTCGTCAGTCTGTGCCCAGCCCATGGTGGCCGCTGTCACTACAAAAAATGAAAGGACTAATCTTTTCATAACATTTTAGGTTTGAAGTTTCTGTGTCAATCTTTCCACTGCCCCGTTACCACGCGGTCGTAGGTAATAAAGTCGGTGTTTACCGGCTCGTATCCTTTTTGGCGCATTTGCAGCGCAATTTGTCCGCGGTGGTAGGTGCCGTGATTAACAAGGTGAATCATGATATGTTCAACCTTGTTTTCATAATAATCGCCCACGTAGTTTTTGTATTTCAGCATGCGGCCGAAGTGTTCGGTTGTTTCAATGAATTCATTCCATCGGGTGGCCCCTTCCACCACCAACTCGCGCAGCCGCTCCAGCGGGTAAGTTTTCCACAATTGCACATTGGGCGGGGGCAGGTCTTTGATGCGGTGCAGCCACAACAACTGGGCGCTCAGCAGGTGGCTGAATAAACTTAGCGCTTTATCATCCGTTACTTTTTGTTTCTCTAAAGCGCCCAACACACGCAGGTTGGCCCACTCATTATATTTATAGAGTTTTACAAAATATTCTTTCATACATTAAGTTTTGACGAGGCTATCTGCCAGGTTTTTAACTTCAACAAAAAAATTTTAATCGATGGAAAGTTACAAGGTTTTGTTCATTGTTCTGTGTTGGATTTACACCACTGTGGGGGCACAGCAGAAGAACGCACCTACCGAGTTGATAGAGCCCTACTACGGACTGCACTTTACCGAAGCGGAGAGGGATTCGTTGTTCTCAGCGTTGCAGGGCTATCAAAAAGATTTTGAGGTGCTGCATCAGCAGAACCTTTCCAACGCGGTGCCCATGTCGCTGGTGTTCGATCCACTGCCAACCGGTTTTCAGATAGACGCTGCCCAAAAGCCCATTGACTGGGGCCTACCCAAAGAGGTGGCTTTGCCGGCCAAACGCGAAGAGTTGGCATTCTACCCCGTTTATAAACTGGCCGTGCTGCTGCGCACGAAGAAGATTACTTCTACCGAACTTACCCAACTGTACCTTCAGCGCATCAAAAAATACAGCGACACGTTACAGTGCGTGATTTCGGTGATGGAGACCACTGCCCTGGCCCGCGCGCGCCAGGCAGATGAAGAGATAGCCAAAGGCAAATACCGGGGGCCGCTGCATGGCATTCCCTATGGCGTAAAAGATCTGCTGGCCGTGGCCGATACCAAGACCACGTGGGGAGCAGCCCCTTACAAAGACCAGGTGTTGGACGGTACCGCTACCGTTGTGAAGAAGCTGGACGAGGCTGGCGCGGTATTGCTCTGCAAGTTTACGCTGGGCGCCCTGGCCATGGGCGACATTTGGTATGGAGGCGTAACCAAAAACCCGTGGAACCTGGCGCAGGGGTCGAGCGGTTCTTCTGCCGGCTCGGCTTCGGGCACCGTGGCGGGGCTGGTGGCCTTTTCCATTGGCACCGAAACATTGGGGTCCATTGTTTCGCCCTCTACGCGTTGTGGTGCCACGGGGCTGAGGCCCACATTTGGGCGCGTGAGCCGCACGGGCGCCATGGCGCTGAGCTGGAGCATGGATAAAATCGGCCCCATCTGCCGGTCGGCTTTGGATTGTGCGCTGGTGCTGGAAACCATCCGCGGCACCGACCTGCTGGACAAGCACGTTAAGAACGCTGCCTTCAATTACGCTGCCAACACAGATCTGAAAAAACTGAAAGTGGGCTACCTGCGATCAGCTTTCGAGGCAGACTATGCCACGCGTGCCAATGACGAGAAGGTGCTCGAAATCATCCGCTCGATGGGTGTGGAGTTGATACCTGTTGATATGCCCACAATACCTACACAACCTATTCGCTTGATGCTGGTGGCGGAAGCTGCCGCAGCCTTTGATGAACTGACACGCCTGGACCTGGACGATCAGTTGACAGACCAGCGCAAACAGGCCTGGCCCAATATTTTCAGGGCTGCGCGGTTCATTCCGGCTGTAGAATACATCAACGCCTCGCGGATGAGGCAGCAACTCATAGAGGCCTATCACCAACTGTTAGGCGATTTTGATGTGATTGTTGCCCCCAGCTTTGGCGGTGGCCAACTGCTTACCACCAACCTGACGGGCCACCCCTGCCTGGTGGTGCCCAACGGGTTTACTGCGCAGGGCAGCCCCACCAGCATTTCTTTCCTGGGGAAGTTGTTTGGCGAAGCCGCCCTGGCCTCATTCGCCCACGCCTACCAGGAACGTACCCAGTGGGAGGAGATGACCCCGCCCGCATTCAAAGAATAAAACCGTTTGCGGGCAGGCGTTTTTCTTCATTCTTGCACGAAATATTACGCACAGATTTTATTTCGGTTAATTGCCACGCAGCGCCTTGAACCTCAGGTGGTTGTTTTGCGTTATTTGTATTGTCAACCACTACGACAATGAAAAATTCACCCAAACTGGCCATCCTTCAAAGTCTTGATGCCATGGATGCACTTCAGATGGAAGAAGTGCTGAACTACATCAAGGGGCTGATGCACCAGCCCGCGCGCACCAACGAGTTTAAGCGCGAGGCGATGAAAGAGATTCGCCAGGCGTTGCGCAAAAGCAAGAAGGGTTTTCAACCGGTGGCTTAAGCCGCCCGCGTGCAGCCCTTTTACTCGGGTGTTTTCGCACCCGGCTCTCCTGTTTTCCCCTTTTCATTCTGTATTATCATTTTGTTATCGCTGCATTAAGGCAGGCTTTCCTTCTGCCCTATGGGCGCGGCCTGGCGCCAGCTAATGATCAACACCCCGATCAGTATTAAAAATGTTCCTAACAACTGAAGCAGGGTAATCGACTCTCCCAAAAAAAGGTAGGCTTGCAAGATGGTAGACACCGGCCCCACGCTGGCAATAATGGCCGTGTTGTTGGCGCCCAGTCTTTTGATGCTGGCCGACACGAGGTAAGAGGGAATGACGGTGGAGAGCAGGGCCATCATCAGGCTGTAGACATATATTGTGGCGGGCAAGCCCAGCAAGGAAACTTCGCTGAATAGAAAAAAATGCACCAACACTCCGGCAGAGGCAAAACTCATGGCATAGCTGTTGAATTTCATGGCGCCCACCTTGGGTATCAACCTGCCGCTGCCCACAATGTAGGTGGCATAGGTAAACGCACACAATAAAATCAGTAGCGAGCCTTTGATGAAACCGGGCCCCGCCTGTATGCGCGCTTCAGAGAGAAAGGCAATCAACAACCCGGCATAGGTAATGGCCACCGCCAGCCACTGGCGCGGGTAAATTTTTTGTTTGAACCACACCGCAGAGAGCAACAAAACAAATGTGGGGTAGATGAAGAGGATGAGGCGCTCGATACCGGCACTTACAAACTGCAGCCCGGTGAAGTCGAGCAGCGAGCTGATGTAGTAGCCGAGGCAGCCGATGAGGGCAACGTATGCCCACTCGCTGCCGGTAAACCTCACGTTGTTTTCTTTGCTGGAGTATACCCAGGCCGACAACGTAAAGAAGGGAAGCGAGAAGAGCATACGCAAGGCCAGCAGCGTTACCGCATCTACATCGGTATCGCGGTAAGCCAGTTTTACGAAGATGGCTTTGGTTGAAAAGCAGATGGCACCCACCAGGCTGATGATGACACCTGCGATCCAGAATCCCTGCGAAGTATTCTTCACCTGTAGCCGTTTAGAAGAGAATGGTTAATGTTTAGCGGGGGTGGAAAGCCCGAGCGAGTCGCGAAGCGGTAAGTATTCGTTTTTGTTTTTTGTCCAATAATCTGTTTTTATTGATTTCAATAGGGTGGCTGTTGTTTTTTGAATCTGACCGCGCTCAACAAAAGTTTCTTCCCATCCAAGTATGTTGTGCGGAAATTCTTTCCGAAAACGGATTACCAAAGTCCTTTCCAGATCTTTTATGCGCAATTCATAGTGCACGGTGTCTTCATTTTCTGTTCGGGTTCCTACTGCCTGGTGTGCCGTTTGCCTTACGTGAAGCAGGCGCGAAAAGAACATCCCGGGAATAATTTCAAACGACCCAACAGGCAAATCAGCAGGAGCCAATCGAATCATGTTCCACATTTCATCTTCTAGCCATGCCTGTTTTATTGAAAACGTTTCATCGCCTTCGCTCTCAAAGTAGGAGTTACCTGCAATGTGGTAGCGACTTCCCCTTCGGTTCATCTGAGAAAAAACCTGGCCGCACCACTCCTGCACACTGGATGTTACTTTAAGTGTAGCAGGGTTCTGAACAGGTGTAAATACCGAGAGCATCATGGAGTAAGGATAGATGCCGGTAACAAAATTTTTGGTGAAATTCATTTTGAGCACATTCACCTTGTCATTTTCCGCTTTACGGGGGTCGTCTAATTTTACGTGTTTACTTTTCGAGAAATCTTCTGTCACAAAAATGAGGACGGCCTCCCCCTCGCGCACTTCGCCATACCGGGATTGCTGCAGGTGGTAGCTGCTGATTTCCGCTTGCCCTGCATACCAATAGTTTTTGAAAACATCTGATTCATAAATACTTGTAGGGCTCACGGCTGTTTGTTTTTGTCCACACGAAGAAAGGTTAAACAAAAAGATGTTGACGATTAAAAATTGGGTTAGGCGAATCATCCTTTCGAGGTATTTGACGTGTTAAACTTAACCGTTTTCTTTGGGCCCGAACGGGGGGTTACTAAAATTGTTTAACGAGAATTAAATTTCAGTTTAAAAAAAGCGATGAACGTGCAGCACGAAGTTTATAAAGGAATAGAATTTATCAGGCTGGCCCAGTTGCCTCCCGAGGAGCGCGAGCGGATTTTTAAAACGATTGAGCGCGAAAAAATAATCAAGATTTTAAAAGACAAAGAATTGTTGTCGGATTGCATTCAGGTATCCGACTACCGGGCGTGGCTGCAAAGCCAGGCTAAACTGGCAGCCGAATTGCGCGAGGCTAAGCAACCAGTGGCAGCGGAAAATTTGAAACTCGCTTTTAAGTAGTTCGGTTTATAACACGGCCTGCCAAAAGAAGAGGGCCGCCAGACAAAGTCTGGCGGCCCTCTTTTTTACTTCTCCAGCTTGTTAAGGCATCAACAAAAACTCTTCAAATGTTTTCAGCACCAGTGGCTCTATGCCATCCTTCGAGAGTACGCCCGTTACTTTCGACAGGTGCTTGTCTTTTATTTTTTTGAATTCCGCTTTGCCATCGGTGAAGCTGCTTTCAATGGCCTCCAGGTTATCGAGTTCTGCCTGGTTGGGTTTGTAATAGCTCTGCGCCACCTTGCTGTAAAGCTCGGCCATTTTTTCTCTCAGTTGTGGTTCGGCTGTTCCCACATAGTTATCGCCTTTGGTCACTACCAGCTTTTCTTTCAACTTGGTTAGCTCGTTGATGAACGGAGTAGCCACCTTGGCGCCTTGTGCATTTTTGGCTTTTGCTGTTTCGGCAATCTTCAGATACTCATCCAGTGTGTAAACCATGTAGGCCAACTCCTGCGACATGTCGTAGAGTTTTTTGGTAGTATTTTCCTGCAGCTTGCGGTCGGCCAGCGGCACATCCGACTTAGGATTGTATTCAATCACAATGTCGTTGGTGTAGGTTTCTTTTCCTTTTTGGATCACCGCCTTATAGGTACCGGCCGGCACGCGGGGCGAGGTGAATCCGCCAAAGGCAAAAGTTTTGGCTGCTGCAACCTTGGGAGGTTTGGTGTTGTAATTCCACTCCACCACGTTAATGCCTTTGGATTTTCCGGGACCCAACTCTGCAATTTTATTGCCGTTTGCGTCCTGAATCTCTAAAGTCATTTTGCCCAACACATGCCGTTTATTCAAGTGATAGATAATGCGGGCTGCACTGCTGGGGTTGGCCCCCACAAATTGGGTTTCGGTGCTCGCGCCACCAAAGCCGTTGGTTTCGGCAATGTAGGTGGGCTTGGTGGTGAAGAAGTGAAGGTCTTTCTTCATGGTTTCGTCATTCAACTGACGCAACGGGCTGATGTCATCCAGAATAATGATGCCACGGCCATGAGTAGCCACTACCAGGTCGTTGGTTTTTTTGTGCAGCTCCATGTAATGCACATTCACTGCGGGGAAGTTGTTGGTGAATTTGTACCAGTTACCGCCTCCATTCAGGGTAATGTACAATCCGAACTCCGTGCCGAGGAACAGCAGGTCTTCATTCACATAGTCTTCCTGAATGTTGCGGGCGAAGCCTACAATGTCGGAGGTAACGATCGACTTCCACGTGGCGCCAAAGTCGGTGGTTTTGTACACATAGGTGTTCATGTCGCCCGTGGTGTAGCCGGTAAACACGGCATAGGCGGTGCCTTTGCCAAACACACTCGCTTCAATGTGGTATACCCAGGTGTTTTTAGGTAAGCCCGGCACATTTGCTACTACGTTGCTCCATGTTTTGCCACCGTCTTTCGTCAGTTGCAGGTTGCCATCATCGGTACCTACCCACACAATGTTTTCATCGAGGGGAGACTCAGCAATGGTGAAGATAGTGCAGTGGTTTTCTGCACCAGAGTTGTCGCGCGAGAGACCACCCGAGTCTTCCTGGTTTTGTTTGGCAGGGTCGTTTTGATTGGATTTGGATAAAATCGGCCTGAATGTAGGTTTTTCTTACCGCCTTTCAAACCGGCTCCCCATCAGTCGCACCACGGGCCTCATAATTACTAACGTTTTGTTAATATTCGCGGTGTAGGGTGCCCCCTACCAACTATTTTTTACGGATGGTCGTTACCTTAGCGCATTCAGAAACACTCAACGATTACCAGAAACTGCATGTTGTACCGTTTTTTGCTCCTTTTCTTACTCTTAGCACAGGGTGCCGCCTCTCAGATTTTGCAGCCCGCCCGCCTGGCTGCCTCGGCCAAAACGCAGCAAGTGGCCGTGGGCGATGAGCTGGAGTTGGTTTTTAATGCCTCCATAGACAAGAATTGGTATATCTACTCCCTCGGCTTCGATGAAGATTGTGGCCCTGTGCCCATCAGCATTGCGCTGGAACCACATGCCAGTTTCGAACTGGTGGGCCCGGTAGTAGCGGTTAATGACGTACAGAAACACGACAAAATTTTTGATTGCGATGTGCGCATCTTCGAAAACACCGGTGTATTTATTCAAAAGATAAAAGTGTTGAATGCCGGCCTGCAATTGAAAGGCACTTACGAAGGCCAGGTATGTTCTGAAACGGAAGGCAAATGCATTCTCTTCGATGGCGACTTTCACATTCAGGGGCTTACGGTGAAAGGTGGCAGTGCGAGTCTCTCACCCACTGATAATAATAATGATACACCGGTGCCCGTTACGGATACCAACACCCAGCCATTTACCACTACGCCCGGTGAGGTGAAGGGCCCCGTGCTGGATGTGTCGATTCTCGAGGGGGAGGCAAGCGGAAATGGAGAGTCTTTCTTTGGGTACTTGGTGGTAGCTTTTCTGCTGGGCCTCACCTCCCTCATCACCCCTTGCGTTTTCCCCATGATACCCATGACGGTGACTTTCTTCTTGCGCGACAACCAGTCGCGTGCGGAGGGGGTGCGTAAGGCAATTATTTTTGGCTTCTCCATTATTCTGATCTACACGTTGGCGGGCACCTTGTTTGCGGTGGCGCTGGGTGCCGAGGGACTCAACGCGTTGGCTACCCATTGGGCACCCAACCTGTTTGTATTTGTTATTTTCATTGTTTTTGCTCTTTCCTTCTTTGGCCTTTTCGAGATCAACGCGCCCTACCAGTTGGTAAACAAGGTAGACCGGCAGGCCGAGAAGGGGGGCCTGGTAGGCATTTTCTTCATGGCCGCCACGTTGGTGTTGGTGTCGTTTTCGTGCACCATTCCCATTGTGGGCAACGTGGTGGTAATGGCTGCGGGTGGCCAGGTATTAAAGCCTGTGCTGGCCATGTTTTTTTATTCTCTCGCTTTCGCGATACCGTTTACCTTGTTCGCCATTTTTCCGGAATGGATCAAAAGCATGCCCAAGTCGGGCGGGTGGCTTAACTCTGTTAAGATAACGCTGGGCTTTTTGGAGCTGGCCCTCTGCTTGAAGTTTTTCAGTATTGCCGACCAGGCCTACCATTGGGGTCTGCTTGACCGCGATGTGAACATTGGCCTGTGGGTGGTGATTTTCGCGCTGATGGGCTTCTACTTTCTGGGCAAGTTGCCTATGAAGGGCGACAGCCCGGTGGAGAAAATTACGGTGCCACGCCTGCTGCTGGCCACACTCACCTTTTCTTTTGTGATATACCTGATACCTGGCCTGTGGGGTGCCCCGCTGAAGGCGCTGGCGGGCTATCTGCCGCCCATGTATACACACGATTTTAACCTGCTCTCTGCCGACAGCCGCAACACCACCGAAGGGTGCGAAGAACCCAAGTATGCCGATTTTCTTCACCTGCCGCACGGCCTCACCGGCTACTTTGACTACGAGCAGGCGCTGGCCTGCGCCCGCCAGCAAGGCAAGCCGTTGTTTATCGACTTCACCGGCCACGGATGCACCAACTGCCGCGAAATGGAGGCCGTGGTGTGGAGTGATCCGCAGGTGCTGGAGAGATTGAAAAACGACTTTGTAGTGGTGGCGCTCTATGTGGACGATAAAACCGAGTTGCCCGAGTCGCAATGGTTCACTTCTAAGTACGATGGCAAAGTGAAGAAAACCATTGGCAAGCAAAATGCAGACTTGCAGATTACTAACCTGGAAAATAATGCGCAGCCTTTCTATGTATTGCTGGGTGCCGATGAACGCGTACTGGCCTGGCCCTATGCCTACAACAGAAATGTGGATGCCTTTGTGCAGTTTCTGGAGAAGGGCAAGAAGAAATACAAAGAGTTGTATCAATAGCAGCATATGCTTACTTTTGAATGGATACGGTCTCGATTTTTTTAACTTAAGCACGGCTTTGCCGTTATTTTTTGCCTATGACAACGAGCCAGTTTCGTAAACCATTATTGATTTTTTCGCTGCTGGCGGTGGCCGCAGCGGCTTATCTGTTAACCGACTCCTACACCAATTGGCTATCGCAAAAGGCAGACTATGCCGAAGAAGCCGATACCGTGAAGGCAGTTGAAATTGTTTGGCCTGAACCGGAGTTGTTTTACGGCATGGTGGTGAACGATTTCCACGTAGTGGAACATGTGGTGAAACGCAACCAACGCTTTACCGATTTGCTGAAGGGATACGAAGTAGACCCCAAAATTTACCGGCAACTTTCATTGGTGCCACGCGAGGTGTTTGACTTTCGGAAAATTGTGGCAAGCAAAAAGTTTAGTGTGGTTTATCAGGGCGATTCCATCAAACAAATGCGCGCACTGGTGTACGAACCCAACCCCATCGACTACTACGTTTTCCACCTCAAGGATACTTTGTTGATTGAATCATGCCAGCGCGAAGTAGTTACCGAAGAAAAACAAATAGCAGGCGTTATTTCTTCCACATTGTCAGAAACCATTGAGTCGTTGGGCATCTCGCACGAGCTTACCAACAAGTTTGTGGATATTTTCGCCTGGCAGATCGACTTTCAGCGCCTGCAGAAAGGCGATAAGTTCAAAATGATTTACCAGCAAAACCGGGTTGACGATAAGGTGATTGGCATTGCCGGCATTGAGGGTGTGTATTTCGAGCATTTTGGCAACGGCTACTATGCTTTTGCTTTCGACCAGGGTGAGGGCGTGGACTATTTCGATGAGGAAGGCAATAGCCTTCGCAAGGCACTGTTAAAGTACCCTATCGAATTTACGCGTATCAGCTCGCGGTACAATCCCAATCGGTTTCACCCTGTGGCGAAGGTTTTCCGCGCCCACCGCGGCACCGATTTTGCAGCTCCGGCCGGCACACCCATTCGTTCTGTGGGCGATGGTGTAGTGGAGGAAGCGCAATATAAAACCAACAACGGTAACTATGTTAAGATAAGGCACAACGCCACCTATACCACCGGCTACCTGCACATGTCTAAAATTGCCACTGGTATTAAACCCGGCACGCGGGTAAGGCAAGGGCAAACCATTGGTTATGTGGGCCACACAGGCCTGGCCACTGGCGACCACCTATGCTACCGGTTCTGGAAAAACGGTGTGCAGGTAGACGCATTGAAGGTGCAGCTGCCGCCTGCGCAACCGGTAACCGAAGAAAAATTTCAAGCGTTTGAATCTGCCAGAAACAGCCTTATGGAGAAACTGGCACGCATACCCCTACCTGCGGCCGATAATGAATTGGCTTACCACCGCTGAGGCCGCTGATTTTTTTCAGAAGATTTAGAATAGAACCGCGTTTCAAACGTATATATTCACAGGCATTCTAACCTGATGAAACGCTTTTTCTTATTGTGGGCTACCGCCTGGTTGTTGACAGGGTTTGTGCATGCGCAAAAAGTAGGCGTGGTACTCAGTGGCGGGGCCGCAAAAGGTATCGCTCACATTGGGGTGCTCAAGGCGCTCGAAGAGTACGAAATCCCCATCGACTATGTTGTGGGTACATCTATGGGCGGCATCATTGGCGGATGTTACGCGGCCGGCATGAGCCCCAACCAGATTGAAGAAATGGTGCTCTCGCCCGAGTTTCTGGGTTGGGTAAATGGCAGCATGGAAGAGGGTTTCAACTACTACTTCAACAAACCAGATGACAACAGTTCCTTTCTGAAAATTAACCTTTCGCTGGATTCTACGCTGAACGTAAGCCTAAATACCAGCATTGCCAACGACTTATCGCTGAACTTTGCGCTGGCTGAAAAGATGGCACAGCCTTCTGCTATTGCGCGCAACAACTTTGATAGCCTCTTTGTGCCGTTGCGGGTGGTGGCTTCTGATATTTTCACCCAAGAGGTAGTGGTGCTTAAAGACGGTGCCCTGAGCAATGCGCTGCGCGCAACGCAAACCGTTCCCTTTTTTTATCACCCCATACGTGTAAACGGGCGCTACCTGTTCGATGGTGGCGTTTATAACAATTTTCCTGTGGACGTAGCGCAAAAAGCGTTTAACCCCGATGTAATTATAGGATGTAACGTTTCGTCTAAGGTTTTCAACGATTACCCTTATGGGCAAGATGAAGACCTCATCTCCAGGTCTTTGCTATACATGCTGCTCGACAAGTCGGACCCCGGTAAAATTCCGGCAACAGGCGTGTATATACAACCCAACATCGACAACTACACCGCGTTCGACTTTGGCAAGGGCCGCGCTTTGATAGACAGTGGCTACCTGCAAACCGTCAGGCAGATGCCCGAAATCAAACAGAAAATCTCTGCCCAGGCTTTACGCACCTGCGAATCGGTGGCCGCGCGCAGAAATGCATTTAACAATCGCAACGAGCCGATTAAAGTAGAACGCATTGTATTCGAAGGTTTTAACTCCAGGCAACAGAAGTACATCAATCGCTTATTTAACCGGGGGCGCAGACCGCTTTATCTGAATGATGTGAAGAAGGGCTATTACCGGCTGGTAACCGATAGTTATTTTCAGAACATTTATCCCTACTTCGACTATGATACCGCCAGACGTCATTTTTTGTTTCACCTCAACAAACGGCCGCAGAATAACTTTCAGGTAGACTTTGGTGGCGTGATAGCCACCCGGAACATCAGCAATATTTACCTGGGTTTGAATTATTATTATTTTAACCGTGCGCTAACGCATGGCTTTGCTAACTTTTATGCCGGCAATTTTTACAAGTCTGCCCAGTTGAAGGCCCGCATCGATCTACCCACCTCCAGGCGTTTTTATTTAGAGCCCGAGGCCACATTCAACTCCTGGGATTTTCTTGAGTGGCGCGAAATTGTACTGAAAGACAATGCCCCCACCATATTAAGACGTATCGATCGGAAAGTGGGTGTGAACATGGGCGTTCCGCTGGGCACGCGGTTCAAAGCTACTTTGCACGCGCATTACGTCAACAATTCAGATCGCTATCTAAACTACCGCGTATTTGTATCTACCGACACGTTGGACATCCTTCGGTTAAATGGGGCGCGGCTGGGGTTGTCCATTTCATCCAACACGCTCAACAGAAAACAATATGCTTCGCTGGGCAAGTTTTTCGACCTCAAGCTCGACTGGTTTGGATTGAACGAGAGCTACGAGCCAGGCAACACGTCCGCCATCGCTGTTCAGCAGTCTGCTGCCAGGAACTGGTTCCGCGGCCGCCTGTGGATGGAGCAGTACTTCAAAAAAAGTTTTTACAGCACCGGCTATCTGCTGGAGGGCGTGCTTTCCAACCAGCCTTTTTTTGCCAACTACCAGGGCACCATTATCAATGCACCGGGCTTTTTACCGTTACAAGACAGCCGTACCCTGCTTTTGCAGAATTTCAGGTCGTTCAACTACTTTGCTGGCGGCATCAGAAATGTTTTTACCCTGCGTAAAAGCCTCGACTTCAGGTTGGAGGGCTACTTGTTTAAACCGCTGGAAGCCATCGTGCCGGGAGAGAACCAGGAGGCGCGGCTGGATGCAGACCTAACCCGCCTTTACTTCACCGGCACGGCCGGGTTGGTGTTGCACTCCAGCCTGGGGCCCATCAGCCTGAGTGTGAACTATTACGATGATCCTGAAAACCAACTCGGGGTACTTTTACATGTAGGTTTTTTACTCTTTCATAAATCCTCGCTCGACTAATTTCCTGTTTTTCAATCGGTACCCGATCGGGATAGTTCCTCGTTTGCATTTTTAGTATGTATTATTTTGAATGGATTTTTAATTTTTTGCCTAAGTTTAAAGCTTAAAGTAAACCTGTGCATGAAGCGACCTCTACTCCTCACCGGCTTCGTTATTTTTTCCCTTTCATTTTCTTACAGTCAGGAAGTGCAGTGGGCCTCGAAGGTGATAGAATTTTCATCGGAACTGACACCCGTTCAATACTCGGCACAACAGGCGTTAGGCAAGCCTAACGCTATGTCATCGCGGCCCGCATCGGGTGGGCAAAACCCCAACGCGTGGACACCCGACAAGCCCAAGCGCAAAGAGTTTTTAAAGTTGGGCTACGACCGCCCCCTGCAGATACAACAAATTGCCATTGCCGAATCGCACAATCCATCTGCCCTGTTTAAGCTTTACCTTTACGATGAGGCCGGAACAGAATACCTGGTGCGCACCTTCAGCCCTTCCGCAGTGCCTTTGCAGGGCAGGTTGCTGAACGTTTTTGTGGAAAAGACGACCTATAAAGTGGCCGCGGTAAAGCTGGAATTTGATGGCGCGGCAGTGCCCGATTATTTCTCGATCGATGCGGTGGCCATTTCTGATTCTCATTACCCCATTATTGCCGCCATCGATACGCCTGAATTGCTTGCCTCGGGCATTTTGGTGGAAAAGCTGGATGAAAATGTGAACAGTGAATATGCTGAAATTAACCCGCTGCTTTCGCCCGATGGGAAGACGCTTTACTTCAGCCGCAGAAACCACCCGCAAAACGTAGGTGGCGTAAACGACAAGGAAGACATCTGGTATTCGGAGTTGGGCGCAGACGGCAAGTGGACACTGGCGCAGAACATGGGCCCTGATTTTAACAACGAGTTTCCGAACTTCGTCAATGCGGTGAGTTCGGCTACACCTGATGGCAAATCGGTGTTGATGGTGCTGGGCAACCGCTACCTGCCCAACGGCAAAATGCTGGCCGGTGTGTCTATTAGCGACAACATTGGCGGCCAGTGGACCAAACCCCGCCCGTTGAACATTGAAAACGACTACAACTTTAATGAGAAGGCGAACTACTTCCTCACCAATACACGCAAGGCCTTGCTGATGTCGGTAGAGCGCGAAGACTCGCGCGGGGGCCGCGATCTTTACGTAAGCTTCGCCAAGAACGACACCACATGGACAGAGCCACTGAACCTGGGAGCCGTGCTGAATACCGCTGGCGATGAGTCGGCCCCTTTCCTGGCCTCTGACAATGAAACGCTGTACTTCTCTTCGAACGGATTCAGCGGCTATGGCGGAAGCGATGTATATATGTCGAAGCGCCTGGATGAGACGTGGACCAATTGGAGCGAACCCAAGAACATGGGGCCGGACATTAATTCCAAAGGCGAAGATCTTTTCTTCAACATCCCGGCTGCCAGCGACTACGCCTACTACTCGCGCAGCCAGGAAGGCGACAATACAGATATCTATCGCGCCAAGCTGCCGTTCTACAGAAGCCCAACCCCCTATGTTATTGTGAAGGGTAAGCTGGTAGATGCAAAAACAGGCCAACCAATTGGTGCTAAAATTATTTATGAACGCCTGCCCGATGGCACCGAAGCCGGCATTGCCCACTCCGATCCGCGCACGGGTGAGTATGAAATACGGCTGCCCGGTGGCTATCAGTATGGAGTGCGCGCGGAAGCCGAGGGTCACATTTCCGAAAACCAGAGCCTTGACCTGCGCAACTTCCTGAAAGACGGTGTGGTGGATAACAGCAACATGACGCTGGCACCCATTGAGGTGGCCCGCATTGAACCCGCTGCCACCATTGCCCTTAACAACATCTTCTTCGATTTTGCCAAGGCGGTGCTGAAGCCTGAGTCGTTTCCCGAGTTGAACCGCATTGTGGAGTTATTAAGTCAACGCGCTACCATGCAGGTAGAAATTGCCGGCCATGCCGATGCTACAGGCCCCGAAGATTACAACATGCTCTTGTCGAAATTCAGAGCCGATAAAGTGGCCGGGTATTTGATTGAGAAGGGAATAGCGAAAGAGCGCATTACCGTGAGCTACTTTGGCGAAACCAAACCTGCCGAGAGCAACGAAACAAAAGAAGGACGCACCAAAAACAGAAGGGTGGAATTCATCATACTGAAGATGTAAGCTATGCGGAAGCAATTCTTTTTATTGACAATGGCAGCCCTGACGGGGTGGGTGGCCAACGCCCAAACAGATACCCTTTTTTATGCAGCCGGAAACATTGTTAATGCAGCCACCAAGGAGCCGGTTTCTGCCACCATCTCTTATCAAAGCCTGCCCTACGGCAGCATGGTAGGTTCCCTCAGCGGCAGTTCCTATCGATTTCCGCTGTACAATAAAGAAAAATACGAGATTTCCGTATCGGCACCCGGTTTTGCAACAGCCAAGTATATGCTAGACCCGGCAGAAGCCAATCAGGAGCGAACCGTTGTGCGCAACATTGAGTTGGGCTTGCCGGCCAGTGCAGCGCAGGTGGCCGAAACCACCCACAGTGTGGGCAAGGTCATGCGCCTGGATAACCTCATTTTCGAGTTGGGGAAATCCAAGATCGCGCCTGAGTCTTACAGCGAACTCGACCGGGTGGTAGGCATGATGACCAATTATCCAAACATGGTTATTCAGTTGGAAGGGCATACCGATTTTCGTGGCGACCCTAAATTGAACTTGAAACTTTCGCAAGACCGTGTAAATGCGGTGAAGGACTACCTGGTTTCGAAAGGGGTAAACAAAAACAAAGTAAAGACCAAGGCTTTTGGCGGCACCCAACCCCTCTCTCGCGAAAACACAGAAGAAGGCCACGCCATGAACAGGCGGGTGGAAGTTCGTATTCTGCAAAATTGATTTAACGGTAGGCTACCGGTACGCCCAGTTGGTTGGCAGATGCCATAAACATTTTTCTGATCTGCTCTTTTTCTGTGGATGACAGTTCGTCCCGATGATGAAGTGACTCAAGCACCAGCGCGGCCAGTTCCGTTGTGCGGGGCGTTTCATAGTGCTGGTGTGCCAGCAGCAGTTTTTCAGCACATAACGCCAGGCTACCTTTATTGAACGCATTCACTGCCTGATTAAAGTACAGCAACCCTGCCACCTGCTCGGGCAGCACTTTGGTATATAAGTTAAAAGAATAATCATGTGCCCGCTTTCTGGGGCCCGCTTGTGCCACCAGGTTTTTGCGGTACCCGTCAATCCGCTGTTCAATTTCCAATGGATTACTTATAAAGCCATGGAAGCGGTCGGTCGTCTCCAGCAATACCTCACCCTGGCTGGTGCGCACCATTAAGAAGATGTGG
The DNA here is from genome assembly GCA_964429845.1 of uncultured Ohtaekwangia sp. Lineage (GTDB taxonomy): Bacteria > Bacteroidota > Bacteroidia > Cytophagales > Cyclobacteriaceae > ELB16-189. Next base: position 256,124 of record CAYSCT010000006.1, read on the forward strand.
TAGTTGGTTTCAATGATATCGAAATCGAATTGCTGCTGGCTTAGTAGTGTGGCAAAAAGCGCGGTGGCGGTAAGACAATCGTAGTTACCGCGCGCCAAACCATCTATGGAAGTATAGGCGGAATACGAACGGAGTATTTTGGCTTGCGTTGCCTTGAAAAGCCTGAAGAGGTGTTCAAAATCATTGTCGGCCTTTGCTGCATCCGCTACTACTTTGCTTATTTTCTTTTCGAGCAGGGGGAGAACTGCAGGGTTTTCGGAGGTCTGCCAATAGAGCGGTAGCAGCGGTTGCTGTGCCGAAACAACCAACGCACTCAATAATCCAACCCAAAAAAACCTCCACTTCAACATTATCTCAATGTTACGTTTGTTAACATAAACTTAACACAGCGGTAACACAAACGCAAATACCGGTGCTTTTTAGTGAAGATTTGCCTGTTTTGTGTACTTTGAGTGCCCGCAACTATGCAGCAGACCATCGAAAACCAGACTTTAAACACCCTTTTTGCGGGACAACAGCGCCACAGCGTGGAGTTGCGCCACGCGCCATTGAAGGAGAGAAAAGCGCATTTGCGAAAGCTGCGGGCGTGGTTGCTGGCCCACCGCACAGAACTGGCCCTGGCGGTAAAGAAAGACTTAGGCAAATCGGAAACAGATGCTGAAATAGCCGAGCTGTTTCCGGTGCTGGTGGAAATTGGGCATGTGCTGGAACATTTGGATAGCTGGGCGCGCCCCAAAAAAGTAGATGCCCCCCTTACCTACCTGGGCACACGAAGCGAAATAAGGTACGAGCCCAAGGGCGTCTGCCTGATTATCGGCCCGTGGAATTTCCCCTTCATGCTTTGCATCAGTCCGCTGGTTTCTTGCCTGGCCGCGGGCAATACCGCTGTTTTAAAACCCTCGGAAATTACGCCACACACTTCTCATTTTATCAGGCAGATGGTGAGCGAACTTTTCGAACCCAACCTGGTGGCGGTAGTGGAAGGTGGCCCGGAGGTTTCTACAGAGCTGCTCAAGTTGCCCTTCGACCATATTTTTTTTACCGGTAGCCCTGCCGTTGGCAAGATTGTGATGAGGGCGGCCGCGAACAACCTGAGTTCAGTAACGCTGGAATTGGGTGGGAAATCGCCCGCCATTATAGATGCTACCGCCCGCCTGGCCGATGCCGCCAAGCGCATTGCCTTCGGTAAATTTTTGAACAACGGCCAGACCTGCATTGCACCAGATTATATTTTAATCGATGAAAAGGTGAAGGAACCGTTCACAACCTTGCTGCAAAAAGAGATTGCATTGCTGTTTGGTAAGGGTGGGCAGGTAACGGAAAACGCTTCCGATTACTCGCGGATAGTGAGCAAACGCCATTTTCAGCGCCTGCACCAGTTGGTAGACGATGCCATTCAGCGCGGTGCACGCCCCTTGCTGTCGGGCCAGGCCAACGCAAAAACATTGTTTTTTCCGCCCATGCTGCTAGACCAGGTGCCCCTGGATGCCGCCCTGATGGAGGAGGAAATTTTTGGACCCGTTTTGCCGATCATCGGCCTGGCCGACATCGGCCAAGCTATACAACTGGTGAATCAGAAACCCAAGCCGCTGAGTCTCTACATTTTCAGCAACAGCAACGCCTTTCGCGAGCGCGTGTTGCAGCAAACTTCTGCAGGCACGGTAGCCATTAACGACTGTGTGCTTCAGTTTACGCACCCCAATATTCCGTTCGGTGGCGTAAACAACAGCGGCATTGGCAAAGCGCACGGCCATTTTGGTTTCCTGGCTTTCTCCAACGAGAAGCCGGTGGTAAAACAAAAAGGAGGTCCCACCAATGCCTACTTTTTTTACCCACCCTACACCCGCACCAGCAAACGGTTGCTCAACTTCCTCTTCCGCTGGTTTGTGTGATCGGCTAGGTAAGAACCGAATTTTTAAAATTCGCCCCGTTCAGTGGGCCGGTATTGATTTTGTGTAATTTTACAGTCCTTGTTTCCGTTAAGGATATGGTTCAAAACCTGTCATTTTGCTTTACTGGCAAAAAGACAATACTCCACGTGTTGGGTTTAACCTGTACCTTATGATTGGGCAAGTCGCCAAATGTGAATTTCATCTGACCTTTTAAAAAACATTTTATTAATAACATATGAAAATCGTGAAACGCATTCTGCTCGGTGTTGGTATTCTGGTGATTTTGCTGGTAGCAGCCGCGATCATTATACCCATCGTATTTAAAGATGACATCAAAGCGGCCATCGATAAAGAAATAGCCAAAACCGTAAATGCCGATGTGGTATTTGATGTGGACAATTTTAGCCTGACGGTGTTCAAGAATTTTCCCAATGTAACGGTAGAAATCAGAGAGATGGGTGTGTTCAACCGCGCACCATTTGAAGGTGTGCCGCTTTTTGTGATGGAGGAATTGGATGTGGAGGTAAACATCAAAGACATTTTGTTTGGAGACCAGCTCAGGGTAAAGGGAATTTCGCTGATTGAGCCGCAAATCAACATACAAGTGCTGGCAGATGGCCGGGCCAATTACGATATCACGTATCCATCAACAGACACGGTAGAAACCACAACCGAAGAGGCCACTGCTTTCTCGTTCGGCATTGACCATTGGGAGATTGTAAATGGCACCGTTGTGTACAACGATTTGTCGATGCCTTACTTCCTGGAGATGAAGGGCCTTAACCACAACGGCAGTGGCGATTTTAGCCAAGATGTTTTCGATCTGCGTACGCAAACCGTGGTGGACACCGTAACCACCTCCTTCGATGGCATGGAACTGCTTACTAACAAGAAGGTGTCGATTGACGCGGTGCTGGCGATCAGTGAGGAGTACACCCGCTATACTTTCAAGGAAAATGTGGCCAAGGTGAATGACTTCGCTATGACCTTTGATGGCTGGTTTAAGATGAACGAGAACGACTTCGGCATGGACATTACCTACAAAACACCCGAAACATCTTTCAAAAGCCTGTTGTCGTTGGTGCCGGGTATGTTCACCAAAGATTTTGGCGCCATTAAGACAGACGGGGAGCTGGCTTTTAATGGTTTTGTGAAGGGAACCTACAGCGACACGCAAATGCCCGCCTTTAACCTGGCACTGCAGGTGAATGATGCCATGTTTAAGTATCCTGATTTACCCACAGCTGTTAGCAACATTAACGTAGACCTTCTGGTAGATAATAAAACGGGTGTTATTGAAAACACCGTGGTGGATTTGAAAAAGATGCACCTCGATTTTGGGTCGAACCCGGTAGATGCACGGATGTTAATTGCCAACCTGAAAGACTACCGTATGGATGCCGATGTAACAGCCAAGCTGAACCTGGCTGAACTGAACCAGATGTTCCCCATGGAAGGGCTGGAAATGAAAGGTTCTTTTACGGTGAATGCCAAGGCCAACGGTGTGTACGACAGTATCAAGAAAATCATTCCGGCCATAGACGTGGCCATGACCCTGGCAGACGGCTATGTGAAGTCCTCCGAGTTTCCGCTGCCATTGGAGAACCTGAAGATGAGCTCCACCGTGAAGAATGCCAGTGGCAAAATGCAGGAAACTGTTATTGCCGTAGACAACTTTTCCATGATGCTGGATGGCGAAACTTTTGAATCGAGCCTGGTGCTGCAAAACCTGGATGACTACACCTGGGATGTGAAGGCGAAAGGTGGAATTGACCTGGAGAAAATGACAAAAATCTTCCCCCTCGAAGGTATGACGGTGGCCGGTAAGGTAAAAGCCGATATTCAAACCAAAGGTAAAATGTCTGACCTGGAGGCCGAGCGTTACGACCGTTTGCCTACCAGTGGCACAGCTTCGCTGGCGGCCTTCAAGTTCAACATGACCGACATGCCCGAAGTAACCATATCGCAATCTGAAATGGTGTTCGATCCGCGCAAGATAGAGTTGCGTAACACCAGTGGTACCGTTGGCAAGAGCGATTTTGCGGTGAATGGTGCCGTGTCCAACTACATTGGCTATGTCTTCGGCAGCGAAACCATCAAGGGCAACGTAGATTTTAATTCCAACCTGTTCGATCTGAACGAGTTTATGACCGAGACGGAAGAAACGGCCGAAACACCAACCGACACCACATCATTCGGGGTTATTCCTATTCCTGAAAACATTGATTTTGTTTTAAGGTCGTCCATCAAAACCGTGAAGATGATGGAATACACGCTTACCAATGCCACGGGCGATGTCATTCTGAAAGACGGGGTGGCGAACCTCAGCGGTGTTCGGTTCAATATGTTGGGTGGCGCGTTTGCCGTAAGCGGTTCTTACAACGCCAAGGATATCAACCACCCCAAATACGACATGACGCTGAAGATCGAAGACCTTTCCATTAAGCAGGCGGCCAGTTCGTTTTCGGTAGTGCAAACCTATGCACCCATTGCCGGGCTGGTGAATGGTAATTTCAACACCGATTTCAAGATCAGTGGCGAACTGAAGCAAGACATGATGCCCAACCTGGCTACGGTAAGTGGCGCTGGCCTCATTAAGGTAGCGCAGGCCGCCCTCACGCAATCAAAATTGATTTCGGGTGTAACTACATTAACCAAACTAAACGACACAGACGAGGTGTCGCTGAAAGACGTGGTAATGTCGGCCACCATTAAAGATGGTAAACTGAGTGTGCAACCCTTCGATGTGAAGTTTGGCCCCTACACAACCAACGTGGCCGGCAGCACCAACCTGGACGGCACCATCGACTACACGTTGAAGATGAATGTGCCTCCCGGCAAGTTGGGTACCGAGTTCCAGGGCTTGGTAGGGCAGTTCACTGGATCGACTGCTGCCCCGAAGGAAATTCCGGTAACGATTGGCGTAGGCGGCACTTACAACGATCCGAAAACACGGCTGATCATGACGGAACAAAAGCAGCAGGCCAAAGAAGCCGTGAAAGAAGAAGTGAAGGCCGTAACGCAAGAGGTGAAGCAGGAAGTTACGGAAACAGCGAAAGAGAAAACGCAGGAAGCACTGCAGGAGGTGGTGAAAGGCACCGACCCGAAAGATGTGGTGAACAACTTGCTGAAGCCAAAGGCTGATTCTACCAAGAAGGACACCACGGCTACCCAGAAAGCTACAGAGCAGTTGCAGAACAAGCTCAACAATCTGTTGAAAAAGAAGAAGAACTAAGATTTGCAAACTAAAAGGAGTGGGAGCGTCTTGGCTGTGAAAGTAAGATGCTCCCATTTTTATTTGTATGAAACCTCCATTCTTACAAACGGGCGATACGGTGGCGCTGCTGGCGCCTGGTAAAAAGGTAGCGAAAGACACGGTAGCCAAAGCTCAGCGCTGGATCGAAAACTGCGGATGGAAAGTGCGCGTGGCCCATTCTGTTTACAGCACTGCACACCCTTACCACTCCGGCCACAACGCAGAACGACTTAGCGACCTACAAATGTTTTTGGATGATCCTGAGGTCAGAGCCATCATCTGCTTACGCGGAGGCTACGGCACCACACCACTGCTCGATCAGCTGAAGTGGGATGGGATGAAAGCGGCACCCAAGTGGATAGTAGGCTTTAGCGACATAACGGCCCTACACCTTCAACTTCATCGGCTGAATACTGAGAGCATACACGGCATCATGCCTATTCAGTTCGAAGAGGAAGGACAAGCTGCCGCGATGAGCCATCTGCAGCGCTTGCTGGCTGGCCACGAAAATACCTGGCAGTGGAAGACAGGGATGAATAGCAGGGAAGGAGAGGCAACAGGTCAATTGGTGGGCGGCAACCTTTCGTTGATTGCCGATTCGCTGGCCACCAGCAGCGAGCTGCATACATTCGGCAAAATTTTATTTGTAGAGGAGGTGGATGAACCGCTTTACAAAATCGACCGCATGTTTACGCAACTCAAGCGCGCTAAAAAATTAGATAAGATTGCTGGCTTTGTAGCAGGCCACTTCACAGCGGTTACGGATGCCGCGCAATTTGGCGAAACACTTGAACAGATTGTGTTGAGCAAAGTCAATACACCTATTCCGGTGGCATTTGGTTGCCCTTCGGGCCACGCTGCGCCCAACTTTTCGTGGATTCATGGCGCCCCGGTTCGTTTGCGCGTAGCGGATGACACCTGTTCAATAACCTATCTGGACTAACCTAGGCCTTGCCCCAGCCACCGCCCCCGGGCGTCTCTATCACCAGGCGATCGCCTTCCTGCACCTGGGTGCTGTCCATTCCCCGCAAAAGTTCTTTCGCACCGTTGGTGCGCACCATGTATTGCTTACCCGCCTGCCCGGGCAACCCGCCCTGCATTCCATACGGCTTCTCTTCTCGGTGTTGCGACAAGATGTTGATTTCTAGCGGTGCCAAAAAATAGAAAGACCTTACAACGCCATCGCCCCCGCGCCATTTACCTCTGCCGCCCGAATTTTTTCGGATGGCAAAAGATTCCAGGCGAACGGGGTACCGCAACTCCAGTAGTTCAGGATCGGTAATGCGTGTGTTGGTCATGTGTTGATGTACCCCCGAGGCCCCTGCGAAGCCAGGCCCGGCACCGGTTCCCCCACAAATGGTTTCGTAGTAGCCAAAGCTTGCGTTGCCAAAGAGAAAGTTGTTCATAGTACCCTGGCTGCAGGCGGCCAACCCAAGGGCTTTCAACAGTGTGTCTGTCAGCCGCTGACTTACCTCTGTATTGCCGCCCACCACGGCAGGAGCATCTGGCGTGTCGAAAGACGGGTTGAGAATACCTTTGGGTAAATTGATCTTCACCCGCTCAAGTAAACCTTCGTTCATGGGCAGCGGTTTGTCTATCAGCAGCCTTAATACATACAACACCACACTTTGAACAATCGCACGCGTGGCATTCAGGTTACCGGTATGTGCAGGGGCAGAGCCCTGAAAATCTATTGACAAGCTGCTCCCTTTTTTCAGCAAAGACACCTGCAGAACAGCGCCATCGTCCAGGCGTTCAACAGCTTTGTAAGGTTTGTTCTTCAGTGATTGGATACTGTGCTGCATGAGCAAAGCGGCATGGCTGCGCAAGTGCCGCATGTAGCTGCTTACCTCGCGTAAGCCAAATTGCTTGCACAGACCTTGCAAAGCCCGCTCACCGTGGTTCACTGCTGCCAGGGCGCCATTCAGATCGGCCTGGTTTTCTTCCCACAAACGTGTGGGGTAGGGGCCCGTTGTAAATATTTTATGAATAACATCCCATTGCGGCTTTCCCTCCTTCACCAAATAAGTCGGAGCGATGATAACCCCCTCCTGCTCCAGGCGTGTGGCGTTGGCCGGCATAGAACCTGGCCGCATGCCGCCTATTTCGGCATGGTGGGCGCGATTGGCCACGAAGCCCACTCGTCTCTTTTGAAAGTATACCGGCTTGATCAGTGTCACATCCGGCAAATGCGAACCTCCAAAAGCAGGGTGGTTGGTAATGATGACATCGCCCTCGCGCATGGCAATATGCTTGCGCACCTCGCGCACACAAACACCCAAGCTGCCGAGGTGAACCGGAATGTGGGGCGCATTCACGACCAGGTATCCATCGCGATCCAGCAAAGCGCACGAGAAATCGAGGCGCTCCTTTACATTAACAGAGAAAGATGTGCGTTGCAGCAGCGCACCCATTTCCTGCGCTACTGCGGTAAAGCGATTGGTGTACAATTCGAGAGCACCCTCGAATGCCGCTTTGGATTTCAGAGTTGCTTTACCGTTTGATTTCAGCAGGCCGTTGTTGTTTTCGTCCAGGTAGAAAGTCCAGCCGTTGTCTACGCAGGTGGTAGAATTGTTGCTCACAATCAAAGCAGGCCCCTGTATAAAGGCACCGGGTGCCAGATTTTCCCACTTGTAAACCGGCTGGGGGGCAGGCGTATGCTTTCTGGCTTTGCGCGATGCCTTCAACGGTACATTGCCTGCTACGGAGGCAACCACGCGCATCGATTCTATTTCTATTTCGCGGTCGGGCAGCCAATGGCCGAAAATGGTTTGGTATTTTTTTCTGAACAACTGCAGCAGCCGCTCAGCCGACAAATCCTGGCGAACAACGCTCAGCTCCACTGCATTTTCCTGCCCCCGAAAGCGAACAAACAAAAGGCATTGACTTAGTTCAACCTGGCTGGCATCATACCCTTCGCGTTGCAGTTCGGTGGATGCTTCACGAAAAAGTTGGTCAATTTTTCGCGAAAGATTTTTCGCTTCGGACGGCAGCGGCTGCAACACCAGCGCCTCCTTAAAACGTTCTGTTTTGGCGTGCCCTATTCCGTAGGCGCTCAGCAAGCCTGCATCGTACGGAATTAACACCTGCCGCATTCCCAGCATGGTGGCCAGTGCGCACGCGTGCTGACCACCGGCACCCCCAAACGATAACAATGTAAAGTCGGCCGGATTGTGCCCATGTTGCGTAGATACCTTTCGGATGGCTTCGGCCATTTTTTCGTTGGCAATCTGCAGGTAGGTGCGCAACACTTGCTGCGGTGTGTAGCGCCTGCGGGTTGCCTTGTGCACCTTGGCAATCAACCTATGCAAGGCCTCTTTTGCTTTTGCCGCAGACAAAGGCATGGCAAAATGCAAGGGGTCGATACGGCCCGCCAGCAGGTTAACATCTGTAATGGTAAGCGGCCCACCTCCACCGTAGCAGGCGGGGCCCGGATGTGCACCCGCGCTCTCGGGCCCCACAGTGAAGCGATAGCCATCGAACGAGCAGATGGAGCCGCCCCCGGCAGCAATGGTTTCAATGGCCAGCGAAGGAGACAATATTTTCAGGTGGCCTACTTTCGATTCGTAACGGTAGTCGTACCGTTGGTTAAAGAGCGACACATCGGTGCTCGTGCCACCCATGTCGAAAGTAATTAACTTATCAATGTCCGACAGCCTGCCCGTTGTGGCAGCGCCTACTACGCCACCCGCGGGCCCGCTCAGCAAGCTGTCTTTTGGAAAAAAATGATCGGCATCTACCAGTCCTCCTGCGCTCGTCATCACACGCAAACGGGCAGAATGCAACCCTGCTCTTACTTTGTGCAGGTATTGGTTGATGATAGGCGCGAGGTAGGCATTAGCCACCGCGGTTTCGGCCCGTTGCAACAGCTTAACCTGGCCCGACAAATCGGACGAAGAAGACACGAACGCAAATCCATTCTGGCGTAGGTGGTTGTTTAGTTGTTTTTCATGAACAGCGTTCTGATAGCTGTTCATCAATGCAATGGCTACGGACTCGATTTTTTGTTTGCGCAGTTCCAGTACTATTCTGTTACACTCCTCTTCCGTTAGGGCCGATAGTGTGCGGCCGTTGGCATCTATCCTTTCTTCTACCTCTAACACGGTATGATACAAGGGTTGCGGGCGCACAATATTGAGCGCGAAGAGGTCGGGCCGTTGCTGGTTGCCGATCACCAGCAGGTCTTTAAATCCTTTCGTAACCAGGAAAGCCGTGCGGGCACCTTTTCGCTCTAATATCGCATTGGTGCCGCGTGTGGAGCCCAGCTTCATATCGATTGGAGGAAATTTTTCGCCCCATTTTGTTTCGGTGAGTATTCGGGCAGCGAATACCGGCACTTCCTCATCGGTATGCAGCTCGATGGTGGCACCCTCTGATTTTCCCTTGAAGGGATGATCTAGTTCCAGCAGGCCAGAGGCGGGATCGGCAAAGGCAACAACGCCTTCCCATATTGTTTTGCCGAAGATTCGAACCTTGTACTGATGGTAGATTGGCGCTTGTGTTGGCCACACCAACTCCACCTGTATTTTTGTTGGTGAGAGGCGTTTCACCACGCGTCCGCGCAGCGCACCATTGCTCAGTACTTTTAGCCGATGAAGTTTTTGTAGGGGGTCTAGCGCCAGGCAGTCGGTAAAGGTTCCGCCTGTGTCGACCCAAATCTGCCAGGCATGCATTTATTTGTTGATGGAGCGAATGATGTATTTAACCGGCATGCGAATGCCCAGCGCTCGGGCAAACTCCAACGTTCCATCGGGCCGTTCCCTCATCAGCGGTTTGGTATACAAAACGGAATCCGGACTGAGCTTTTGGATGTTGTCGGCCAGCTCGTGGTTGCCCGCACCGGTATAGGCTTCAATAATCTGGCTCTCAATTTCTCGCATCAAAGAGTCGCCTTCGACTAACGGCACAATCACTACGTGGTAAGCATCTTCCAGCGAATCGAGCAAGTGGCGGTTGGAGAGTGAGCGGTCCTGTGCTTCCACCACCCGCGCAATAACACGGCCATAATTGAACGAAGCCTCGGTTAGCTCGGCATCGGTTACCCTTCTTATTTCCCCTGCCTCCATATTCTCGCGTAGTTGCTTACGCTGTTCATCCGACAAGGAACCACCGCAACCAGCCAACATCACACCAATGATCACACAAAAGGCACGCATACAAAGTATTTGATCCTAAAATTAACCTATTGAAACGATTGGGCAGATTGAGATACGCAGAAAAATTGTCTGTGAGCGCTACCCCAATCGAGATGGGGAACTCTGTTTCGTTACCTTTGCTACCATTTTTATGGAAAGCAACGAAGAATTTCTGGACGAACGCGATGACGAGCTCTTTGAGCACCATCGCATTGTGGCCGACCCGGGCCAAAGCCTGGTGCGCATAGATAAGTTTTTAATGGACCGCTTGCCGAACGTAACGCGTACCAAAATTCAGCAAGGCATTCACGATGGGTTTGTAACTGTAAACGAAAAGCCGGTGAAGCCGAATTACAAGGTTCATCCCAGCGATGTAATTGTGATAGCCTTACCCGAACCCCCGCGCGATACCGATGTGAAGCCGGAAAATATTCCGTTGAACATTGTTTTTGAAGACGAATACCTGCTGGTTATCGACAAGCCAGCGGGCATGGTGGTGCATCCGGCCTACCAAAACTGGTCTGGTACGGTGGTTAATGCGTTGGCTTATCACTTTCAAAACCTGCCACAAATGCCCGGTAACGAAGGCAGACCGGGGCTGGTACACCGCATCGATAAAGATACTTCTGGTTTGCTGGTGATTGCGAAAACGGAGCAGGCCATTACACACCTGGCCAAACAGTTCTTCGATCATACCATTGAAAGAACGTATTGGGCATTGGTGTGGGGCGTTCCAAAAGAAGAAAAGGGAACCATCCATGTAAACGTAGGGCGTAGCCTGAAAGACCGAAGGGTAACCACTGCTTTTCCGGATGGTGATTTTGGACGCACGGCTATAACGCACTACGAAGTGTTAAAGCCCATGCGTTATGTTTCGTTGGTGGCCTGCAAGCTGGAGACGGGCCGCACGCACCAGATACGGGCACACATGAAATACCTGGGTCACCCGCTGTTTAATGATGCCATGTATGGAGGCAATGAAGTAGTGAAGGGCACTGTGTTTTCCAAATACAAACAATTTGTAGAGAATTGTTTTAAGATTATGCCCCGCCAGGCGCTGCATGCCAAAACACTGGGGTTCACCCATCCGGCCACGGGCCAGCACGTGCAGTTCAATTCCGAACTACCGGATGATTTTAAAGCTGTGATTGAGAAGTGGGAGAACTATGTGAAAAACCACTGAAGGACTTCTTTAGAGAAAATCGTTCTTCACACCCTTCTCCAGCCGGAAGTGCCATTCAGTGGACAATAAAGTGTTTCGAAAGACACGTGAATACCATTGTCGATTTCAAAAACACGATAAAGGTAGAGTTGGCGCGCAACCTTCTCTGTAACGCAGGTTATACTACCGCGCACAGGGCTATGTTTACCTGCGTTCGTTGGGTATTGAACCACCACCCTTCTGGGATCGTGGCACATTGCATTGAAAAGGTTAAGCACACCGTTGTAATATGAAGAGCACCCCTGCGGGTGCTTTTTGTTTATGTAATAGATGGGTTTTATTTCAACGGCCTGGCGGTTGTGTGGCTGGTTTTGTGTGTGCACCACAAAAGAAATTAAACAGACACAATGGCGATTTAAAGATTTATGTGTCTGTACTTAAGCGGAATTGTTGTTTCTTTGGGTATCATTTTAGACGACAATCTGTCTAAAGGCCTTCATTCGGTCTCAAAATTTTTAGTGATAACCCCTGTCGAATGAAAACCAGAAGTATAATCATCATGGTATGGGTGGTGTTGACACATCAGGTGGCTGCCCAGCGCACCCAACGCTTTGAAGGAAAGGTGCCCCTGCAGGGCGACAGCGCCTTTGTAATTTACAACTACTACGAGCAGAAGGGTAAAAAATTGCTGCATAATGATTTTGTGCTCGAAGCGCAGCGCACGCTTACCAACGATAGCCTGGCGTTTCAAAAAACAGCCTGGCGCGGTTCGTTCAGTAAAGGAGTGAAGGAGGGGCTGTGGAGGTACGATCACTTTAATCACTACATCGCCATCGATGCCATAGAAGATTTCAAAATCTCTTCTACGCTGCAGAGCGAACAAAGCACGTTGAATGCTACATACAGCAAAGGCGTACCAGAGGGCACCTGGAAGTTTCGTACGGACGAGTACCTGCAAGGTGAACGCAAAAGAACGCTTGCCGAGGTGTCGTTGCCATTTAAAGAGGGACAGCTCAACGGCACTATTTCTGCCCAGTCGTTGGAACGAGGCAAACCCGTTTTGATAAAAGGGAATGTAAATGAAAAAGGATTTCTGCACGGTGAGTGGGATTTTGCCTATTGGGAAACAGACAGACAGATTACGGAACACCGGCTCTACCAGAATGGATTTTTGATCTACCTGTTGCAGAAAAACGCAGATGGCGACACGCTTCGGCAACTTGATTTTGCCAATGTGCGCGCTAACCTGGAAGTAGTTGAAAACAAGGGGCAAACGGTGCGGGCTGCCGAGGAAAAATTTTCGTTGCTTTTTGATTTGGGTTATGGCACCAACGCGCCAGAATTGCAGTGGCAACAAAGGGGCAATGAGTTGGTTGAAAAACTGGTAAGTCAGGCGTTGCAACAAGATACGGCCTTTTCATCGGCCGGGAGCCCGGTTATTGGCACCGCACGATTTTATTACCTCTCCACCGCAGAAGAAGAAACAAACTGGAAGAACATACGCCAATATACTGACTCTATTCAGGGGGCAATCAACTCCATTCGCAACAAGAAGTTTTTTGAGGTGAATAACCAGCGAAGCGATTCGCTGGCCTGGAGTTATGATTACATCAGGCTGTATCAGTCAAGGCTAAAGGAGGTGAGGAGCCTGATTGAGTTTGGGGCCAGCCCGCCATATCGATTGGTCGACCCGGCCATCTATTTCCGTCATCATGCTGATTTTATGAAACAAGCAGATACGCTGCGTTATAATTACGATGGTGAAGAAAAGTTGCGCACCATCATGTACGCAAATGCTTCAATCAACAGCCTGGCCGATTTGGCAAAACGACTGGAAGAAGATCGCGATCTGATGGCTACACTCGTTCGGAATGTAAACCGCGAGTTGGAGCGTGTGGTAAAATCGGATAAGTTGGAGCGGATAGAAAACCTGATACTCACGTCTTTCGAACAAACCTCTGCACTGTTCGATGCCGTAGCAGACACGCGTGCCCGCAAGCTCGTTCAACAGCTTCAAAATCAATTTCTCGATAACCGCTACAACCGCTACCGCCACGCCTACACCAGCGAGAACAACTACGATCAGAAAGAGCAGACCGCCTATGAAATCATTCAGTTTCTGGCAGATGTGGCCAATTTGCCGGAGCGTGTTGAAAAAATATACCTCATGCGCGACTCCATCGACAAGGCCTATACGCAGTCCAAGCTGGACCCCTATACCTTCAACGTAGTTGAAACGAAGGTGAAGAGAAAGCTGTACGAAAAGGTGGCGTTGGAACTAACTGATTTTCTGCTGGCTAACGTAGGCAGTGATACAGAACTGACTGGCGTAGAGAAAAAGCTGGCCGACCTGGAACTGGTGCAACGAAGATTGATGGAGTTTTTGGAGACCGATACAACTTCTTTGGAAAGGAAGATAAAGCCTAAATCATCGCCAGAAGAGATCAAAACACTATTGGGAATATAAGTCAGTAAGATCACCATCGATATATGAAGAAATTTTTTGGTGTGATTTTTTTCTCCTGGCTGACTATTGCCACGCCCGTTTCGGCCCAGACCAACGATTGGCCTACCTCGAAACAGGTAGAAAATACTTCGGAGTTGTGGCTGGGACTCTACACCAAGTACCGCATACAAGAACGATTGTATTATTATGGCGAGTACCATCTACGCAGGCGCGATTTTGCCCGCGAAATGGCGCAGGTCTATTTGCGCTTTGGAGTCAGCTACATTGTTAATCCAAACTTCGAGTTTACGGCTGGTGTGGTAACACCCTTTTATTGGGCCCCTAAGCCGGTGGCCGAAAATACGGATGCTGTTGTGCCGCAGTACAGGGGTTGGCAGCAGTTTCTCTTCATCATGCCCTTTCCCCGACTGAAAATTTATCACCAGCTACGTACCGAACAAAGGTGGCGGAGAGATTACAAGGCAGGTTCGCCTTTTGAACTAACACACCGGTTTCGGTACAAGATTCTGGGATATTTCCCACTCAACCACCCCAACCTTGAAAGCAACACCTTGTTTTTATCGATGTATAATGAAATATTTATTCAGGCGGGTAAATCAATTGTATACAACCACCTGGAAGATAACCGCGTTTTTGTTGGGCTCGGTTATATACTGAACGACAACATACAATTTCAGACTGGCTACCAATGGAGCTTTCGGCACCGCAATTCTCCCTTTGTATACGAAAACAGGCACATGCTAAGGGTTAGTGTTTATCATAATTTTGATTTCTATCAACGCAGGGAGATGCGAAGCAAGCCCATTAGCAATATTAATCCGATCGGTCACCATTAGGCGTCACCTACCCTGGTGTGAAAGGCTAAAAAACAAAAGCCCCGCAACTGCGGGGCTTTGATCTTTGTATGGACTTACGGGTTTATCCTCTTACACCTCGTAGCTTCGTTTTAAACTTTTTTAGTTGATTGCGTAGTGCTTCCGTGGCCATGTCTGTGGCGGCCTCGAAAGAGCGCGCCTGCTCCTTGGCAAATAGGGAACTTCCAGGCACTTTCAATTTAATTTCTACGGTTTTGTTTTCAATCCCTTCGTTGTTAAGGCGCAGAAACACTTCGCCATCCACCAGGCGATCGTAAAAGGTTTCGAGCTTGTCTACTTTCTTCTGAATGAAATTGATCAGTTTGCGGTCTGCATCGAAGTGGATGGAATGAACTTGTAACTTCATAACTTAAAAATTTAAGTGAAACATGTGTTCTGTTGGCTGTTAAACCGGCCAGGGTGGGAGTAGAAATCTTCTTACATCATAGAAACGGATTTAAGTAAAAAATCATTATGCTTTGGGGTGCGCTTTGTCAAAAATTTTCTTCAGCTTATCGATAGTATTGTGCGTATATACTTGCGTGGCGGCCAGGCTCGTGTGGCCCAGCAGATCCTTCACCGCGTTGATCTCCGCACCTTTGTTCAGTAAATGGGTGGCAAAGGTGTGGCGCAAAACGTGTGGGCTCTTTTTCTCCGTGGCTGCCATGTTTAAATATTTTCGAATCAGTCGTTGCACCAGCATAGGGTAGAGGGCCTCACCCGCGTTGGTAACCAATAGCAAGCCGTGCTCGTTCCTGGGTATTTCTTTGTTCCGCTGTGTTCGGTACTTTTCAATGAGTGGCACCAGGCTGGCAGGAAAGGGAACAACGCGTTCTTTGTTCCTTTTGCCAAGAACGCGTATGGTGCGGTCTGGTAAACGCACAGATGTATCCTTTAGTTGAATCAGTTCTGTTAAACGGATACCAGTGCCATAGAAAAGTTCCAGTATCAGTCGGTCTCGGTACCCTTCCAAGTCATTGGCAAACGAAACCTGGTCGAGTATTTTAACCATGTCTGTTTCGTTCACAAACTGAGGCAGCTTTTTGTGCGTTTTCAGTACCCTTACCTTTGTCATGGGGTTTTGTGTAATCACTTCCTGCCTCAACAAAAATTTGAAGTACGAGCGCAACGTGGCAATCTTCCTGTTGATAGATGTAGCCTCCAGGCCGTCATCCGACAGTTCGCTAATCCATCCGCGAATCATGCCAAAATGGGCGGCTTGGGTTTCACTGGTTTCGAAGGTATGTTGAAGGAATGCCTCGAATTGGAGTAGATCGGTTTGATAGGACAGTACCGTTTTCGCACCGTATCTTTTTTCGAATTGGAGGTATTTCAGAAAGGAATCAATCATGAACGCAACCGCACCCTGCTACGGTTGAAAATAAAAAAAAATCCCCTCAAGGGGAAACCCTGAGGGGACTTGTGGATAAAATGTATACTAAATGTTAGTAGTTCTCTTTCGCAAACTGGCTTTGGCGATAGATGGCTCGTAAAATAGTACTTCTGCGTCTTACAGAAGGCTTTTCGAATGCCGTGCGGGCACGCAGTTCTTTCAAAACCCCCGTTTTTTCAAATTTCTTTTTGAAGCGCTTCAGCGCTTTATCTATCGACTCGTTTTCTTTGATGTTTACTACCAACATGGTCTATTTTTTCTTTAGGGACGCAAATATAAGGGCATAGAAGTCAAAATACAAAATTACTTCAACAGCGCTCGGGAAATAACCAGTTTCTGTATCTCTGAGGTACCTTCGCCAATGGTGCATAGTTTGGCATCGCGGTAGTATTTCTCGGCCGGGAAATCTTTGGTGTAGCCGTAGCCCCCAAAAATCTGAACCGCTTCGTTGGCAATGGAGACGGCAATTTCTGAGGCGTACAATTTGGCCATGGCCGATTCTTTGTTCACGCTCAGGCCCTGGTTTTTCAATTCGGCAGCCCGGTAGGTTAATAGGCTGGCGGCTTCTATTTGGGTAGCCATATCGGCCAGTTTGAACGAAATACCCTGAAATTGGGAGATAGGCTGGTTGAACTGGTGGCGTTCTTTGGAATAGCGCAAGGCAGCCTCGAAAGCGCCTTTGGCAATACCCAGGCTCAGGGCTGCAATAGAAATGCGGCCGCCATCCAGAACTTTTAATGCCTGCACAAATCCATCGCCTTCTTTGCCCAGCACCTGGCTTTTGTGTACCCTGCAATCTGTAAAGATCATCTCGGCCGTTTCTGAGGCCCGCATGCCCAGTTTGTTTTCCTTTTTGCCAGCCGTGAATCCGGCCGTGCCACGCTCAATTACAAAGGCCGTCATGCCGTGCGAATCGCCCACGGCACCTGTACGCGCAATCACTACGGCCACATGGCCCGATTTGCCATGTGTGATGAAATTCTTGGCCCCATTCAATATGTAATAGTCCCCGTCTTTCACGGCAACCGTTCGCATATTACCGGCATCCGACCCTGTGTTGGGTTCGGTGAGGCCCCAGGCGCCAATCCATTCGCCACGGGCCAAGCGGGGCAAATACTTTTGTTTTTGATCTTCGTTGCCAAACTGCAACAGGTGGCCTGTGCACAGCGAGTTGTGGGCCGCCATCGAAAGGCCGATGGAGCCATCTATTTTGGCCAGTTCAACAATGGCGGTAACATATTCCGTATAGCCAAACCCTGCCCCACCATATGCCTCGGGCACCAGCACACCCATCAGGCCCAGATTACCCATTTTGTGAAACAGCTCGATGGGGAAGTGCTGGCTTTCATCCCAATTCATCATGTACGGCCGAATTTCTTTGGCGCCAAAATCGCGCACCATCTCGGCAATCATTTGTTGATTTTCTGCCTCTTGCGAATGCCTTACCGCATGCTCTGCTACCTGTACCATATGTGGCTTTTGTTTTTCGGAGTGCAAATGTAGCAGTTTTTCACAAACGAATGTTAGTTTGGATAAAATCTTTCAGCCAAAATCCGGTCAAAACGGGTACTTTTGCGGACTTAAAATCTTCTTAACAGTCTGTAATACATGAAAATTGCGGTAGTAGGAACGGGCTATGTTGGTCTGGTAACCGGAACCTGTTTTGCGGAAACGGGCAACACAGTAACCTGTGTAGACATTGACGCGGCAAAAGTAGAAAGCCTGAAAAGCGGCAAACTCACCATATACGAACCAGGCCTGGATGTTCTCTTCCATCGTAACATGCAACAGAGACGTTTGTTGTTCACTACCAGCCTGGAAGAGGGCATTAAAGATGCCCGTATTATTTTCCTGGCGTTGCCTACCCCGCAGGGCGAAGATGGATCGGCCGATCTGAAATACGTGTTGAAGGTGGCAGACGACCTGGGGCCTTTGCTGAAGGAATATGCAGTAATTGTAGATAAAAGCACGGTACCTGTGGGTACCGCAGAGAAAGTACGCGAGCACATAGCCAAAAGTGCAACGGTAGAATTTGATGTGGTGTCGAATCCGGAATTTTTACGCGAAGGGGTGGCAGTGGAGGACTTCATGAAGCCCGAGCGTGTGGTAATTGGCACACAGTCGGAAAAGGCAAAGAAACTGATGGAAACGCTGTATGCGCCCTTTGTGCGGCAGGGTAATCCGGTTTTGTTTATGGATGAACGTTCTGCCGAATTGACCAAGTATGCAGCCAACGCCTTCCTGGCCACCAAAATTACTTTCATGAACGAAATAGCCAATCTGTGCGAACTACTGGGTGCCAATGTGGACGATGTGCGCAGAGGGATCGGTACAGATAGCAGAATAGGCAAAAGATTTCTTTTTCCCGGTATAGGTTATGGTGGAAGCTGTTTCCCCAAAGATGTGAAGGCACTAGCCCGGTCTTCGGAAGAAGCGGCTTATAATTTTAGAGTGCTGAAGTCGGTGATGGAGGTGAATGAGCAAATGAAAACAAAACTCATCCCACAAATACGGAAGCACTTTAACAACAACCTGGCGGGCAAGACGATCGCCATCTGGGGCTTAGCCTTCAAACCACATACGGACGACATCCGGGAGGCACCGGCTCTTTACAACATCGAAGCTTTGTTAAATGAAGGCGCCAGGTTGCAGGTGCACGACCCGGAGGCGATGGCCAACGTAAGAAAGCAATTAGGCGATAAAGTAATTTATTGCAACGATCCCTATCAGGCGGCACAAAATGCCGATGCCATTCTTATAGCCACCGAGTGGCCAGAGTTCCGCACACCCGACTTTGAGCAACTGGGGAAAATCTTAAAAGCGAAAGTAATTTTTGACGGCCGTAACCTCTATGATTTGT
This sequence comes from uncultured Ohtaekwangia sp., assembly GCA_964429845.1. Classification (GTDB taxonomy): domain Bacteria; phylum Bacteroidota; class Bacteroidia; order Cytophagales; family Cyclobacteriaceae; genus ELB16-189. The sequence continues at coordinate 275,143 of CAYSCT010000006.1, forward strand.
CTACCATGAAAGAACAGGGCTATACGTACATCAGCGTTGGAAGGGAGGCCGTGTATGGCAAATAGAAAAAGAATATTAATTACGGGCGGTGCCGGTTTTCTTGGCTCGCACCTTTGCGACCGATTCATTAAAGAGGGTTACCATGTGGTTGCCATGGATAACCTGATCACTGGCGATTTGCGGAACATCGAGCACCTGTTTAAACTGGAGCAGTTTGAGTTTTACCATCATGACGTAACGAAGTTTGTGCACGTGCCGGGCAACCTGGATTATATTCTTCACTTTGCCTCGCCCGCCAGCCCTATCGACTATCTGAAAATTCCCATTCAGACGTTAAAGGTGGGTTCGTTAGGCACCCATAACTTGTTGGGTTTGGCGCGAGTAAAGAAATCTCGCTTCATGATCGCCTCCACCTCGGAAGTGTATGGCGACCCTACCGTGCACCCTCAACCCGAAGAGTATTACGGAAATGTAAACGCGGTAGGGCCGCGGGGGGTATACGATGAAGCCAAGCGCTTCCAGGAAGCAATGACCATGGCGTATCATACTTTTCATGGCCTGGAAACGCGAATTGTACGCATTTTTAACACATACGGGCCGCGCATGCGTTTAAACGATGGACGCGTGCTGCCCGCATTTATAGGCCAGGCGTTGCGCGGTGAAGACCTGACCGTTTTTGGCGATGGCTTGCAAACCCGCTCTTTCTGTTATGTAGACGATTTGGTAGAAGGAATTTACAGACTTCTGTTGTCTGACTACGCACAGCCCATGAACATTGGCAACCCCAATGAAATTACTATTCGAGATTTTGCCGAAGAGATAGTGAAATTGACCGGCACGAAACAAAAAGTGGTATACCAACCGTTGCCGAAAGACGATCCCAAGCAAAGACAACCCGATATCCGTAAAGCCAAAGAAATTTTAGGATGGGAACCAAAAGTATCGAGGGCGGAAGGGTTGAAAATAACTTATGAGTATTTTAAGTCGCTGCCACAGGAGGTTCTATACCAGCGCGACCACAAGGATTTCAGTAACTACATCAGATAGTAATGACGGCCAAAAAGATTTTGATCACTGGTGGTGCTGGTTTTATCGGATCGCACGTCACCCGCTTGTTTGTGCAGAAATACCCCGACTACCAAATTGTAGTGCTAGACAAACTCACCTATGCCGGCAACCTGGAAAACCTGCGCGATGTAGAGCAAATGCCCAACTATCGTTTTGTGAAGGGCGACATTGCCGACAACCCTTTTGTATCGCAATTCTTGAAGGAGGAAAAATTTGATGGGATTATTCACCTGGCTGCCGAATCGCACGTGGATCGCTCCCTGGAAAACCCCACCGAATTTGTGGTAACCAACATCATAGGTACGTTGAACCTGCTAAACGGATCTGTGAATGCCTGGAAGGATCATTTTTCCGGTAAACGTTTCTATCACATTTCTACAGACGAGGTGTACGGTTCGTTGGGAGAACACGGTTTTTTCACGGAAGAAACACCCATTGATCCGCAATCTCCCTATTCAGCCTCCAAAGCAGGGAGCGATCACTTTGTAAAGGCCTTCGGCAACAGTTATGGCTTGCCGGTGGTTATCAGTCGCTGTTCTAATAACTACGGGCCCAACCACTTTCCCGAAAAGCTGATACCCCTGCTTATTAACAATATCCTTCACAACAAATCTTTGCCCATTTATGGAAAAGGAGAAAACATACGCGACTGGCTTTTTGTGTTAGACCATGCCACCGCAATTGATACCATTTTTCATAGGGGTAAAACTTTTGAGGTGTATAACATTGGCGGCAACAACGAATGGAAGAATATTGACGTGGTTAAGCTGCTGTGTAGCATTATGGACAAAAAGCTGGGCCGCGCGGCAGGCACATCCGAAAAGCTGATCACTTTTGTGAAGGACCGCCCCGGCCACGATATGCGTTATGCCATCGATGCCACCAAGTTAAAAACTGAGTTGGGCTGGACCCCTTCCGTAGATTTTCATACCGGGCTGGAAAAAACAGTTGACTGGTATCTCAAAAATCAGGAATGGCTGAACCACGTAACATCCGGCCAATACAGGGAGTATTATCAACAGATGTACGCGAATCGTTAATTTTTGAACATGAAAGGAATCATTCTTGCAGGCGGATCTGGCACCCGGTTGCACCCGCTTACCCTGGTGATTAGCAAACAACTGATGCCCTTATATGACAAGCCGATGATTTATTACCCTTTGTCGGTTTTGATGATGGCGGGAATCAGAGAAATCCTGATCATATCTACCCCGCAGGATCTGCCACTTTTTCGCAAGCTGTTGGGCGATGGCGCGCAATTGGGTTGCAGCTTTGAATATGCAGAACAGCCGAAGCCTGAAGGTCTCGCGCAGGCTTTTCACATAGGGGAGGAGTTTGTGGGCCGCGACAAAGTGGCGTTGATTCTGGGCGATAACATTTTCTACGGTTCGGGGTTGATTGAACTGCTGCAGCAAAACAATGACCCCGATGGGGGTGTGGTGTTTGCCTACCATGTTAACGATCCGGAACGGTATGGCGTGGTAGCATTCGATAAAAACAAAAAGGCTATCTCCATTGAAGAGAAGCCCAAACAACCCCAATCGAACTATGCTGTGCCGGGTTTATATTTTTACGACAACGAGGTACTTGCCATTGCCCGGGCCATTAAGCCCAGCCCGCGTGGCGAACTCGAAATAACGGATGTGAATAACGAATACCTGAAGCGGGGCAAGCTGAAAGTGGGCATTATGAGCCGTGGCACGGCATGGCTTGATACCGGCACTTTCGATTCGCTGATGCAGGCAGGCAATTTTGTGCAGGTAATTGAACAACGCCAGGGCTTGAAGGTAGGATGCATTGAAGAGGTGGCTTATCGCATGGGTTACATTAACAAAGACCAACTAATGAAACTTGCTCAGCCTTTGGAAAAAAGTGGCTATGGTGTTTACCTCAAGCGCCTGGTAGATCAGTCTTCGTTATAAATAACGCAGTCCACGCTTTGCCCCACGGCTTTCAAAGTCTCTTTCTAAATAATGCCGAGAGGTGATGGCGCCCCCTCTTTTTTAACGACCTGGGCGCCAATTGCCAGGGTTGCCGCGCCTGGGCTACCGCTGTGTAAAACCATTGCGAAAAGACATTTTCCTAAAGGCAGCCCCAAAAGAATTTGTTAGTATGCAAAAAATCGATACATTTGCACCGCTTCTTATGAAAATTTTGTAAAGAGGGGACCGCAAGTCCCCTCTTTCGTTATCGATAGTTGCGCAGAAATGGATGTTGTTGAGAAAATAAGGGAATGGGCCCAGGCAAAACTGCCTTCCGACCAGTTTGTGGTAGATGTAATATATACTGCACGGAAGGCCCCTGCCCGCTTGCTGGTTATTGTGGATGGCGACAACGGGGTGAACATTGACCAGTGTGCTGAGTTGAGCAGACAACTCTCGCAAGCGTTAGACCAAACAAACCTCATTGCGGGAGCCTACCTATTGGAAGTATCTACACCCGGGCTCGATCATCCGTTGAAATTCACACGGCAGTACGCCAAAAACAAAGGTCGTGAATTGAAAGTGCACCTGGCTGACAAGCAAATGGTAAAGGGCCGCCTGGCAGAGGTTTCTGACACAGGCATTGTGTTGGAGGCAGAGGTGAAAGAAGGAAAAAAGAAAGCAACGCAGCGCATGGAATTGCCCTTTGATCAGATTGAAAAAGCATTTGTAATGGTATCGTTTAAATAGTTATACAATGGACATAGCTAATCTAATTGAGTCGTTTGCCGAGTTTGCCAAACAAAAAAACATAGACCGGCCAACCATGATCCGTATTTTGGAAGACGTGTTTCGCAACATGATCAAGAAAAAATTCGGTGTAGACCAAAACGGCAACCCAGTGCCAACCGAAAATTTTGACATCATCATCAATGCCGATAAAGGCGATTTGGAAATTTACCGGATACGCGAGATTGTTGAGGACGACTCGGAAGACATATGGGATCACGATAAGATCAGCCTGACGGAAGCACGCAAAATAGAGCCCGATTTTGAAGTGGGCGAAGAAGTGTCGGAACAAATTCCCATTGAAGAATTTGGGCGCAGGGCGGTAACCACTGCCCGCCAAACCCTGATGCAGAAAGTGAAAGACTTGGAAAAAGACATTCTCTTCCAGAAGTACAAAGACATTGTAGGCGAAATTATTACCGGGGAAGTTTACCAGGTGTTGAGTAAAGAGGTGTTGCTGATCGATGCCGAGGGCAACGAGATATCCATCCCCAGAAGCGAGCAAATTCCCAAAGACCGTTACCGCAAGGGAGAAAACGTGCGCGCCATAGTACACAAAGTAGAGATGGTAAATGGCAACCCGAAAATTGTGTTGTCCAGAACATCGCCTGTTTTTTTGGAGCGCTTGTTCGAGCAGGAAGTACCCGAAGTGTACGATGGCTTAATCACCATTAAGAAAGCAGTGCGCGAGCCGGGCGAACGCGCCAAGGTAGCCGTAGAATCGTACGATGACCGCATTGATCCGGTGGGAGCCTGCGTGGGCATGAAAGGATCGCGCATTCACGCCATTGTGCGCGAATTGCAGAACGAAAATATAGATGTGATCAACTTCACCGAAAACATTGAACTTTTTATTCAACGCGCGCTGAGCCCCGCAAAAATTTCCAGCATTAAGATCGATAAAGAAAACGGACGCGCCTCGGTTTACCTGAAGCCCGACCAGGTATCGCTGGCCATTGGCAAAGGCGGTTTGAACATTAAACTGGCAAGCCGATTGGTTGGTTATGAAATAGATGTGTTCCGCGAGTTGGATCAGATTCAGGAAGAAGATGTGGATCTGGACGAGTTTTCAGACGAAATTGAGAGTTGGATTATTGATGAGTTGAAACGCATTGGTTTAGATACCGCCAAGAGCGTTTTACAACACAGCAAGGAAGAATTGGTACGCAGAACCGACCTGGAAGAGGAGACCGTGGAGATGGTTCACAACGTTTTGCGTAAGGAATTTGAGTAAGAATTGACTATAAAATCACGCATTTCCCAAAAATACTAGGCAAATTTGAGCATGGCAGAAGAAAAGATGATACGGTTAGGGCAAGCATCGCGGAAGTTGAACGTGGGGCATAACACTATTTTAGAGTTCCTCGCCAAGAAGGGATTTACGGTAGAGAACAACCCCAACGCAAAACTTACTGGCGAACAATTTGCCATGCTCGCCAAAGAATTTGCTTCTTCTGCGTCCGAAAAAATTGAAGCGCACGGGTTAACCATTGGTACCAAGCATACCGAAAATGTAACGCTGAAAAGCGAGCCCAGCGCGCATCATAAAAAGGCCGAAGAAGAGGAGCGCATTCTTATCAAAAACTTAGGTTCGAAAGAAATTGTAAAACACAAAGAAGAACCCAAGACCGAGAAAGTAGAGCGTGAGAAGCCTAAGCTGGAAGGCATTAAGGTGCTGGGCAAAATAGACCTCGACAAAAAGAAAGAGGAAGCGTCTGAGCCTCCAGTGGTGGCAGAACAGCCGAAGGCGCCCGAACCAGAGCCCAAGGTAGTAGAAAAGCCCGTGGCACCTCTGGCCGAGCCGGCTAAGCCCGAGCAGGAGTTGGAGTTGATCAAAGCCAAGGCCGGCAGGCTGCAAGGTTTGAAGGTGGTAGACCGTATAGAGTTACCCACCGAGAAGAAAAAAGAACAACCTGTTGCTTCGTCCGACACGGGCGATGATAAAAAGAAACGCCCGCGCAAGCGCATTGCACCCGCCCCAGACGACCGCAGAGGCGGTGGCCAGGGCCAGCGTTCGCGCCCTCAGCAGGTGCCCAGAACACAAAAAGAAGAACCCTCAGAGAAGGAAATTCAAGACCAGATACGAGCCACTCTTGCCAAGCTAAGCGGGGGCCAGCAAAAGAAATTTACAGGCGCCAAATACAGGAAGGAAAAGCGCCAGGCCATTTCGGAAGCCGAAGAGGAGCGTTTACAGAGCGAGCAGGAAGCATCCAAAACACTCAAGGTAACAGAGTTCATTTCTGCCAACGATTTGGCATCGCTCATGAATGTATCGGTAAACGATGTCATCTCAACTTGCATGGGTCTTGGCATGTTTGTGTCCATCAACCAGCGACTCGATGCAGAAGCCATTACCGTTATTGCCGATGAGTTTGGCTACGATGTACAGTTTGCTTCTACAGAAGAGGAAGTGGACGTGGAGGAACAAGCCGATGCGGAGGAAGACTTGCAGCCACGCGCACCCATTGTAACTATTATGGGTCACGTTGACCATGGTAAAACTTCGTTGCTGGATTACATACGGAATACAAAAGTGACCGCGCAGGAAGCCGGGGGCATTACCCAGCACATTGGCGCTTACGATGTAACTACCAAAAGCGGGCACAAGATCGCATTCCTCGATACACCTGGTCACGAAGCATTTACCGCCATGCGTGCACGCGGTGCCAAACTCACCGACATCGCCATTATTGTAGTGGCGGCCGATGACGATGTGATGCCCCAAACGAAAGAGGCCATTAACCACGCGCAGGTGGCAGGTGTACCCATTGTTATTGCCATCAACAAAATTGATAAGCCGGGAGCCAACCCCCAGAAGGTGCGTGAGTCGCTCTCTAAGATTAACATTTTAGTGGAAGATTGGGGCGGCAAATACCAGGTGCAGGAGATATCAGCCAAGACAGGGCAAGGAATTGACGATCTGCTGGAGAAAGTTTTATTAGAAGCCGAAATATTGAATTTGAGGGCAAACCCCAACCGCCCGGCAACAGGTTCAATAATAGAAGCTACGCTCGACAAAGGGCGGGGTTATGTTGCCACCCTGATGGTACAAAACGGCACATTACGCATTGGCGATATATTGCTGGCAGGCTCCAACTACGGCCGCGTAAAGGCGATGTTTGACGACACCGGCAAGCGCGTAAAAGAAGCCGGGCCCTCTACACCCGTGCAGGTATTAGGTCTGGACGGTGCACCACAGGCGGGCGAGAAAATGGTAGTGGTAGAGAGCGACCGCGAGGCCCGCGAAATTGCCAACAAACGCAGCCAGATTCTGCGCGAACAAAGCATACGCACCAAGAAGCACATTACGCTCGATGAAATTGGAAGACGTTTGGCAATAGGCTCGTTCAAGCAGTTGAACGTAATTGTGAAGGGCGATGTGGATGGTTCCGTAGAAGCCTTGTCCGACTCTTTGTTGAAGCTGTCTACTCAAAAGGTGGCCGTAAGTATAATTCACAAAGGTGTAGGGCAGATTTCTGAATCGGATGTGCTGCTGGCATCTACGGCCGATGCCATTATCCTTGGCTTCCAGGTGCGCCCTTCCGTATCAGCCCGCAGGCTGGCCGATAGTGAAGAGATCGAGATTCGTCACTACTCCATCATCTACGATGCCATCAACGATGTGAAGGCCGCCATGGAAGGCATGTTGGAAAAGGAGATGGAAGAGGTTATTGTGGGAAATGCCGAAGTGCGTGAAGTATTTAAGATTTCCAAAGTGGGTACCGTGGCGGGGTGTATGGTTACCGATGGCTACATCAAGCGCAACAATCCTATCCGTTTGATTCGCGATGGTATTGTGGTTTACTCAGGAAAGCTGAACTCACTGAAACGTTTCAAAGACGATGCGGGCGAAGTGAAATCCGGGTTCGACTGCGGTATGGGCATTGAAGGATTTAACGACATACAAGTTGGCGATGTAATTGAGAGCTACGAAATGAAAGAAGTGAAGCGCAGCTTGTAACAGAAGAAAAAATAAATGCAACGAAAAAGCCCCGGAAGAATCCGGGGCTTTTTCGTTGTTGCCTTATCTGAGAATATCAGAACTGCACCTGCGGGGCATTCTCTGCACCTTCTTGTGCTTCGAAGAACCCTTTGGCAGTGAAGCCTGTGATGCTTGCAATCAGGTTGCCAGGGAAGCGCTTGATAGAAGAGTTATAAGCCCGTACTGTTTCGTTGAAACGGTTACGCGCCACGTTGATGCGGTTTTCAGTGCCTTCTAATTGCGCCTGCAGATCGAGAAAATTCTGATTGGCTTTCAGATCGGGATAGTTTTCTGCCACTGCCAGCAAACGGCCGAGGGCCGAACTCACACCGGTTTGTGCTGCCTGAAATTGCTGCAACTTTTCAGGAGTAAGATTGCTCGGGTCAATTTTAACCTGTGTGGCGCTGGCACGTGCTTCTACCACTTTGGTCAGCGTTTCTTGCTCAAAGTTGGCATAGCCTTTCACGGTATTTACCAAATTAGGAATGAGGTCCATCCTGCGCTGGTAAGAAGACTCCACATTGGCCCAGGCCTCGCTGGCTGCCTGATCTTTATTTACCATGCCATTATAGGCGCCAATACCCCATAATACCACAATGCCCACGATGATCCAGGGCAAATACTTTTTAAGACTTTCCATATCAATTTTTTGATGTTTGTTAATCAAAGGTAAGGCCAAACCCAACAACCGGCAACTTTGGCAGATTGCAGTCATAAAAACAGAAGGCACCCTCTGCCACGGCAGAAAGTGCCCCCATTTATTTTTGCGAGCCGTTATTTTTTGAACTGATCGAACTTAGTGGTGCCTGCCTTTTTGGGGAAGGCATTGTTGCCCACGTTGATGTCGGCTGTTTCGGCATTCGGGTCTATCACCACGTTCACCACTTCCTTCTCCTTCATAAACACCTTCTTCACTTCGGTTTCGTTGATGCGCCAGATCTCGGCCGGCAGGCGTTCAATTTCTTTGCTGCCATCTTTAAAGGTCCATTCAATAATTACGGGACTAACCAGGCCACCTCTGTTCTTCAATGTGATTTCATAGATGTTTTTACCCTCCAACTGCCCACGGATGGCATTATCGTTTACCAAACTTCTGAATTCCTGGTTTCGGAAATTTTGCTGATGGACATCGGAATTGGTAATGGTAAACTCCTGCGGGCCGCCACTGAAATCGAACGGCTTATCCGTTTTGGACGCATTCAGATCGCCTGCCTTTACTTTCACGTTCTTATTCTCCGGGTCTGCTTGTGTGCTCTTTACACGAAACCACTTTACATCTTCCAACTCCAGGTCTACATTATCGGTGGTGTAAAACCAGCCGCGCCAGAACCAATCGAGGTCTACTGCCGAAGCGTCTTCCATGGTGCGGAAGAAGTCTGCAGGTTGCGGATGTTTAAAGGCCCAGCGTTCGGCATATTCCTTAAAGGCTTTGTCGAACAATTCGGGGCCCATCACAGTTTCACGGAGCAACGTGAGGGCTGCAGCGGGTTTTGTATACCCATTGGGGCCAAAGCTACGTCCCTGGTTGTCGCTGCTGGCCATGATGGGTCGCATCTGACTTTTATCGCCACGCATCCAACTGGCAATGCCTTTGGGCGAGCCGCTGGTAATATCGAAATCGGGGTAGCGTGTGCGGATGGTTTCGCGCTCCAGAAAAGTATTCAACCCTTCGTCCATCCAGGTCCACTGGCGTTCATCGCTGTTTACAATCATGGGGAAGAAGTTGTGGCCCACTTCGTGCACAATAACACCCACCATGCCTTCGAGCAGGCGCTGGCTGTAGGTGCCGTCTTTACGGGGGCGGCCATAGTTGAAACATATCATGGGGTATTCCATGCCAATGCTGGCGGTGTGGATGGAGTAGGCGGTAGGGTAAGGATATTCGAAGCTGCGCTCGGAATAGACCTCCAACGTATTCTTGATGGCTTTGGTAGATTCTTTTTCCCACAGCGGGTTGCCCTCTTTGGGGTAGAGCGATTGTGCCAACGGAGTTTTGTCTCCAATTTTCACGGCCATGGCATCCCAAATGAATTTACGGGAAGATACCCAGGCAAAATCGCGCACATTTTCTGCATGAAAAACCCAGGTGCTTTTCTTTTTCGACCGTTCTTTTTCTTTCTTACGTGCTTCGGCTTCGGTTACAATAAACACGGGTTTGTCGAACGTTTTGCGTGCCAGCTCAAAGCGCTCCTGTTGTTCTTTGGTAAGAACCTCTTTGGGGTTTTGCAGCCAACCTGTGGCACCCACGATGTGATCTGCAGGTACCGTAATGTTTACTTTATAGTTTCCAAAAGTAAGGGCAAACTCGCCATTGCCCAGAAACTGCTTGTTTTGCCAGCCTTCTATGTCATCGAATACGCACATGCGTGGAAACCACTGGGCAAAAGTGTAGAGGTAGTTACCGTCTTCGGGAAAGAATTCATAGCCACCGCGCTCATCGAACTTCATGCGGTCGTATTCGGTATAGCTCCAGTCTACGCTGAACGAAAACTTTTCGCCCGTCTTTAAGGGGGCGGGCAGATCAACCCGCATCATGGTAAAGTTGATGATGTGTGGAAGGTCTTTACCTGTAGACGCATCTTTCACCGATTTGATTTTGTAACCGCCTTCGTAGTCGAACGCCCCCACCGTGCCGGCAAAGTAGCGGGTGGGCACAGAGTCGCGCACGGAGCTGGTGGAGGTTTTGTCCTTAATACCATCGCGTTGCAGAATGTTCTGATCTAACTGAAGCCACAGGTACGTAAGTGTTTCGGGTGCGTTGTTGTAGTAGGTAATGGTTTCGGAGCCTGTTACCTGCTGAGTTTCATCGTTCAACTCAACACTGATCACATAGTCTGCCCGCTGTTGCCAGTAGTTGGGGCCGGGTGCTCCGGCTGCATTGCGGTAGCTGTTGGGTGTAGGCAGTTCTGCACCCAACTGTTCAAATTTTCCTTTCCACTCCTGTGCTTGCGCACTGAAGGCCATCATTGCTACGAGGGCCAGTATCGCTCTTCTCATGCTCTAATTGTTTGTGTTCTTTAAAACAGAAAGTCATTCCGAAGAATGACTTTCTGGTCTACAAAAATAATGTATTAATCAGTTTGTTCCGCTTTTCTTACGCAACTCGTCAAATTTAGATGGCTGCTCTATGCGAGGGAACACGTTGTTATCCACACTGATGTCGGTTGTTTCCTTCAGCGGGTCGATGACCACGTTCACCACCTCTTTTTCCTTGGCAAACACTTTGGTAATGGTGGTTTCGTTGATGCGCCAGATCTCGGCAGGCAGGCGCTCAATTTCCTTGCTGCCATCTTTATAAGTCCATTCGATGATGACCGGCATGATCAAGCCACCTTTATTGGTGAGTTTGATCTCGTAAATGTTTTTGTCTGACAGCTTATTGATGATACCCTTATCGTCTACCTTGTTTTGGAATTCCTGGTAAGAGCGGTCATCGGTAGGAATTACCGAAAAATACTCGGGGCCATTGCTGAAGTCGGGTGCGTTTTTGTCGCCCGGTTTGGTGGAGGCCGTACCGAGGTCGCCTTTCTTCACATTTTTTCCTTTGCTTTCCACATCTGCCTGTGTGCTACGCAGACGGTACCATTTCACCTGATCCAACGACACATCGCAAACATCGGTAGTATAGAACCAACCTCTCCAATACCAATCCAGGTCAACGGCTGAGGCGTCTTCCATGGTGCGGAAGAAATCGGAGGGTTTGGGGTGTTTGAAGGCCCAGCGTTGTGCATATTCTTTAAAGGCTTTGTCGAACAACTCAGGGCCCATCACCGTTTCTCGCAGAATGTTCAATGCAGTGGCAGCTTTGCCGTATTGCTCATCACCGATCTTCACCACCTGCTCACCACCCGTCATGAGGGGGCGCATTAGGGTGGGGTCGCTTTTCATATAGGGAACCAGGTTTTGCGCATCACCCCTGCCCTTAGGCTTGGTGGGGTAGCGCTCGCGCTCAGTCAGGTATTGCACAAAGCTGTTGATGCCTTCGTCCATCCAGGTGCTTTCGCGTTCATCGTTGTTGATGATCATGGGGAAGAAGTTATGACCCACTTCGTGGATGATTACGCCAATCATGCCCCACTTGGTGCGGTCGGTAAAGCTACCATCTTTGGCAGGGCGGCCGAAGTTGAAGCAAATCATAGGGTACTCCATACCAATGCTGGCGGTATGTACCGATGTAGCCTGTGGATACGGGTAATCAATCGTGAACTTGGAATACACTTCCAACGTATTCTTCACGGCAATGGTAGATTCTTTCTCCCACAGTGGGTTGCCTTCTTTGGGGTAGTACGACATGGCCAGTGGCGTTTTGTCTCCAATTTTCACGGCCATGGCATCCCAAATGAACTTGCGCGAAGAGGCAAAAGCGAAGTCGCGCACGTTGTTGGCCGTAAACACCCAGGTTTTGGTTGCTTTGGATTTGGTTTTTTCTAACTGCATGGCCTCTGCCTGCGTGCGAATGATAACCGGTTTATCGAACGTCTTCTTAGCCAGCTCGAAGCGCTCTAACTCGGTTTTGCTCAACACTTCTTGCGGGTTTTGAATCATGCCGGTGGCACCCACCATGTGGTCGGCAGGTACGGTAATTTTCACTTTGTAGTCGCCAAAAGGCACGGTAAACTCCGAGCGACCCAGAAACTGTTTGTTTTGCCAACCCACCAGGTCATCGTACACACACATGCGCGGAAAGAATTGCGCTATGGTGTAGATGTAGTTCCCATCTTCGGGAAAAAACTCCATACCGCTGCGGCCGCCCAGCAGGTTGCGGTCTACAATATTGAAAGACCAGGCCACACCAAACGAAACCTTACCACCCGGTTGCAAAGGTTGGGGCAAATCAACGCGCATCATGGTGGCGTTGATGGTGTAAGGCAGTGGTTGACCGGCTGCATCGGTTACCGATTTCACCTTAAAGCCGCCATCGAAATTGTGCAAGCCCAACTGGCCCGCTATGGTTTTGGCAGAAACAGAATCTACTACCGAGTTGGTGGCGGTTTTGGGTGTGTTGCTGTCTTGGGCAAACAGGTTTTGGTCGAGTTGCAACCACAGGTATTTCAGCACATCGGGCGAATTGTTGTGGTAGGTAATCGTTTCGGTACCGCTAATGCTCTGGTTGTCGTCATTCAGCACAATGGTCATGTCGTAGTCGGCCTTTTGTTGCCAGTATTTGGGGCCAGGAGCACCCGAAGCAGAGCGATACTCGTTGGGTGTAGGCAACATTTGCCCCAGTTGTTCAAACTTTCCTTGCCACTGCCCCTGTTGTTGCGCCCGCACAAATGGCGCGGCCGCCAAGATGATCATTAGAAGTAAAATTCGTTTCATAAATTTTGGTATGGTAAAAGTTAATTCAGATATGATGAGTCTTTGATTAGAATGAAAGCAATACCCGCAATGGCCGATGAGATAACCATTTTCCAGTCTCTGCGGTTTGCACCGGCCAGGTCTACAAAAATAAAGCTGCCCGCCATGAAAAGTGCCACTATCACCACCTGACCCAACTCCAGGCCGAGGTTAAAGGCCAGCAGAGGTGTAAAGATGTTTTCGCTTTTACCTAAAATTTCGCGCAGGTAGTTAGAGAAACCCAGGCCATGTACTAACCCGAAGATGAGAGCCAGCAGGTAGTTAACATGAATGTTGCTGTTGTTCACACTTTCTTCGCTGCGAAACAGGTTGCTCAGCGCGGTGATCAATATGGTGACGGGGATGAGAAACTCTATCAACTCGCTATTTACGTTTACCACCCGCAAGGTGGCCAATGCCAGCGTAATGGAGTGGCCTATGGTAAAGGCCGTAACCAATATCAGAATTTTCTTCCAGTCGCGCAGCACATAAATGGCGCAGAGGGCCACCACAAACAGAATGTGGTCGTAGCCGTTGGCATAATCCAGAATGTGGTCTTTGCCAAGACCGAAGTAAAGTGCAAAAGGGCTCATGTCTATTTCTGCGGCCGCAATAATAGCTTTTAAATCAGCATTTTGGAATATCTTTCTGGGGAGTGGCAGCCGCTGATCTGCGGGCTTCGGCCGGTATTTTGCTTTCCCGGTGTTAACTGTATTTTTGGCGCATTATGATGTTATTTGTTTTTTCGCTGCTGGTGGCTCTACACCCCATTCATGTTTCCATTGCCGAAGTAACACACAACGAGAAGGTAAAGGCATTGCAGCTAACCGTGCGCATTTTTATTGATGATTTGGAAACCGCTGTTCGCAACCAGGTGAAGGAACCCGAACTGGATTTGCTGGCTCCTGGAAAAGACCGCACCACCGATGCGCTGGTGAAGGCCTACTTAGCTGAAAGATTTTTTGTGAAGGTGGACAAGAAGTTGGTGAAGCAAAATTATCTCGGCCACGAAATAGAGGGCCCGGCCATGGTGTGCTACATTGAAATCGAAAACATAAAAAAATTTACCACGCTGGAAATAACCAACCGGGTGATACACGAAATCTACGATGACCAGTCGAACTTGGTAAACGTAAATTATCAAAACAAAGTGAAGAGCATGCGCCTTACCGTAGAGAAACCCATGGATGTGGTGGTGTTTGAGAAAAAGTAGCCATTGAGCGCTGAGATGTACGGCCGCGCTTTTACACGCAAGTTTAAAGCCACATGTAAGATTTATCTCCACCAGGCCACTTTTTATCAAGTAGCCTTTCAATTCTGTGGCAGAACAGAAATGCGACTACCTCTTTAGTATGATTTTTTTCGATGTGAGGTTCGTAACCATTTTTAACCGATGACATTGGCACCATGCGCGCCCGCCTGCGGTGGCAGGGGCATCCGCTTAACAGTGGCTACCGCCTGCGCTACCGCGAGCAAGCCGAGGGCGCCCAATGGTTCGAAGAAAATAGCAGCCAGACCTACGTTACCGCCATGCAGATGAAGCCAGGTGTTACCTACCAGTACGAAGTATGTGGCGTATGCGACTTTTATGAAAGCGACTTCACCCCAACCGAAACCTTTACCACCCTGGCGGAGAACCCCAATGCCTTTAGCTGTGGCGATGCCAGCACCGTGCCCGCGCCCGATGGCAGCCCTCCGCTGCCCGCACTCTTCATCAACGACTTCATCAAAGCCGGAGGTTACGATGTGGTGGTAACCAAAGCCACCGGTAGCAATGGCGTGTTCACGGGCGAGGGGCTGGCCGTGGTGCCATGGTTCCACAGCGCCAAGGTGCGTGTAACGTTTCAGAACATTGGCGTAAATCAAAGCTACCAACTTACACGAGGCGAGATAAAGTCTGTGTGGGATCCCAACAGCCGCTTCCTGATTGAAAGCGAGAAAACCCTGGCCGAAGGGGGCGGCAAAGGATTGGAAGCCACCCTGAGCTATTTCGAAGCCGATGAACTGATAGAAGTAGAGGGCGTGATCTTAAATGTATTTGTAAATCCGGATGGAGACATCGTGGTGCAAACCAATGGTGGCGAGCAGGTAGTGGAGCGCGAGGAAGGCAAAACCTATGCGTTGGCAGATGGTGCAGGCAATGGTTACCTGGTGGATGAAGAAGGCAAAGTTACCAAAACCACCGCCACCGAAGCCTTGGCGGCAGGGGAGAGGGGCGAGCGCGAATACAATACCAGCGCAAGCAAATCGGTGCGGTTCTTGCGAACAGATCAAACCAAATATGGGTGGGACGAATACCGGGCTCAGGTATTGGATCAGCACTACCAAACCGTAGAAAACGGAGACCACATAACCTGGAAAGCTTTGGTGACGGGCCAGCCGGAGACCATCGGGTTTGAGGCGGCAGACAAAGGCATGAAAATTGATTTTAAGCGTGAAGGCATGTCGCAGACAGTCCTCGAGCCGAATGGAGAATGGCTAACGCTTACGGGCACCACAGCCGGATGGCATGAAGAAGTGGTTGCTTATGAGGGTGCAGGCGATGCGTCCGCACCCCCGCTGGTGTTGGGTAAACACTATCCTCTACGGGACAAAATAAAAATAATCGAACGTAGAAAACCAAAACTCTCAATCCTTATCGAAGATTTTGATTTGAGAATTGCATTCAAGTATCGTGAGGAAGAATGGATGCATCTAACTGATTGGCATTTGGATAGAATTGATAAGACTAAATGGTCATCGATTGAAGAGGTAGAATTTAGTAGGTGTCAAGGAATAGACTTGCCTGAAGATTGGACTTACTAATAAGCCTCAAGCTGCCCTGAGTTTGTAACTCAGGATGCCCTATCTGCCGCAAGTCTTAGCCCGTGAGCTGGCCCCCCCCAACTGGCGCAAGTCTTAAGATCGATAGCTAAGATCTTATCGGCTATGGCCAACTCTTTGATGAGTTTGATTCGTTTTTTTTAATTTTTAATTTATACACAATGCAAGGAACAGTAAAGTTTTTTAATGAAGCAAAAGGATTTGGATTCATTAAACCATCAAATTCATCGGCAGACATTTTTGTTCATACTTCGGGGCTCATCGATGAGATTCGCGAGAATGATGAAGTTACCTATGATGAGCAAGCCGGTAAAAAAGGCATGAATGCCATCAATGTTACCAGAATAATGGATTGAGAAATTTCTTGATAATTCTGAAAGGTCGACCATGCAGGTCGACCTTTTTTGTTTTTGCGCGATTGATATCTGTGGCGTGTCATGGAAGAAAGTGCTGCGTAGCATCAGTCTAAGAAGGTGAAGCGGTTCAACGCGCAACGCCAGCACAGACGGAAAAAGGCAGAAGTCCACGTTTGCCATACACAGCGGCCACAACTTGCGCCATCTAGCGTTCAGGCTGTTAGTTTTCTTTCACAAATTCAAGTTTCAGGCTGATTTCTATCGTGTCGGAAATGGCACCGTCTTTAATGCTGTCAAAGAACGATTTTGATTGATATACGATGCCCCATTTTGTACGATCGATCGGGAAAGTGGCTTTTACCTGGATGGTCGGTCCGATTTCGATGGCCGCGGGAAACGACAGGGCGTGGATGAATCCGGCCACAACCAGGTAGCCACTCACGGTATAACTACCCGGGTTGTTTTCTTTTACTGAAACAACGGATAAGGTGCTGATCGGGAATCGGGCAACCGAAAAAAAATCATCGGAACGAAGGTGTTCTTCCAGATCCTTCTGGCTTTGTTCGCCTTTAATGTCTGTGGCACGTATACTGTGCATATCCATTTCGAAGTCGCCCCGGGTTATTTCACCATTTTGCACCTGAAGCTGCCCCGAGGAGATGCGGACGGTACCCGTATGGCCTTTGCCGATCACATAGTCGGCAGACCAGTTCAGGGTGTTGGTAGCGGGCGACAGCCGGTACGTGGTGGTCGGGCTTTGTCCCAATGAGTTCAGACAGGCAAGTAATGCCAGCGATACGGAGAGGAAGAGTTGTTTCATGCGTATTTATTTTTAGGTCAAGCCTAGAACGCGAAACGGTTTTGACTGGGCGGGACTGTGTAAAAAAGTTTAAAATCACCTGTAAATAATTGCTGCCAGCGCTTGTTTGGGTGGATGTCCGGATCGCCCTTAACGTTTCATTAACAAAACGACTACGGTAGCTCGCCATCTGTTCTTATTTTTGAGTGGTGAAGAGTAAACTTGTTTTTGTTTTGGCAGCAGCTTTGGCGGTGATTGGTTTGACCGCTGCCTCGTTGAATAAGCCGGCCGATTGGCGGGTATTCCTGGCCACAAGGGCTGAGTTGCTGATGCGCCAGGTCGGCCACCAAACGTTGCTTTATGTAGGCGACACCACCTCGCGTGTGTTGCCCGTTACGAGGGTGAGCGAATCGGTTTTCCAATTGCAGTTCGAGCGCACGTTCGCGTTTGTGCCCGACTCGCTGATTCGCATTGTTGACAACAGCTTTGCCGCTGCCAACCTTCCCTTGCAGTATCGGGTGAGTGTTTTTGATTGTGGGGCAAAGGCACTTGTCTACGGGTTCGAAATCATGCGGCAGGGCCAGGTGATACCTTGCCTGGGACGTGCGCAGCCAATGGGGTGTTATACCATTCGGGTTGAATTTATTAAACCTGTTGATGAGGGTGAGACAGTGATGGCGTGGAGCGTGGCGCTGGCGGGATTATTAATGCTCGGCTTCGTGGCAACCCGAAAAGAAACGAAGGCTGTGGAGGATGAGACTGCTGTTTCGCTGATTCGCGTGGGTAAATTTCAGTTTCACGTTTCCAGGGGCACGCTGTTCGAAAACCAGCAACCGGTTGAATTGTCGGATAAGGAATCACAAATCCTGGGTATTTTGGTCGGTCGCCTGAATCAACTGGTAGAGCGCGACTACCTGATGAAAAAAGTTTGGGAAGACGAAGGCGTGTTCGTAGGCCGCAGCCTCGATGTATTCATCTCCCGGCTGCGAAAGAAGTTACAAAGCGACCCTTCTGTTAAGATTTTGAACGTGCACGGCAAAGGGTATAAGTTAGAGGTTGAGAGCTGACTGCGCAAAATCCTTCGATGATTAAATTGACCGAAATCGTTGGGAAAACAGTTAACATAAATGATAAGCCCAACTACTGCCACTGATGTGTTTATTAACCAATCATCTATGCTGAGATTAGTCGGTTGCCTTGCAATACTCGCGATAATAAATAACTGCTGGGCGCAGGAGTTTGGGAGTTCGATGCAGGCTGAGGTGGAGAACGGTCTGACGATGCAAACAATTATCCCGGATGGTGCGGTCGCCATCAAAGGCAATATCGTGGAAAAGATGCGGCAGTATCACGTACCTGGAATAAGCGTTGCCGTCATTCACAATGGAAATGTTCACTGGTCTAATAGTTATGGCACTACTGACCTTCAAACAAAAGACCCAGTGACCCATGAGACGCTCTTTCAAGTGGCATCGATCGGGAAAGTAATAACAGCATTGGCAGCACTGCACTTAGTGAAAGAAGGCCAACTGCCTCTGGATGAAAATTGAAACGGTGGAAGATTCCTGATAATGAACATACGCTGAAAGACAAAGTGACACTGAGGCACTTGTTGTCTCATTCATCAGGCCTCGCTGACGATTACGGATTTGAGGGCTATGCACCTGACGAAAAACTTCCCGATCTGCTGCAAATAATAAGCGGCCAGAAACCTGCAAATACCAAAAAGCAATTAAACATTAAAACAAAGCCAGGTAACACGGAGCGATACTCCGGTGGGGGATATCTGATCATTCAATTGTTAATAGAGGATGTTACCGGGGGGATTTTTCAGAGTTTGTTGACAAAGTTATTTTCCAGCCGGTGGGGATGACCAATACCACCTATCATTATCGCCCGGATATGGCACTCGGGCGAAAGATCGCATCAGGTCATAAGGGAAGTGGAGAGCCGCTGCGAAACAAGCGCTATAACATTTACCCGGAAAGAGGAGCAGCCGGGCCATGGTCCACCGCTTTAGATATGGCAAAACTTATCATCGAGTTGCAAAAAGAATATCACAATGAGTCAGAACTGATTGTAAACAGGGACTTAATCTCTGAAATGTTTTCTCCACAGATAAATAGTAAAGGTCTTGGGGTGAATCTGAAAGGTTTGGATCACCCTGATGCTTTTTGGCATGCCGGACAAAACCTTGGTTACACGGGTTTGTTTTACGGACTAATCAATCAAAGGAGTGGCGCTGTTATTCTGTTGAATTCAGACGGAGGCACTAAGCTGATGCAAGAGTTTATAACAGCGGTAGCGCAAGCGTACGACTGGCCGGTAATGAAATCGGCTCAGTCTTTACCGATACCCGGTGAATTACAGCTAAAGCTAATAGGACAGTATCGCGATCCAGCGACTAACAAAGCATTGATTATTGAGAACATAGAAGGTAGGCTTCAAGTGAAAGCTTCAAATTCCAAGACGTCCTATGATCTTTTCAGAATAGATGACAATGCGTACACATTTCTAGATGCCATGGACTATTACCGAATCAGTTTCAACGTAACCGGTGAAAAAGTTGATGGTTTAATTTATACTCAAAGTATTGGGAGGGAAATCAGGATGAATAAAACGGAACACTAACTGACTGATTGATTTTTGATCAAGCGGAACTAAGATGAATGTCAACGAAACACCATTCAATGCAAGGCACGGTGCATTACAACAAAATGTTGCAATGGCGTCTTAGCACCACTTTAAAAACAGGATACGAAATAGCCCTGACTCTTGAGCCCTGGTGGCGTTATCGTTTCACCAGCCAGCGCATAAGGCATCTCCGCCCTCTTTCATTCTTCCCAAACTTTCGCTAACCTTGTTGTAAGGGGGACAACTGCAGGCGTAAACCGGTCGGATTTTACCCACTCCTGTTTGGCATAATTTCTTGTACCTGCCACCCGTTAAAGCGAGTGGGTTGTGGTGGTTGATTCCCTTGGTTACATGGCGTTTGTGGGTTTGACTGCCTCAAGCTTTTGGTGGGATGGTGTGGATGGCCCCAATGAGGGCTCAATTTGGGGTGGATCAGATAAATGAAATGCAGCTATGATAGATATTCAGGTATTGTTGATACCGTGGCCCGAACAATGAATTTGTATCACTTGAACAACTTTGCTATTGAGAACAGCTAGTTGATAATGAAGAAACTTTTGTTAGATAGAATAATTCGGACGTGTACAATAATAATTGTACTTCTTTCAATTAGCTGTGAAAATAATAATCCAGAACCTGTTGACTGGAGACCAATAGTAATTGGCAAGGGTGATTTGAAAAGTATCATTGGGTTTGAGGGTAGTTGGATAATCACCAAGTCGAATCAATCAGAGTGGAATAATTTATGGGTAAATACATTGAACTCACAGAATGTTGGTGTATCAGAGACGGTTATAGATTTTGAAAAATATCAGATCTTGATTGTAGTTGAAGGTCTCAAGGGTTCAACAGGGTATGAAGTTGATATTGCAGCAATTGAAGAGAGCGAGACCAATATTATGATTTCAATTGAACACAAATCCCCTCCATTATCGGGTACAAAGGAAGTAACCCAACCTTATTGTATCGCAAAAATACCAAAGTCAAGCAAGCCCATTATCCTTAAGCATAAGTCGTTTCCTCCTAATATATACCCTTCATTAATTGGTAGAGGAATTTTGAAAGGAAGTGAAGGGATTCCGAAACAGGACATAGTTATTCAAAACCAAACTGATTGGATAAATTTATTGACGCAAATGAATCTCGGCAGTGATACCGACCTTATTGAATATTATCCAAAAATAGATTTTGAAAAGTTCATGGTAATCGGAACATTTGAAAAATATGAGTGTTTTTATCCGAGTTGCCCCAACAGATATATCGACATAACTGACATAGTTGAAAACGAAAACGACATTGTTGTTATAGTTCAAAACCTTTTCGTCATCCTGACCGAAGGATACCCACAACCTTTTCAATTTGGTGCAGGTGCCTAAAACAGAGAAGCCAGTTGTATTCGTGCATAAATAAAGATTGATAGTGATTGAGATACATATAAAGAGTGTGGAACGCCATACAGTCACCAGCAACAGCTATTCCCCCTCAGAGTCACCCGCCTTTAATGGCAAAAGAAGGCGGGCGGGGACTCTGAGGCATTGTTGACAGGCCTCGTCCAAAAATGGATTTTCAGTTTCAAACTCTTAAGATTTTCAATTCTTGAAGTCCGATAAGTGGAATTGAAAATGCGGTTGGCAGTTAATTGCTCCTGTAAGTGATGATTTTGAATAGGATTTATGTCCAGGCCGCTGTAAGTTGGGTTGTTGAAGAAACTAACAAATGAAGGCAAAAAGATTACGGGCCGTGAGGTGTAGTTGCATGCAGCGGTAAAAATTTTGGGTTAGACGCAACAGGAGTTCGGCTGGTTTCAAGTCGAATGGTATCTTTGGCAAAAAATCACAATCAACTTATGCGTACAAAAATTGTTGCCGGCAACTGGAAGATGAACAAGACCCTGGAAGAAGCACAGGCCCTAACGGCTGAGCTGGTGGGTATGGTGGCAGACGAAGTAAAAGGCGATGCAAAAATTGTGTTGTGTGTGCCTTTTCCCTACCTGCTTACGTTGCGGCACCAGTTGGGTAGCAATGCGCGCATGTTGTTGGGCGCACAGAACTGCAGCGAACACGATGCAGGCGCCTACACGGGCGAAGTTTCTGCGGCCATGCTCAAGTCAATGAAAATACCTTACGTTATTCTGGGCCACAGTGAGCGCAGGCAATATTTCGGAGAAAACGGCAAGTTGTTGGCTACCAAGGTAGACAAGGCACTGGCCAACCAGCTCATTCCGATTTTTTGTTGTGGCGAACCTTTGGAGATACGTGAACAAGGAACGCACGAAACTTTGGTGAAACAGCAGGTGGAAGAAAGCTTGTTCCACCTCTCAGCCGAAGCGTTGCAGAAGGTGGTGATTGCTTACGAGCCAGTGTGGGCCATAGGTACAGGCAAAACTGCTACTTCGCAACAAGCACAGGATATGCACAAAGTAATCCGTACCCACCTGGCTGGGAAATACGGCCAGGCGGTGGCCGAAGACATTACCATTCTGTACGGTGGAAGCGTGAAACCCGATAATGCCAAAGAAATTTTCTCTATGCCCGATGTAGATGGCGGCCTGGTAGGAGGCGCATCGCTGAAATCGCGCGATTTTGTGGACATCATTAAAGGAATTTGAGAAGACAATCCTCAAATCTTCCATTCGAACTATGCACTACTCACGCCTTCAAGTGGTTTGCGATCCGGAGTTTTCGGAAATACTGATGGCCGAAATGGCCGATGCAGGTTTCGATACCTTCATGGAAACAGAGAAGGGGTTTGAAGCCTATGCCGAAGGCGATCAATACGACCGGCAGATGGTGGAAGCAATTCAGCAGCAATACAGCTTTGTCAATCCCTTTCTGGTGATGGTAGATAAGGTGGAGAAGCAAAACTGGAATGAGGAGTGGGAAAAAAACGTGGAGCCCATCTATGTAGACGATCAGATTCTGGTGCGGGCCGCGTTTCACAAAATCGAGAAAAAATTTCCTTACGAAATCATCATCACACCCAAGATGTCGTTTGGAACGGGGCACCATCAAACCACCTACCTGATGTTGCGTAACCAGTTGCGTATCGATCATAAGGGGAAGCGCGTGATGGATGCGGGCTGTGGCACCGCTATTCTTTCGGTAATGGCGGCCAAGTTGGGAGCCAGCCAGGTAGAAGCCTTCGATATTGATGAGTGGAGCGTGGAGAACGGAAACGAGAATGCCGAAGTAAACCAGACACCGCAGGTAAACATTCAACTGGGCAAAATAGCAGATTTGCGTTTCGCTGAACCCTTCGACATCATCTTGGCCAACATCAATAAAAATGTGTTGCTGGCCGAAATGGCCACCTACCAGCAACACCTGGAGCCAGGCGGCTTTCTTTTATTGAGTGGCTTCTACACGCCCGACATTACGAACCTGAACCAGGTTGCCGTGCCGCTCGGCCTTCACGAAATTCACCGCGATGAGCGCGAAACGTGGGCGGCATTGTTGCTACAGAAAAAATAGCGCGCAACATTTCGTGAATACTTGCGGTCGCTCGCAGACTTTATGTACCTGGCGAGCGTTTTTGCCTATTGGGTATGAAATTGGCGTATTGCCGGAAATTGCCGAATTTCATGCCTTTTGGCCGCGTGAAGAAGGCATTACCATATTTATTCCTTTTCCTCTGCCTGGAGGCCGTGGCCCAAAAGGGCCAGGAACAGCCTCATAAACTCCCCTTTCAAGACAGTGTGCGCGTGGTGTTAGAAAACACCAAAAACACCGATGCCATGGCGGTGGGCGCTGCCTTTTCCACCATTTGGAATGGCCTGGGCCCCGATCTGCAAATGATGGTGCTGCGCCAAGCCAAGACCATGAAGAAAAAAGGCTACAAACTGCGGCCTCATTTTCAAGATTATTTTGGAGCGCTGGTAGATGCAATAAATCGTGAAAATGCAGATAACCAAAAACTAACCGGCTACCTGAATGTGATTGGCCGGGTGATCGATAACCAAGATCCTACGCTGGCAGCTAACGTATTCAGATCGGCCAGGGAGTTTTTTCAGAACCACGCCCTGCACTACGAGCGCGGCTACCGCCTATATGCACGCGAAGACGATTATGCGTTTGAATATGTTCAGGTAGAAGCACCTCAACCCATTGCAGCAGACACCACGCAGAATCCTTTTGACGAATGGAACGACCAGGAAGACCAGGTTACGTGGGAAGATGAACCGGTAGACACTATACCGGAGCCCATGGTTCCCATGTGGCAGCAACCTATCTACATACCGGAGGCAACGGGTGCCATCATACGCTTCCAACGGGTAGACCTCAACTTTTCTACCCCCTACGACTCAGCCTTCGTGCGAAATACCAAAGGCACCTACTCACTTGAAACCAACCAGTTTATGGGTGAGGGCGGTCGCTTCGATTGGTCTTCGGCAGGGCTGGGTGCTGATTCGGTTTATTATGATTTGAAACAATATTATTTCAACACCAAATATCCGCGGCTGAAGGCCGAGCAGGGTAAGCTGATGTACGTTGGCAAAGTAGCTTCGCCCATAGATGGTGTTTTCGAATTTCAAAGCGTGCGCCACAAAGACAAGGCCAGCGCTACCTACCCTCGCTTTATGTCGTATGAAAGCAACATAGCCTTGTTGGGCTTGGGCGATGATAAGTTAAGATATACGGGGGGCTTTGCATTAAATGGCCACAAGATTTTCAGCTCTGCCGTGTTGGGTGGCAATGCCAGACTCGAAGTGTTGGGCGAAACCGACAAAAAGTTCGAAGCACAATCGCGGCTGTTCGAGTTTCGCGACTCCATCATCCTATCGCAGAATGCGGCCTTGCGCATTTACCAGGGCAACGATTCCATCTACCATCCGGCCATTCAGCTCAGGTACGATTACAATAAAAGACACCTCACGTTGCAGCGAACCAGGGGCGCCTTGAAAGACGCTCCCTTTTCCTCCTCTTTTTTCAGAATCGACTTCACGGGCGATGTGTTGCGATGGAGCCTGAAGGGCGATTCTACCGGGGCCGACAGCCTGAATATTTTTACATCGGCCGGCCTGAGCCAGGCCCCGATGGTAATTGAATCGCAAGATCATTTCGACCCGAATGATTTTCGGTTGTTAAAGGGTGTAGGCTTCTCCTTCCATCCGCTGGTAGTAGTGGCACAGTATGCCAATGAAACCGGGCAACGCGAATTTTATACAGGCGACCTGGCGAACTACACCGGCAAAAAATTCAACGAACTGCATGGTGCCATGGGCTTTCTGGCACAAAAGGGCATGATTGAATACCAGCCGGAGAATGGTAAAATCACCATGAAGGAAAAGTCGATGCTGATGAATGACGCCCACAAAGGCACTACCGACTACGACAACCTGAAAATACATTCGATTGTAGATGGGCCCGCCAATGCCACCATTAACTTCCCGAAGCGATACATGACCGTGCGCGGTGTGGAAGAGTTTAAAGTGAGCGACTCGCTGAACGTATTGATCAAGCCCGACAGCAGCGTGATTACCATTTTGCAGAACCGCGACATCAAATTCAACGGCACCATTACCGCGGGTAATTTCGAAATAAATGGCAAAGATTTCATGCTGAAGTATGATAGCTTCTTCATCAACCTCAATCACATCGACTCCATACGTTTTTACGTAACGGAGTTGAATGCACGCGGCCAGCCCGTAAGGCGCAGGGTGAACAACGCCATGGTGGGCGCAGACTCTACGGCAGCCGCTGCAGGCGGACTGGATATGGCCGGTAGCAACAAAACACAGGGCACGCTGTTCATCAATCGTCCCGATAATAAATCGGGCCGCGAGAAAATTCCGAACTATCCACGGCTCGATGCTTCGGCCGGTGGCGTAATCTATTTCGATCGCAAAGAGGTGCTGGATGGTGCCTACGACCGGTCGGTGTTTTTTGTGGTGCCCCCTTTTAAACTGGATAGCTTGAGCGATGCCGACCCGGGGGCCATTAATTTTGAAGGCACCTTTGTATCCAGCGGCATGTTTCCCAGTTTCAAAGAAAAGCTGCATACCATGCCCGATAAGTCGCTGGGCTTCTCACATGCCGTTCCGCAACAAGGCTATCCGTTGTACAATACAGATGGTAAATTGTTTGGGGCCATGGGCCTCGATAATGCCGGTATTCGTGCCACCGGCCGCATTGACTACTTGGCTGCCACGGTTGAATCGAGGGACTTTATTTTCTACCCCGATTCGGTGGTGGGCAAGGGCGAGGTAGGCGAGCTGAAGGAAGGCCAGATAGGCCAGGTTTGGTATCCGCAAGTAAAGCTGCCGGAATTTCAGTTAAAGTGGCTGCCCAAACAAGACCGCTTTGCCTTGAAAAACCTGCGCGATCCTTTCAGCCTCTACAACGCTACGGCTCAGCTCGATGGCAACCTGATCGTTACCAGAAAGGGAACCATGGGCGATGGCAAATTGGTGACACGCGGTTCAGAATCAGTTTCGAAAGAGTTTAACTTTTCGGCCAATGAGTTTGGAGCACGTCATGCCAACTTCCAGGTAAAAACCACCAACCCCGATAAGCCGGCTCTTGCGGGTGACGATGTTCGATTAAAATTTAATTTACAAGAAAACTATGCCGACATAAGCCCGGAAGTGTTGGGTGTCGCTGCGATCGAATTTCCCTATGCCCAATTCAAAACCTCTATTACCGATGCGCGGTGGGATTTAAATACGCAAAAGATCACCATGAGAAAAGATGCCGATGCGCCTTTGGAAGATTCTTATTTCTACACCACCCGCAAAGAACTCGATTCGCTGGTGTTCAACGCGGAGAAAGCCGAGTATGATATCAACACGCAGCAATTGAAGGTGAGTGGCATACCTTACATTGTGGTGGCCGATGCAAAAATAACACCCGAAAATAACGAGGTGTTGATTTTGGAAAACGCCAAGATCGGGCAGCTTAAGAATACTACGATTGTTATAGATACGCTCAACGGCTATCACCGTCTTACCGAGGGCGTGGTGGACATCATTTCGCGAAAAGAATTTTCCGGATATGCCACCTATCAATATGTGAATGCCGTGAACGATACTTTTGCCATCAAGATGACCGACTTCCGTCTGGAGCCCATTACAGCCGAAACAAAAATGAGCAGACGGCAGGCCCGCGAGTCGATAGCTACGCAACAAACGGTAGGTAATGGGGTGGTAGACGAAAAAGAAAACTTGGTAATAGCACCTCGTATTTTCTATAAAGGCGATATGACCATGTATGCTACTAAACCTGCCCTGCAACTACGCGGCTATGTAAAACTCGACCTGAAGAAAATCAAAAACTACAATACGTGGATTCGCCATGAACAGGGAGGCGATGAGAAAGAAATTTTTCTCGACTTCGATAAGGCATTGACAGAAGAAGGCTCTAAAGTGGAGGCAGGTTTGCACTTTGCTGACGACAATAGTTTATACATCACCTTCGTCTTCGATAAGAAAAATCCAGACGATGAGGATTTCTTCCTGCCCAGCGGGTCTTTGTTCTTCGACAAAGAGAGTGGCGAATTTAGAATTGAAGACCGGTTAAAAGCAACAGGCGAAAAACTATCTGGGAAAGTATTTGCCTACAATGAAGACAAGCAGGAAGTGCGCTTTGAAGGGCCTGTAAATTTTTTCCGACCCACCAATGGCTTCAACCTCACCGCCTCTGCCCTGGGAGCAGGTAACCTGGAGACCAGCGATATAAAAATGAACTCGTTCATCATGGCCGACATGAAGGTGCCGCAGATGGTGTACGACCTGATGGCTGCTAAACTCACAGAAGTAATAGCCAATGAAGGAGCAGACGAGGGGCTGGGAGATCAGACCGAACTGCTCTACAAAATAGCCGACATTATTGGTGAGCGCGCAGTGAAAGACTATGAAGCCAAATCGTTGCAAAATTATGTGCCGTTGGCTACGGTGCCAGGCTTGGCTAAACCCCTTGTGTTTGCTAATGTTAATCTTAAGTGGTCGCGAAAATTCAAGGCATTTTACAGCGAAGGTAAACTAGGTGTGAGCAATATTGGGCGCAATGATATTAATGGAGCTTTCGAGGGTTTTATGGAGATTAGAAAAAATGAAGACGGTTCCCCCGTATTTCATAGTTTTTTCAAAGCATCGCCCGAAGCCTGGTATTATTTTGGGTTTGAGGATAATCGCCTGATTGTGCATGCAGCCGACCCCGCCTTCAACGACCAGGTGGCCAAGAAAACCAATGCATCGAAAGCCAAAGTGGGCGAATTGGTATTCATACCCGGCACAGAAGAAGAGACCCTGGCATTCATCAACCGCTTTCGCAAGGACTATTACGGCATAGAAGTGCCCTACGACCTGGGTGGCCTCTCTTCGGCTACTAAAAAAGAAAAGAAGAAGGAAGAAGAGGACGATGGCTTTTGAGTTGGCCGTCTCCTGAGCCGGCTTATGCAGGTGGATATAAGGTGAACATGGTTTTGATAACCCCACTTTTCAAGTGCAACAAGTAGGTTTTTGATTGGCAAGGACGCGTGAGCGTTATTTTCGTTACAAAATTCGTTGGCCACAGATCGTCTTTTTTCGTTTCGATGAGTCTTGTTAACACAAACACATGGAACGTATGTTGAAAAATTATTTAATGTTGGTCGGTGTATTGGCAGCGGGGGTGTTGCTGATTGGTTTTTTACCGGGGCCTCGCAAAGAAGCGCAGACACAACGCGCGCAGGTTTGCCTTACGCAGGCAGACAAAGCAGAAGTATTGAAAAGCATGGACACCACCCGGCAGGTGGCGCCCTTACTGAAGGGCCTGGGCAATTATGCCATGCCGGTTACCACCTCTTCGGAGCAAGCCCGCTTGTTCTTTAACCAGGGGTTGACACTTTACTACGGGTTCAACCACCTGGAATCATTCCGCTCGTTTAAAGAGGCAGCGCGCCTCGATCCCAATTTTGCCATGGCATACTGGGGCCAGGCCATGTCGCTGGGGCCGAACATTAATGCAGCCATGGACCCTGCCGATGGCCAGGTGGTTTATCAGGCCGTGCTCAAAGCGGTGCAGTTGGCGCCCGGTGTTTCTGCCAAAGAGCAAGCGTTGATTCGCGCGGTGAGCCAGCGCTATACGGCAGAAGCACCCGTAGACCGCGCTGCTTTGGACCAGGCATATGCGGATGCCATGGCCCAGGCCGTGCAGCAGTTTCCCAACGATGTAGACATGGTTACCCTGTATGCCGAAGCGCTGATGGACCTGCATCCGTGGGATTACTTTTTGAAAGATGGCTCGCCCCGGCCGTGGACGGCCCAGATTCTTGCTACCATTGAAAGGGCCATGGCGTTGGATGCTGATCATGCGGGCGCCAACCACTTGTACATACACGCCTATGAAGCATCCACAGAGCCAGGCAAGGCCATGAAGAGTGCCGACTTGCTGCGCGACCTCGTGCCTGCGGCAGGTCATCTGGTGCACATGCCCTCACACATCTACATCCGCACCGGCCGTTATGCCGATGGCGTGCTCGCCAATCAAAAGGCCGTGAAAACAGATGAGGAATACCTGGCGCAATGCAAGGCCGAAGGTTTTTATCCGCTGGTACTGTATCCCCATAACATTCATTTTTTGTGGGCCTGTGCCACGCTGGACGGACAAAGCCGGGAAGCGATAAAGGCAGCAGATCTACTGGCCGCCAAGCAGAATTTTGATTTGATGCTGGACCCCGTGTGGAGGTCGCTGCAACATTTTTATGCCACACCCTATTATGCACGTGTGCGCTTTGGCAAGTGGGACGAAATTCTTCGGCTGCAACAACCCGATGAACGCCTGGTGTACGCCAATGGTATTTGGCGATATGCCCGCGCCATTGCCTACACCCGCAAAGGCAAGGCAGAGCAAGCCAAAGCAGAGTGGAAGGAATTGCAAAACATTGCCAATGATAAGGCAATTGAAAATGAGAAAATTCTGGGTATTAATGGAATGCCTCATGTGTTGAACATTGCTGCCAAGGTTGTGGAGGGCGAGATAGAAGCCGCAGCCAAAAACTATCCGAAAGCAATTGCCGCATTAAAGGAAGCATTAACGTTGGAAGATGCACTATTGTATCAGGAGCCTTACGATTGGCACCACCCCGTGCGACAGGTTTTGGGCGATGTGTTATTGGAATCGGGTGATGCAGCGCAAGCCGAAAAATACTTCCGCGAAGACCTCTATCTGTTTGCTAATAACGGCTGGTCTTTAACGGGATTGGCCCGCGCGTTGGAGTTGCAGGGAAAAGCCAAAGAAGCCAAAGCCACACGCGTTGCACTGAAAGAAAGCTTTGCCCGTGCAGATGTACAACTACTCCGCGCGCGCTTCTAAACTATTATTGTTTGGAACGTTTTTGATGAAACGGTCTTCTGGGTGGCCTGCGCTTGCCCGGAGGCCGTTTTATTTTCAGCTCGGGTTGATATTCGGGTGCGGGGCCCAGCTCCTCAGGAAGCGGCAGTTTAGGAATGGTTTGCCCGATCAGGTTTTCGATGTTGTAGAACTTGCGCTGGTCGCGCGGGTTGATAAAAGTAATGGCGGTGCCGGTTGTTTCGGCACGTGCCGTACGGCCGATGCGGTGAACATAGTCTTCCGGATCGGGCGGCACATCCCAGTTAATTACCATGCTGATGCCTTCTACGTCAATGCCGCGCGAAAGCACATCGGTGCCGATCAGGATATTGATTTGCTTGTTCTTGAAGCCACGCAGAATTTCTTCGCGCTCGGCCTGCTCCAAGTCGGAGTGGAACGCGCGCGCGGGAAGCTTGGCCTTCTGAAAAGAATGATCCAATTTCTTGACTACTTCTTTGGTAGAGGCGAAGATGATGACGCTGTTCCATTTCACCGTGCGCAGAATGTGTTTCAGCAGGGCACCCTTTTGTTCATCGTGCGTCATGTAAGCCTGCTGCAGAATACCTGCGGCCGGTTTGGCAATGGCGATGTTGATTTCGTGCGGGTTGGTGAGAATTTTGGTGGCGAGTTGCCTGATTTTGGGAGGCATGGTGGCGCTGAACAAAAGCGTTTGCCGCTCCTTGGGCAGGTAGCTGATGATGCGCACAATGTCATCGAAAAAGCCCATGTCCAGCATTCGGTCGGCTTCATCGAGGATGAGGTGTTGCAGGTGGTCGAACTTAACGGTGCCACCGGCCAGCATGGCAATCAACCGGCCCGGTGTGGCGATGATGATGTCGGCACCCTCTTCCAAGGCTTTGCGTTGCTGGTCCCACGTGGCGCCATCGCCACCACCATAAACGGCCAGCGAGCTGGTGCCTAAAAAATAACCGAATCCTTCTGCCTGCTGGTCTATTTGCTGGGCCAGTTCGCGGGTAGGGGCAATAATCAAGGTGTTGAGGTGGCGTACCTCGGCACGAACAATTTTATTCAAAACAGGCAACAGGTAAGCAGCCGTTTTGCCCGTGCCCGTTTGTGCGCAGGCAATAAGATCGCGGCCTTGTAAAATAACGGGGATGGCTTGCTGCTGTATGGGGGTTGGGTTTTTGAAACCCATTGCGTCCATGCTGTCTGTAATGCGCGTATCGAACTGAAAATCGTGGAAAGTCAAAGTGAATGAGATTTGAGTAAGTCGAAAAAATGGGTTGGATTACAAACCCTTATCCGGCAAAGATAGAAAAATAAAGGCCACGAAGTTTTCGTGGCCTTTTGTGTATGCCTTATGAGGGTATCAGGCCGCCTTCTTCACCGCCTCTAGGGCCACTTCTCTCGATCGGTTTATCTTAATGATGCCAAAGAAATTCAGTACTCGTATCACCTGGTAGGTGGGGTCAATCTCGTGCCAGCGAATACCGCCAAAGTTGGGGCGCGAGCCGAACTTGTGGTGGTTATTGTGGTAGCTCTCGCCCATCATCAGGAAGTCTACGGGCAGAAAATTCATGGAGGTATCGCCAACTTCGAAGTTGCGGTATCCATACTTGTGGGCAAACCAGTTAATGATGGCTCCGTGCAGCGGACTCATTAAGAAATGTATGGGCAACAGCAGCCAGAGATACCAGGCCGTGGCAAATTGCCAGTAAAAGCCAATGTAAAGTAGCCCCCAGAAAATGCGCGAAGGCCACGAGCGGGCAAACTTATCGAATGCCTCCCAGTTGGGCACGCCCTCGGTAAATCGCTTATCGGGAATAAGAATCTTATTGGCAATGTCGGAATAGATGGTTTTGGTTTTCCACATCATGTTCCAGATGGTTTCATCGTAAGTGGGCGAGTGGGGGTCGTTTTCTGTATCCGCAAAAGCGTGGTGCATGCGGTGCATTACGCCATAGCCGTAGGGGCTCAGGTAGTTCGAGCCCTGGAATATCCAAGTGAGTACGTAAAATACCTTTTCGGTAAACTTACCCATGGTAAAAGCCTTGTGCGAGGCGTACCGATGCAAGAAAAATGTCTGGAAGAAAAGAGAAAGGTACCAGTGGGCTGCAAAAAAAGCCAGAACAGTCAACATGTTAAGGAATTCAGATTTTAGGTTAAACAAAAAAGGCCTGCTAAGCGACAGGCCACAGATGTAAGACAAAGCCACCCGATTTCTGTGACAGGAATGTTTAAAAATCTTTCAGGATTTTTTTTGAAGGGCAGCCGAAATGTCGGCCTTCAGGTGCTGGATGAAATCGGCAACCTGGCCCACAGTGCACGCATTGCGGAAACTATGCATCCACTGGGGCGCATCGGGCAGTTCTATGTGAATTTTAGAGGTTTCTTCTGTTAGTTTTTTTTTGGCGCGGCAGAAAAGCTGGCGGCAGTGGTCCTTCTTTTTGTCGAGCGCTTCTTGCAGCTCGTCATAGTCGAAATCGAAAGCTTCTTTCAGAATGTAAACGGCACGTTCCAGTGGTTCTAGCTGCACATGAATTTTTTTGATGGCTGCGGCTATGTTTACATCCAGATCGAGGTGAGCCAGGTTGGTTTCTTTGAACTTCGTTACCAGCTCGCTCAGGTTTATGTTGTCAAAATATTGTTCCTTTTTCTTCCTCAGTGTCTGCAGGTGACTCAGGCAATTGTTAGTAACGGCACGAACCAGGTAGGCTTTGGTATTTTCAATTTTCTGTTGATCGATAGCGAGCCATCGTGCAAACGTTTCCTGCACAATATCTTCCGCATCTTGCCGGCAGCGCACCAGGTTGTAAGCAATGGTGTGCAGCAGTGGTTGGTATAGCGCTATGGCCTGTGCAGGATTCATGTACAATAAATAAAGTTGCAAGGTACGGCCAATTTATCAGAAAAAATATTCGCTTGTGGTGCATAAAATGCTGCTAACATCTGTTTGTAATGCTTCGTTTTCAGCCGATTATCACCACTTGAGGAAGAATTAATAGAAGGGCCAATGCTTTCTGACATATATGCCCGAACTTTGCCCTCAGAACATTTGTAGAACATTTATTAATGAACACTACTTCGATCACACCCGAGGTTCGCAGAAAACCCATCCTTCGCCAGGAAATTGCCTTTCTGATGGTGCACCTCATTCCGCTGGCGGCACTGTACACCGGTGCCTCTACGTTCGATTGGATTCTTTGCGCAGCGTTGTACGTATTCCGCATGTTTTGGGTAACAGGTGGCTACCATCGTTACTTTGCCCATAAGTCGTACAAGACCTCACGTTGGTTTCAGTTTGTAATCGCGTTTATGGCCCAGACTTCGGCACAGAAGGGTGCCTTGTGGTGGGCAGCGCACCATCGCCACCACCATCGCCACAGCGATACACCGGCAGATCCGCACTCCATGAAAATTTACGGGTTCTGGTACTCGCACATTGGCTGGATTGTTGGCCCCGATTTTAAAGAAACCGACTACAAAACCATTGGCGACTATGCTAAATACCCCGAGTTGGTGTGGTTGAACAAACACTACCTGGTGCCACCTACCCTTCTGGCCCTTACGGTGATGGCCTTAGGCGGTTGGGTAAATGGCGGCAGCGTTATGGCGATGTTTACCACAGCAGGTTTTTCGTCTTTGTTCATTGGTTTCTTTCTAAGCACCGTCATCTTGTATCATGGCACGTTCTCCATCAACTCCATTATGCACAAGTTTGGCACACAGCGTTACGAAAGCAGCGATGAAAGCCGCAACAGCTTATGGCTGGCACTCCTTACCTTGGGCGAAGGCTGGCATAATAACCACCACTACTATGAAACGGCCTCGCGCCAGGGGTTTTTCTGGTGGGAAATTGACATTACCTGGTACGTGCTGAAGATGCTGTCGTGGACGGGTTTGATATGGGATCTGAAAGGGGTGCCCAAACACATCAAGCTATCGCGCAACCGCCAGCATGCGCAGGAGTTGAAAAAGCAGTTTGAAACCATGCGCCCACCGGCCAGCCGGCAGACAACAGAGAAAGAGAAAACCAAGGATGTCGTTGCAGACTGATTTTCTGACCAGTTCCATCAAGCTATTTCGCTACTACAAAAAGCTGGGTGAAGGCGCCATGGCGCAGTTGAACGATGAGCAGGTGTTGGCTCAACCCAACGCGGCCAGCAACAGCATTGCCTTGATTGTGCACCACTTGAGCGGCAACATGCTGAGCCGGTGGACCGACCTGCTGACTTCGGATGGGGAGAAACCATGGCGCAACCGCGAGGCGGAGTTTGCAGAAAGTTATGCGGGCAAGCAACAGATGATGGCGGCCTGGGAGGCCGGCTGGCAATGCCTGCTCACGACCCTGGAAGCCCTGGCACCAACCGACCTGGAAAAAATTATTTACATACGCAACGAAGGGCAGACCGTGATGGAGGCCATCCAGCGGCAATTGGCGCATTACCCCATGCACGTGGGCCAGCTTATCTACCAGGCCAAAGCCCTGAAAGGCAGTGAATTCCAGTCGCTTTCCATACCCCGGGGCGCATCGGCAGTGTATAACGAGAAAAAATTTATCGAAGAAAAAGGCCGGAGGCACTTTACAGACCGGGTGTAATTTGGAAATTCGGGAGGCCGCATTAAATTTGCACTCCCTTTTGGGGAAGACAGGTCCGAAAGGCCCGTTTTAACGAATAGAAATCCTCCTTCGCTAAAGCTATGGAGGACAAAAGCGGGAGTAGCTCAGTTGGTAGAGCACAACCTTGCCAAGGTTGGGGTCGCGAGTTCGAGT
>CAYSCT010000007.1:0-295559 GCA_964429845.1 uncultured Ohtaekwangia sp.
AGTAGCTCAGTTGGTAGAGCACA
Source organism: uncultured Ohtaekwangia sp. (assembly GCA_964429845.1). Classification (GTDB taxonomy): domain Bacteria; phylum Bacteroidota; class Bacteroidia; order Cytophagales; family Cyclobacteriaceae; genus ELB16-189. Next base: position 24 of record CAYSCT010000007.1, read on the forward strand.
ACCTTGCCAAGGTTGGGGTCGCGAGTTCGAGTCTCGTTTCCCGCTCAGTATTAAAAAAGAAATGCCGCAGACAATGCGGCTTCTTTTTTTGGTGCATGCCAGCCTGACGGGCGGGTATCCCACCCGGGTGGTGGAATTGGTAGACACGCAGGACTTAAAATCCTGTGGCTAGTAATAGCTGTACGGGTTCAACTCCCGTCCCGGGTACTTTGTGAAATGAAAGCTCTGAAGTTCAGGGCTTTTTTTGTGTTCGCACAAGCCCACCTAGCTTCACCATCCTTACTCATTCCGTAACGTTTCGCTGGGGTTCACCACGGCTGCCTTGAGTGCCTGGTAGAAAACGGAAGAAAATGCAATGACCATTACAATAAGTCCGGCCGATAGAAAGAGCCAGGGGCTAAGGGTGGTTTTGTAGGCAAAGTCGTTCAGCCACTGGTTCATGGCATACCAGGCTAAAGGCACTACCATTACAAAGGCAATGAGCACCAGCCGCGAAAACTCTTTGGACAGCAGCGCAATGATGCCCGATATGGATGCACCCAACACTTTGCGCACACCAATTTCTTTTTTGCGCTGCTCGGTCATGAATGCAGTAAGGCCCAGCAAGCCGAGGCAGGCAATAACAATGGCCAACACAGCAAAAGAGGTAATCAGCACACCGGTGTTTTGTTCGGCTTTGTATTGATTTTCGATAGTTTCATCTACAAACTGAAAGCTGGGCGGGTAGTCGGGGGCAATCTTTTTCCATTCCCGCTCCACCAACGCCAACTGTTGGGGCAGATGGCCCGCAGCCAGCTTCACAGAAACACACCACATATTGCCGGGATCGATGCGCAAAATGAGCGGCTCGATTTTGCGGTGCAGCGAACGGTAATGAAAATCTTTTACCACGCCCACGATTTTGCCGGCCGGGTGGCCATCCAGCGCGCGGATAGGTGTGCCGATGGGTTTGTCCAGCATCAGGTCTTCCACAAAAGCCTGATTTACCAGGTAGGCCTCTAACGAATCCGTTCCAAAATCTTTCGACAGGTTGCGCCCCTCTACCACTTCCAATCCAAACGTTTTCAGAAAGTCGTAGTCTACAATCAGGGTGTTCACACTCCTTCTTGGAATATCCAATCCAGGAAAGTCATACAGCCAGGTGGAGCTGCCCATTCCCGGGGTGCCATTGGAGAAGGAGACCGCCTGAACTGTGGCATGTGTGAGCAAAGCTTCTTTAAACGCTTCTTTCTTCTGCCACAACGGTTGTGGCGGATTCATGTAGACGATGCGCTCCTGATCGAACCCCAGGTTGGTGTTTTGAATGAATTGCATCTGGCGGTAGATCACCAGCGTGCCGATCATCAGAAAAGCAGCTACGCCAAACTGCAATACGGTGAGTACTTTGCGCAAGCCTGCATTGCCCTGGCCACCCACTTTGCCTTTCAGCACCTGTGCTGGCACAAACGAGCTGAGGTAGAATGCGGGGTAGCTGCCGGCTAAAGCCCCGGTGAGCACACCGGCAACTACAATGTAGCCCAGCACGCTGTCCTGGCCAAAGTAGTGCACACTAAGCTGCTGGCCCACCAGCGAATTAAACAGGGGCACCAGTATTTCGAGCAGGATGATGCCGATGAGTAACGAAACAGCAACCAGCAATATGGTTTCGCCCAGAAATTGTTTGATGAGCTGGTGCCTGAACGCGCCCATTACCTTTCGCAACCCTACCTCTTTGGCGCGTTTCATGGCCCGCGCGGTGGAGAGGTTCATGAAGTTGAAACAGGCAATAACCAGAATCAACAAAGCAACGGCTGCAAAGAGGTACACATAATTCATGTCGCCATTGGCAGAGTCTGCCTTGATGCCTTTGGTGAAGTGTATTTCTGAGAGCGGTTGAAGCCAGTCGCCCAGGGCTGCCTCATTGAATTCTTCCTGGCGTGCCTCGGTGAACGTACGGTCTATCTTTTTGGCCAGGCCTGCAATGTCTTTTTCGTGGGGTATGTAAAAGTAGGTGGAGTAGTTCCACGCATTCATGTTGCTCAGCCACTCGTGGGCGGGCAGGCCATAGGCATCTTGCACCATGCGCGCAATGGTTTCGAAAGTGGTGAGGTAGGTAAACTGCAGGTGGGAATTGGCTGGTACATCTTCGAACACGCCCGTTATCTCATAATCGTATTTGTTGTCGTAGCGAATGGTCTGGCCGATGGCGTTGCCTTCGGGGAAGAACCGCTCAGCCACCGACTGCGCGATGGCAATGGTGTTGGGTCGCTCGAAAACCCGGTTGGCATCGCCTTGCACCAGCGGGAAACTGAACATCTTAAAGAAATCTTTATCGGCCACCGAGAGCATACGCGCCTCCAGAAAGGTATCGCCTACGCGCAGAAGAGGCCGCTCATCCACATCCGAAAAGCGGGTGTACATCTCCACCTCGCGAAAGCGATCGGCAATCAAAGGCCCGAAGCCGGCAGGCAACATGGTTTGCATGTTCACCTGTCCATCGCGCTCGCCACGGGGTATGTAGCGGTAGATGGAATTCTTATGTACGTGAAAGTTTTCGTAGCTCAGCTCGAATCGTACATAGAGCACTACCAGCAGGCAGCAGGCGAGGCCGATGGCCAATCCGAAAACATTGATGGAAGTGTACCCGAGGTTTTTGGTGAGGTTGCGGGTGGCAATCAGAAAATAGTTACGCAGCATAGCTTTTTGAGGATGACTAATCCTAAAGATGACAAAAAACCAATAAGGTTGCTTCGCGCTGACGCGAAAGTTGCGTGGTTGCCTACCGAATACGTGTTTTCGTCAACTAATTAACGGGCACCAGCCGCAGTACCATACCGGGGTTTTCGGTAGTAACGTAAAGGTAGCCATCGGGGCTCTGTACCACCGCCCGCACGCGGCCGATGCCTTCCAACAGTCGTTCTTCTTTCACAAACTGGCGGTTGTTTACCTCTACGCGTGCAATGAGTTGAAAGGCCAGGGCGCCCACGATGAAATTCCCCTTCCAGTTGGGGTAGCGATCGCTTGTTACCATGGTGATCCCGCAAGGAGCGATGGAAGGCACCCAGTAGCGTACCGGTTGCTCCATGCCCTCTTTTTCTTTCAGTTCGGTTAAAATGGTGCCATCGTAGTTGATGCCATAAGAGATCACAGGCCAGCCGTAGTTTTTACCCTTCTCCACCAGGTTCAGTTCATCGCCTCCTTTGGGGCCGTGTTCGTGGTTCCAGAGTTCACCGGTGGCGGCATCGTAATACAAACCCTGGGGGTTGCGGTGGCCGTACGACCAGATTTCGGGTTTGGCTCCGGGCGTGTTCACAAAAGGGTTGTCTGCCGGCACGCGCCCGTCATCGTGCAGGCGTAAGATTTTGCCGAGGTGGTTGCCCAGGTCTTGCGCGTTTTCTTTCTTACCCCGCTCGCCCGAAGAAAAGAACATGTAGCCCTTGCCATCGAACACAATGCGCGAGCCAAAGTGCACACCCGAAGATGACAGCGGCAGGGCCTGAAACAATTCCTGCATTTCTACCAGGGCATTGCCTTGCAGTTTGGCGCGGGCAATTACGGTGCCTCCTTCACTGCCATTAGCATTCGGCTTGGCGAAGCTGAAGTAGATCCAGCCGTTGTTGGCATAGTCGGGGTGAAGGGTGATATCTAACAGACCACCCTGGCCATTGTTATACACTGCCGGCACACCCGTTACTTTTTCGGGCAGCACCTGGCCATCTTTCCAAATGCGAATGTCTCCGGCTTTTTCATTCAACAACACGCGACCATCGGACAAAAACGCGAGTCCCCAGATGCTTTGCAGACCCGAGGCAACGGTATCTACCACAAACTTTTGTTTCTCAGAAACCACCGGCTCTCCCTTCACTTCTAGTTCATCGGCCGGGTTTTTAGAGGTACAGGCAGCCAAAACGAGGCCAGCGAGTAACAAGGCGAAACGTGTCATGCGCATTTGAATTTGAGTGAGGGTCAAATATACGGCAGGATTTTATTTGGATGATGGATACGGGATAAAAGGCGCGAATCTCCGGCTCAGCAGCACAGACCACCTTTTCTAAGGGCGTTTCACCCCGCTTCGCAGCTTCCCAGTTCGGCAAAAAATAGGCACCTTTGCCCCGATTTACGTATGAGTTCTGACCGCTACAACCAGCGCGGGGTATCCGCCAGCAAAGAAGATGTTCACCGGGCCATCCAAAGCCTTGACAAAGGTCTTTTCCCCAAGGCTTTTTGCAAGGTGGTGCCCGATCTATTGGCCAACGATGACGCTTATTGCACGGTGATGCATGCCGATGGAGCCGGCACCAAATCTTCGCTGGCCTACATTTACTGGAAAGAAACAGGCGATTTATCGGTATGGAAGGGCATTGCCCAGGATGCCATTGTCATGAACATTGACGACCTGTTGTGCGTGGGTGCTACCGGTCCGATATTGTTGTCTTCCACCATTGGCAGAAACAAGCACCTGATTCCCGGAGAGGTGATTGCGGCCATCATAAACGGCACGGAAGAAGTGCTGACGATGTTGCGTGCACACGGTATGGAAATTTACAGCACAGGTGGCGAAACAGCCGATGTAGGCGACCTGGTGCGCACGATAATAGTAGACAGCACGGTGACGGCACGCATGAAGCGCGCAGACGTAATTGACAACAGCCGTATTCAGGCGGGCGATGTCATTGTGGGGTTGGCATCGTACGGCCAGGCCACTTACGAAACCACCTACAATGGAGGCATGGGTAGCAACGGTCTCACTTCTGCGCGACACGATGTGTTTGCACATGAGTACGCGGCAAAGTATCCGGAGAGTTATGATAAGGCCGTTCCTGAAAACCTGGTGTATTCCGGCAAGTACAAAGTAACCGATGAAGTGCCGGGCGCACCGCTTAACATGGGCCAGCTCGTGCTGTCGCCCACGCGCACCTATGCGCCCGTGTTAATAGAAGTTTTAAACAAACTGCGCCCTTACCTACACGGCATGGTGCACTGCAGCGGAGGAGCGCAAACCAAAGTGTTGCATTTTATCGATGAGATGCACGTAGTGAAAGACAACCTCTTTGAGGTGCCACCGCTTTTCAAGTTTATTCATGGAGCCAGCGGCACCGACTTGAAGGAAATGTATAAGGTGTTCAACATGGGGCACCGCATGGAACTGTATTTGCCCGAACGTTATGCAGCGGAGGTAATCAGTATCTCTCAACGCTTTGGTATCGATGCGCAGGTGGTGGGAAGGGTAGAAGCAGGTTCAAAAAGAGTGACCCTGCGCACCGAGGCGGGCGAGTTTACCTACGAATAAACTCTTAAAGCACCTTGTAATCAAATAGTTGCAGATTGGAATTCTGATTCCTAATCGGCATAGCCTCACTTCCCAAAATGCTTATAAAACGCCACGATGGTTTCAATGCCCATCAGGAAGTTCTGCACACCGTAACTTTCGTTGGGTGAGTGCAGCGCATCGCTGTCGAGGCCAAAGCCCATCAGAACGGTGTCCAGACCCAATTCCTTTTTGAACAAGGCCACAATGGGTATACTGCCACCATCGCGTGTGGGTATGGGCTTTTTGCCGAATACTTCTACAAATGCTTCTTCAGCAGCACGGTAGGCTTTGCTGTTAGTGGGTGTAACGGCCGGCTGACCACCATGGTGAGGTGTAACTTTTACTCTTACCGAAAGTGGGGCAATTGAAATAAAATGTTTCGTGAAAAGTTCGGTGATTTCGCTGCTCTGTTGGTTGGGTACCAGTCGCATGGAAATTTTGGCCGATGCTTTGGAGGGCAGCACCGTTTTGGCACCTTCGCCCGTGTAGCCGCCCCAAATGCCATTGCAGTCCAGCGTGGGCCGTATGCCGGTACGTTCTAACGTAGTGTAGCCCTTCTCGCCTTGCACCTCTTTAATGCCCAGTTCTTTTTTATACTCCTCCAGATCAAAGGGAGCTGCATTCAAAGCTCTTCTTTCCTCCTCATTCAACTGTTGCACTTTGTCGTAAAAGCCTGGTATGGTTACGCGCCCATCCGCATCGTGCAAACTTGCTATCATTTTAGCCAGCACGTTAATGGGGTTGGCCACCGCGCCACCGTATACGCCACTATGCAAATCGCGGTTGGCGCTGGTTACTTCTACTTCCAGGTAACTAAGGCCACGCAAGCCTACAGTGATAGAAGGATGCTCCAACGAAATAAGTGCGGTATCAGAAATTAGGATCACATCTGCCTTCAGGCGTTCGCGGTGTTCTTTTACAAACACCGGTAAGTTGTCAGAACCCACTTCCTCTTCGCCTTCAATCATAAATTTTACATTGCAGGTAAGCTGGTTGTGCTTCATCAAAATTTCAAAAGCTTTGATGTGCATGTAGAACTGCCCTTTATCATCGCACGAGCCACGCGCGTAAATTTTACCATTGCGAATGGTGGGCTCGAACGGAGGCGTTACCCACAGGTCGAGCGGGTCGGGCGGTTGCACATCGTAGTGGCCATATACCAGTACAGTGGGTTTAGAGGCATCTACTTTCTTCTCGCCAAATACAATGGGGTGACCTTTTGTTTCCACCAACTCCACCGTATCTGCACCCGCTTCCAGCAGGCGGTCGCGCACGCGTTCTGCCGTTTTGCGCACGTCTGCCTTGTACTTGCTATCTGCACTGATGGACGGCAGGCGCAGTAACTCGAACAACTCATTTAAGAAGCGCTGTTGGTGGGTGGAAATATACTCTTTAACCATGCGGACGAAGTGTTTTTTTAGACCGCACAATATCTAAAAAATTAGACGATTTGGGGCGACCGACAATGTAAAACCGGCCTGAATACCGGCATATGTCACGTTTTGGATCAGGCGTGCACGGCTACCAACTACTGCTGGCACCACCACCTCCGCTGTCGCCCCCGCCAAAACTTCCGCCCGAATCGCTGGACGAAGAAGAGCTATCGCGGGAACTGGAACTCACCACAATCATGGGTATGGTTTCTGTTTCGGTTCGTTTATAGTTGCAGAATTCGCAGGCCTTGTTGATTTCGCGCAAACCCGATGAGGAGGTAGTGGCCTCGTTAATGGTGCGCCTGCTTACTTCGTGGTAGGCAATGGTTCTGCATTTTGGGCAAGGCTCGTAAGTGGTCTTGTCGTTGTAGTAGGCTTCAATAGCCAGGTGGTGGCACTGACTGCATTGCCACACATCGTAGTCTACCGACTTCAGTTCTTCTTCCATCAGCATGGACTTCCGAAGAAATTCATCTTCGGCCAAATCATCCAGCATATGCATGCGGGCGTTACAGTTTTTGCATTTACGGGGCTTGGTGCGGAAGGATTTCATGGTGCGGAAGAAGCCCCAGATCAGCAATAGAAAAGGCACCGGAAAAAGAATCGCCATGCCAATCCAAAAGCCTTTGTTCTTGCGGTAAAACTGGTAAAGGTTATGAAACTCTTCTTTAGCCGAAAAGCGCTGCGTTTGTATCTGCAGGTGTATGAATTTCAGTATCACCAAAAAAGCAAAATACCCGTAGATCGTAAACAAGAAAACCCAGCCGCTGCCATAAGTGGAGGCCGTAACAAAAACTACCGGGGGCAACACCCAATACAAAAACAACCATTGCCCTTTGGTGAGTAAAGTATGTATGGCGTCCTTCGGTCCATTGTTAGAATTGGCAAAGCCGCTTGCCTGCTTCACTAAAAATACAATCAGAAAAATGATGAGCCACGGAACAGAAATAAATACGGCCAATCCCAGCCAATGGTCGGGCCCCCACTCCTCCATGCCGCCTTCTGTATTGTTTACTTCTTCCGCATACGCGGGATCGCCCACTATTTTAATCACCTCGTTCACACCAGCTACCAGGCCGCCATCCACATCGCCTTCTTTGAACCTGGGCACCATCTTCTCCATTTGTATGCGTTTGCAAACCACATCGGGTAAGATGCCTTCCAGCCCAAAGCCGGTGTGAAAACGGATTACGCGTTTGTCTTCCACAAAAAGTATCAGCAACCCGTTATCGTTTTGCGATTGGCCAATGCCCCAATGACGAAACAGGGCTTGTGCAAAGTCAAATTCACTCTCTTCGCCTATCGAGTGCAGCAAAACTACCGCCACCTGGGCGGAAGTGATCTGCTCCAAACTGTCGAGCTTTTGATTCAGTAAGGCTTCAGTGCCTGCACTCAAAATGCCATCGGGGTTAGACACCAAATGGTTGGCCATCACTTTTTGATTGGGCACCGTTTCGATAGTGTATGTCTGGCTGTAAGCCACCTCGAACGCAGTGGCCAGAGTCAGCAAGACCAGCAGTGTGGTAACGGCAATCGTTTTCGGTGTGCCTGTGCTTTTCATGTTCTAAAATTTTTTTTCGTTGGCCCGAGCGGCAATGCAGCCGGTACAAACGTTTTAGCTACTAAGTGTTAGTAAAAATCAAAAGAAATAATGGACTATTCCTCAAAACACGAAATAAATATCTGTCATTGCAGTATTAACTTTAATCAAATTTTGTCCACCCTAACCCATTGAAATTGGAAGAACAAGTACAAGGTCTTTATCGATCCGAGTTCGAAAAAGACTCCTGCGGAGTTGGTTTCATTGCCAACATGAAGGGCCGTAAGTCTCATCAGATCGTGAGCGATGCATTGACCATGTTGGAACGCATGGCGCACCGGGGCGCCTGTGGCTGCGAAGCCAACACGGGAGATGGCGCAGGTATTCTGATTCAAATTCCGCACGAGTTCTTTTTTACAGAATGCCTTCAGCAAGGTTTTACATTGCCCTCGTTTGGCAACTATGGCGTAGGCCTCATCTTCTTTCCGCGCGATGCCAAAGTGCGCGAAGAGTGCCGCACCGTGCTGAACCGCCAGATCAAAAGAATGAAGATGACACTGTTGGGCTACCGCCAGGTGCCCACGGAAAACAAAGAGTTGGGCGAAACGGCTTTGCGCGAAGAGCCCGTAATGGAACAGGTGTTTATTCAACGCCCCGATTTTATTGAAGACCTCGATGATTTCGAACGCAAGCTGTTTATCCTGCGCAAGTTCAGCACACGCATCGTGAGCGAGTCGGTAAAGGGCGTAAACAACCAGTTTTATTTTTCCTCGCTTTCGTACAAAACCATTTCGTATAAAGGTATGCTTACCTCCGGGCAGGTTCGGTTCTACTTTCCCGACCTGGAGCACGAAGAGGTGGTGAGTGCCTTTGCGGTGATTCACTCGCGGTTCTCTACCAACACTTTTCCTTCTTGGAGGCTGGCGCAACCCTTTCGCTACATTGCCCACAATGGTGAAATCAATACCGTGCGTGGTAACATTAACTGGCTGAAATCGAAAGAAGCATTTTTTTCATCGCCCTACTTTACGCGCGAAGAGCTGAACATGATTCTGCCCGTGTGCAACCCACTGCAGTCAGACTCATCGAACTTAGACAACACCATCGAACTGCTGGTGCATGCCGGCCGCTCTTTGCCGCACGTAATGATGATGCTGATACCCGAGGCGTGGGATGGCAACGAAAACATGAGCCGCGAAAAACGCGACTTCTACGAATACCACGCTAACCTGATGGAGCCCTGGGATGGCCCCGCTTCCATTACGTTCACGGATGGCAAGATCATCGGTGCCACACTCGACAGAAACGGTCTGCGCCCTTCGCGCTTCATTGTTACCAACGATGACATGGTGGTGATGGCGTCTGAGGTAGGGGTGCTCGATGTCGACCCGGCCAAAGTAGTTTCGAAGGGCCGTCTGCAACCCGGCAAAATGTTTGTGGTAGACATGGAGCAGGGCCGCATCATCAGCGATGAGGAGCTGAAAAAGAAGATCTGCACCCAACAGCCTTATGGCGAATGGCTGCGCACCAATAAGATTAAGTTGTCGGACTTGCCAGAACCAGGGGGCAGTTTCCACAAGTACGACCCCAATACATTTTTAAAGCGTCAGATTTCGTTTGGTTTTACTTCTGAAGACCTGCGCGTGATTTTGGCCCAAATGTGCGAAACAGGCAAAGAGGCGTTGGGCTCTATGGGTAGCGATGTGCCGCTGGCAGTCTTGTCTCAGCAGGCACAGCACCTGTCCAGTTATTTTAAACAACTGTTTGCGCAGGTAACCAATCCGCCCATCGATCCGATCCGCGAACGCCTCATCATGTCGCTGGCTTCGCATGTGGGTGGTTCGCTCAACCTGCTGGAAGAGTCGCCCGAGCACTGCATTACGCTGGAGTTGCCTACGCCCATTCTAAGTAATAGCGAGCTGGAGCGCATCCGTTACATCGACCACCGCCATCTGCAAACCAAAACCATCTACACCTATTTCAAAGCCGATGGCCAGCCCGGTTCCCTCGAAAAGGGTTTGAACCGCGTTTGCCAATACGTTACCGATGCTATTGAAGATGGCTTTACCATTATCATTCTTTCAGACCGCAGTTTCGATAGTGGCCACGCCCAGATTCCATCTCTGCTGGCTACCGCAGCCGTACACCACGACCTGATACGCAAAGGGCTACGTGGCAAAGTGGGATTGCTGGTAGAAGCAGGCGATGTGTGGGAGACGCATCATTTTGCCACACTGCTGGGTTATGGTGCTTCGGGTGTAAACCCTTACCTCGTGTACCAAACCATACACGACATGAAGAAGAAAAACCTGCTGAAGGAAGAGTTGACCGAAGAGCAGGCCATTTACAATTATAAGATGGCCGTAGCGGGCGAGTTGCTGAAGATCATGAGCAAGATGGGTATCAGCACGTTGCAGTCGTACCATGGTGCCCAGATTTTTGAAGCATTGGGTATCAGCAGCGAAGTAATTGAAACGTATTTTACCGGAACCGTAAGCCGAATTGAAGGCCTTACGTTAGATGACATAGCCAAAGAGGCCTTGGCCAAACATAGCCTGGCATTCCCCAAAACCGCCAACTTTACCCCACGGTTGGCTGTGGGCGGTGTCTACCAATGGAAACAGCGCGGAGAGGTACACCTGTTCAACCCGCAGACGATTCATTTGCTGCAACAGGCTACCAAGACCAACGACTTCGACATGTTTAAAAAATATTCGAAGTTGATGAATGACCAGAGCGAGAAGGCTATCACGCTGCGCAGCCTCTTCAAATTCCGCAAAGGCAAGTCCATTCCGGTAAGCGAAGTGGAGTCAAAGGAAAATATTTTCAAGCGCTTTGCCACGGGTGCCATGTCTTTTGGTTCCATTTCTTACGAGGCGCACCGCACGCTGGCAGTAGCCATGAACCGCATTGGCGGCAAAAGCAACAGTGGCGAGGGTGGCGAAGACGAAGTTCGGTTTGCGCGCCTGCCCAATGGAGACTGGGAGAATTCGGCCATTAAGCAGGTAGCCTCCGGTCGTTTCGGTGTAACGAGTTATTACCTGGCCAATGCACAGGAGTTGCAGATTAAGATGGCGCAGGGTGCCAAGCCAGGCGAAGGAGGGCAGCTACCTGGCCACAAGGTAGACGATTGGATTGGCCGTGTGCGTCACTCCACTCCGGGTGTGGGGCTCATCTCACCCCCACCGCACCACGATATTTATTCCATCGAAGACCTGGCGCAGTTGATATTTGATTTGAAGAATGCCAACCGCGAGGCGCGCATCAGCGTAAAGCTGGTTTCCGAGGCGGGTGTGGGCACCATTGCTTCGGGCGTGGCCAAGGCACATGCCGATGTTATTTTAATAGCGGGTCATGATGGCGGCACGGGGGCATCGCCCCTTAGCTCCATTCGCCATGCAGGCTTACCATGGGAATTGGGCCTGGCCGAAGCACACCAGACTTTGGTGCGCAATAAATTGCGCGGGCGGGTAGTGTTGCAAGCCGATGGACAAATACGCACCGGGCGCGACCTGGCCATTGCCGCATTGCTTGGTGCTGAAGAATGGGGTGTAGCAACGGCTGCCCTTGTAACTGCGGGTTGTATTATGATGCGCAAGTGCCACCTCAACACCTGCCCTGTGGGTGTGGCCACGCAAAACAAAGAACTGCGGGCGCTCTTCACGGGCCAGCCGGAATACGTCATCAACCTGTTCCATTTTCTGGCCGAGGAGTTACGCGAAATCATGGCCGAGCTCGGATTCCGCACCGTCAACGAAATGATCGGTCAAAGCGACCGGTTGGAGGTACGCGGTTTGGAGGCACACTGGAAATACAGAAATCTCGATCTGACGCCCATCCTTTTCAAAGAGCCCATGAGCCTGGATACACCGTTATTTAAACAGGAGGAGCAAGACCATGGTATTGAGTCTGTGCTTGACCGCACGCTGATGAAGATAGCGGCCCCCGCGCTGGAGAAGGGCGAGCCCGTGCAGGGCGTTTTCAAAATCACCAACCAGGATCGTGCGGTGGGCACCATGCTGTCGAACGAAGTAAGTAAAATATACAAAGGGGCTGGGTTGCCGGAAGATGCCATTTACTATCGCTTTCGCGGAACGGCAGGTCAGAGTTTTGGCGCCTTTATGGCAGCGGGAATTACTTTCGAGCTGGAAGGCGATGCCAACGACTATTTTGGCAAAGGCCTGTCGGGAGGTAAGCTGATTTTGTACCCCGATAAAAACATTACTTACAATCCATCGCGCAACATCATTGTGGGCAACGTAGCCTTTTTTGGTGCAACTTCCGGTGAGGCATATATCCGCGGCATGGCGGGCGAACGGTTTGCCGTTCGCAACTCTGGCGTGAAGGTGGTGGTGGAAGGCGTGGGTGACCACGGCTGCGAATACATGACGGGCGGCACTGTAGTGATACTTGGCGAAACAGGAAGAAATTTTGCGGCCGGCATGAGTGGTGGCGTGGCGTACGTGTGGGATGTGAACAACACCTTCGTGAAAAACTGCAACATGGAAATGGTGCTGCTGGACACCATTGACGAGGAGGAGCAACGGCTGCTGAAGAAACTCATCACCAACCACCAACAGCACACAAAGAGCGATGTTGCGGCCCACGTGCTAAGTTACTGGCCGAAGACATTCAAACAGTTTATTAAAGTGATGCCAGTAGACTACAAGGCAGTGCTTGAAAAGAACAAAAAATTGAACGTAACACTGAACTAAATGTGCGGCCACCCGACCCGCCTGGTGCTTCGGTGACCAGGCGTGCCGGCCGACAAAGAAAAAACTAAACTAAACAGGAGTCCCGCTCCCCTTGGAACTGAGGAAATGTTATGGGAAAGCCAACAGGATTTTTAGAAGAAAGCCGCCAACTACCGGAAAAGCGAAGTGTGAGCGAACGCGTGCGCGACTACTTTGAAGTAGATGGCGCAGTTGACGAAAAAATTACCTATAAGCAGGCAGCGCGCTGTATGGATTGTGGCATTCCGTTTTGTCACAACGGATGTCCTTTGGGTAACATCATCCCCGAATTTAACGATGCGGTTTACCAGCAAAACTGGAAGCAGGCCTACGAAATTCTGATTTCCACCAACAACTTCCCGGAATTTACCGGGCGCATTTGTCCTGCCCCATGCGAGGCCTCTTGCGTGTTGGGTATCAACAAGCCAGCGGTAGCCATTGAATACATCGAGAAGTCCATCATTGAAAAGGCATTTGAGAACGGATATGTAAAGCCAAGGATACCACAGCAGCGCACCGGCAAAAAGGTAGCCGTGGTGGGATCGGGCCCTGCGGGGTTGGCGGCAGCGGCCCAATTAAATTATGCGGGCCATTGGGTAACCGTGTATGAGCGTGCCGATGAAATTGGTGGCTTGCTGCGTTACGGCATCCCCGATTTTAAGTTGGACAAGCGCGTTCTCGATCGCAGGCTCGAGGTGATGAAAGAAGAGGGCGTTAAATTCATCACCAATGCCAACGTAGGGGTAAATGTTTCGGTAGCGCAGTTGCGCGAGGAGCACGATGCCATACTTTTGTGTGGTGGCTCTACGGTGCCAAGAGACTTACCTATTCCGGGAAGAAACCTGAAAGGTGTGCACTTTGCCATGGACTTTCTTACCCAACAAAACCGCAGAGTAGGCGATAAAAAAATAGCGGGTGAAGAAATCTGGGCTACCGGCAAAAACGTAGTGGTAATAGGCGGTGGCGACACAGGTTCCGACTGTGTGGGCACATCCAATCGCCACAAGGCAAAAAGTGTTACCCAGATAGAAATTTTGTCCAAGCCGCCCAAAGATCGCACCCCACAAATGCCGTGGCCCAACTGGCCCATGATATTGCGTACGTCCACTTCGCACGAAGAGGGTTGCGAAAGACAGTGGAGCATTCTGACCAAGGAGTTTGTAGGCGATGCAAAGGGAAACCTGGTGGGGTTAAAAGTAGTGGAGGTTGAGTGGCCTCAGCCGGGTTCATTCAAAGAGGTAGCAGGTACCGAACGCGTGATTCCGTGCGAACTGGCTTTACTGGCCATGGGCTTTGTGCACCCGCAGCACCAGGGGCTGCTGCAACAGTTGGGTGTAGAGTTGGATGACCGCGGCAACGTAAAAGCCAGTCGTTATAAAACATCGGTAGAGCATATTTTTGCAGCAGGCGATATGCGCAGAGGTCAGTCGCTGGTGGTGTGGGCCATCAGCGAAGGCAGAGAAGCCGCCCGTTCCGTAGACCAGCACCTTACTGGGCACTCTCTTCTGGAAGCAAAGGAGAAAGGGATGTTGAGTCTGGCGTAGTATTTGGTATGATTGTGTATTTGTAAAAAAGTGTTGAAGCAGAGGTGTTGATAATTCTCGTAAATGAACTTAGCCTCCGCTTAGGATTATTCTAATCCACTCCTCCGTTAACTTTCTTCGGCTGTACTTCTGCAAGGCCAGGTTGCGGGCCGCTTGCTGACAAGTTGCCAGGAGCAACGGATTCTCGATGAAAGGAGTAATCTTTGCCACAAATTCAGTGGGCCGCTGTGGGCTTACAAAAAAGCCACAGCCGCTTTCCACAATGTCTTTTTTTATCCACCCACCAAAATTGATGACGATCATTTTTCCGGCCGCCAGGCCATCAAAGTACTTGTTGGGTGAACCCGTCTCCAGAATGGGTACCGGTTTATAACTCACAAAAACCGCATCGGTCACGTTCAAAATTTCCTGCACACCCTTACGGTTGGTGAAGGGCAAAAACGTGAGCCAGTCGCCTTTCGCAGTTTGCACATCTTTGATAAGCCCCAATTGAACCGCGTTGTTTTTCAGTCGGTCTAACAAGGCTCCGTCTCCACAGATGAGGAAGTGAACCGGTAGTTGTGCCTTGCGCACAGCATTGGCGCACTCCAATAAATAATCCAAACCGTTGGCCACGCCCACGGCTCCCAGGTAAGAAACCACCAGCTTCCCCTCTAACCCGAACCGTTGTACCAGTAGCGGATCTTTGGTAACAGGCTGATAGAATTCGCAGTCGGCCATGTTGGGTATAACATGAACCGATTTACCCGGCACTTTTTTCTGGATGGCCTCGGCAATGGCGGGAGAGAGTGCAACAATACTGTTTGCCGCGCGGTAGGTATTGCGTTCCAGCTGGTAGAGCACCTGTTGCAGAAAGTAATTTTTTACGAAACCCATTTGCACCGGTGCATCGGGCCACAAATCTCCCACTTCAAAAATAAAGGGGATACGGTGGCGCCACTTGAGCCAACGCGCCACCCACCCAATGGTAATGGGCACGGAAATGGCGTAGCAAATGTGCGGCTTGGGCAGCCTGGCTGCTAACCGGCCCGCCAGCAATAAATATTTCAAGAATGCCCACCCGCGCGCGTAGAAGCCATAACGGTTGTCGTAATCAACAGCGAGGTAGTGCACCTCTATTCCTTCCAGTTTTTCGAAGTGGTAGTGGCGCTGGTTGTGGGCGGTAATCACCACTACTCTATGCCCACGATCGGCCAATGCTTTGGCCAGGTAGTACGACCGGATGGCACCTCCACCTGCGGGTGTTTTGAAATGCTGGTGAAGGATAAGAACATCCATGCGTGCGGGTATCTGCTAGCCTTGTTTTTTCGGATGCAAAGAAAGAAAAAGCAAAGCCAATTCGTACCATGATTCCGCGTCTTTTACAGGACTGACGGGGCGCAGCAACTCTGGGGGTTACATCTTAAGACCAAACAATGGCCTTACCCATTTCAATCGCCTGATGATTTCGAAAGATAAAAAGCATCCGCCCGCAGTAAACGCCAGCACCAGCAAAAACTGAACGGGTGCCGGAACGGGCAGTGGGAAGATTAAGACGGAGCCCAGGTACAGAAAGACCATATGCAGCATGTAAACCGGGTAGGCCGCCTGGCTCAGGTAAGCAAGCGCTTTGCGCGGCTTTTGCAGGTATTTATTTCCAAACGCAAGCACAGCTACTATCCACATTAAAGATTCCATTGCAAGAAGATAAAGTGGGGTACCCATGCCCCAGTATTGTATGCGTGCTAAAAATAGACACGCACCCAGTATAAGTAATGCCCAGCGCCACCGCACAATCAACACCCAGAATGCCGGTCCGCTCCACACAAAACAGTATCCGAAGAAGAAGGCAAGCAGGCCCATAAAAAATCCATGCCAGGTCATGGCATAGAGTTCGAAGGGCATTGGTTTAACAATCATTGCTTCGGCCACAAATGCTGCAGCTACCACCAACAGGCCAACGGGTTGGGCGAAGGTATTTTGTATGAACTGTACCACCCGGTGCCCACTGTTTTGTTTGAAAAAATAGAACAAGGGGCAAAGTACCACCACGTAGATGAAAATGTTGGCCAAAAACCAGAGATGGCCGGGGTCGTAGCTATACACCAGACTCATGCCGTAATGGTGCCGCCACAACAGTTGGTGCAGCGGCACCACGGCAAACATGCCAAATACAAACGGGAGCAAAATGCGCTTGGAACGCTCGGCCAGCAGTTGCACCAGCGTGCGTTGTCGCATGGCAAAGTACACGCCCATGCCCGACACAAAGAACAGCAACGGTATGCGCCACACGTTTAGCAGAGCCATAGGCGGCCACAACCCGGGCCAAAGTTTGGGCGTGGTGATGAAACCAATCATAACGCCCCATGATTGAAAGCCAATGGCCACGTGGTAAATCAATAATAACCCGATAGCGATTACGCGAAGCCAGTCGATGTCGTGGCGCCTGTTGGAGTCCGTGTTCAAAGCGATGATTTTTTTTGGGATGAATGAAATTGAATGGCGATCTAGTCTTTCCGCTACTCCAACATCGCGGCAATTTCTGGGCGTGTTTTTTCAATGTAAGCGTAGTCGAGTTTCAAACCCATGGGACCGAGTACATTTCCCATCATGTCGTAGGCATCTTTCATCTGGCTGAACGGTGCAGCCACATTGTCGTAGGCGGTAGCACCAAATTTGTTTTTGATATTTCTATCGACATTTTTATTCAGCAATAGTTGCACGATCTCAGGGCGGCAAAAAAATGCGGCTGTGTGCAGCGCGGTGGAGCCATCGTTGTTCTGAAAATTCAGGTCTGCGCCCGCATCAATCAATACTTTGGCCATTTCCGTTTTGCCAAACACGGCTGCGCTGATCAGCGGACTGGAGCCACCAAAGGGGTCACGTACATTCAGGTCGCTGCCGGCAGAAATGTGCTGCTTCACGGCTTCCATATTGTCCGATATCACGGCCGTATGCAGGTCTACATCGGGGGCGCCTTCCTTTTTGGTTTCTTTCGTACTGCAACCCATAGCAATTACTAGCAAGCAGCAGGCAAAGGTGTTAATCATTGAATTCATAGTTGTTCGTTTTTTTTGATGGCACAAAGGAAGTCTCCCATCACCGGTAAGGCTTATCACTCAGGTAGACAAAGCCATCAATTTTGCGGGAATCAGTATCAATTTTGTTGCAGCCATGTTAAAATTGAAGCAAATAGGGCCCCAGCTGGCAATCGGATGGGCCAAAACGCTAACGATTCTTAATCGTCAGGCCACGATATTTGCACTTAGCTTTCACCGTTGGTTTTTGTTATTTCGCCCTGATTTCATTGCTCCCAATGCCCGATAATCATTCACCCGATAAGGAATTTCTCAAGCAGCTAACGGCAACAATAGAAGGCAACCTTGCCAACGAGCAGTTTGGCGTGTCGGAGTTGGCCGATGCGCTGAACATGAGCCGTTCTAACCTTCTGCGCAAAGTGAAAAAGGCCTCCAACTTGTCGGTAAGCCAACTGATTAGCCAGGTGCGCCTGAACCGGGGTATGGAATTGCTGCGCGCGGGCTCCTTGAATGTGTCGGAAGTGGCCCACCAGGTAGGATTTAGCAGCACCTCTTATTTCATCAAGTGCTTTCGCGAGTATTATGGGTATCCACCCGGTGAGGTAGGTAAGCGATCTATTGTTGATGAACCTTTAATAGCGCCTCTGGCTCCACCTACGAACAAACCATGGGGTTGGTTATGGGTGGCACCGGCATTGCTGTTAGTGGCGGCAGCGGGTTGGTGGTCGTTTACGAAATGGAAAGCGGCCGAACCGGCTGCCACAGAAAAATCCATTGTGGTACTGCCCTTTAAAAACGATAGCAACGATTCCTCCAACGTGTACCTCATCAACGGTTTGATGGATGCCACACTCAACAACCTTCAAAAAATAAAAGACCTGAAGGTACTGAGCCGTACTTCGGCAGAAAAGTTTCGCAACAGCGCAAAGACCATTCCCGAAATTGCTGCGGAACTAAAAACAGGGTATGTAGTAGAAGGCAGTGGCCAGAAAATAGACAACAAAATTGTGCTGAACATTCAATTGATTGAAGGTACCACCGATAAGCACTTGTGGAGCAAACAATACAGACGCGAAGCCAAAGACATTTTTGCACTGCAGCAGGAAATCGCTAACGACATTGCCGGAGAAATTCAAGCGGTAATTACACCCGATGAAAAAAGCCGGATTCAAAAGATACCCACACAAAACCTGGAAGCATACGATGCCTTTCTAAAAGGAGTTGACTTGTTGGAAAGAGGAGGCGCATCAAACCTGATGCAATCGCTGGTTTTTTTCGATGAAGCGATTTTCAAAGACAATACATTTGCTTTGGCATACGCGTGTGCAGGCATGGCGTGTTATTACCTGGATATGTTTCAAACTGAAAAAATGTATGTAGACAAGCTTGGGGCTTACGCGGATAAGGCCGTGCTGTATGATCCCCATTTGGCCGAAAGCGTAATGGCGAAAGGAATGTACTACCTTAATCGCAAGCAGTACAAAGAAGCATTACCCTACTTAGAGCGTGCGCTCGAATACAATCCCAACTCAGATGAAGTGCTCGGGTTGTTGACGGACTTTTACTATATGTATTTGCCAAATACAGGCAAGTACCTGGAGTACGCATTGAAGGGCCTTCAGCGAAACGCCAACTCAGGCGATTCGGTTGCAATCAGTTATTTTCATTTGCGGCTGGGAAATGCACTGATACAAGCAGGATTTGTAGATCAGGCACTGGCGCACATTGATAAGTCGTTAGCGTATAACCCTGAAAATGCCTTCTCGCGCTACGTGCGTGCTTTTGTGCTGTATGCCAAAGAAGGAGATATGCAACACACCCGCAACCTTTTGCTCACAGAATTTCAAAGAGATACCAACCGGTTTGATATCCTGCAGGACATTGCGAAGGTGAGCTATTACCTGAAGGATTATGAGGCTGCCTATCATTACTATAAAAGATTTAACTACCAGCGCGAAGCAAAAAGAATAGATGTGTTTGAACATGAAAATTTGGTGATCGGTCGCGTATATGAATTGGCAGGCGAAACCGAAAAGGCCAAAGCATTTTATGAACGATACCGGCAATATGTAGAGCGCGACCAAACAGTCTATAAGAACATTGGCTTGTCCGTTTATTATTGTCAGATGAATGATAGGGCCAAAGCCCTTGAACACATGAGACTCTTTACAAAAGAAGACAATATTCACTACTGGATAATTTTGTTTATGGATAAAGGCCCGGAGCTTACTGAAATAGAAGCCTCGCCCGAGTTTAAAAGTCTACTGAGAGAAGTGGAGCGAAAATTCTGGGTAAACCATGAAAAATTAAAAAGCAAACTGGAAGAACAAGGGTTGTTGTAGCTGCAGCGTATTTGTGCAGAAAAGAAAAGGTCTTTTAAACACGAAATGAATCGTGCACGAAAAAGAAGGTTTAGACATGGACGAAACGTGGCAATGTTTATTTTTACACAGTATCCAAACCAAATAAATATGCGCTTAGTTGCAGTAGTGGCCGGTATGATGATGGCAACCCTGATGGCGGGTGCCCAGACCAAGAACCTTTTTAACGGAAAAGACCTGACCGGCTGGAAAATTTATGGCACAGAAAAATGGTATGTAGACAAGGGCGAATTGGTTTGCGAAAGCGGCCCCGACAAACAATATGGCTACCTGGCAACCGATGCCTCGTATAAAAACTTCCGGCTATCGGCAGATTTTTTTCAGGAGTCTAACGGCAATAGTGGTGTGTTTTTTCACAGCTCCATAGAAGGCACCAAAATTACTGGCTGGCAGGCGGAGGTGGCCCCGCTCAATGCGCATACGGGTGGCATCTACGAATCGTACGGGCGTGGGTGGCTGATACAGCCGGAGGCTGCCAAGGAAAAATTTCTAAAACCCGATGGATGGAATACGCTGGTGGTGCAGGTGGAGGGCAACGAAGTTACCACGTGGCTCAATGGAGAGCAGATGATCTTTCTAACCGATGAAAAAATTGGCGCGACCACAGGGCAAATTGCACTTCAGATTCACGATGGCGGAGGTGTGAAAGTGCGGTGGCGCAACCTGAAAATAGAAGAACTATAAACCCTACGATGACTTGCCTGCCGGCATGCTGCGAGAATAACTGAGAATATTCAGCACGGTGGTAGGAGACGGCTCCGCCTCCGAATCCTTCAATTGCTGGCGCAGCGCCTTCAACTCATTATACTGGGCCTGCAATTCAGAATCGCACAATAGGGCCTTATTGATCTCCCTCGATTCCTCCTCCGAGGTCTCGTGGTATAGGTATTTGATCAAATCGTTTTGGGTAAAGATTTTTATCATAGGCGATGTTAGATTTCATCATTTTCTTTCGCAGGTTGATCAGCGCGTACCTCATTCGTCCCAGCGCTGTGTTAATACTCACACCTGTTTTGTCGGCAATTTCCTGAAAGCTCATTTGCAGGTAGTGCCGCATAATCAGCACCTGCTTTTGTTCTTCCGGAAGCTCCTTAATAAATGTACGCAGGGCCGTTTTGGTGTCGCGCATTACCTGCACGTCTTCAAACGATTCTGCAGCAAACTGAACCGAGTCGAATATGCGGTGGCCATCTTCCAGCACTACTTCGGGGTAACGCTTGTCTCTGCGGAAGTAGTCGATGGCCAGGTTGTGCGCAATCCGGCTGATCCACGGTAAGAACTTGCCCTCTTCATTATAGCGCCCTCCTTTAATGGTGTTAATCGCTTTGATGAACGTTTCTTGCAGAAGGTCCTCTGCCACGTAGCGGTCTTTCACTATTAAATAAATGGCCGTATAAATACGGGACTTGTGTCGGTGAAGTAGCATCTCAAACGCCTCTTCGTTACCTGTTTGATAGAGCGACACCAATTGGCTGTCGCTGAATCTGCTGTCTATCATGCAATCTCACTTTTTGGTAACGTAAAAACAGCGCTCGATAGTGTCCGGGGTTATGTAGAAATAATGTTTGAGGTGAGAAAAGTAGAAAGATTTAGATACAACGCAAAAAATTTTCAAAAAATCTTGCCTGTAATCAAAAATCTTGAGCTATTTGGAGCGTTTTTTTTAGGACGATATATGGCTGTAAGCAAAAAGCGCGTTATTAAAAGTTTGGATACCCTGAACGAGGAATTGAGGGAGCTATTGAGGGACCAGTATCCAAATGGATACGAGGCCAGTATCACCCGCATCACCAACGCAAAAAAGGAACCCATCTTTGTTTTCCCGCTGGAAACGGACGATGCCACCTACCTGATTAAGGTGCCCGTTACCAAAAACAGCGATGGTGAATATGATGTGGAAGCACAGGAGAAGGATGAATTTGGAGCCAGCCCGGATGACAGCGATGATTTCGACAACAACAGCGATGATGATTTCGAAAGCAGCAGCAGTGGAAACGATTACGATGAGGAAGGCGGTGGCAGCAAACGGGGCCGCGAAGCCAGCTACGACCCCGACTTTGACGACTAAACGCTAGAAAGATATTTAAACAAGCAGGAACACCATCCGCATGGGTGGTGTTTCTTATTTTTGCAGACTTTCATGAGCAACCTTCCCGTTCCGGCCGATACGCACCTTGATGAACTAAGCCCTAAAGATTTTATTATTATTAAGCGGGCACGGGTCAACAACCTCAAGAACCTGAGTGTGGCCATCCCGCGCAACAAACTGGTGGTCATTACGGGTTTGTCGGGGTCGGGCAAATCTTCACTGGCTTTCGATACGCTTTTTGCCGAGGGCCAGCGCATGTACGTAGAAAGCCTCAGCTCGTACGCCCGCCAGTTTCTGGGCCGCATGGAAAAGCCAGAGGTGGACTACATCCGTGGGGTTTCGCCCGCCATCGCCATCGAGCAGAAGGTAAACACCCGCAACCCGCGTTCTACGGTGGGCACCACCACCGAAGTGTACGATTACCTGAAATTGCTTTTTGCCCGCATCGGCAAAACCTATTCGCCCGTTAGCGGTAAAGAAGTAAAGCGCGATTCAGTAACCGATGTGGTAGATGCCATCAACCGGTTGCCGGAAGGCACACGCATCATGGTTAGCTGCCCCCTGAAGTTGCAAAAGGGCCGTAAACTGGAAGACGAGCTGAACCTGCTGCTGAGCAAGGGCTTTGCACGTGTGCTGATGAATGGTGAAGTGAAATTCATTGAGGAATTGCTCCACCCACCGGCAGCCGAGAGTAAGAAGAAAACGGCTGTCAAAAAGCCAAAGGTATCCGGTGAGTTTGAAATACTGATAGACCGTGCCGCAGTGAATGCGGCCGATGAAGACCTTACCTTCCGCCTTTCCGATTCCGTGCAAACGGCTTTCTTCGAAGGGCATGGCGATTGTTACGTGCATGTAGAGGGCAAGTCCACCCAACACTATTCCGACCGCTTCGAACTGGATGGCATCACCTTTACCGAGCCCTCTCCCAACTTCTTCAGCTTCAACAACCCGTATGGCGCCTGCCAGACCTGCGAAGGCTTTGGTAAAGTGCTCGGCATAGACGAAGACTTGGTGATTCCCGACAAAAGCATGTCGGTGTTTGAGGGGGCCATTGCCCCCTGGCGTGGCGAGGTGATGAGCCAGTGGCTGAAGCCGCTGCTAAAAAATGGCATCAAGTTCGATTTCCCCATCCACCGGCCTTACAACGAACTGAGCCGCAAAGAGGTAGAGTTGCTCTGGAATGGCAACGAACATTTCGATGGCATCAACGACTTCTTCAAATACCTGGAGTCGAAGATGCACAAGATACAGTACCGCGTGATGTTGTCGCGCTACCGCGGGCGCACCACCTGCCCCGATTGCAGGGGCACGCGCCTGCGCAAAGATGCTTCGTACGTAAAAATCAATGATACCTCCATTACCGACCTGGTGTTGTTGCCCATAGAAGAAGCCCTGGTGTTTTTCCAGGAGTTGAAGCTGCCTGAATACGATAAAAAAGTTTCGGAACGACTGCTAACAGAAATCAAATTCAGGCTGGAGTACCTGGTGAAGGTGGGATTGGGTTATCTTACGCTTAACCGCCTTACCAACACACTGTCGGGTGGAGAGTTTCAGCGCATCAAGCTGGCCACTTCGCTCGGTAGCGCACTCGTTGGTTCCATGTACATAATGGATGAGCCCAGCATTGGGCTGCACCCGCGTGATACAGAAAGAATGGTGGAGGTGCTGAAATCTTTACGCGATTTGGGCAACACGGTAATTGTGGTGGAGCACGAGGAGGAGATCATGCGGGCGGCAGATCAGATCATCGACATTGGCCCCGATGCAGGCAGCCACGGTGGCGAGTTGGTATTTCAAGGTTCGCTCAAAGAACTCAATGGCAAGGTGCAATCGCACACTACCAACTATCTGAGTGGCCGCGAAAAAATACCGGTACCTGCGACAAGAAGAAAATGGAAAGACAGTGTAACGGTGGTGGGGGCCCGCGAAAACAACCTGAAGAACCTCACTGTGCAGTTTCCCCTGGGCGCGCTTACGGTGGTAACGGGTGTGAGCGGCTCGGGCAAATCCACCCTCATTAAAAAAATATTGTACCCCGCGGTAGGCCGTTTAAATGGCTCGGTGGCCGAGTCGCCCGGCAGGTACGATAAACTCGAAGGCGACTTCAGTAAAATTACCCAGGTTGAATTTGTAGACCAGAACCCCATTGGCAAATCATCACGATCCAACCCTATCAGTTATGTGAAAGCATACGATGCCATCCGGCAGCTCTATGCAGATCAGCCGCTGGCCCAGCAACGGGGCTATAAACCCTCTCATTTTTCGTTCAACGTAGAAGGTGGCCGTTGCGACAATTGCGAGGGCGAAGGTGAGATCAAGGTAGAGATGCAGTTCATGGCCGATATCTACCTGAAGTGCGAGGTGTGTCAGGGCAAACGCTTTAAGCAAGATGTGTTGGAAATAGAGCACAAGGGTAAATCTATTGCCGATGTGCTCGATCTGACGGTGGAAGATGCGCTGGAGTTTTTCCGCGATAAGAAATCTGTATACGAAAAAATTCTGCCGCTTTATGAAGTGGGGTTGGGCTATGTGAAGCTGGGTCAATCGTCTAATTCGCTGAGCGGTGGGGAAGCACAGCGCGTGAAGTTGGCTTCGTTCCTGGGCAAAAACTCATCTGAAGCGAGGGACCACATTCTCTTTATTTTTGATGAGCCTACCACCGGCTTGCATTTTCACGACATCAGTAAATTGCTGAAGGCCATTAACGCGTTGGTAGACCAGGGGCACAGTGTGATTATTATTGAGCACAACCTGGAAGTAATCAAGTGTGCCGATTGGATTATTGATCTCGGCCCCGAGGGCGGAGAAAAGAGAGGTGGCCAGTTATTGTTTGCCGGAACCCCGGAGGAAATGGTAAAAAAAGCGAAAGGCTATACAGCCGAATTTTTAAAAGAGAAATTGAAATAACACGTTGAGCCAGCTACCCGAACAAACTTTCAATACCATTGCCGATGGCCTGGCCGAACAGGGTTATGCGGTGGTTGAGAATTTTCTTTCGGAACAAGAGGTAGATGCCATTCTGAAGCTGGAAGATTTTCGACAAGGCATGGCCCGATTTAAAAAAGCGGGCATTGGCAAAACAGACAGACAGATCAACGAAGCCATTCGTGGCGATTACATTCAGTGGATCGATCGCACAACGGCCGCGCCTGCACTTCAGGTTTACCTTCATCGCCTCAACGCGCTGGTAAGTTTTGTTAACCAAGCGCTATTCCTGAGCCTGAAAGACTACGAAGTGCACATGACCATCTACCCGATAGGGGCATTTTACAAGCGGCACCTCGACCAATTCAAAGCAGACGATCACCGCAAGCTTTCGGTGATCTGTTACCTCAACCCCGATTGGACAGCAGCGGAAGGCGGCCAGTTACGCATGTATTTACCCGAAGGGCCGAAAGATATTTTGCCTGCGGCCGGCACATTGGTTTGCTTTCGCAGCGATTTGCTGGAACATGAAGTTTTACCCGCTACGCGTGTGCGCATGAGCCTCACCGGCTGGATGCTGGACCAGCATGCCGATTTACGGCATTTGTAGTATATTCGTTGTGTGAAGTTTACCATCGAAGACAGGCCACATACGCTCATGGAGGTTTTTAGATCTCTGCCTGAGGGCACTTTGGCCGAGCTGATTGATAATCAACTCTACATGTCACCCTCACCAGTACACATTCATCAAAAAACATTGAAAAAAATTGCGCGCAAACTTGATGAGGTAGTTGAGGATAACGGGCTTGGTGAGGTAATTATAGCGCCATTCGATGTTTTTTTGGATGACATAGAGAATGCAGTTCAACCCGATATTGTTGTGCTATTGAACGGCAACCAAGGCACATTTACAGAGAGCGGCCATTTCAAAGGAACCCCGGATTTGCTGGTGGAGATTCTTTCTTCCGGTAATAAGAACCACGACCTGATCAGAAAGAAAGATTTATACGAACGCTTTGGCGTGAAAGAATACTGGGTGATTGATCCCGATACGCGCCTTGTTATGGTCTTTCAACTTGTAAATGGTAGTTATATTAAAACAAGCGAGGCGATTGCACTCGTACAATCGCCTCTGCTCAACACCCAATTTTCTTTCTGACCTACTTCGGAAACAGACTTTTGTCGATGCCGGGAATCAAGGCCATCGCATTTTTGTAATAAATCTTTTTCAGAATTTCATCGGGCAAGCCAATACCATACATGCGCCAGAACGCATGGTACCTTTTGTGATAAGGAAAGTACTCGTCCTCCGTTTCCAATACGCGGAAGTACGTTTCATATTCATTCGGCACCCAGCTATCCTTGCCAAAGAGCACACGATCCTGATACCTGGTTAAAAATGCTTTGGCAGCACGCGGCTGGCGGCCCAGTTCGGCAATCACGGCACCAATCTCGGTGTACATATTCGGGTACTTGTCCATCAACTCGCTCAGCTTTTTCAGGTCGTTGCCATACCAACCCAAATGCGCATTGATAAATTTTGTTTTGGGGTGTTTTTTGAAAACGTTGTGTTGCTCTGCAATAATGGTCTCCCAGCTGGCAAACCGCTCATCATACCTGCGGCCCGGGTGCAACTTCAACTCCAGCCAGCGTTCGTTTTGGTTGTCGATCGGATCCCAGAAAGGTTTAGGATCGGCCGAGTGAATGAGCACGGGTATGCCCAGTTCGCCACACTTCGCCCAGATGGGGTCTATGCGGGGGTCGTCTACCGGAATACGGTTGCCTTTGCTGTCTTTGGCATGCAGGCCGAGGTTTTTATAAATTTTTAATCCTTTGGCACCGCGTTTCACATCGTCTTCGAGTTGCCGCGTCATGCGGGCGGCCCACTCTGGGTTATCGATGTCGTTAAAATCTACGTTGGTAAAGAGAACAAAACGGTTGGGGTATTGCTTTTTGATGTTTTCGAAGCTCTTCTCCAAATGATCGCCACTGCTGCGGAACCCGCGCCCACTCAGGTTCACCATCACCCCCATATTCAGTTCATCCATAAACTTTACACGTTCGCTCAGATCGGCCGTATTCATATTGCCGTAGTGATTGTGTATATCGATGAAAGGGAATTTTGATTTCACGAGCCGGTGTTCTTCCACCTTCAATGTGGAGGGAGGATCGTACTCCTCAAAATCCATCTTCATGTCCAGGGGTTTCTCTTGCCCGAATGCCGGATACGAAAGAAAAGCGAGCGCAGCGATGATTACATTCTTCCTCATGTCTCTTTAAGTAATGAATCAGCAATATAACAGAAAGAGGCAATGATCGTTCCAACGACTTTATTGGCGGACGTAACAGCGGGCGAAAGGTTTCAAAAAATCACTTAAACCTTTCAAAAGTTTCTGCGTCTAATACTAAAAACGGGATCAATCCCGGTTGGTTAAAGATTCATGAAACGCCTTATCACATTCTCTATCTTTGTAACCATTCTGTTGCTGGTAGCCGTGGCGCAGAAAAGTCGCACCATGCGCCCTTCACCTGCGGCAGTTACGGCAGTCTCTCCAGTCTCCCGGTAACTTTTTGGGGCAAACGGGTCTGCAAATATTTCCTAACTTGAGCGAAATTTTTTCAGATCATGCGGTGGATGATGTTACTCTTTTTTGTGTGGGCCGTAGTGTCGGTTCAGGCCCAGGGCACAGATGCAGCCATAGAGGCGGCTAAAAAGAAAATAGCAGCAGGCGATTTTGCCGGTGCCAAAGCAGACCTCACCAAACTGATCGATGCCAATCCTAAGAACAAACATGCCCTTAATCAACGAGGCATTGCGCGACTGGCGTTAGACGATGTGTATGGCGCCATCAGCGACTTTACTTTTGCGCTGGAGCAAGACTCTACCTTTGCCGATGCATTGAATAACCGCGGTGAGGCAAAAATTGTGTTGGCAGATGATGAGGGGGCCATTGAAGACCTAGACAAAGCCATCCGTTTAAATTCGAAGTTTACCAATGCCTACACCAACCGCGGCTTTGCCAAATATAATATTGAAGACTTGCAGGGCGCGTATTTCGATTTTTCGAAGGCGTTGGAACTGGGCCCGCCCGATGCAGACAAGTATTACAACCGGGGCATCGTAAAGGCAGAGTTAGGCGAATTTGTGAGTGCGATTGACGACTACTCGAAGGCCATTGAACTGGATAAAGACGATGCCAACCTCTACAACTTTCGCGGTGTGGCCTACTACAACATCAGCGATTTTGTGAAGGCCATAGCCGACTACGATAAGGCCATTCAACTTGATGCAAAAGATCCACTGAAGTTTGAGAACCGCGCCCTGGCCCGCAGCGCCAACGAGGACCTGAAAGGGGCCCTGGAAGATTACAGCAAAGCCATTGAGTTAGACGGTCAGGACCCGGAAACTTTCAACCTGCGGGGCGTTTTGAAGCATACCATGGAAGACTACGAGGGAGCCATTGCCGACTATACCAAAGCCATTGAATTAGACGACACCAACCCGACTTATTACGACAATCGGGCACTTAGCAAAGCCGAGAAAGAAGACTATGCCGGAGCCGTGGAGGACTATTCCACTTCCATTGAGTTATACCCTAGCGACCCCGAAACGTACCTGGAACGCGGGCTCGTAAAAATTCTGATGAACAACAATTACGATGGCTGCCTCGACTTGAAACGAGCCGAAGACCTGGGCTCTGCCGATGCCAAAGCGGCCATCAAGAAAAATTGCAAAAGCAAATAAGCGCAGTGCAAATGCGGGTGCTCATTATTCTCAATGGCATTTCGCGCAGAAAAACCTACTTCTACCGGCAGATTGTTCCGGCACTGCAACAGGTAGCCCCGGTTATCATTTGGGAAACCAAACATGCCGGGCATGCCGAAGCATTGGCAACAAAAGGTGCGCTCGAAGGTTATGAACTGATCATGGCTACCGGTGGCGATGGCACCCTCCACCAGGTGGTAAATGGATTGTTATCGGCACCCGGACGGCCCTTGCCAGCCATCGGACTTATTCCACTTGGCTCCGGCAACGATTTTGCCCGAACCCTGGGCATTAAATCCAAACCCAAAGAGTTGGCCAACCGATTGGCGGCAGCGCACTTTCAACTAGTGGATGTGGGCAAGGTGGTGCAGACCTCTGGTGATGGGAGTGAAACCACACGCTATTTCATGAATGCCTGTAGCCTGGGTCTGGGCCCGGAGGTGGTGCGCAGGTTGCCACGCAATACAAACTGGGGCGCTTCATGGTCTTATTTTAGCGCCATCGTACGCACATTTCTTACACTGAAGCCACAGTCGGTAGCCATTCGTTGGCCGGATGGCATGTTCAATGGCCGGGTTTGTGTTTTTGCGGTGGCCAACGGTAAAGCGTTTGGGCATGCCGTTTACATTGCACCCGATGCACAGGCAGACGATGGTGTGCTGAATGGTTTTATTGCGGGCGATTTTCCGGTGTGGCGTTTCCTGCTATACCTGCAAAGCATCAAAGCAGGTAAAAAAGTAAACCATGCAAACATTTTATACCAAGCCCTTACCAAAGTAGAGGTAACAGCCCCTGAACCCCTGCCTGTAGAAATGGATGGCGAGCTGGAGGGTTTTACACCTTTTCGTGTGGAGGTGTTGCCGCGGCATATCCGGTTTTTGGCATGATTGGCTACATTCGTATATGAACCCCCGCCTTGCTCAACTTTTTCAACAATTGGAAGAACAGCGCGCACAGTTGATCAGCAGCCTGCAACACGTGGCACCCGAGAAACTGAAGGATGCGCCACCGGGAAAATGGTCGGTCAATCAAATCCTGGCCCACCTGATAACAGCCGAACGCCTCTCTTTGGTATACCTGAAAAAGAAAAGCCAGGGCATTGAAGAGACGGGCGACACCGGTTGGTGGGAAGACCTGAAGCTGGTTGCCCTGCGGGTAAGTCAGCGGCTGCCTCTCAAATTCAAAGCCCCCCGCGTGGTGGTAGAACATACGCCCACCGAGGCCGATATGCGGCAACTGCTGGCCGATTGGGACAAACTGCGCCTGCAACTGAAGGCTTTTCTGGAAACCATTCCCGATCACCACATCAGAAAAAAGATTTACAAGCACGTTTTTGCGGGCCGCCTCAATGTGCAACATGCAATGCTATTCTTTAGAGAACATATCATTCACCACCTTCCGCAGATTCAAAATCGCCTGAAGTAAAAGTGTAGTTGGCAATAAGGGCGAAAAATCGTCTATTGCAGATAAAGATTTACAAAACATGAACAGAAAAATTTTTCTCACCCTGCTGGGTATTGCAGCTTGTGTGTGGGCTTCGGCACAGCTTCAATCTCCCGATCAGTTTTTGGGTTACGAGTTAGGTAGTCGGTTTACCCGCCATCACCGCATGGTAGAATACTTTCAGTATGTGGATGCTGCCACGCCCAATGTAGTAGTAAAACAGTATGGCGAAACGTACGAACACCGCCCGCTGATCTATGCCATCGTTGCTTCTGAAGAAAACATGAAGAACATTGAGCAGATACGGCTGGACAATTTACGCAGAGCCGGATTGCTGGATGGCACTCCATCCACGAAAGTGGCCATTGTGTGGCTGAGCTACAACGTGCATGGTAACGAGGCCAACTCGATGGAGGCTTCTATGAAAACCATTTACGAACTGGTGAATCCCGCCAATGCCCGATCGAAAGAATGGTTGAAAAATACCGTGGTGATCATAGACCCGTGCATTAACCCCGATGGGCGCGATCGGTACGCCAACTTCTACAATCAGTATGGCAATGTCATCCCTAACCCCGATCCGCAAACGCGCGAGCACCGCGAGCCCTGGCCCGGTGGAAGACCCAACCACTATTTGTTTGACCTGAACAGAGACTGGGCCTGGGAGACACAAAAAGAATCGCAGGCACGCATAAAGATTTACAACGAGTGGTATCCCCACGTGCACGTAGATTTTCATGAGCAGGGCTACAACAACCCCTACTATTTCGCACCGGCTGCAGAACCCTACCACGAAGTAATCAGCAACTGGCAACGCGAATTCCAGACCATGATTGGCCGCAACAACGCCAAATATTTCGATGAGCAGGGTTGGTTGTACTTTACCAAAGAACGCTTCGATTTATTTTACCCCAGCTATGGCGATACCTACCCCACGTACAGTGGTGCCATTGGCATGACCTACGAGCAAGGCGGCCACGGCATGGGCGGCCTCACGGTTACCACAAGAGAGGGCGACCCGCTTACACTGAAAGACCGCCTCACCCATCACTACACCACAGGAATTTCTACTTTGGAAATTTCTTCGGCCAACGCCAGCCGCCTGGTGGATGAGTTTGAAAAGTATTTTAAAGAAACTACCAACAACCCACCTTACACGTATAAGACCTATGTTATCAAGGGCGATAACAATACCGACAAAGTGCGCAGACTCACGGCCTGGATGGATACACATGGCATACGCTATGGGCACCCTGCTGCAGGCAAAGCCACCCGCGGCTGGGACTACGCCACCCAAACAACGGGTGCGGTAAGCTTTACTACCGATGACATTGTGGTAAACATCTTTCAGCCGAAAGGCAGATTCATTACTACGGTATTCGAACCCCAATCGAAATTGACGGACTCGCTTACCTACGATGTAACGGCCTGGAACCTGATGTATGGCTACGGCCTGAAAGGATTTGCGCTGAACGAACGGGTGAACGTTGGCAGAAAATACGAACCCAAACAACCCACGGCACCCGCGCTGCCTGAGCGACCATACGCCTACATCTTCCGCTACCAGAGTGTAGACGATGCCGCTTTTCTGGGTGCACTCATGCAAAAAGGTATTAAGGTGCGCTCTTCCAAAAATGCTTTCAGTGTAAGCGGTCAGCGGTTTGAACCGGGCACACTCGTGGTTACCCGAAGAAACAACGAAGGCATTGCCGATTTTGATAAGACCGTACGCACACTGGCCAACGAACATGCCAGAACTATTTTTGCGTCTACCACCGGCTTTGTAGACCAGGGGTTGGATTTTGGATCCTCAGAGGTGAGTTATCTTACACCTCCCAAGGTGGCGCTCCTGGGTGGCGACCAGACCTCTTCGCTGGGGCATGGTGAAGCCTGGCACTTCTTCGAGCAGACGCTGCGTTACCCCGTTAACGTAATCGGCACCGACTATATGCGCAGTGTGGATTGGTCTAAATACAATGTGCTGGTAGTACCAGATGGTTTTTATCGGTTATTTGATGAGCAAACCCTGGAAATGATTCAGAAATGGGTGAGCGATGGAGGCCGTTTGATTTTACTGGCGCGGGCCAACAATGCCTTTGCCGATAAAAAGGGGTTTGGCCTGAAGGTATTTGCCAGTGAGGACGACAAGAAGCAGGCAGAGAAAGCCGAGAAAGAGCAACGCGAGAAAGAAGGCCCGGTGCCCTATGCGGCCGCTGAACGTAAGGAGCTATCGGATGCTATTTTTGGCGCTATCTATAAAGTAACACTCGATAAGACCCATCCGCTGGCATTTGGCCTGGGCGACTATTATTACTCACTGCGCACCAACGAGTTGCATTACAGCTATCTGGAGAATGGATGGAGTGTAGGCATATTGAAAGGCAAACAAAAACCCTTGATTGGTTTTGCCGGTTACAAAATCAATCAAAAGTTGGAAAATACACTGGTTTTTGGCGTGGAGGACAAGGGCAGGGGGCAAGTGGTTTACATGGCCGATAATCCGCTGTTCAGAACCTTTTGGGAGAACGGCAAGATGATCTTTGCCAACGCAGTATTTATGGTGGGGCAATAACCGTGCGCACTTAAACTAAAGGCCGGCCCCAATTTATTGGGGCCGGCCTTTTGCTATTCTGGCAACTTCGTTTAGCTAAACAAAGTGCCCACCGACAGCGTAATGGCTGCCAACAAACTGAGGGCTAGAAGTACTTTCAGGCGACTCTTTACAACAACTTTCAAAGGTGCTTTCTTTTTCATGGGTTTTGATCTTTCGCAACAAAATTACCAGCGTAGATGTGCTGAATTATTGGGTTGTGCGATGGTGCCTGTCTGATGTAAGTACTGCCCAACAGTTGGAATAAAATGGAACGCTTACCGGCAAAGCCAGGCTTCACAGCGCAGTTGGGTTCATTGTGCAACGGTTTGAAACCTTTTATGCCGGCAATGTTGACAGCCGACTGACGAACCGTTAAACAATACCTGGCGCTAACTGCTTGTAAGATTTTGGAGCGATGCTCACTTTTTGGAACCCCAGGTCGTAATTACCTCAGGTTTCTTGTCTGGTGAAAACGGAAACAGTCTTCCAAGTGATCGTTCACCAGCCCGCACGCCTGCATGTGCGCATAGATAACCGTGCTTCCCACAAACTTAAATCCGCGCTTTTGCATGTCTTTGCTCAGCGCATCCGATTCGGGTGTGGTGGCGGGCACCTCTTCCGTGGATTTGCGGATGTTTACGATGGGTTTACCATTCACAAACCGCCAGATATAGGTATCGAAAGAGCCGAATTCTTTCTGAACCTTCAGGAACTGCCTGGCATTGTTTACGGCTGCATAAACTTTAAGCCGGTTGCGTACAATACCGGAATCGAGCAATATTTTTTCTAACCGTTTTTCAGAGAACCGCGCCACCTTAACCGGATCGAAGTTGGCAAAAGCCTGGCGGTAGCCCTCGCGTTTTTTCAGTATGGTGGCCCAACTCAGTCCCGCTTGGGCACCCTCGAGTATTAAAAACTCAAAATGCACGCGGTCATCGTGCACGGGCACGCCCCACTCCTGGTCGTGGTAGGCTACGTATTGCGCGAAGCCCAAGCACCACGGGCATCTCTTTTTCTCTTTCACAGTACAGAAAAATTAATCAATTTGATGAGAAGTAAACCATCTACCCTCATCTTCACCTGCACAATATTAAAAACATCTTCTATGAAAAGATCAATCCTCCTGACCACTTGCCTTGTTATCACGCTGGCCGCTTACGCCCAAAAAGTGGATTACGAAAAAAAGCTGAAAGACCTGGGCATTCAGTTGATGGAGCCCACCAAGCCGATGGCCAATTATGTGAAGGCCGTGCGGACAGGCAACCTGCTGTTTTTGGCCGGGCACGGCCCCACCCGGGCAGATGGCACCAACATTACCGGCAAGGTAGGTGCTGATTTAACCATAGAACAGGGCTATGAAGCCGCCCGGCAAACGGCTATCTCGTTATTGTCTACCCTGAAAGGCGAGCTGGGCGATTTGAATAAAGTGAAGCGCGTGGTCAAGGTGCTCGGCATGGTGAATTGCCCTGCCGACTTTACAGACCAACCTAAAGTTATCAACGGCTGTTCTGATCTGCTGGTGGCCGTGTTTGGCGACAAGGGAAAGCATGCACGCTCGGCCGTAGGCATGGGTTCGTTGCCCTCTAACATTGCCGTAGAAATAGAAATCATTGTGGAGGTGGAGTAAATTCCGTTTGCAGTTATTTGGCCTGTGCACTTCGAGCCGGAGCAAACCGACAAAAAATTCAGGAAGCGGCTAACGCCAGCCCAGGCGTTGGCCAAAATAATGCGTTACTGCGCCTACCAGGAACGCTCGCACCACGAGGTGCGCAACAAACTCTTTGAATACGGCTTGTTCGCCAGCGAGGTAGACGAACTGATCACCCAGCTCATCACCCAGGGCTTTCTGAACGAGGAACGCTTTGCCAAGGCCTATGCGGGTGGCAAGTTTAGAATGAAGCAGTGGGGCCGACTGAAAATCAGGCACGAGCTGCAGGCCCAGGGCCTTACCAAAAATTGCATTCAGCAGGGGTTGAACGAAATAGACCCCGCGGACTATCGCAAAACGCTGCTAAAACTGCTCAAAAAAAAATTTACCGAAGTAAAAGAACCCAATAATTTCAAGAAAAAGGACAAAATTGCGCGGTTTGCCATCGGCAAAGGCTACGAGCCCGAACTGGTACGGGAATACCTCAAAGACCTTTTTGAATAGGCGGCTTTGTTGGCCACCCGACAAATTTTCAACCTTCCCTGTAGCGATCTTTGCGACATTCAAATCGAAAAGGCACCCCTATGAATTTCAGAATAACCTCGAGCGTGCTGTTATTCGTCCTGCTGGGTATCGGCTACCATGCTATGGCCCAAACGGCCGAAGACCGTCATCGACACTTCAACACCGATAAAGGTCTTGCGCTTCAGGGCTACGACCCGGTAAGTTATTTCGATGGCACCCCCCAAGAGGGTGATGAAAAATGGAGCCACACCTATGGGGGCGTACGCTATCATTTTTCCAGCGCTGCCAACCGAGCCCGCTTCCAGGCGGCACCCGAAAAATTTGAGCCCGCCTATGGTGGCTGGTGCGCCTACGCGATGGGCGAAACGGGCGAAAAGGTAAAAATTGATCCGGAAACCTTTAAGATTGTGGCAGGCCGACTTTACCTTTTCTACAACTTCTGGGGCAACAATACATTGACCGATTGGAATAAGAACGAAGCCGCACTAAAGACCAAAGCCGACCTCAACTGGAAAAAATTCGACCGGTAAAATCTACATTAGGTTTAACTGCGTATATTCCAAATAATTTCGATTAGAAAAGAATTAGATTTGAGGGTCGTTTTGATATGCAACTAATTCAAGCCTGCACACACATTCTCCGCCAACTCGAAGATGTTGTGCATCAGTTATCCGAAAAGGAGTTCAGCCAACCCTGCCCGGCCCTTAGTCAGTCTACCATTGGGCAGCACCTGCGCCACACGCTGGAGTTTTTTATGTGCCTGCAGGCAGGTTTCGACCAGGGAGTGGTAAACTACGACAGACGCCCGCATGATAAACTGATTGAAAGCGACAAGTTTATTGCCTTGAGCGCTATGGCCGCTATCCGCGATTTCATTCAGAGCCAGCGCGAGGACAAGCAACTGCGCCTGGAGGTGGGCTACGAGCGAAACAGTGAAGATTGTGTGGTGGTGGCCACCAATTATTTCAGAGAACTGACGTACAACATAGAGCATGCCGTGCACCATATGGCCATTATGAAAATAGGCATACGCGAAGTAGCCCCCGGTGTGAATCTGCCCGTAGGTTTTGGTGTAGCCGTTTCTACCCAGCGCCACCAAGAGCAGGCCAAGCACACCCATTGATATTTTTGGTATTGCCTAAGCTTCGATCGCTTTGTTTTCGTTGCCCCGCAAGAAATTCTTCATCAAACTCACCCATTGGGAATACTGGCCTTTTGGCATTGTGCAGGCCCCCTTGTTTCCGTACTGGCTCTGGCTTTCGCTGAGGGCGCGATCGCTCCTGTTTTTCTCTGCCTCCAACCCATCAATCATTACAGGTGGTATGATGGGCGAATCGAAGTCGGAGGTGATGAAATTAGTGCCTGACGAAGTAAAACCCAAAACGCTGAAAATTACTTTGCCCGCTACGGTTGAACAGGTGAAGGAGATACTAACACAAAATCAGCTAAGCCTTCCCGTTATTTTTAAACCTGACTTGGGCGAGCGCGGCTGGCTGGTGCGCAGAATAAAAACCGAGTCCGAAATAGCCGCCTACCTGCAAGAAATAAAGATTGATTTCATAGCCCAGGAACTGGTAGACCTGCCCCTGGAGTTTGGGGTTTTTTATGTGCGTTTCCCCAGCGAAACAAGGGGCACCGTAAACTCCATTACGGGTAAAGAATTCTTGCATGTGACGGGGGATGGACAACGGACACTCCAACAACTGATTCTGGCCAACGACCGTGCACTGCTGCAATGGGAAACACTGAGGCGCGTGTATGCACCTCAGTTGAACGATGTTTTGCCCGCAGGAAAAAAGGTGGAATTGGTTTCTATCGGCAACCACTGCCTGGGCACCAAATTCATCAACTGCAACTACCTCATTACACCGCGCCTGATCGACTCATTCGATGCCATCAGCAAACAGATACCGGGGTTTTATTTTGGCCGCTTTGATTTGCGTTGTGCCAGCGAAGCCGACCTGGAAGCCGGCAAAGTAAAAATTGTAGAGTTGAACGGCTGTGGGGCCGAACCTGCCCACATCTATCATCCGGGCGCTTCTCTGTGGCAGGCGGTAAAAGTTTTGTTTCGCCATTGGGCCAACCTTTACCGCATCAGTATTGAAAATCATCAAAAAGGAGTTCCTTATCTTTCGCTCCGCGAAGGCCGTAAAAT
Source organism: uncultured Ohtaekwangia sp. (assembly GCA_964429845.1). GTDB lineage: Bacteria > Bacteroidota > Bacteroidia > Cytophagales > Cyclobacteriaceae > ELB16-189. The sequence continues at coordinate 37,106 of CAYSCT010000007.1, forward strand.
TTACAAACAAGTGAAGGCCCTGCAGAATTGATGTTACTTCTTCAGGTTTTTTTGGTGGGTTTGGTGTTCAGCTTCCTGGGTTCTATACCACCGGGCACCATGAATTTAAGTGTATTGCAACTGGGCCTGGAGCGCAAGGTTGCCACTGCCCTTCGTTTTTCGTTGGCTGTGGCCATCATAGAATATCCCTACACCTGGATTGGCGTAGTGTTCGAAGGCTGGATTACTTCCAACCCCGCCATTATTGAAAACTTTCAACTCATTACCGCAGTGGTTATGACATTGATGGGATTACTCAACATCTGGACTGCTCGAAAGCCAACAGAATTCACCACTCGTTTCAACGAAAGTGGCTTTAGGCGTGGCCTCGTTTTAAGTATTCTTAACCCCATGGCCATTCCATTCTGGATTGGCGTAACCGCCTACCTCAAAGCGCAGGGTTGGATTGACCTGAGCACCGGCTACCTGCTGCATGCCTATATTTTTGGCACCTCTATCGGGGCGCTGCTGTTGCTAATTACGTTTACCTTTTTGGCCCACCGGCTTTCGGCCTATGTTACCAACGGCAGACTGGTGATGTTGGTGCCAGGTGTTACCCTGCTGGCATTAGGCATGTATGCATTCTGGCGTTACCTGGCCGGTTAAAATTTTACACGCGCGGTGTAGATCGGAATCTCCACGTAACAACCGAAGTCACCTGCCCATTGGCGGTGTGTATCTGCTGCATCACCAACTCTTTATCAGTAATCTTCGACACAGAAAAAGCAACCTCGTTGGGTTCGTCAGGTTGTAGCCGCAAAATTCCAGCCTCCCAACGCCAGGTGCTGCTTAGGCGGAGGTCAGCATCGTCTGGGTGGCAGCGGGTGGTGCTACCGGTAATGGTGTACGTGCCATCGTTGCTAAACGTGTAAACATCGTCTCTGCTGCAAAGGGTATACGTTGCAAACAGATCGGTGGTTTTATTAACTGAATCCTGCTTTATAGAGGTAATCACCCAACCGTGCGCAACCAGCAGGGCCGCATCGGGGTGGACTTCGGGTGCGGGGTCCACATTAACCGCACAGGCCACCAGCACCACAGCAAGGGCCACTGGCGCGCATACTTTGGAGGAGCCAACGATGGTCTGCATAGTGATGCCTGGTTTTTTACCGAAACGCGCCCCTTGCCGGAAGATACAGGTACCAGAAATAAAAAGTCTTTTGGAAACGGGTGTGGAATGCCGCCTGACGGTATAAACATTCGCCCACAGCTACTTTTGCAGAATTTTTACGAAGCCAATGCCTGAAATGCCAATTTTTATTGCCGGGGAATTAATTGGTATACATTTTTTGTTTTAGGGGCTACCCTGTATTTTTGCCCATCTTTTTAAAAACCGATCCAAACTGAGGGATTTTATGGCTAAGAAAACAAAGAAACCCGCCAAGCCAGCCAAGAAAGCATCCGCGAAAGCGAAACCCGCTGCCAAGGCAAAAAAGACAGCTGCTAAAACCAAGCCCGTGCCAAAAGCAAAAGCGGTAAAAAAAGTGGCTAAAAAAGTGGTGGCCAAGAAAGTAGTTGCGAAAGCCGCCCCCAAGAAAGAAGCAAAGAAGGAAGCAATAAAGAAGCCAGCACCTTTGCGCAAAGCCGCGGCACCCGCCACCCCCAAGGCACCGGCCCCGCTCACTAAAAAGCAAGAGGCCATGGCCAAGCCGGCTACATCGCCTCAGCTCAATATTTTTCCTATCATCAACCAGCGCCCCATTGCCCATAAGCCGGTAAAGGCTGCGCAAGACGACCGCACCCGTTACAGCGATGAAGAACTGAAGGAGTTTGAGGCGCTGATCAACAAGAAGCTGGACAAAGCACGCGAAGAGTTTCGCATTTTGAAAGAGACTTTAAACCGCAACAACGATGCGGGTACTGACGCCACGTCTGGCGGCAACACCAAAGTTTTGGAAGATGGTGCCGAGACAGCCGAGAAAGAAAACCTGAGCCAGTTGGCAGCACGCCAGCAGAAGTATATTCAAAACCTGGAGAACGCACTGATACGGATTAAGAACGGCACCTACGGCATATGCACCGTTACCGGAAAGCTGATTCCCAAGGAGCGTTTGATTGCCGTGCCCCACACCACCCAGTCGATTGAGGCCAAGATGATGCAGCACGATTAACGATTTAGAAGCAACACAACAGAATGGACTTTTTATTAAACCACATCGAGGCGTTGATTTTCTGCTCGCCTTCGCCTATTAAACTGGCCGATTTAAAGGCGTGCCTCTCGGAAATGTTCAATGCCGATGTGCCCGAAGAAGATATTCAGAATGCCATTCTGAAACTGGAAGAAAAATATGCTGCCGATGAATATTCCTTCCAGATTTTTAAATCGGGTGGCGGCTACCAGTTCTTAACCAAGCCGGCCTATCAAACCAGTATAGGCATCATGCTGAAGCAGCAGTCGAAAAAACGCCTGTCTACCTCGGCCATGGAAACACTGTCCATCATCGCCTACAAACAGCCCATTTCTAAAACCGAAGTGGAAAACATTCGCGGTGTAAACTGCGACTATGCCATTCAGAAATTGCTCGACAAAGGATTGATAGAAATACGTGGCAAGGCAGAGACCATAGGCCGCCCGATGCTCTACGGCACCAGCGCGAAGTTTATGGAGTATTTCGGCATCAACGACATCAACGAACTGCCCACTCCGAAAGACTTCACCCAGGAGGTGAATACCATTGGGGAAGTGCCGGAGAACCAATAAAGAAATTCGAACTTAACGATAAGCGCTCCGATTCGAAATTCAAATCGGGGCGCTTTTCTTTTCAATGCACCTGATAATAAGCTAACTTCATACCATGCCACGCAATACCCACAACGAACGTCCCGATGGAGAAAGACGCAAGCCGTCTTCCGGTTCCAGGTCCAACACTTCGCGCCCTGCTCGTCCTGAGCGTCCCTCCTCAGCCGGCCGCCCGCAGCGCACAGGCAAACCAGGCGCATTCAAAAAATCGTTTGGTGGCGGTGACAAAAGAAAAAAATACGGTGAAGGCGGTGACGAGGAAAGGCCGCGATATGGCAAGACCACCGGCAAGCGCTTTACCGAAAGAGGAGGCGACCGAGAAAGCAAAAGAGATGCTTACAAGAAGCCTTTCGGGAAACCGGGCGCATCTGCGGCAAGCAGCCGCGCTTCGGCCAAACCTGCAGGCCGTGGTTATGGTGACGAAAGACCGAAAAGGCCCGCGCGCGAAGGAGGTGAAGAGGGCGGAGATAAGAAACGCTATTCTGGAAAATTCGAGCGGAAGTCTTTTGTGCAGAGCCGCCTGCAAAAGCAACGCAAGCGGGGGCCATCTAAAAAAGAGAGCCAGGCCAACGTGAACCCGGAACTGATCAGGCTGAACAAGTTTATTTCGAACAGTGGCGTGTGTTCGCGCAGAGAGGCCGATGAACTGATCAAGATGGGATTGGTAACGGTGAACGGACAGACCATCACTGAAATGGGCTACAAAGTAAAGCTGACCGATGAGGTGCGCTACGAGGGGAAAAAACTGAAGGCCGAAAAGCCTGTTTACATTCTGGTGAACAAACCCAAGGGTTACATTACCACTACCGATGATCCGCAAGACCGCAACACGGTGATGCACCTGATTGCCGATGCGTGCAAAGAGCGCGTGTACCCTGTAGGCCGTCTCGATCGCAACACAACGGGTTTATTGTTATTAACCAACGATGGCGACCTGGCAGATAAACTGACCCACCCTTCTTACAACGTAAAGAAAATTTATAAGGTAGAACTCGACCGGCCCATTACCAAAGCAGACTTTGACAAAATAGCCGAAGGTGTACACCTGGAGGAAGGCAAAGCAGTGCCCGATGACCTTGCCATTGTGAGCGATGACAATAAAACTATTGGCATAGAACTGCACATTGGCTGGAACCGCATTGTGCGCAGGATTTTTGAAGCGCTGCAATACGAGGTAGTGAAACTCGACCGGGTGGTGTATGCCGGCCTCGACAAGAAAAACCTGGGCCGTGGTGAGTGGCGCTTTCTCAAGCCTGAAGAGGTGATCCGGCTCAAGCATTTGCAATAAACAATCAGTCATTCAACCCTTTTAATGACGGCTTAACGCCATTGCAGCCGTATCGAACTTTTATCATTTCATTTCTCATCAGACCATGCGTTGTTTTGAGAACAAACAACCCTGGAAATGATGAGACTGATTTTAGTACTAATTGTCTTTAGTTTGGCACTTTCCGGCTGCCTTCCCTCCCGCAAAGAAGAGGCACTGCGGATGCAGGTAGATTCCCTGCGTTACGAATTGGATGCGAGTAACAAATTGACTGGCATTTTGATGGAGGTAGGCGAGATCATCGACTCGATTGATGTGAGCCGCAACAGTTTGCGCATGGATATGGCCGATGGCATCTCCTACAACGACTATGTGGCCCGTCTGCGCGACATACAGGTGTATGTGGCCCGTTCTACCCAGCGTTTGGCGGAATTGGAAGACAACATGCAGAAAGCCAAAACCAACCAAACAAGCCACCTGGCCACCATTAGGCAGTTGAAGAAAGACCTGGAACTGCGCGCCACGCAAATAGCAGAGCTTACCGCACAGGTCGAGAAATACAAAGAAGAAAACGCTACACTGGTTAACACAGTGGCACTGCAAAGCGCAGAATTAAGCGACAAAATGGAACTACTGGCTGCACGCCAGGAAGAGGTAGCGCGCCTGGAGGCAGACATCAAAGCGCTGGTGGAAAAAAGCCAATTCGACATGGCCGATGCGTACTACGCACAGGCCCAGGCGTTAGAAGAGGCAGCTAAGCGCACCAAACTAGCGCCCAGGAAGAAAAAAACAACCCAACAAGAAGCCCTGGAACTTTATAAGCTGGCATTGGCCACAGGAAAAGCCGAAGCCAAAGAACGAATAGAAGCGCTGGAGAAAAGTATCTAATTTGTTCTGGAGAGAGAAAGCAGGCTGCCCGAGTGCGTATGCCAACAAAATGGTTGGCACCTCTGCCGGGCAGCCTTTGCTTTTGGTGCCGGTGTTTATTCTGTCTTCAGGTTTTGCACAGGATTGATGTACGCGGCACGCCACGTTTGCGAGCCAATAGTGACCACACCGAACAGCAACAACACCGTAACACCCAATACAATTACGCCCGCATCTACCGATACGTGATAGGCCAACTGTTGCAACCAGAGGTTATTCAGAAAATAGGCGGCAGGCACGGCCAATGCAATGGCAATGAGCAATACGGCAAAGAAACCTTTGGAGAGCAAGAACACCAGCGAGCCGTTACTGCTGCCCAGCACTTTTCGAATGGAAATTTCTTTCACGCGTGTTTCGGTGGTGTAGGTGGCCATGCCCAGCAAGCCAAGGCAGGAAATTACAATTGCTAGAACCGAAATAACACCTAAGATGCTTACCAGATCGCCAAAGAAGATGTCGTAGATTTTGTGCACCTCGGCATAAAAATCTTTATAGTCAACCTTTAAAGCAGGGTTCACTTTTCCCCACGCGGCTTCAATCGATTCGCTAGCCTGCGCATACGTGCCGTTGTACTGCACCTGTAGTATGTGGAATTCGCTGGGGCGATAGATCAGCGCCATGGCTTCCATGGTTTCCATCAGCAACTGGTGGTTGTAATTTTTCACCACACCAATAATCTGCACACGCGAAGAATCGTTTTGATTGATCAGCTCTTGACCGATGGCCTCCTCAGCATTTTTGAACAACAGTTTTTCAACCGCTTTTTCGTTCAGCACAATAAAGTTCTGGTTCGATTCTCCGGCTTCGGCATGGAAAAATTTGCCGGCCACCATCTCCACACCCATGTTTGCCAGGTAGTCTTCGTCTGTAGCATAGTAATACACGTTCGTCCAGTCTTTGTCGGCCAACGATCTTTTGTAGTCGGCACCATAACTGGAGCCTGCCGCGGGCAGGTGCGAAGAAGCGGTAACACTTTCGATGTTACTGTACTTCAGCAATTCGGTTTTAAGTGTACGATGGTCGGTATTGTTGAGATAGACCACCACCTTGTTTTGCATATTGAACCCATGGTCGGCACGCAAAAACATCTGCAACTGGTTAAACACCACAATGACAGAAAGAATGAAGATGAGCGAGAAGGTAAACTGGGCCACCAGCAAACTTTTGCGCAGGCCCATGCGCGAAAAGAGTTTTACGTTGTGGAAACCTTTCAAAACTTTGATGGGCTGAAAACCACTCATGACTACTGCAGGGAAAATACCTGCCAATAGACCCACCACCAGTGCAAAAACAAAAAATAAGGCATATACAAAGTAGTTGGCTTCCAGGTCCCACTTCATGACGCGTGCAAAACTCAGCTCTAACATGAGGGGCTTGAGCGATACCAATAAGATGCCGGCAATCAATAAGGCCAACAGGGCCACTACCACCGACTCTGATAGGAACTGCACGAATATTTGCCAACGCACAGCACCGGTAACTTTGCGCACGCCAATTTCGCGGGCCCGTGTAAGCGACCGGGCGATGGATAAATTCGTGAAATTAAAACAGGAGGTAAGCATCACTACGCCCGCCAGGCCAATGAAAAAGTAGATGAACAGCCAGGGCAAAAAAGGCCCAATGGGGTTGTTGATCATCGGCCCCGGTGTAATACCCATTAACGGTTGCAGTTTGTACTTAATGCGCTGCTGCGTATCGGGGTTGGTGAGTTCTGTAAAATGGTCTTTCTCTATGCTTGCAAAGTGGGCCATCATGTCGGCAGGGGTCTTCCCCTTTTCCAGCAACACATATACCCAGCCTGCTGTAAACTGAAACCAGTTGTCTAAGTCGCGGCCACGCTGGCCTGCTGCCTCCATGCTTTTTACGGTGGCTATGCTGGCCAAGGCATCGAACACAATGTGCGACTTTCGGTCTGTTTCTTGTAAGATGCCGGTAACCTTAAAGGTGCCCTGATCGCCCACTTTAATCGACTCTCCCACGGGATTTTCTTGACGGAAGATTTTCTTGGCGGCTTTTTTCGTCAGCACAACTGAGTAGGGTTCCGTCAGGGCGGTATGGGGGTCGCCATACTCCAATTCATACTCGAAGACATCGAGTATTTCTGGGTCTGCAAAATATCCCGCCACCGGAATGTTTACGTTTTGCTCAAGTTCTATCCAGCTATTGCCGAAGCCGCGCAAAATGCGTACGGCTTTTTCGACACCTGTATATTTCTCCAACAGCTCTTGCTGCACCGGCAGCGTGGTGGTAGCGGTTTCGTTCCACTGATCTCCGTTGGCAGTGGAGGGTAAACTGTTAATGCGGTAGATGCGGTCTCGTTGCGTATTGTGGCGATCGTACATCATCTGGTCGGCTACCAGCATGATAATGGCCATACAAATGGTCATGGCAATGGCGAGTCCGAAAATATTGATGGCAGAGAAAAAGCGGTGCCGCATCAGGCTGCGCACGGCAGTCTTTAAGTAATTTTGAAACATGCGAATTCGGTAAGGGTGTAAAAGATGAATGATAAGATGAACATCAGGCAACAGCATTTGTCGCCTGATGTTTTTTTGCTGAATCTATTTTTTATTGTCCAGTTCTTTCTTCACCATGAAATAGTAGATCAGGAAACCGGCCGATACAAACACGGCAAATAAACCGTAGGGCAGCGGAGAACTGCCGTAGGTGGGTATGTACTCCATCAACACCAGCGACAGACCACCAAAGAGAATGATGAGACCCCACTTGAGGGACGAATAGCGGTTGTCGGTGGCATTCTGTTGCTTGAAAATCGCCTGCGTGTCTTCATTCACATAGCCCTTGTCGATCATTTTCTTTTTCAGGATGTAGTCCGTCATTACTTTGGTGAAGAAGTAGATCGAACCGCCCAGCCCTCCGAAAATGGAGAGCGGCATTAACACATCTTTTAATTCGTGGTCCATACGTGTATTGTTTGGAGCGTGAGACACGGGGCCCCGCCCCAATGTTGCAATGCCTCTTAAAATATTTCTCGTTTTTTCTGATTCGGGGCTTACGGTAACATTTCGCTAAATTCCTGCAACATTCTTTAAAAACGGTGTGTCTAACGAGCCGATGACAGACGATAGGGCCCTGGTTTCGCGCATCTTAGCCGGAGATACGCAGGCTTTTCGCCTGTTGATAAAGCAGAATGAACGATTGGTGGGCCACATGATTGGCAGGTTGATAGATAGTGCCGAAGACCGCGAAGAAATTTGTCAGGACGTGTTTCTGAAAGTGTACGAAAAACTGTCGGAGTTTCAGTTCCAGTCGCAGTTGAGTACTTGGGTGGGCACCATTGCCTATCGCCATGCCATCAACCACCTGCGCAAAAAGAAGATGGTTGTTTCTGATATGCCCGATGAAGAACGCTTCACCAATCAGTTTGTAGATGCCGAAGACCCCGGTGGCAAACTGGAGGAGCAGGAGATGGAGACCATTTTGTTGCAATGCATAGACCTGTTGCCCGTGCAATACAAAACAGTATTAACTTTGTATCACCTGGACGACAAGAATTATGCGGAGATAGGCGAGATAACAGGGATGCCGGAAGGAACAGTAAAAAATTACCTGTTTCGGGCCCGCGCCCTGCTGAAAGAAAAAACAACCAAATACCTGAACCAGCAAGTGTAAACATGAACTCACACGAAAAACACATACAACAACAGATTGAACGGGGTGTAGCCGTAACCGGCCCGGAGGCAGAAGCCTACCGCAGCGTTTTCAGTGCTTTGCAGAGAGAGCCCTCATTTACATTGCCTTCAAATTTTGCAGATCAGGTGGTGCAGCGGGTGCTGGCAGAAGCAGCCCGCAAAGAAGCCCTGCGCGATCGTTGGTGGTTTATTGCAGGAGGCGTAGTGCTGGCCGCAGCGCTCATTGTTTCGTTGGTATTGGTAAACTTCAAACTTGCATTTAAGCCGGGCGTAGGCGTGTTTACCTTTTTTGCGGGCTATCCCGGTCTGGTGTTGTTTGGCCTCGGCTTTGTGCTGTTGCTGCATTTCATCGACCGTAAATTTATTCGCACCGTTTCCTGACATACATTTTTCTTCATTCTCTTTATATTTCGTTTCTCAAACCTGAGGAGAATGAAAAACCTATTCTTATGGGCTGCCATCTGCCTGGCGGCTACCTCTTTTGCACAGAAGTACAAAGGCGATAGTTGGGCTAAGGTAAAATCTACCGGTGCCGGCACGCTTACCGTGTTTTACTACGAACAGCCGGGCCTGATCTATGAGGAAGATGGAAAGGTAAAAGGCATGTGTGCCGACCTGCTGACTGAGTTCGCCAACTTCGTTCAGACCAAATACAACAAGAAACTCACCATCAACTATGCGGGCAAAGAGCCCGTGTTTACCGAGTTTCTGGCGCACGCGCAAAACACCAAAGATGTGCTGGGTGTAACCAACGTAACCATTACCGAAGAACGTAAAAAGCTGTTGAAGTTTACGCCCTACTTCCTTACCAACCCCATTGTGCTGCTTACGCACAAAGATGCGCCTGCCATTGCCGGCATGGCCGAAGTAAAAGAAAAACTGGCAGGTTATTCGGCCGAAATCATTGGCGGCAGCACGCACGTGCAGCATGTGGAAAAACTGAAGAAAGATTATTTGCCGGGGCTGAAAGTTACTTATGGGCCATCAGGTTCTGAAATTTTGAAAAAAGTAACGGCCAACCCCAAACTGTTCACCATACTTGATTTTACCGAGTACATTGACGCTACGCGCAAAAACCTTCCGGTGAAAAAACAGAATGTGGATTTTGGTGCCGCGGAAGAGCTGGCCTTCATCATGTCGAAACAGTCGGATTGGGATGAGCCCTGGAAGGAGTTTCTCACGCCCGATTTTCGCAAGAGCGTGAAATACCGCAAGATGATAGCCGATAACCTGGGTGCGTCTTTCCTGGCAATCGTAAAGTAGGCACCGCTACTTGCTCATCGCTTCCTCGTATTCACGCGTAAGTGTTTTTACGATATCCCCCAACGGGCGAATGCTTTTTACATGTTCGATGGCGGGGCCCGCACACCAAACCGTTTTGTAGGTGGCGCCCATGGCCGCCTTCTCTACAGCTTTCATGCCGCGCAGGGCAATGATCATCTTCACATACTTCTTCAGGCGCTTGTTGCGATGCAACAGTTTTTCCAGCCAGGTGGCCTCGGTGCCCAGTTGCTGTACGTAGGGTGTGTTAATCACCGTAAGGGCAGACCCCGACAGCTTGGTGGTGCGCACAATGTCTTTCGCACCATAATCCACCATGGCCTGTTTGTATTCGGGCGCAATGTCGGCTTCTTCGCACGCAATGAAAATAGTGCCGATGGACGCACCTGCCGCCCCCCAACGCATCACTTCCGCCAACTGAGCACCCGTGCCAATGCCTCCCGCAGAAATAATGGGAATGGAGCAATGCGCCTTCAACAGTTCAATTAACTCTTGGGGAGGAATATTGCCCGCATGGCCACCAGCACTTGCGTTAACGGCAATGAGTGCATCGGCACCCAACGCTTCCACTTTTTGAGCATAGGTCAAGTCTACCACATCGCAAAAAACTTTGATGCCGAGCGGCTTGCACTGCTCTATTACTTCTTTAGGGTTGCCCAACGAGGTAATGATAAAGGCCACCTTCATCTCCAGCAGAGTTTTCAATTGGCTTTTGTATTTCGGGTTCGATTGGTTCACAATCAGGTTAATGCCAAACGGTTTGGAAGTGGCTTGCCTTATGTCGGCAATGGCTGCCCGCAGCTCCGCATCGGTGCGGTAGTTCAGCGCGGGAAAAGCAGCCGTAACCCCATTGGCCAGGGCGGCCTTCACCATCTTGGCATTCGAAATCAGAAACATGGGCGCCACAATTACGGGGTAATCGATGCCCAACATCTTATCTAAAGTTTGCATGGAGCAAATTACTTCTTTTCCGGCCACGGGCCCCTAACCACAGAAACAATAGTCATCGCACCGTCTGGAGAAAATGGTTACATTCGCTCACCCTACATTAACCATCTCACTGTATGAACCGCTTTCGCAACACCCGACTTTATGCCTTGTGCACCCTTTGTGTGCTGGCAGCCATCCTCACCTCCTGCAAGCAGGCCGCTTCACCCGATGCTACGCTTGCTTTCTACAGCGTTATCCCCAAACCGGTGACTGCGCAAGCCGATGGCAGTGCTTTTTTCCTGACAGCCGAAACCGTGATTGTGGCCGATGCCACCGAAGAGGCTACGCAGGTAGCACAATACCTGGCAGCACGTTTAAAGCCTGCCACGGGCTATCCGCTGAACATTGTAAGCGAGCAACCCGAATCTAATTTTATAGCCCTCACCCTGCGGGGTGCAGATGCTGCGTTAGGCGGTGAAGGCTACACGTTAACAGCCACCAGCAAAGGTGTTACCATTGCAGCCAACCAGGCCGCAGGGCTGTTCTATGGTGTGCAGACCTTGCGCCAGCTGCTGCCGCCAGCCATCGAAAGCAGCGCAATACAAACGGAGCAATGGGAGATTGCTACCGGCACCATCAGCGACAAGCCAACCTATGCCTGGAGAGGCTCCATGCTGGATGTGGCCCGCCACTTCTTTGGAGTGGACGATGTGAAACGCTACATCGACCTGATCAGCGCCTACAAAATGAACACGCTGCACCTGCACCTGAGCGATGACCAGGGCTGGCGCATAGAAATAAAATCGTGGCCGAACCTTACCACCATTGGCGGCAGCACCCAGGTGGGTGGAGGCCCCGGTGGTTTTTACACGCAAGAGCAATATAAAGACCTGGTGCAGTACGCACAGGAGCGCTTCATCACCATTGTACCCGAAATAGACCTGCCGGGCCACATCAACTCGGCTTTGGCTTCTTATGGCGAACTGAACGGAGGAACCATTGTGCCGGAAGAAGGCCGTGTGAAGCGGGCACCCGACACGCAAGGTGTGTTGGGCGGAAAGAACAAACCCACCGAGTTGTATACCGGTATTGAAGTAGGCTGGAGCACGCTGCGCGTGGAGAAGCCCGTTACGTTTCAATTTGTTACCGATGTGCTGACGGAGCTGGCCGCCATTACCCCCGGGCCTTACCTGCACATTGGTGGCGATGAAGCACACGTAACCAAGAAAGAAGACTACATCATCTTCATCAGCCGCTTTTCTGAGATTGTGAAAGGCCTCAACAAAAAAATGATTGGATGGGAAGAAATTGCGCAGAGTACCATCGATGCCAACGCCATTGCCCAGCATTGGCACTCGGCCGACCACGCCAAAACCGCTGCCGACAAAGGCGCCAGCCTGATACTTTCGCCCTCTACGCGCGTGTACCTGGATATGAAGTACGACTCGCTGACGAAGCTGGGCCTGAACTGGGCAGCATACATTGAAGTAGATGATGCCTACACGTGGGATCCCGCTGCCCAACTAGAGGGTGTAGAGCCAGCACAGATACTGGGTGTAGAGGCACCGTTGTGGAGCGAAACGATTGCCAACATGAAAGAAATCGAATACTTGCTCTTCCCCCGACTGCCCGGTATTGCCGAAGTAGGCTGGACACCGGTTGCACAACGCAACTGGGATGAATACAAAGTGCGCCTCGGCCAACATGCGCCCCGATTCAAAGCCAAAGAAATCAACTATTACAAATCGGGTTTGGTGCCGTGGGTGGAGTAGGAAGTAAAGGCCCTTGAACCGAGGTCAGAGCTTAGCGAACTGTAATACCGGCTTTTTTGTTGCCAGCCTGTATTCATGGAATTGTCTATCGCAGTATCGCTCATTCAGAAAGGTATTCTTTCTGAAGGCACCCCCCAACATTGGGCCGACCTTGGCGCTGGCAGCGGATTGTTTACCCGCGCATTGGCGAGTCTATTGACTGCCGGCAGTACGGTTACTGCTGTAGATCGCGATGAAAGTTCGTTGCGGTCTATTGTGTGGCATGAAAAGAATGTTTCGTTGACCACGCGCACCGCTGACTTCACGAATACAAATCTGCCAACCGCATTAGATGGGGTGTTGATGGCCAATTCACTTCATTATGTAAAGAATACAGGCCGCTTTTTACAATCGCTCGCGCTGCACCTGGCCCCGTCAGGACGATTACTCGTTGTGGAGTATGACCGCAACGTGCCTAACCCATGGGTTCCTTACCCTGTTCCCTTCGCCCGCTTGCAACGTGTAGGCATAGAGGTGGGGTTTCAAAAAATTGAACCACTGGCAGAAACGCCCTCCCAATTCGGCAACGGATACATTTATGCTGCTTTACTGACTTTAACCTCGACAAACTAAGATAGGGCTGTCCTGCACGTTGTGTCGCTGACCTCTGAGTTGCCTGGTGTCATAAAATCATACCTTCTTCCATTTAATGTTGCACCCGATACTCGGCCTTTGGTCGGCACTGGGCGCTGCGCCATTCACCAGCGCATCCAGCGCTGCCCGCAGGTCGGCACCGGTAACGGGTTGGTTGTTGCCGGGGCGTGCATCATCGTACTGGCCGCGGTAAACTAACTTTAATTCGCGGTCGTACAGAAAGAAATCGGGTGTGCAGGCGGCATCGTAGGCCCGCGCTACATCTTGTGTTTCATCATACAAGTAAGGAAAGGGGTAGCCCAACTGTTGCGCTACCTCCTTCATAGGTACAGGCCCATCGTCCGGATATTGCGCAGCATCGTTCGAACTGATGGCGACAAACTGAATTCCTTTAGGCTGGAATTCGTGGGCAATGGCCACCAAGCTATTGTTCAACAACTTTACATACGGACAGTGGTTGCAAATAAACATGACCACCGTGCCGGTGCGCCCTTTCAGTTCATTTAGAGAAACCCAAGTACCCGAAACGGTGTCGGGCAAGTGAAAGGGTGGGGCTATGGTGCCCAAGGAAACCATGGTGGAAGGTGTTGCTGCCATACCGGTAAAGTTACGGAAAGGAAAATTTTAATCTGGGTTGGTGGCTTCGCGCCCGGTTTCGTCCTCAAGTTCTGTTTTTATTTCATTGTCAACGTCTTGTTCGCGGTATGGCGGCATCATACCCAGACCACACAGGGGCGCCAGAATGAGTAGGGGGTTGCCAGCCCGGGCTTCAACAGCCGGAGCAACCGAAAACGACAGCAGCCTTGTAAGCAGGGAGAACAAGAATAGCTGCCTGAGGCGGTTTGCCCGGAAAGGATTGGAGACCATGGCTTCTAACAATATTGCCTAACATTTTAATGAACGATGTGCCACAACCTGCACGAATAATTATCTTCACCGCTCTAAAGTATGAGCGAAAAAGACAACCTGCACGGGCTGAAATTAAGGATCTATGAAATCGTGTTTGAGTCCGACACGCGCGAGGGCAAAATCTTTGATGTGGTGTTGCTGGGCAGTATCGTGTTCAGCGTGGTAATCATCCTGCTCGAAAGCGTAACAGAAATAAAACAGAACTGGGGCAACTGGCTGGTTTCTTTAGAATGGTTCTTTACCGTGTTATTTACCCTTGAGTACCTGGCCCGGCTCTGGGTGGTGATGCACAAACGCAGGTATGTGCTTTCGTTCTTTGGATTGGTGGATCTGGCATCGGTGTTGCCCACCTACCTGGGTTTGTTTTTTCCGGGTGCACAATCTCTTTTGGTTATCAGAAGCCTGCGCCTGCTCCGCATATTTCGCATTTTCAAATTGGCTCGCTTTGTGGGCGAAAGCCAGAACCTGATGCTTGCCTTGCGTTCAAGCCAGCATAAGATTATTGTCTTCCTTGTAACGGTGCTCACCACGGTAATCATTGCTGGCACACTTATGTATTTAGTAGAAGGCCCCGAACACGGGTTTACCAGCATACCACGCAGCATCTATTGGGCCATTGTTACCATGACTACGGTGGGCTATGGCGATATTGCACCACAAACCACTTTGGGGCAAACGCTTGCCTCCGTTATTATGATTATGGGCTACGGCATCATAGCGGTACCTACCGGTATTGTGTCTGCAGAAATGGTGCAGATGAAGAGCCGCGAAAAAATAACCACCCAGGTTTGCATGCACTGCCTGAAAGAAGGCCACGATGCCGATGCAGTGTTCTGCAAATATTGTGGTCAACCTATCAATTCTCCCGATAAAAAAATATGAAGAGGAAACCAGCAAAGTCTACCTTATCTGTTCACGTAGGTTCCGTGGGCGATCCACAGTTTGGAGGCATCGTGAATCCTATTTACCCCTCGGCCGCGTACGATTACGATTCGCTGGTGCGCTATCCGCGTTATTTCAACACACCTAACCACCAGGCGGCAGCCGAAAAACTGGCAGCACTGGAAAACGGTGAAGAAGCGCTGCTTTTCAGCACGGGCATGGCCGCCATCATGACGTCCATTTTCGGGGTGATGCAATCGGGTGACCACATGGTGCTGCAGAACGATTTATACGGAGGCACGCACTACGCCATATTGCACGAGCTGAACCGGTTCGGCATGGAGTACACCATGGTAGATGCCAGCGATCCGCGCAACTTCGAAAAAGCTATTCGGAAAAATACGAAGATGCTCTACGTGGAAACGCCTTCCAATCCACTACTTAAAATCACAGACCTTGCGGCCGTAGCACGCATCGCCAGAAAGCATGGGCTGCTCACCATGATTGACAATACGTTTGCCTCACCCGTCAATCAAAATCCCATAGATATTGGTTTTGATATTGTGGCACACAGCGGAACGAAATACATTGGTGGCCACAGCGACTTAATGTGTGGTGTGGTGGTAACCACCCACAAGTTGATGGAGTTGATTCGTAGGTGTGCAGTTAATTTTGGCGGCAGCCTGGATGCCAACACCAGTTGGCTGGTGGAGCGTAGTTTAAAAACCATTGTGCTGCGCGTGCAGCAGCAGAATAGCAACGCACTGAAGCTGGCGCAGTTTCTGGAAGCAGAGAGCAAAGTGGGCGCGGTGTATTACCCGGGTCTGAAGACTCATCCGGGGTACCGCATTGCGCGGAAGCAGATGCCGGGTGGCTTTGGTGGCATGCTTTCTTTCGAAGTAAAGGGCGACTCGGATAAGTTCATCAAAAAACTGAAGTACATCAAGAAAGCAGTAAGCCTGGGTGGCGTAGAGTCTACCATAGCGCAACCATTTCGCACTTCACATAAAAAATTATCGGCAGACGAGCGCAAAGCCCTCGGCATTTCCGACCGATTGGTGAGGCTCTCGGTGGGCATAGAAGATGCCGATGACCTGATCAACGATATCAAAGAGGCTCTTTAGCTGCCGGTGGTGAGCAGGTACCACACATAGCTTGCATAAATTACCAGAAACATGGCCCCCTCAAAGCGGCTGATGGCCGGGCGCTTACCCAATATCACGGCAAGAATAAGGGCTGACGTTGCAACAATGATCATTAAGATATCGGTGTTGCTGGTGGGGTTGTAGGGAATGGGTGTAAGCAGAGAGGTGAATCCCAGTATCCAGAGAATGTTGAAGATGTTGGAGCCAATGGCATTGCCCACGGCCATGGCAATGTTGTTTTTATAGGCAGCAACGGCCGATGTGACCAACTCAGGCAACGAAGTACCCACGGCCACAATGGTGAGACCTACAAATTTTTCGCTCAGTCCCGCCTGCCGGGCCACCGCAGAGGCACCATCTACGACCCACTGGCCACCCAAGTAGAGCCCCAAAATACCAAAAACAATTTGAAGTGTGGACTTGTACCAGGCGGTTGGATGAATGAGGCCTTCGGGCTCTGCTTCCTGCTTTTGGCGAGACACCACAAAGATGTATACCATAAACATGGAGAAGAAATAGAGCAAAACGATGCCATCGAAACGGGTAATAACATGGCTGTCTTGATCGAACACCAGGCCGGTGTTGGCCAGGAACCCCAGCAGCACAGCCGCAAAGAGCGAAAAGGGTATTTCAATAAAGTACGTGTCGCGATGCAACGGTAACGGGCGGATAACGGCTGCAGCTCCAAGAATAAGCAGCACGTTGGCGATGTTGCTTCCCAGCACATTGCCCACTCCCAGGTCGGCCTTGCCCTCCAGGCTCGAGAGCGTGGTGACCAGCAGCTCGGGAAGGGAAGTGCCAAAAGAAACAATGGTAAGGCCGATCACCATTTCTGAAATATTGGCTTTGCGTCCGATGGCCGATGCGCCTTCCACCAGCCAATCGGCACCTTTAATCAACAATGCCAAACCTATTGCGAACAACAAATACGTCATGCCACCTATATTCGCACAAAATATAAAATTAAGCCCTACTTTCTATGCTTCTGATCCGCGAAGCCCGCCCCACTGATGCTACCACACTGATGGATTTTCAAACCCATATGGCTAGGGAAACAGAAAACATTGAACTGGACCAGGCGATTTTACGGAGGGGTATTGATGAGCTATTGGCAGACCCGGGGAAGGGCAGATATTATGTGGCTGAAATGGATGGCCAAACGGCTGGCTGCCTGATGACCACGTACGAGTGGAGTGACTGGCGCAATGGCACCGTGCTGTGGATACAGTCGGTTTATGTAGCTAAACCCTACCGTGGTAAAGGTGTTTATAAATCACTCTATCTGCACGTGCAAGCCATGGTAGAAAAACAGCCTGACCTGCGCGGCATTCGTCTATATGTAGACAAGAGAAACCAACCAGCCCAACAGGTGTATAGGCAGTTGGGTATGGATGGCGAACACTACCAGGTGTTCGAGTGGATGAAGCCCTGAAAAATAATCAGCCTTTAATCAGGCCCTTTGCTTTCAATACGCTGGCCACAAATTTACGCTCGTTGTCGGTATTGAAAATCTTAAATGGTAGGTGGATAAGTTGTGCCTTGTTGACCATGAGCAGAAAATAGTCTTTGCCAACCTGGGCGCTTTTTATCTGATCCCACTTCAAGGGCATGCCCTCGCGCGCATTGATTTTCATGACAATCTGCTGGCTGGATATTTCGTAAGAAAAGCGCTCGAACAGCATTTTGCCCTGCTCTAGCTGGGTTACGCCATAGAACTGAATCCACCAGAACAACAGGTAAAGGCCGGCACCCAGAAAGGCGGCAATGAGCCACCAGAAGCTGGCTACCCACAAATAACCCAGGCAAATGGCCACCACAATCAGGCTCACCCACCATTGCTGCTTTAACACATTGCGCAGGGCCATCTTGATATAGTCTTTCTTTTCTAAGCGGTAGTTACGGGTCTTAACAATCATGCGGCTACAGGTCTTCTTTAAGGACGGCAAAAATACTGCGAATTATGACAATAGCAGGATGCCCGTTTAAAAATTTGAAGCTTGCGGATGTCAGCGTACGGCTTTCAAACTGAGATCGAGGCTTTTTACGGAGTGCGTAAGGGCGCCCACCGAAATAAAATCCACTCCGCATTCGGCTACCTCGCGCAAGGTGGTTTCTGTAATGCCCCCGCTTGCTTCGGTTTGGCAGCGACCGGCAATAAGGGCAACGGCTTTTTTCATATCGGCCGTGCTCATGTTATCGAGCATAATCACATCGGCACCACCCACGCGCAGCACTTCTTCTACCTCGTTCAGGTTGCGGGTTTCCACCTCTATGCGCAGCTGCTTGCCTTGCTCTTTCAGATACTGGCGGGTGTTTGCCAGTGCGCTCTGTATGCCACCTGCCATGTCGAGGTGGTTGTCTTTCAGCATTACCATGTCGTACAGGGCAAAGCGATGATTTAGGCCTCCGCCAATGGCAACTGCCCACTTTTCGGGCAGGCGAAAGTTGGGCGTTGTTTTTCGGGTGTCCATCAATCGAGCCCCGGTGCCTTCAATCAGGCGGGCGAGTTGTTGGGTGTAGGTAGCAATGCCGCTCATGCGTTGCATGCAGTTCAGCACCAGCCTTTCGGTAGATAAAATTGAGCGCGCGGTGCCTGCTACCGAAAAGGCTACTTCGCCTTCATATACGCGGTCGCCATCTTTTTTAAAAACTTCTACCTGCAGGTTTTTGTCGTAGTGGTTGAAAATTCTAAGGGCCAGCTCTACCCCGGCCAAAACGCCCTGGTCTTTAATCAACAGTTGCGCTTTGCTTTTTTTGTGTGCCGGTACGGCCCCCAGC
Source organism: uncultured Ohtaekwangia sp. (assembly GCA_964429845.1). GTDB lineage: Bacteria > Bacteroidota > Bacteroidia > Cytophagales > Cyclobacteriaceae > ELB16-189. Next base: position 56,062 of record CAYSCT010000007.1, read on the forward strand.
GTAGAGTGGTCGCCCTCGCCAATATCTTCCTGCAGAGCTGTGCTGATAAAACGGTCGATGGCCTCGTCCGTCAGGTAAGCGGCACGAATCATTCCTTCACAAAGTTGATTTCGTGCACCAGATACTTTCCTTCCAGTTCCTTCACACGAATCAAAACATTGTAACTGTCGCTATTGCTAACATAGCGCCCAATGGCGAATTGCAACCCGCCTTTGGAAGAGCCGGTGTGCACAATCGAGAACTCGGAAACAGGGTGCTTCTTGAAAAAATCTTTCAGTACAAATTCAGCCTGGGCCTTGCTGTAGCTGTTCACTTCCCCATCCAGGTTCATATCTACAGACGCGTTGAATTGTTTTACCAATTCTTTGCTGTTGCCGGCTTTCAAAGATTCGCGCACAGGGGCAAAAATATCCTGCGCCAGCACCAGGTTGCTGATACCAAAAAGTAGTAGGCCGGTCAAAAAGACGGTTCTGCGCATAGGTAGGATTATTCGTTCCAAAAGTATGCCATTATCAGGTCTTACGAAAAGAAAAACTACCCCCAATCTTTTGCCGAACAATCGTTTGATGGGTTTATTGCTACTAAATCGCCCGATGGAGGCACAAAGGGCCGTATATTTGTGTTTTATTTTTCGACAAAACACATGAGCAAAAAGGTACTACTGATGATTTTGGATGGTTGGGGATTGGGGAACAACCCGAAAGTTTCCGCCATCGATCAGGCCAACACCCCGTATTTCAAGTCGCTATTACACAAATACCCACACAGCAAACTGGAAGCATCGGGGCTGGCGGTGGGCTTGCCGGCAGGGCAAATGGGCAATTCGGAAGTGGGCCATATGAATATTGGAGCTGGCCGTGTGGTGTATCAGGACCTGGTGCGCGTAAACAAAGCCATAGAAGACAAAGAACTGGATAACAACCCCGTGTTGTTGAACGCTTTCAACTACGCGAAGCAAAACAATAAATCGGTACACCTGATCGGACTGGTGTCCGATGGGGGGGTACACTCGCACATAGACCACCTGAAAGGTTTGTGCACCATTGCCGCCAACAACCACGTTAAGCAACTATTTGTACACGTGTTTACCGATGGTCGCGACACTGACCCCAAAAGCGGTGCAGCGTACGTTAAAGACCTGCAGCAGCACATGGGCAAAACGACCGGTAAAATTGCCAGTGTGATAGGGCGATACTATGCCATGGACCGCGACAAGCGGTGGGAGCGCGTGAAGCTGGCTTATGACCTGCTGGTGCACGGAACAGGCGAAGCAAAAACCGATGCGTTGGCAGGCATTCAACAATCGTATGAGGCAGGTGTTACCGATGAGTTCATAAAACCAATCGTGATTACAGAAGGCAGTAAACCCGTAGCCACCATACAAGAAGGTGATGTGGTGCTTTGCTTCAACTTCCGCACTGACCGGGGCCGCCAGATTACGATGGCGCTCACCCAGCAGGACTTCCCCGAGCAGGGAATGAAAAAATTGCCCTTGCATTACATCACCCTTACTAACTACGATGATACCTTCCAGAACGTGAAGTTGATATTTGATAAAGACAACCTGAGCAACACGTTGGGTGAAGTGGTATCGAAAGCGGGCCAGAAACAGATACGCATAGCAGAGACAGAAAAATATCCGCATGTAACCTTCTTCTTCTCAGGAGGCCGCGAAGAAGCGTTTCCGGGTGAGCAACGTATTCTGTGCCCATCGCCCAAAGTGGCTACCTACGATTTAAAACCCGAGATGAGTGCCGCAGATATTCGCGACAAGATCATTCCGGAGCTGGAGAAAAAATCGGCCGACTTTATTTGTCTGAATTTTGCCAACCCCGACATGGTGGGGCACACGGGCGTGTTCTCCGCAGCCGTAAAGGCGGTAGAAACGGTCGATCAATGCAATGAAGCCGTTACAGAAGTTGCCCGTAAAAACGGCTATGCCACCATCATCATTGCCGATCATGGCAATGCCGATATTATGATCAATGAAGACGGCACGCCCAATACGGCCCACACCACCAACCTGGTGCCTTGTATTTTGGTGGACGATGCCTACAAAGGCAAATTGAAAGACGGCAAATTGGGCGACCTGGCACCAACGATCCTCCAACTAATGGGCCTGGAAATTCCAAAAGAAATGACTGGCCAGGTGCTGATAGACTGACATGAGATTCCTGCTGGTTGTGGCGTTGGCATGGCTGGGTGCGTGCACCGCCCGCGAAAAAAAATACGTTAAAGCATACACCGATTTAGATAGCCTGGTGAATGCCCAGATTACCGCCTTGAAGGAAGAGCAACAGACGCTTAAAAAGCGCGCCTGGTTGAACCAACTGGCCAGCGATACTGCCTATCGGCCCGATAGCCTGGCGTGGACCAACGAGTTGAGCATTTTCCGCCAACTCGATGCCATTAATAAACCCACATTTCGCGGTGCTTACGTGCGCGAAACAGGCACCGATTCAAAAAGCAACCTGGCTGTACTGAGCCTCACCAGCAACAAGCCCTCAACGGTGCCCTACATTCGCTTCTATTATCTAAACAAACCAGCTAACCTGAAGAGAGTGGAAGCCCGCTTCGAGGAAAGCAATGCACTTTTTTCCACCTACCGGCAAATGGAAATGCAATTCGAGGAAATCAACGGGCAAACCTTGCTGAAAAGTTTTCGCGTGGAGGGTGCGCAAAAAATGATGTTATCCGATTCGGTGCGCTTTGGCATCGAGGCAACGGTTCAGCGATAAAATATTTATTTACCCGCTTCCGACTACCCAACAGGCAGGTTTGATGTGTAGGTCGGACGGCATTTAATCTTTTTAAGAGCATGGCGAAAAGACGATTGGCAGACGAAGAAGAAAAGAAGCCTCTTACCAAATCAGGACTCAGGAAATTTCTCGGCATTTTCCGCTTCACGCTTCCCTATAAAGGTTATTTTATTTTTGGATTGCTGGCCCTTTCCTTTTCCAGCCTAACGGCCATGTCGTTTCCGTTTCTGGCTGGTAAACTGCTGGATGTGGCCCAAGGCAAGGGAGATTTTTTTCTGACAACCATTAACCAGATTGCTTTTGCATTTCTGGGCGTGCTGGTGTTTCAAAGTATCTTTTCTTTTGGCCGCGTGTACTTTTTTGCGCAAGTGAGCGAGCGCGCCCTGGCCGATTTGCGCCACACCGTTTACGAAAAAATCATCTGGCTGCCACAATCCTTTTTCGACAGCAGACGCATTGGTGAATTGATCAGCCGCATTACCAGCGATGTAAGCACGCTGCAAGATGCTTTCGCATTCATGCTGGCGGAATTGTTGCGCCAGGTGTTGGTGCTGGTGGTGGGCATCACCGTTATATTTGTGCTCACCCCCAAGCTTACCTTTTTTATGCTGCTTACCTTTCCACTGCTGGTAGTGGCAGCGTTGTTTTTCGGCAAATTCATCCGCAAACTTTCCAAGAAAACCCAGGATGTGTTGGCGAATTCGAACGTGGTGGTGGAGGAAACCCTGCAATCGGTAACCGTGGTGAAGTCGTTTACCAACGAACTTTTCGAGGTGCTTCGTTACCGCAAGTCGCTGCAAGAGGTGGTGCATACCGCCCTGAGGGCTGCCACGTATCGTGGGTTCTTTTTTTCGTTCACCATTTTCGCATTGTTTGGTGGCATTGTGGCGGTAAGCTGGTACGGTGCCTACCTGGTGCAGGGCAATGAAGTTACCGTGGGCGAGCTGTTTACCTTTGTGTTGTATACTACCTTTATTGGCGGCTCTATTGCCGGTCTGGGCGACCTGTACAGTCAGTTGCAGCGGTCGGTGGGCGCCTCGGAACGTATTCTGGAAATTCTGGATTTGAAAGATGAACGCAACGAGGCAGGCGCTCCGCTGAAGCTTTCCGGGAAGATCGATTTTGTGGACGTTAGCTTCTCCTATCCGACCCGTGCGGAGTTTCAGGTATTAAAGTCCATCCACTTTTCCATTGCACCGGGGGAGAAGGTGGCGCTGGTTGGCCCCAGCGGGTCGGGCAAGTCTACCATCATTAACCTGCTGATGCGCTTTTACGATGTGCAGCGTGGCCGTATTCTGGCGGACGGAAAAGACATTCATTCGTACGGACTTTCTGCCTACCGCAGCAACCTGGGCATTGTGCCCCAGGAGGTAATATTGTTTGGCGGCACCATTCGCGAAAACATTGCGTATGGAAAGCCCGGCTGCACCGAAGCGCAATTGATTGACGCGGCCAAAAAAGCCAACGCCTGGGAGTTCATCGAATCTTTCCCCGAAAAACTCGACACCGTGGTGGGCGACCGTGGTGTTAAACTCTCTGGTGGACAACGGCAGCGGGTGGCCATTGCGCGGGCCATTTTGAAAGACCCTTCCATCCTGATTTTGGATGAGGCCACCAGTTCGCTCGATGCCCACTCCGAACGACTGGTGCAGGATGCGCTGGAAAAGCTGATGGAAAACCGCACTACCATTGTAATTGCCCACCGCCTGAGCACCATCCGCAAAGTAGACCGTATTATGGTGATAAAAGACGGAGAGATTGCCGAAACAGGCACCCACGAAGAACTGAACAACCTGGAAAATGGTATTTATAGTAACTTGCTGAAGTTACAGTTGGAGCTGGCCGAATGAGAAAAACACAAACCCAATTGCTGAAAGAACACAGCCTGCGATCTACCTCCAGCCGTTCGGCCATTCTGGGTTTGTTTTATCGCAACCCCCACGCACTGTCTTATTCCGATATAGAAAAGCAGGTGGCAGACCATTTCGACCGAGTAACCGTTTACCGCACCCTTAAAACCTTTCTCGACAAGGGAGTAATACACAAAGTGCTGGACGATGGCGGCAGCCTGAAATACGCCCTCTGCAGCGAGCACTGCTATACCGGCCACCACCACGAGCATGTGCATTTTAAATGCCTGATTTGTGGCCAAACCACCTGCCTGAACAACGTGGAAGTACCTAACATAAAGCTGCCAGTTGGCTATGTTCCTTCCGAAACCAACCTGCTGATACAAGGTACGTGCAGCCGCTGCCGGCAATAATTTTCTTTGGGCTGGTTTCCTTTGTGCACAGGTCTGGATAAAGTCACGTCTGTAAGTTTTTGGGTTTGATTAATATTTGTAGCTTTGAATCTTACAGGTGGGGCAAGCGCCTGTTTTTTTTCGCAGTATGCTTGCTCATTTGTAAAGACCCCTAAAAACACAGACGAAGGATGTTTCTGTTTTCATTGTTTAGAAATAACAGCCAGGCTGAAACCATCCTTTTTGTCGTTTTTGCCGTTGTCATTGTTGCGTTTCTGCTGATAGACCTGGGCGTTTTTAACAAAAATGCCCACAAAATCACCACCAAGTCAGCCCTCTATCAGTCCATCTTCTGGGTATTTATCAGCACCGTTTTCGGGTATTTTATTTACCTGTATGATGAGCGCGGTGCTGATGCCTCGTTCGAATACTTTTCTGCCTACCTTACCGAGTATGCCCTTTCGGTCGATAATATTTTCGTTATCCTGCTAATACTGAAATACTTTGCCGTAAAGGAAGAGTATTACCACAACGTTTTGTTCTGGGGCATTCTGGGGGCCGTTGTTTTCAGAGGTATTTTCATCTTTGTGGGCGCCCTGCTGATTGCCAAGTTCCACTGGATATTGTACGTGTTCGGAGTATTCCTGATCTATTCGGGTATCAAGATCTACTTTGAAGACAGTGATGAGAAAATAGACCCGGAGAAGAACCCGATCATGCGCCTGTGCAAAAAATACCTGCCCATGACCAGCGATGATCATGGAGGGAAGTTTATTGTGCGCGCGCCCAAGCTCATGTTCACTCCGCTGTTTCTGGTGATTGTGCTGATTGAAACTACTGACTTGATTTTTGCGGTTGACTCTATCCCTGCGGCATTTGCCATTACGCAAAACGAATTCCTGATTTATACCTCAAATATTTTTGCCGTGCTGGGCCTTCGCGCCATGTTCTTTTTGCTCGCGGGTATTATCGACAAGTTTTACCTGTTGCAGAAAGGTCTTTCCATCATCCTGTTTTTTATTGGAGCCAAAATGCTGCTCGAAATTTTCGACATGCACGTGCCCGTAGAACTTTCTTTCGCTGTGATTGTGGCCACACTTACACTCAGCATTGTCTTCTCCATTATGATACCGAAGCGCCAGGAGAAGTCGGAAGAACTGGAATAAGACTTTGTTTTATGGCGTGGAGTCTGCAAAGAAATTCTTTGGCAGAATTTTCATAAGTATGGGCAAGGTAAGAAACCTCTGTGGCAAAGAAATAATAACAAACGTGGGGATGGATTTCAGTACCGCAATGAGTAGTTCTTGCATGCGGTGCTTTTCTTCTTCTGATAACTCATTGGCTTTGGCCCGGTTAATGAGCGTAATGAGTTCCTCACTCTCCTGAACCTCTTTCAGAAGCCGGTTTTTGTTGTTGTCGGCAATGCGTGTAAGGCGTTTAATGAATTGCTCGCTTACCTGGTTGTAGTCTTGTTTATTCTGAAGTTGACTGAGCTGGTCCCAATGCTCAAGTACAAAACCTTCAATGGCCATCACACTGTTTTCCAGGTCGTCATCGCTAAAGCCCAGGTAATGGCACAGTGCCTTCAAGAAGCCTTCTTCCTGTTGCTCCACTTTTTTGTCGGCCCAGATGGTAAGGATGGCCATTTCGAGGAAATACTTTTTCAATATCCACGAGTTGTTGGTGGGCAGGTTAATATCTTCGATGGCTATGCCTTCTTCAAAAATCTTTTGTGCTTCTTTTTTCTTGTCAGACGGCAGGGCGGCACTTTGCAGAAAGTATTCCAGCAACTTGCGCTCCTCGTATTCAATGGTGGTGTTAGCATGTGCTGCTGCTGCAATAATTTTTATCACAGAAAAGCGCAATTCTTCTCGTTCGTATTTAAAGAAATCGGCAACGATACGATCAGCATTGGTGTGTATCCACTGTCCAAAAATAAATATGTCGAGAAACAGCAGGCTATTGTGAAAAAAGTGCGTCCAGAAATTGTTGCTGTATTCTGCCGTGTGTTCTATACGTTTGTCCAGAATTTTTTCGGCCAGTTCAAGCGGAGATTTTTTTCGACCGAAAAGTGTTTTGGTAGGCGTTGCCAACTCGGGGAAAACATTATTGTAAAAATTACCTATGCTTTCCACGGTCTTCAAAATCACATTTGAGAGCTCGTCCGGGTTTTTGATTTGCTTATCGTAAAACAACAACGAACTGCTGACGAGACTTTCAGCCAACAGGATTTTCATGCGGTCTTTCTCATCCCATTGCGCGGAGTTGGGGTGATCCAGCGCGCCCACCGACTGGCCATACATTAAGCCCATGGGTTGTATAACGCGGTAAAGGGAGTGTTCCGGGTGCGATGCTTTTTTGCCTTCTGCGGCAAGGTCTTTCAATAAATCCTGCCGAAACTCCAGGTATTCTTTCAGCCAGCCTTTTTCTCCGGGCTTCATGGTTAAGATGGTTACCTATTGAAAAATTGCATCCGGAAGTTACGCTTTTTTAAATACTTGCCAACGGGGTATGGGCTACTCCAGGTTTTTCCAGCCCTTCTTCTCCAGCTCGCGCACGCTCTTTTCTACTTTGGTTCGCAACGTTTTCTTAAACTTATCGAGTTGTTTGCCTACATTTTTATTTGACGACCCAATGATTTGGGCAGCCAAAATTCCTGCGTTGCGGGCACCATTTAAAGCTACGGTGGCAACGGGAACCCCTGCTGGCATCTGTAGTATGGAGAGCACAGAGTCCCATCCGTCTATAGAGTTGGAGCTCTTAATGGGAACACCAATCACCGGCAGCGAGGTAATGGCTGCCACCATGCCCGGTAGATGGGCCGCACCACCCGCTCCGGCAATGATTACCTGCAAGCCGCGCTGCCGAGCGCTGGTGGCATACTCTACCATGCGTTGTGGCGTGCGGTGTGCCGATACAATACTTATTTCGAAGGGTATCTGCAGCTCATCCAGAAAGGTGGCCGCTTCTTTCATCACCTTCAGATCGGACTGGCTACCCATAATGATGCCCACCAACGGCTTGCTCATGCTTTTACTTTTAGTGTTTGTTTCACAAAGTTCACTTTCTTCTTCAGACTTTCCACATCTGCATCTACAATGGTTACGTGCCCCATTTTGCGGAAAGGTTTGGTCTTTTTCTTTCCATACAGGTGAACATAGGCCCCACTCAGGTTGAGTACTTCCTGCAGACCTTCGTACTGGGCCGGGCCCTCGAAGGAATCTTCACCCAGTAAGTTCACCATGGCGCTGGGCAGCAGCAGCCGGGTGTCGCCTAGGGGCAAGCCCAGAATGGCGCGCAGGTGTTGCTGGTATTGCGAGGTAACATTACCCTCAATGGTCTGGTGGCCGCTGTTGTGCGGCCGTGGGGCCACTTCATTCACCAGCACCTCGCCCGTTTTGGTTACAAACATTTCCACGGCCAGCAAACCCACCATGTTCAACTCTTGCACTACTTTGCGCGCAATGTCTTCGGCCTGAAGGCGGATGCGGTCTGAAATTTCCGCGGGCGCGAATAAATACTCTACTAAGTTGGCTGTGGGGTGAAATACCATTTCAACGGCCGGGAAGCAACTGGTTTCACCACGTTCGGTGCGGGCCACAATCACCGCAATTTCTTTATCAAAGTCTATGAGCTTTTCGAGCAGGCCGGGGGCATCAAAAGCCTTCGGTAAGTCGGCTTCTGTGCGCAATACTTGCACACCGCGGCCATCGTAACCTTCCTTGCCCAACTTATTTACCGCAGGCAGAAAAGCACGACTGTTTTCTACTTCGGCTTTGTTGGCAGTAAGTATAAACGGGGCGGTGGGTATTCCCTTTTGTTGGTAGAAAAGTTTTTGGGTGCGCTTGTCTTGTATCAGCTCGATGATGTGTGGCTGCGGGAAAACCCTTTTACCCTGCCTCTCCAGTTCTTTCAGCGCCTGTGTGTTTACATTTTCTATTTCTATGGTGATTACATCGCACGCTTCACCGAAGCGCATCACCGTATCGTAGTCGGTCAGTTTGCCTTGTGTGAAGGGGGCCAACTGGTGGCAAGGTGCCTGCGCATCGGGGTCGAGCACGGAAAATTCAATATTGAGGTCAATGCCTGCCTGGATGAGCATGCGGCCCAACTGGCCTCCGCCTAAAATGCCTACGCGAACGTGCTGGTAGAATAATTGCATCGGCCGCAAAATAATTAATTATCGGGCAAAGAAACGCGCAGAATTTGATCGCCCACTTGCAGGGCATGCAAAACGTTGAGGCCAGCGGTAACCTGCGCAAAAATGGTGTAGCCCCCGTCTAAATGCGGAGTGGGCGAGTGGGTGATGAACCACTGTGTGCCTTCGGTGTCTTTGCCGGCCGAGGCCATGCCTACGCTGCCCGTGGTGTACCTGCGCCTCGAAAACTCCGAGCGGATGGAATAGTCTTCGCTGCCGTAACCATCGCCCCGCTTACAACCGGTTTGCACTACAAAGTTGGGTACCACGCGGTGAAAAAACCGACCATCGAAATAGTGCCTGCGTGCAAGCTGAACAAAATTGAGCACCGAGCCTGGCGCCTCGTCTACCAATAAAACCATTTCTATATTTCCACGGGTTGTTTCAATCAATGCACGCTGCTGCGATGGAATCATCTTCACCGAATCCCAGAGGATGGGATGGTTGAAAGCCGGGGGATTGGGTTTGGGTTGAGGCTGGCCTTCGAAATAGGCGATGGCTTCATCCAGGGGCTGAATGGCTTCTAGATCGCGCGGCAGCGAAAGTTGCTGGCGTGCATCTTTTAGAAACTGGTAATCGGTAACAATCTCTTTATAGCCCAGCGTTGTGTCTTTTAATGCTTCGCATACATTCAAAATTATGCCCGCATCGCCCGTAGCGATGGCCGAACGGTAGTACGCTGCAAACTGTGGCCGCCATTCCTTCTTAAACTGCGGATGACGGTTGATGCGGGTTAAAGCTTCGGAGGCAGTGGACTGGATAATGGGCGTTTTGCTTTCCAGTAATGTCTGGTGCATAAACGAAGCCTGGCCCGGGTCTTGCGCCAACGCGCTGAGCAACCAGGCAACATGGTAAGGATCGTTGGATTCCTGGCTCATGGCTTTCACTTGTTCAGCGCGTTCGCTCAGAGGCTCGGCTTTCAACGCAGCTTCGAACAAAATAGCCTGTGCGCGCTTGCTGCTCGTCTTCTGTGCCCAAAGCCACACGGTAGCCGCATCTTCTTTCTTTACCACTGCGCGAACTATTTCGGCAGCGGCCACCGCCACATGTTCGCTGGTATCGCCAACACCGCGAAGAAGATGTTCAGCAGCTGCACTCCAGGCGAATGACCGCAGCGAACGGATGGCATTTACACGCACTCGGTAGTCGTTGTCATTCAACAAGGCCGTGAGTACAGAAAGACTTTCTGCACTGGTGAAATTTCGGAGGCTGCCGGCCAGTGCCATTCGTATTTCTGCGGAGGCTGTGGCTACTGCTTTTTGAATGGACGCAAGCATGCCATTGGTGGGCGTGTAACGGCCGCGGCTCAACGTGTGGGCCGCGCCTAACCTGGCTTGCCGGCTGCCCGATTGGGTGAGAAGCAACAGTGTTTTCTGGATGAGCACAGAGTCGAGCAGACCCCGCACGCCCAAACGGTAGATGCCCCAAGCCAGCCCTTCTTCTGCCAACGAATCAGTGGGCTGAAAGGCCATCAACACACTCAGGTCTTCTTTGCTAATGGTTTTACCCAAGGCCTCCAATGCTTCTCTGCGCACGGTGGGGTCGGCATCAGTAAGGGCAGGTATCAACGCGTTGGCTGGCTGAAAGCCGCGTGTTTGGCCGAGCGCAAAAGCAGCGGCTGCCCGCACACCGGCATCGTTATCGTCCAATAAAACATTTCCCAAGGGGAGGGCTGCAGCAGAGTCCTGTACCGAAGCCAAGGCCAGGGCAGCGCGTTCGCGGTAACGGGTCTCAGGGTGCGTTAGATAAAGAACAAGGCTATCGGTCTGTCTTTTATCTTGCCATTCTGCCACTTTCTGCAAGTGAGCATCGTGGAAAATGTTAGCAGATTGGGTGCAGCCGATCAGAGAAGCAACGGCTGCCAACAAAAGGTATTTCATTTATTGCAATCAGGTGGTTTGGCGCGCCCGGTCTACCACATCGTTGAATTCGATGCCCGTCATTTTAATAGAGTAAAGTAACAGGCGGACCTCCTTCACATGCACGTTGCCGTCTGCCTCCGAAAGTTTGTACAGATTTACGAACGCATTCAGTTTTTCTTCATCGGTACACTTGTTCAGCAACTCAATTCCATTGTGGTAGATTTCCCGCTCCTTCTTTTCGCCCACGTCTTTTTGAAATTGAGCAAACAAGGCATCGCTGATGTTTTCTTTTGTTTTGATTTTCTGCAGTGCGGCTTTCTCGCGTTCATCAATTACACCATCTGAGCTAATGAGCAGGTGTACGAGGTAGAGCAAGCCGAGTTGGTAGTCGTGGGGGAATGTCATGCGATTAAAGCCAATAGCTCTTAAAGATAGTTAGAAAACGCTAAGAAGCCACTTTTAAGACAGCAGATGGTAAACCAGTAGGCCCGACAGGTATGCAAGGCCCGTCATGTAAGCCAGTTGAATCATGGGCCATTTCCAGCCTTTTGTTTCGCGCTTCACAATGGCAAGGGTGCTCATGCATTGCATGGCGAACGTGTAGAATACGAGCAGCGAAAATCCTACGGCAGGGGTAAATCGCGGGCCACCTGTTTCAGGGTTTATTTCGTTGCGCAACCTGTTCTTAATGGTAGGCTGATCTTCGGTTGATCCCAGGCTGTAGATGGTGGCAATGGTACCCACAAACACCTCGCGGGCAGCAAAGGAAGTGATGAGGGCGATGCCGATTTTCCAATCGTAACCCAGCGGTTGGATGGCGGGTTCAATGGCTTTGCCGATCATACCTGCATAGGAATGCTCCAGTTTGTAGGCGGCCACACGGTTCTCTAGTTCTTCGGCCGTAATGCGCACGTTGGTGAGTTCGGCCATCACCGCTTCTTCTGCTTTTTCCATTCGATCTCCAGGGCCGTAGCTGGCCAGCACCCACAAAATAATGGAGATGGCGAGTATCACTTTTCCCGCCTCGAAAACAAACGCTTTGGTTTTTTCCAGAATGGTATAACCTACGTTCGACCACTTGGGCATGCGGTAGGTGGGCAATTCCAAAATAAGGTAACTGCGCTCCTTTACCTGAATGAGCAGCTTCATCAGCCAGGCGGTGCCAATGGCCGCGAGGAACCCCAGCACGTAAAGCCCCATCAAAGCAATGCCTTGCAAATTGAAGATGCCCATGAAAGAACCTTCCGGAACAATGAGTGCTGCCAGAATGGTGTACACCGGCAACCGTGCCGAACAACTCATGAAAGGTGTTACAAATATGGTGATGAGCCGGTCCTTCCAGTTGTCGATGGTGCGCGTGGCCATAATGGCTGGTATGGCACATGCCCAGCCGGAGATAAGGGGCACTACACTTTTTCCATTTAGGCCGAATTTTCGCATCACCTTATCCATCATAAACACCACCCGCGCCATGTAGCCGCTTTCTTCCAGTATACCAATAAAAGTGAAGAGCAGGGCGATTTGAGGAATGAAGATAACGATGCCACCAATGCCCGGAATAACTCCGTTAGAGATCAGGTCGAACAGGGGGCCTTCCGGAAGCTGGTTGCCGAGCCAGTTGCTGATGTCGGTAAATGTGCTGTCGATCCAGTCCATCGGCAACTGGGCCCAGGCAAAGATTGACTGGAAGATGAGAAACAGCAGTGCAAAGAAGATCAGGTAGCCACCCACTTTGTGTGTTACAACGCGATCGATTTGATGCGAATATTGTTTCCACTGGTTGTCGGCCTCCACGGTAATAACCTGGTTCAGCAAATCTTGTATGAAGCCGTAACGGGTAATGGTTTCTGCGCCCTGGTACTTGCCGGCAAAAAAATGGTACTTGGCGGCTACCGCCCGCACAAAATTTTTCTCTTCCCCGTTCAGGTGGATGAGATTTTCTACCTGCTGCAAATGTTGGTACGCTTCGTAATCAGACCGAAGGCCAAAGCGGGTTTTCACTTCTGCCACGGCCGGTATTATTTCGCTTTCTATGGCATAAAATTTCCGTGCCGAAGGCCTGAGGGGCGCCCTCAACATATTTTTTAATTCTTCAACCCCTTGGCCGGTGCGGGCGTTTACCAGCACCACGGGCATATCGAACGCGTACGAAAGCTTCTTCAGATCGATACTGATCTTGGCTTTGGCGGCCAGGTCCATCATGTTCAATGCCAGTATGCACGGCACCTGCAGGTCGATTAGTTGGGTAAGCAGCAACAGGCAGTTTTTCAGGTGGGTTGCATCGGCCACCAACACCACCTTGTCGGGATAGCGATTGCTTTTCTGGTCGGTAAAAATTTCTGACACAACCTTTTCATCCAGCGAGCGAGGATAGAGGCTGTAGATGCCGGGCAGGTCCATTACTTCGGCCGTCTGCCCTTTTTCCAGCACACATGTTCCTGTTTTTTTCTCTACCGTTACGCCCGGGAAATTGCCAATCTTTTGGTTGAGGCCGGTTAGCTGATTAAAAAGCGAAGATTTGCCCGAGTTGGGCTTGCCCACCAGGGCCACTCTCATGGTTGAACTCCCTGCCACTTTTAGCTAAGAATTGAAATGGTAGACGCTTCCTCTATCCGCAGCGATAAGTCGAAACCAGCCACGCTTACGCAAATAGGGTCGCCCAGGGGTGCGGTAAAGTTGTAGCGAATGCTGCTGCCCGGCAGAAAACCCATCTCCAGAAGTTTAATCGAAAGCTCCTGGTCGGTGAAGCCCGCAATTACGGCCACCTCGCCAGGTATCATGTCTGCCACGCTTTTAGCCCTTTCAACCACGATTTATTTAGATTAATTTTAAACAGCGCAAGATAGTTAGCTGGTTCCGAATGAAGGAAGTAATTCATCATCTAGACCTGATTATTTTTTGAGAAATGATGCCCGAGGAAGACGCAACACGGCAAAAAAAGCCGCTAAAGGAAGAAACAATACCCGCCAAAAAAGAGGAAGAAAACGCGCAGCCTAACGCGGATGAAACGGTTGCCGACCAAGACCAGCCAGACTGGGTCGGGCTCCCCGCCAGGGATCTAAAAAAGAACCTCGGTTGTGGCTGAATCGGGCAGGTAGCCTCGTTCCAGCAATTGCGATTCTTCGGTGATGCGGTAAGTACAACCCTGTGCCAGCAGGTAAAGGTCATCGGCTACTGCGCACACCTGTCTGTATAAGTGGCCGGTTATGATAATTCCTTTCGGTGCTTTCGCCCCGTTCAACACGGGCAGTATCTCAAGAAGTGAAAGAAATTGAATTTTGATGCGATTCTGGCTTCGTTGCTTATTTAAGCAGCCTGTCATCGAATTTAAATGCGCTCTTTTTTACGAGCTTCACATGAGCAAATTCGATTGATCGTGGATTGATGATGATATTGTGCTCTAATCTGTTGATGGCACTGGGGACGCGAAAGGCCAATAGCTTTGAATCGTTAAGGAGCGAAGTGCCAAATTCCTGTGTGGTTTTGGCAGCTATCGGAGCATCCCAGCCGGTAGGCAAATCGTGAACCGGTAGGTCTGTTATTTTCTTGTCGGGGATCTCAATATGTAAAATCACGTGAGGCACTGCAACAAATATCTTCCAGTCGTCACTGTTTACCATCACTTCCAGCTGGGCAAGAGAAGGCGAGGCAGAAGTGTACAGGCACAGAATATTTTGAGTGTTCCATCGCCCCGGATACAAGGCCGCGCCTTTTCCGTCCAGGGTTGTTCGGTCTTTACGCACCAGGCGATAGACAATCATGAGTAGACGCCATGTTCAATTCTACCCAGCAATTGCTTTACGATCTCAAGTCCATACATGTTTACCATCAAGTCAACCGGCCTTTTTCCACCAATCGGACGAAGGGGACGCCTTAACCACTCACGAAACAATTCCACGCTGCCAAAAACATGTATCCCTGAGGCGGCAACTTCCGCCAGCTTAAGCAACCTTTCCGATGCCGTGTCGCTGAGTTTATCTCTGCCGCGCTTGCTTTCCAGGGTTTTGGTACTAACTGATAAAACAGCAGCCATATCCTGATGACTGAATCCGGTAAGTTCTTTCGCTTTCAGGTAACTGTTTTTCGTAAACCCCTCCTCAAGCAGTTCCACCAGGTCTACATCGGATTTCTTACCGGGGATACCCAATAATTGAAGAGCAGTTACCATAGTGCGAAAATTTTCTTATAAAGGTACGAAAAATAAGGAGTTCGGTTGTGATCACACATCATTCCAATAACGCTGCGTACAATCACGATCATAAAAGGTGCCTTCAGATACTGGAAGAAGGTGTTCTCCTTTCAGTTTTAATCTGTATTTTTAACCATTTCCTGAAAGTGCATGAATGCCGAGCTGAAAGACATCTTGTTTTTGGATATTGAAACGATACGGTGTACAGCCAACTACCAAACTTTGAACGAAAGACTCAAAACCCAATGGGCACGAAAGGCGAGTTTCTTCAAGCGCGAGGAAGGCCAAACAGACGAAGCGTTGTTCGAAGACCGGGCCGGTATCTATGCCGAATTTGGGCAGGTGGTGGTAATTGCTGTGGGTAAATACTTCGATCACGAAAGCGGAAGCATAGGTTTTAAAACCAAATATTTTGCAGGCGAAAACGAACAAAAGGTGCTGTTTGATTTCAAAACCATGCTGGAGCGGCTCGACCCAACCACCACGAAACTCTGTGCCCACAATGGAAAAGAATTCGATTTTCCTTACCTCTGCCGCAGAATGCTGGTGAACGAAATGGTGCCCCCTGGGTTGTTAAACCAAACGGGCCGCAAACCGTGGGAGGTTACCCATCTTGATACCATGGATATGTGGAAGTTTGGCGACTACAAGCACTACACATCGCTCGATCTGCTGGCCGCCATTTTCAACATACCTACCAGCAAAGGCGTAATGGACGGCAGCCAGGTAAACGATGTGTACTATAAGGAAAGAGACCTCGCAAAAATTGCCGAGTACTGCGTGGGCGATGTGCTTGCCATCGGTCAGTTATATCTTAAATTAAAAGGGCTTCCGTTGATGAACCCCCAACACGTGGTGCATCAGTAACAGGCGGCAAAGCCCGTATCAAAAATTATTATGTCAAAAAAGAAATTCAAAAAAGTAAAAGAGAAGCGCACGCAGAAAGAAAAATCGGGTGTACGTGCCGGTATTCTGGCCCTGCTGGAAGAAATGATCGGCAAGGAATACAACCCTGCCCAGATTGCAAAAAAATTGGGTGTTAAGAAGAAATCACTCATTGTAGACCTATATAATATCCTCGATCATCTGGAAGATGAAGGGTTGATTATCCAAACGGAAGAAGGTACTTACAAAAGCCCGCGGGCGGGTAAGTTGCGAAATGTAACCGGCACGGTAGACCATGTAAACCCGCGCTTTGCCTACGTGGTTACGGGCGAAGAAGGTGTGAAAGACATCTACGTAAAAACCCGCGACCTCAATACTGCCCTGCATGGCGACACGGTAGAGGTGCAGTTGTTGGGCCGATCTAACGGTGAAAACCCCGAGGGAAAAGTAACGAAGATTGTGAAGCGGGCAAGAAGCCGTTTTGTGGGTCGCATAGAGGTTTCAAAGAGTTATGCTTTTGTGGTGCCCGATTTCAAAAAGATTTATCAGGACTTTTTTATCTACACCGAAAACATCAATGGCGCAAGAACCAACGACAAGGTGGTTTTTGAGGTAACCCGCTGGGGCGATGGCGACAAAAACCCCGAGGCCAAAGTGGTGGAGATATTGGGTAAAACTGGTGAGAACGAGGCCGAGATACACTCCATCATGGCCGAGTTTGACTTGCCTTTTCGCTTCCCCGAGCAGGTGTTGCGCGAGGCGGAAAAGATAGATGAAAAAATTCCTGATGCCGAAATAAAAAAACGAAGAGACTTCCGCAGCACCCTTACGTTTACCATCGACCCGGAAGATGCCAAGGATTTTGATGACGCCCTGTCGTTTCAAAAGCTGCCCAATGGCAGGTATGAAGTGGGTGTGCACATTGCAGACGTAACGCATTATGTTCTGCCAGGAACCGCCCTGGACGCAGATGCTTTCGATCGTGCCACATCGGTTTACCTGGTAGACCGAACCGTGCCCATGCTGCCCGAAAAATTATCAAACGGATTGTGTTCGCTGCGCCCCCGCGAAGATAAACTTACGTTTGCGGCTGTTTTCGAAATGGATGCCAAAGGCAGGGTGCACAACGAGTGGTTTGGCAGAACCATCATCCACTCCGACCATCGGTTTACCTACGAAGACGCCCAACAGGTGATTGAAGAAGGAGCGGGAAAATTTGCCGAAGAACTAAAAATTCTGAACGACCTCGCCATTCGTTTGCGCAAAGAACGGTTCAGCAAGGGAGCGGTAAATTTCGAAACGAGCGAGGTGAAGTTTAAACTCGATGAAAAAGGGAAGCCTCTGGCTGTTGTGCCGAAGGTTAGAAAAGATGCGCACAAACTGATTGAAGAGTTTATGCTGCTGGCCAACAAGGCCGTGGCAACGTATGTGTTCAGAATGAAAAAAGGCCCAGACAAAAATACTTTTGTGTACCGCACGCACGATCTGCCCGATCCTGAGAAAGTAGAAAACTTCGCCACCTTTGCGCGCCAATTCGGACATAAATTACAAGTGGAGGAGAAAGCGTTGTCGCGCTCGCTCAACGCTTTGATGGACCAGATTGAGGGCAAGCCCGAGCAAAACGTGTTGCAACAACTGGCCGTGCGTGCCATGGCCAAAGCCAAATACACCACCGAGGCCAAGGGGCATTTTGGGTTAGCATTCGAGCACTACACCCATTTTACTTCGCCCATACGCAGATATCCGGATATGATGGTGCACCGCCTGCTGCAGCATTACCTGGATGGTGGCAAGTCGGTGAACAAAAAAGAATACGAAGAGCGCTGTATTCACTCTTCCGAACGCGAGAAGCGAGCAGCGGATGCTGAGCGGGCGTCTATTAAATATAAGCAGGTGGAGTTCATGGCCATGGCCGAAGACAAAGTATACCAGGGCATTATTACGGGTGTAACTGATTTCGGAGTTTTTGTGGAAATGATTGAAACCAAATGCGAGGGCATGGTGCGCCTGGCCGATTTGAAAGATGACTTCTACGAATTTGATGAGAAGAACTTCAGAATCATTGGCCGCAGGCGAAAAAAGATTTACCGGTTGGGAGACGAAGTAGAAGTGCGCATTAAAAAAACCGATGTAGACCGGAGATTGATAGACCTGCTTTTTGAAAAATAACCCTAATTTTGACAGATGGCAATTGAAAGAACCGATAAGGAGATCGCTATAAGAATTTCAGCCAATACAGAAGTTACTGAGATTCAAGATCTGATTGACTTTATTCGATACAAGGAACTTACCTCGAATTTCAAAGTAAAAAAATCCGCTGTAGATAAACTGGCGGCAAGCGTTAACACCAGGTGGTGGAAGAAAAACGCAAAAAAGATTCTGAATGCGCGTATTCGTTGACACAAACATTATTTTTAGCGCGCTGTTAAATACCTCAGGTCATTTCGGGAAGATATTAATTCACTTTGGTAGTAAAGCGGATTTTTACTCTTGCGATTTCCTGTTGGTAGAATTGGAAAGTCACCATTTGAAGCTCAAAAAGTTGACGAAGTTAAGCAGCAGCGAGCTGGGCGAACTGATTGCACTTGTAACTAAAAAAGTGAAGTTCATTAACGAAAGGCTGATCCCTGAACGCTCGTATTCGTTCGCTCAAAAACAGCTAGCCGGTATTGATGAAAAGGATATTCCGTTTTTAGCGTTGGCGCACTTTATGAAAGCTCGTTTATGGACGGGTGACAGAAAATTGAAGAATGCAATTGCTGGTCAATCCGCGGTAAAGCAAATTGACTTGCGCCAAATCTTAAGTTACCTACAGCGCTTATGAATGCACAGATTCACCTTCTGAAAATGATTGAAGAAGGAATTGAAAAATCTGAATGGGGCAGTGAGCCCCACTCCCTTTACGACCCCATAACTTATATCATGGCTTTGGGTGGCAAACGCATGCGGCCCCTGCTTACTTGCCTGGCCTATTCGGTTTACCGCAAAGATGTAGAACGCATTATACCCTACGCAGTAGCGGTAGAAGCATTTCACAACTTCACGCTGATGCACGATGATATCATGGACAAAGCACCGCTGCGCAGGGGCAAAAAAACGGTTCATGAAAAATGGAATATCAACACGGCCATCCTATCGGGCGATGTGATGTTGGTGAAAGTGTACAATCGCTTTCTGGATTTGGAAACCCACCAGCTAAAAGAAGTGCTGGCGCTGTTTAACCGCACGGCAGCCGAAGTGTGCGAAGGCCAACAGTGGGATATGGAGTTTGAAACGAAATCGCGCGTAAGCGAAGAAGAATACCTCGACATGATACGGCTCAAGACGGCCGTGTTACTGGGTTTTAGTTTGGAATTAGGTGCGTTGCTGGCTGGGGCAAGCAAACAAGATCGCCAGGCGCTGTACGATTTCGGGGTAAACATTGGCATCGGGTTTCAGCTGAAGGATGATTTTCTGGATGTATATGCCGACAAAAAGAAATTTGGGAAACAAGTAGGTGGCGACATCATTGCGAACAAGAAAACTTTTTTGTTGATAAAGGCTTTGGAGAAAGCCAAAGGCAAAGACAAAACAGCGCTAAACGGATGGCTGAAGGCTACCCGCTTCCGCAAGGCAGAGAAAGTGAAAGCCGTTACCGCGCTTTACAACAAGCTGGGTATACAGGCCGAAACAGAACAAAAAATCAAAGAGTACTTCGATAGGGGTTTTGCGGCTGTTCAGACACTGTCTGCCAAAGACCAAATTCCGGTGCTTGTAAATTTTGCCAACAACATTGCCGCGCGCCAGAAGTAGGTAGCTACTTGCGCGGATAAAACATCAACCGCGCGGGTTGGCCTGCTTTGCTCTCACTTAAAGTATAATACCCGCTGCCATCGCGCGCAAAAGTAATAGCCTCACCCTGTTTCTCCGGCTGATAGGGCAGAACAACAGGTGGTGTCTGCAAAAGATGGCTCACCTTTCCGGCATCGGGCCGATGCCAGTAGTAGATATTCTCATAATCTTTGATAACTACTTCGGTGCCATCGGGCGAAATTTCTGCCGCATTGATGTTGTGATAGGGCAGTTTCACACGGAAGCGCGCATTCAACGTATCGCCTTCGTAGGGGTAATTTACTTTATAAAAATGTACGGAATCTTCGCGTTTGGAGAGCAAGTACATGCCGTGTTTCAAAGGGTCAATCATAATGGCTTCCGCATCGCGCGTACCGTCATCCAATTTCAGGTATAAGGTGTCGAATAAAGTAATGGTAACGTTTTCGTGCGTAAGCAAGGGCTCTTCAAACCGGTAAAGAATTTTTACAGGGTACCTTGCTTCATTGTCGCCAATGTCGGCCACGTAGATATAGTGCTTGGTAGAGTCTGGCCCCGTACCGATGGCGATGTCTTCCCAATCGCGATTGTTAATATTCGCTAACCGGCATACCATCTTTATTTGAGCCAAGGTATCAATCAGAAAAATTTCTGCCGGGTTGCCGCTGTCGTTATGCGCCCACAACATACCGGGGTTGGCTATGCTGGCCACCAGCCCCGAGGCTTCCTTCAATTGGGAAGAAACGGTGCCCATCGGTCTGCCCGTGCGAAACAATTCTGTGTTTTGTGGCAACTGTTTTCCGCGGCAGGCCAGCAGCAGAATAAAAATACCCAAAACAAATCGGCTCATCTTTTTCACAAAAAAGCAATATGAAAAGCCGGGTAGCATTTTCCTAATCAAATTATATGTAGCTAAATTTTGCCAATGGAATACCGCGAATACCTTCCACACCCAAAGCTTCGCAGAGAGGTGGAATGTTACTGGCGTATTTGGGGTAAACCTTCCTCGAATTTTCGCCCCATCTATCCAGATGGTTGTATGGATATCATCATCAACCTGGGCAGCGAACTCATCATGAGAAATTCGGTACGAGAAGAAAAAAATCGCTTTCGGCTGTTTGTGGTGGGCAACATGACGCGCACGGTGTACTCAAAAAGCACATCAGAAATGCAACTGTTGGGCATTCGTTTTCGGCCGGGGGCGCTCTGCCAATGGCTGAACATACCTATGCATGAATTAACCGATGCACGGGTTGAGTTACGCGAGGTCTTGACTGACTTGCCCGATGAGAATTTGTTGAACGAGCGCTCTGAGGTGCAGCAAATCAGCTATCTCAATGGTTACTTGTTGCGTAAAAGAAAAACCCTGCCGACCCGTTCAAACTGGCGCACGGCCTTGCAACAGATTGTCGAACACCAGGGCACGCTGCGCGTCAGTCAGCTTTATAGCCAAACCGGTCTTTCGTCCAGGCAGTTGGAGCGTCATTTCAAAATGTACGTGGGACTTTCGCCCAAGCAACTCAGCCAGGTGCTGCGCTTCCGGCACCTGAAGCAACAAATGGAGCAAGGTAGAACAGACAGCCTGCTGGGTATGGCTGCCGACCTGGGTTTTACAGACCATGCCCATCTTACCAACTTCTTTAAGGAATTTGCCGATGTGGCACCTACCTGGTACGAGAAGCAAAAGCGCTGATGTCGTTTTTTTACAAAGCGCGATGGTGGCCTGCTCTTTTAATTTATGATTGAAAATACAAGAAACAACGTATGAAAACCACAACAACTTTCGAATCGCTATCGCCCAATGTAATTGTAGACGATGTAAACAAAACGGTGAAATACTACACCGAAATCCTTGGCTTCACATTTATCACTTCCGTGCCGGAAACAGGTACTTTCAACTGGGCGATGGTGCAGCGCGATGGGGTAACCCTGATGTTCCAATCTCTGCCAAGTCTTCAGGAAGACATGCCAGAGTTGAAAATTATGGCGAAGGGTAGCTTGGGAACATTTTTTATTAAAGTGAAGGGCATTGATGCGTACTACGAAAGTTTGAAAAACAAGGTAGACCTGGGCCACGACATGCGCACCACTTTTTACGGTATGAAAGAATTTACGGTGAAAGACTTGAATGGCTACTTCCTTACGTTTGCCGAAGAGGTGGCGAAGTGAATGAGTTTTACCTTTCCATAAGCCGCCACTCGCTACCCTGGTGCACGGCTTTCAGCTTGCCTTCGCGCACAAGGGCATCGGCCACTAATTTCACGTGATCCAGAATTTCTTGCCACTGGTGGGGACTTAGGTGGTGTGCAACTTCCACGGCCGAAACACCTCTGGTGCGGCCTTTCTGCTGCACCAACGTCAGCAAGGTTTTGCGAATGTCTTCAGCGGCAACCATACCATAGTATAAACAATTCACCGCCCAGAAGGTTCGTGTGTTGAACAAGGCAGCCCCCGAATGGTTTTTTACGATATGCGTGGTGTAGTGAAAAGCCAATTGCCGGTAAAAATTTGCCCCGTCTGTACGCGCCCGTTTGCCTGGCGCAAAAAATGGGAAAAAGACTGGCCCCAGGTAAAGTATTGCAGTGACCGGTGCCGGAAGCAAACAAAAAAACAGTCATAACATGAAAGCCATCTATATTGCAGGCATTGACTTTGGGTCGAAGCTAGCCGGCACCACTTGCGTTTGTTATGCCGAAGGCAACCGGCTGCAGGTGGTGCAATCGCAAAAGAAAGCAGACGCAGACGAGTTTTTGATGCACCACCTGAGTTCCAGGCCCTTTGCTCTGGCGGGCATAGATGCCCCCCTTTCGTTGCCCCGTGTTTACAGTGGCGTGGGCGATGATTATTTTTTCCGGCAAGCAGACAGGCAACTCAAGGCCATGTCGCCCATGTTTCTGGGCGGCCTTACGGCACGCGCCATGCGTTTGCGCCACCTGCTGCAGCAACAGGGTGTAAATGTAGTTGAGTGCTACCCGGCTGCATTGGTAAATCAAACGGAAACGTTGCAACGCACTTACAAGAAAGACCTTGCCGGGTTCCATCAATCGGTGGCAACCTGGCTCCAGGCGTTTCAGGTGCCCGCTTTCGCCAACTGGCACCAGGCCGACAGCGTGCTGGCGTGGATAAGTGCCTGGCGCTATTCCCGAGGCCAGCACCTTAGCGTGGGCCATGCCGAAGAAGGGGTCATCATCGTCTGACTTTATCGCCTTTTGTTAACTTTGCGCCTCTTCGCAAAATATGATCGAAAAATTAGAGGAAATAAAGCACCGGTTCGAGGAAGTGGGGCAGCTCATTGTGCAACCCGATACCGTGAGCGACATGAAAAAATTCTCGCAACTCAGCAAGGAATACAAAGACCTGGAGCGGGTGGTGAAGAAGTACGATGAATACCGCGCTGCCCTGGACGGCCTGAAGCACGCCAAAGAGGTGTTGGAGATAGAAAAAGATACCGAACTGCGCGAGCTGGCCAAAATGGAACTGGATGAACTAGCCCCCAAACGCGACCGCCTGGAGAGCGAACTGAAGGAGCTGTTGATGCCCAAAGACCCCAACGATGACAAGAATTGTATTCTGGAAATCAGGGCGGGTACCGGGGGCGATGAAGCCGCCATTTTTGCGGGCGATCTGTGGCGCATGTACCAGCGCTTTTGCGACCGCAGAGGATTGAAAATGCAAGTGGTAGACGTAACCGAGGGTACCGCAGGCGGTTACAAAGAAGTAATCAGTTCGGTGGAAGGCGAAGGCGCCTTCGGCATTTTTAAGTATGAATCGGGTGTGCACCGTGTGCAGCGTGTGCCCGCCACCGAAACGCAGGGCCGTGTGCACACCTCGGCAGCATCGGTAATTGTATTGCCGGAGGCAGAAGAAGTGGATGTGCAGATCAATCCGGCAGACCTGGAGTATCAGACAGCGCGAAGCAGCGGTGCCGGGGGGCAGAACGTAAACAAGGTGGAAACCAAGGTACAACTTACGCACAAGCCTACCGGTATTGTGGTGGTGTGCCAGATAGAGCGCTCGCAGCATGGCAACCGCGAACGCGCCTTGCAGATGTTGCGCACGAAGCTCTACGAAATGGAGTTGGAGAAAAAGAATGCAGAAGTAAGCGCCTCGCGCAGAAGCCAGGTGCGCAGTGGCGACCGTTCAGAAAAAATCCGAACTTACAATTATCCGCAGAGCCGGGTTACCGATCACCGGATTGGATACACCCAGCACAACCTGCCGGCCGTTATGAATGGCGAGATAGATGAATTCATTGAGCAGCTAAAAATTGCGGAAGCGGCAGAGAAAATGGCAGAAGGGAAGTAAGTTCTTTTTCTGAATCCATTTTATTCAGGCAGTCTCTTTAACAATCTTGCTATTGCCAATCCCTGGTTAAGGAGAGGCGACACCATTTAACAGTTTAGATAAAGAACGCTTTGTTCCTTCGCTTGATAAGCTGTCCGGGTGTTTAATGACGCTTAGTTGTTTTCTTCGGCATCAGATTTCTTAATCTCCTCATCCAAAATCTTATCAATTAATTCAGCCTGACGCTTGGTAATGGTGTTGTCTACTTTCGCCTGCTTTTTCATGAAGCGAAACATGGCGTTCTTTTTTATCTCGTAGGCGATAAAGACGGTGTATTTGTTTTCCTTTTGGTTGAAATATTTTTTCTCACCAATCTTCCGCAAGTCGGCCATGTCGGTATTCATCAACTGCCGGGTAAGACTTTGAAACTTATCCGCCACATCGGCAGCGGCTTCATTTTCGGTCTGCCCTAAATATTGATCAGCCACCTGTTTCATGGTGGTGTTTACCTGGCCAGCCAGTTGTGCTTTTGCATCCATATCGGCTTTACCGCGGGCAATGTTGTCCTGCGAACTTTCGCCTTTGCCGCTGGCGCGGAAAAACCGGTTGTTCGATTCGTAAGCGCTGCCGGTAAACGGTTCCTTTACCCTCTTACCCAATGTGCCCGATGCACAGGCAGCCGCAATCAGCAGTATAGAAACAGCAAACAATTTGGTTTTCATAACAGATGTTTCCCTCAAAGTACGAAAAATTGTGCCAATCCGTTTACGTGTGGGTAATGATCAATTGCCACCGGAAGGCCCATCGCCATGAAAGCCGGTATTTCCGGATACCTGCCCGCTTCAGTATCATTTCCAATTCTTTCCTCGTAAAGCCTTTTCGCACCGAGAGTGGAGCATCGTACTTCACCATGGCAGACTTTGAGAAAAGCCATGTGAGCAACCGAATGGAGTGATAAGCCAGAAAATGACGATGGAGATCGTTGATAACTACAGCCAGCCTCGCCTGCTGTGCCCAGTTTTTTAGTAATGCAACCAATTCATCATCGGTAAAATGATGCGTAAAAAGGGTGGCCGTAATAATGTCGAAGGTTTCTTGTTGAAACGAAGGCGAAAGAACATTTTTCGATTGAAAGGTAATGGGGAAAGTGGGCGCAACTCTTTCGCTTGCATAGCGAACGATGTGTGGGTTTGCATCAATACCTACCAATTCCACCTGATAACGGTGGCTCAGTGCGCGCTGGTAAATCAACTGCAGTAATTCGCCACTACCACAGCCCAGGTCTGCCATGCGCAGTTTTTTCTGCTTCGACTGTTCAATTACCTTGAAAATTCCCTGAAGGGTGATGGCATTGCCGCCCAGCCAACGGTTGATGAAGTCCAGTTCTCGCAACGTTTGGGCCACCACGTCACCATGGCAGTTCAGGTCGTCCATTATTTCGTGGCCGGTGGCTCGTTCGTGCAGGTTCATGAATGGTAAACGGAAAGAACCATACTTTCCAGCGTAAGCCCGGGCCCAAAACCCAGCCCCAGGATTTTCTTACCCTGGTCTGCCGGAGTTAGCTGCTGCATAATTTCATGCAGCACAAACAAGATAGTAGGTGCAGACATATTGCCAAATTTCCGCAGCACATCGTGCGCATGTTTGTTTTTGCTCCGGTCTATACCCAATTCATCTTCAATCACCTGCAGTATCTTCTTACCGCCCGGGTGAACGGCATAAAAGTCAAAACTGCCGTGATGGTTGGTACTCCATTGCTTCATCAGCCGATGAATGCCTCCGCGGATGGCCTGAGGCACATAGGCGGAGAGGCGCATTTCAAAACCATAGTTGCCAACGCGCCAAGCCATTTCGCCCGATGCCTCCGGAATAAGGTCGCAATGAAAAGAGTTAAGGTTCAGGCTGATGCCGCTTCGCGGGTTGCTCTCTATCAGCAATGCGGCACTTCCATCGGCAAACAACGCGTTGGCCAACACGTTGTCTTCTGTTTCTTCTTTTTGAAAATGCAGGCTGCAGAGTTCTGTGCACACTACCAGCACTTTTGCCTGTGCGTTGGCTTTGCAAAAGGCATCGGCCAGGCGTAGGGCGCTGAAAGCTGCGTAGCAACCCATGAATTGGATGCTGGTGCGGGCGACCGTTGTTGGCAACTGAAGCTGATAAACCAGGTCTATATCCAAACCGGGGGTATACTGCCCCGTACAACTTACTACAATCAGGTGGGTAATGTCGTTCGCTCTTACCGATGCTTTTTCCAGGCAAGCCGAGGCAGCGCGGGCACTCAGCCCAAGGGCATGTTGTTGATAGAGCTCCATACGCTGCCTGGTAGAAGGAAATGGGGACAGCGTTTGGTTATTTGGAAAGAAGGTAAACGATGAGGTACGCCCATAGTCTTCCACCACGGAGAAGCGTGTTTCAATGCCCGATGCGCGGAAAAGGATCTTTAATTTTTCGGCTGCTTCCTCTTGCAACTGCATGGCCTGCACCATAAACGCTGCAATGTCTGCCTGTGTAAATTGAAATGGCGGGTTGGCCCGTGCAAGCGCGGTGAGGTAACTCATGTTGTGTGTAACAAATTATAAAACCTTATATTGACTAAATAGTTTTATCATAGATGTTTTCGAAATCCACCTGGCTGCACCTGCGCATACCGTTTTCCTATTTTCTAATGCCGGTATTTTTCTTTGCGCTGGCCATTTCCCCCAACCTGCACGGCACCCGCTTGTTGTGGGTGTTGTTCATCATCCACTTTTTACTTTACCCGGCCAGTAATGGCTACAACAGCTATTTCGATAAAGACAAGCAGAGCATTGGCGGCCTCAAAAATCCACCACCGGTGCAAAGCGGTTTGTATTACATGGCGTTGTTATTCGATTTGCTGGCCATTGTGCTGGGGTGGTGGATGGTGAGCCCTTTCTTTGGTGTACTGTTGTTAGGCTACGGCCTGGCGTCTAAAGCGTATAGCCACCCAAGGGTGCGTTTAAAACGCCTGCCTTTTGCAGGGTGGTTTACTGTTGTATTTTTTCAGGGGTGCTACGCGTTCCTGATGTGCTATGCAGGCATCAATGATTTTGAGGCCGGGAATTTGTTTAATGAAAAAGTGTTATGGGCAGCAGGCCTCACCAGTGTGATGTTGTTTGCCACCTACCCCATGACGCAAATTTACCAGCACGAGGAAGACAGCAAGCGGGGAGACAAAACCATTAGCCTGCTGTTGGGCGTGCGCGGCACGTTCTATTTTGCCATGATCTTCTTTATAGTGGCCACTGCCGGTTTCATTTCATTTTTCTACGTGCATTATACGTTGCAGATGGCTTATGCCTTCCTCGCCTTCCTCGCACCGGTAGTGCTCTTTTTTTTAACAGGCTTTGCTCGAAGTTACCACCATCCGCAACGCGCCAATTACGCGTTTGTGATGTGGCTCAACGCCATCTCTGCCACGTGCCTCAATGGATTCTTTATCTGGTTCTTCCTCGAGACAAGCCACATTCTGCAGCTTTAGTATCAGGAAATGGTACGCCCTACTTTTTCAAGCAATGCTTTCGTAGCGCGGATGCCATCTTCTTCGCTTAACTCGGAGCCCTCGTACTCAATGCCAATATAGCCTGTGTAGCCGGCCGCTTTTACTATGGGCAACATTTTGCTGTAGTCGCTTTCTACACAGTTGCCTTCCGCATCAAAGGCGTACGATTTTGCACTCACCCCTTTGGCAAACGGCATCATTTCTTCCACGCCCTTGTAGCGATCGTATTGCTCCACACAGGGCGATTCCCACATGTCGCCTTTTTCTCTGCGCACGCAGAAGTTGCCAAAGTCTGGTAGGGTGCCACAGTTAGCCAAACCTACTGAAGTGATGACGTTGGCCAACCACAGTCCGTTGGATGAGTAGCCCCCGTGGTTTTCAACAATTACATTGATATTTGCCTTTTGCGCATATTCGCTGAGCTTGCGCAAACCATCCGCTCCATTTTTTGCCACTTCTTCGGCTGTGCCTACGCCAAAACAGTTTACCCTGATGGAATGACAACCGAGGTATTGCGCAGCGTCTACCCATTTGTAATGATTTTCCACTGCCTCCATCCGTTTCTTCTCGTCAACATCGGCCATAAAGCCCTCGTTGTCTACCATAATCAGCACGCTCGTTACACCATTATCATCGCAACGCCTCTTCAATTCAGCCAGGTAGGTGGTGTCTTTGGCTTTGTCTGCAAAGAATTGGTTTACGTACTCCACCGCACTTATGCCAAAATCGTTTTTTGCCTTGGCGGGAAAATCAAGATTGGTGAGCTGGCCCCCTTGCAACGCACGGTGCAGCGACCATTCAGCCAGCGAAATTTTGAAAAATAATGCTGGCACTGTGGTAGTCGTTTCCTCACCCGAGGAGGAAGGCCGCGTACATTCTAACAAAAGCGGACTGATTGTGAGCATACCCATGGATTTGAGAAATGCCCTGCGGTTGTTGATGGCGTGAATCATACAAAAGTGGTTTCGGTTAGGTAGTTGGAAATTACTAAACCAATTCCACTTTAACAGCGATTTAGGAGGGAACGGCAAAACCGTTTATTCAAAAGGGCTGACCGTGCGTATAGCGCATCAGAAATAGCGACAGCCTTTTCGACCGTCTGATGATCTCCACCGCCAAATTCGACAAGGCCTCGCTGCCAAAGAGCCTCTGCATCTGCCGGCCCACCCAAAGCCGCTGTGCAAATAGCGTTTTCCATGCGCTGGCGTAACCCTCCTCCAGTGCTTCGCGCGAAATTTCTCCTTTCAGAAAGCGCGCAGCCCACTCGCTGGCCAGGTAAGCCCCATGAATGGCCATGGCCATACCGTTGCCGCACAGCGGTGCAATCATTCCTGCAGCATCGCCTGCCATGATTATATGGTTTTCTACCGGCTGCTTGGGTTCAAAGGAAACTTCGTTGATTACCTCGGGCTTTTCGAAAAGAAAATCAGACTCCGTAAAAATCTTTTTTAGAAAAGGATTTCGGAAGAGTACGGCTTCTTCCATAGCGCGTATGGATGCGTGGCTTTTCACATTGTTGCGGTGGGTAAGGTAGCAGAGGTTGCTCACCGTGTTACTTACTTTACTGATGCCACAGTAACCATCTTTAAAATTATGGAGCGAGATCAGGTCTTCGGGATGCGATGTGTGCAAATGATATTTCACACCCACATAGGGCGATCGCTTTTTGATAAAAGGCCTGTTGAGAGCGTGATCTACTTTCGAGCGTTTGCCAAAAGCTCCGATCACCAACGGTGCGGTTAACTCAGCCTGCGATGAAATTTTTACCGTGAAGTTGTTCTGCTGATACGAGATGGATTCGGCAGAAGTGTTCAGCAGAAAATTGACGCCTGCTTTTTCGGCCAGTTGGTAAAGGTAGTGGTCGAAATCGTAGCGGCTGATGCCAAAACCGCCCAGGTCCAGGGGCATGCACGCTTCCTTTCCGTTTACCGATGTAAGTTGAAATCGTTTGATGGAAACGTGGTGAAGGCTGTGCGGAAAAATTCCCTCTTTTTCCAAAAACGGTATCGTTTCATTCGATATGTATTCGCCACAAACGCGGTGAAAAGGGTATTTCTTTCTCTCTACCACGGTTACACCGAAACCCAACCTGGCCAACCGCAGAGCCGTTACTAAACCCGCAAGGCCACCCCCGACTACAATAATTTTCTGACTGCTGGTTTTCAGGAAACAATGAATTTGATTTAAAAATAAGGTTTCCCTGCAACGGTTGACAAAATGTGAATAAGTATTAAAACCAAATGGTGTAAGATTTGCGTTATTACCACCAGCCGCAGGTTACATACCCGTACCTGCCGCCATAAACTGTAGGTTGGCTAACTATGGAAAAAGTAAAAGCAGGGATGGAGTCGTTGAAGGTTTTGATTGTGGGCAATAACCCCATTGACCTCAGCAAATTGCTCGACAATGTGAAGAAGATGGAAGGTAAGCGCATTGTTACAGAAATTGCGTTCGACCTGCAGTCGGTTTTAGACCGGATTTCGAAATTTGTCCCTGATCATATTGTGCTGGATGACAACATCGGCAGGTTCGAACTGCGCAGAACGGTAACAGCCCTGTTGAAGGAGCGCAGAACCAAATCGATACCCATCACCGTATTAAAAAATTCCAACTACCACGAAGCCATTGCTTCGGGTGTGATGGATTTTCTACTGAAAGAAAACCTGACAGGCGATGCCCTTTACCGTTCGTTAAAGAATTCTCTCAAGTTCAGGCAAACGCAGTTGTATTTGTACAAAGCATACAAGCGCAGAAAGGGTCAGCTGGCCCGGTTGTTTACCCGCGAGCAGCCTGCCTTTCAAATCTGATTTTCCAACGCGAATCTTTTTTTGATCAATTCCCCTTTGCGGGAAATTTCTACCGTTATCTTTTTGCCGGGCTTCAGGTTAAACAAGCCGTTCACGGTGTTGAGGTCAAGATCTGATGCAGGCAATCCGTTTACAGACAATACCAGGTCGCCCACCAGCAGGCCGGCTTTGTCGGCTGCGGAACCCGCCCGCACATCGGTTATTTCGTAGCTGCGCAACCGGGCCCCTTTGGCTTTCAGGGTAAGCCCGCTCAGCGAGTAGTAAAACTTCTTTCGGTAGGCAGGATTTTTCTTTAGGTAAACCGTTTCTTTAGAGAAGTTAAAGATCACGGAGAACCGGCTCAGAATCTCTCCTCCTATTGCTCCGTTCCGCACAATCACCCGACTGTTTTTCAGCGTGTCCGCATAACTGTTTTCGTCAGGAAAATTGGCAATTACATTCTCTACCTGGTAACCCCCCAGCGTGAGCGAGCGGATGCGTGCAATGCGCCCGGTAATGACCCCGCCCAGGCCGCGGCCAATAATGCTTTTAATGTTCTTCTCAGGGGTGATGATTTGCTCCGCAGAATTGGGCTCCAAAATCAGCCCGTGGCTGGCACCGCTGTCTATCAAAAGTTTGGCGTTCACAGTGGTAGTATCCGCAATCTTTACCTTGGCCTGTATGTAGGGTTTGGTGTCTTCAATGGTGATGGGAAATTCCTTAAAACGCCCCCGGGGTTTAAATTTTTCCGGCAACATTAGGGTAAGCAATTTTTTCTCGTAGTCGATGCGCACGATAAACCGGCTGAATAATTCATAACCAAGAATACCGTGCACATCTGTTCCCAGGTAGTTTCTCAATTCAAGGTAGTCCTGGTCTAGCACCAAAAGCGAGTGGCCTTCGCCATGAACCCCCGGCATGTCGAACGACACGTTGTTCGTAATCAGCGCTTCGGCAATTTTCTCACCACCCGGTCCGCCAATCACCAGCTTGCGCGAGTAGGGCAAATGCAAAATATCGCTAAAAGTTTTTTCGGTGAGGATAGATGTGCGAACGCCCGTATCCAGAATGAACTTAAGTGGCAACTGGCCATTAAGCACTACGGGCAGTACCACCAGGTTGTTGTGCACTTCTATGGGCATTTGCACCTTCGTTTTTCCCTCTGCCAGCGTAAAACCCAATACCTGTTGGGCCCAAGCCACCACAGGAATTGGCAAAAATAAAACAGCAGTCAGCAGACTTTTTAACATGCACACAAAGCCTTTCTTAAAACTAAAATAATTTTTGAGAAAGGTTAAATACTTAAACGGCAAGTACCCCAAGCAAGGTGAGCAGTTTTGCAGGAGTTTCTGCAATGGTTAATTGCTGATTGTTTTTGGTTGACAGAAAAGCGCTGTCCGTCATGCGTTGAAATTGCGCCACTAATGGCGAAAAAAAATCTGTTGTGTTTAGCAGGCCCACCGGCTGGTGGATAAGCCCCAGTTGTTTCCAGGTAAGTATTTCGGCCAGTTCATCCAGTGTGCCCCAGCCACCGGGTAGTGCCACAAAATAGTCCGACAAATCGGCCATGCGCTTTTTGCGCTCGTGCATGGTTTGCACTACCTCCAGACGTGTTACCCCATCATGGCCTACTTCGCGCTGATAAAGAAAGTCGGGTATCACACCTACCACCTCTCCCCCGCTGCGCAGGGTTTCATCGGCTAATACGCCCATCAGGCCTACTTTGCCACCCCCATACACCAGGGTATGCCCATGTTGTCCTAGCAGTTGCCCCACTTGACGGGCCGCAAGGGTATACGCCTCGTGGTTGCCGGTGCTGGACCCGCAAAAAACACATACCGAGGCCATGAAAGAATTTTAGTGTTTGATGTCGTGCTCGTTGTTGCTCACCATTTTGTTAGGGAAAATCCAGGGTGATACGATGGCAAGAACAAACAGAGCAACTACAACGGCCATTACTGACATAACTGAATTGTTTTTAGAACCCCAAATGTATGACAGGAGGCCCATTTTTCCATTGATGGGGCTGATATAAAAATGATGGTGAAACATTTTATGTTGGATGGAGTTTAATAATTCACCATAATTAAAGGCCTTTTTGGCTTGGAAGGTCAGTGGGGTACAAACCAAATGGGGCGAAGCCTTATCACTTATGAAAAAAGTACTCATCATTGTGTCGCTGGTGGTGGTTCTTGGCCTGGCAGCGCTTGCCTACCTGGTATCGCGAACCAAGTCTAAAAGCCCGGAAGCCAATGTTGAATTGGCCGAAGGCGATCTGAGGGTGCACGTGTTTTACAACCGCCCCTCTAAAAGAGGACGCGAAATTTTTGGAGGGCTCGTGCCTTTTGGTAAAGTGTGGCGCACAGGCGCCAACGAAGCCACCTACCTCGAAACCAACCTACCCCTGGAGTTCAAAGGTCAGGTGCTGAAGCCGGGTAAATACAGCGTGTGGACCATTCCTGGCCCTGATTCGTGGGTGATCATTTTCAATAAGAAATATCCTTCGTGGGGTGTTAGTTTCGATGGTGAGTCGAATTACAATGCAGTAGATGACGCGCTGCGCGTAGAGGTGCCCGTAGTGATGCAGGACAAAGAGATTGAACAATTCACCATTTCGCTGGAAAAGGTAGACGAGGGCATGGAATTGATTTTTCTGTGGGACCACACCCTGGTAGTAGCTCCTTTCCGCCTTAGCGCGCAGTAATTCTGATCCGCCATTTGCGCTCGTTTGGTGCTGCTGGCACTGCCAGGTGCAGCGGAGTTAGCTTGTTGGCAGGCACGCCTTGTGCCACCAGATAATTCACAATTTCCAGGGCCATGTAGGCCGTACGGTCGTTATGGTAGCGGTGCTTTACCACCACCGAGTCTACCATTTCGGTTCGCTGCGTAAGCGTGTAGCCTGGCACGGTCAGAGAGTCTGCAGAGAGCGGGTCGGTCGGGGCTGGTTCGGTAAAAGTGGTGTCTGTATAGTGCCTAGTAACCGGAATGCGCAGGGTGTCGGTTATTACTTCTGTGAGGTCGGCATCGCGCTGCACGGTGTCTTCCACATAGCCAAACAAGGCTACTTCTACAGAGAAGTTGAGGGCAGTGTTGGCTTTGATAAGGCGAACCAGTTTCCGAAGTTCCCCATCCGATGAGGTGGTTAGTTCTGCGGTGTAGGGTTTGAACGATGTGTTTGTGAGGTCAATAAACGCCCCTGGTGTCAGCGGCTTCAGTTCGAACTGTACCCTTTCCGTTGTATTGAATTTGCCTTCGGCCATCAAAAACTCTTTTGATGCAAAGGTGAGGTTGTCCTGCTCGGGGTCGACATTCACCACATAGTCGGTACCTTCTTTCAGAAAAAGCGTAAAGGAGCCATCGGCAGCCGGGCGCACACTGCTGAGGCGTGTTTGCGAAGCCTTGTCCCACACAGACACGTAGGCCGCGCCCGGGTTTGAAGGGCCCGTTACCTTCCCCTCCAACTTCATCACCCCTTTGGGTTTTACTTCGGGAGGAAACAGCACTTCAATAATCTCTGAGGCGCTTCGGCCTGGTGCGTCTTTCATGAGGTAGCGCCCCAGCGAAGTGCCACTCACCCATTGGTCGTCTTTGTCGCTGTTGGCAAAGTCCAGCGGTACCGGTGCAGACCAACCATTGTTCACCAGCCGCGTCAGGTACAAGTCCATACCACCGCGGTTGGGGCTAAGTGTGTTCGATGAGAATATCAATGTTTCGCTATCGCCCATGATGCGCGGGGCCTGCGCGTTTCCATTGTTGATGGTGGCTGGCAACTCTTCCGGTGCACCCCACCGGTCTGTCAGCGTTCTTCTACGTGTTACCATCAGCTTACAGCCTTCCGCCACTGTAGCAGCCATTTTGGTGCAGCGCATGAAGTACATGGTAAGGCCATCGGCCGTGAGCGAGGGGCAAGCCTCATGTGCCGGAGAGTTAACCGGCACCCCGAGGTTCAGGGGTTCCTGCCAGAAGCCTTTCAGGTCGCTGGCATAAATGTCGTAGCCACCTACGCCACCGCCCTTGGCACTGCTGATGAACAGCTGTCTGCCATCGGCCGACAGGGCATAGCCGCGCAAAAAATTCTGGCGGGTGTTGATGTTGCGCGGCAGGGGCGTAGGCTCCTTCCAGGTAATGCCATCGGCTTTGGTAGAATAAAATACGCCCAAGATGTTGTCTTCGGTATTGTCGGAAAGGAAAAGAAGCGAGCCGCCATCGAGGCTTACGTAGGGCGCGCTTACATTGATACTGGGGTGATTGATTACACCCGGCAGCCGATTGATGCGCGGTTGCGCTGGCAGGTTAAAAACAATCAGTGAGCCAGCTACCAGTAACTTCCATTGCCGCATACGTTTGAAAAAATAGGTGTCAGACCAAAGTTATCTAATTTCGGGCCACGTTTTCAGAAAATCGGCTACCGATTAGCGATGAATTTGCTGAACGATAGTAACTTTATCGTCTGCAAAAAACTTTTTGAATGATTCAGGTAATACCATCTATTGCGCTGCGCAAAGGCAAAGTAGTGAAGATGCGCAAGGGCGACCCCACCAGCGAAAAAGCGTACGATGAAAATCCCCTTGACCTTGCCAAACGCTTTGAAGCCCATGGCATTGAGGTGGTACACCTGGTAGACTTAGATGGTGCCGAGCGCGGCAGCCCAAAGAATTACCACGTCATGGAAGCCATTGCCGGCCACACCGACCTAAAGATCGACTTCACCGGTGGCATCAGCACCGATGGCGACATCAGCAAAGCGTATGAGTACGGTGCCGATTACATTACCGCATCGAGTATTGCCGTAACCGATCCGGAGCTGTTTGCCTCGTGGATTATTTCCTACGGTCGTGAAAAGATTACGCTGGGGGCCGATGTTACGGACATTCAAAGCAAAAGACTGGCCTTTCGCGGATGGCTTAAAAAGTCTGACACCACGTTATTCGACCACCTGCAATATTTTTATGATCGTGGCCTGAAGTATGCCAAATCCACAGACGTATCGCGCGATGGTGTGTTGGAAGGCCCTGCGTTTTCGTTTTATCAGGAGATCATCGACCGTTTTCCGGAGTTAAAAATTCTGGCCAGCGGTGGTGTGCGCGGGGTGGATGACATCAAACGCCTGAACGACATGGGCATTTTTGCCGTGATTTTTGGCAAGGCCTACTACGAAGGCATCCTTAAACTGACCGACCTGGAACAGTTTCTGGTGAAGAAAGAAATCTAAGAGAACAGGAAGTTTTTTTATTCTTCTTCTATCAAATCCGAAGTTTTAAACTTCTGAATGATGTAGTAGAGGAAATTGAAATTGAGGGGGTCGTCTCCGCTTTTCACGGTCGATTTTTTTGTATCCGTGGCACCTGATCTGCCTGCGGTTTTTGCCGAACCCGATTTGATGGCAACTGTTGAGTCGCGAACGATCTTACTGGAGTTACGAAGTTCTCCCTCCATCAGCAAAGGTTTTTCATCGTATGGATTGGTGTCCTGATAGAGATAGCCGTTCAATTCCGGGTTGGGCAACCCATCTTGCGCCTTCACTTCGGCTGTTGCCAGTTGAAGCAATGCGAGAAAAGCAAGCACGTATAAAACTTCTCTTTTCATTTTAGTTCAGGCTTTAGATTAACATCCTAACCCGTTACTTTGTTGCCTAAGCTATGCAAGTTAAAAAATTTTGGGTATGATCACATGGTCAGATTTTGAGAAAGTAGACGTCCGGGCGGGCACCATCGTGCGGGCAGAACCCTTCCCAGAGGCCAAAAAACCCGCTTTTAAGCTCTGGGTAGACCTGGGGCCGGAGTTGGGCATTAAAACTTCCAGTGCGCAGATTACAGTAAATTATCGACCAGCAGACCTTATCGGCCGACAAATAATCTGCGTAGTCAACTTTCCGCCCCGGCAGATCGGGCCCTTTTCTTCGCAGGTGTTGGTAACGGGCTTTCCCGATGCACATCAACACGTGGTGCTGGCCACCACAGACAAACCAGTACCCAACGGGGCGCGCCTATTCTAAGTTTCTTTTTTATGGTGTTCTCTCAACTGCCTCAACTCACCGCGGGAAAGGTTGCGCAATTGGCCACCGACCGGCCGCTGACTTTCTTTCTTACCGACAGCCGCAAGGCGATATACGCGGAGGGGGCCTGCTTTTTTGCCATGGCGGGCCCGAGGCATGATGGGCACCAATACATTTCCGCGCTGTACCAAGCGGGTGTGCGTCAGTTTGTGGTTGAGCAAACGTTGCCCTGGCAGCAGTATCCCGAGGCCAATTTTTTTTGGTGCCCTTCTTCGCTCGAGGCACTTCAGGCGATTGCCCGCCACCACCGCCAGCAATTCGCCATTCCGCTGATCGGGATTACCGGAAGCAATGGAAAAACCATCATTAAAGAGTGGCTGTTCCAGTTGCTCTCTCCCGATTACGATGTGGTAAAAAGTCCGGGCAGCTACAATTCGCAGTTGGGTGTGCCCTTGGCGGTGATGCAAATACAACCACACCACCAACTGGGTATCTTCGAAGCGGGCCTTTCGCGCAGTGGCGAAATGGAAAAGCTGGAGGCCATTCTTCAGCCCACGTTGGGTATCTTCAGCAACATTGGCCCCGCCCACGATGAAGGGTTTGCCAGCCGGCAGCAAAAGTTGGAGGAAAAGATGAAGCTTTTCAGCAACTGTGGTTTGCTTATTTTCTGCTACGACCATGCGGCCATCCGGCAAGCCGTGTTGGCCAGCGGGTTGCCCCACCTCAGTTGGGGGCAAGATGCACAAGCTAACGTAAGGGTTTCCGTTGCTCAAAACAGGCTTATAATTGTGTACTCCGGCCGCGAACACCGGCTTGTTTTACCTTTTTCAGATGCAGCCTCGGTAGAAAACCTGGTTCACTGTGTCGTGTTGATGATACACCTGGGCAAGTCTGCCGAGGTGATACAGGAGCGCGTGCAGCAGTTGAAGACGGTGCCCATGCGCCTGGAGCTGAAGCAGGGCATCAATCAATGTACGCTGATCGATGACACCTACAATAACGATCTGGCCGGACTGCAGATCAGCCTCGATTTTCTAGCCGCCCAGCAGAAGAAGAAAAAAGCCATTGTGCTCTCCGACATATTGCAGTCGGGTTTGCGTGACGAAGAACTGATGCAAAGTGTGGCTGCCTTGCTGCGCAGGGCCGGCATTCAAAAAATGGTGGCGGTGGGGCCTGTGCTGAAAAAGTTCAGCCGCCTCTTTGATTTCATTTCCGATAGCCATTTCTATGCAACAACGGAAGCGCTGATGGATGAGCTCTCTGCAGATCTGTTTCAAGGCGAAATTATTTTGTTGAAGGGGGCCCGGTCGTTTGGCTTCGAGCGGGTGGTACACCGGTTGCAGCGCAAAATCCATGGCACGGTGATGGAGGTCGACCTTGATGCCATGGTGCACAACCTCAACTATTTCCGCTCGCAACTTCGACCCGGAGTGAAGATGATGGCGATGGTGAAGGCCTTTGCCTACGGCAGCGGCAGCGAGGAGGTAGCCAACCTGCTGCAATTTCACAAAGTAGACTACCTGGGTGTGGCTTATGCCGATGAAGGGGTGGAGTTGCGCAAGAACCAGATTGCGCTGCCCATTATGGTGATGAACCCCTCTGAGGAAGGTTTTGAAACCCTGCTTCGCCACCAACTGGAGCCGGAGGTTTACAGCTTACGCCTGCTGCGGTCGCTCATTCATTTCCTGGCCGGGCGCCTTTGCCGGATTCATTTGAAGCTGGACACGGGCATGCATCGGTTGGGCTTTACTGAGGAGACTTTGGGTGAAGCGCTGGACTTGTTGCGGCAGCATACCCACCTGGAGGTGGCCAGTGTGTTTACGCACCTGGCCGGTTCAGACGAAGCCCGGCACGATGATTTCAGCCGGCAGCAGGTAGAGCGGTTCTCTAAGATGGTCGCGCAGGTGGAGACGGCATTGGGCTACCGGCCACTGCGCCACGTGTTGAATTCGCCCGGCATTATGCGCTTTCCGCAGTACCAATTCGGTATGGTGCGCCTCGGCATTGGCTTGTATGGCGTCAACCCCACCCAAGACCATGCGCCATTGCGTCCGGTGGCTACGCTGAAAACCGTTATCTCTCAGATCAAAGTAATTGCGCCAGGTGAGACCGTTGGGTATGGGCGGTGGGGCAAAGCCGAGCAGGAGATGACACTTGCTACCATTGCCATCGGCTATGCGGATGGTTTCAGCCGCGCCTTCAGCCGGGGGGTGGGGGCTGTACTCGTACACGGGCAAAGGGCACCCGTTGTGGGCAACGTTTGCATGGATATGACCATGGTGGATATTACCGGCATTGCTGCCCAGGAGGGTGACGAAGTGATTGTTTTCGGTGAAGGGCTACCCATTCACGAAGTGGCCGCCCGTATTCACACCATTCCCTACGAAATACTGACCAGCACCAGCGAGCGGGTGAAGCGGGTATTTTACGCGGCCAGCATCTGATCAGGAGTGTAGTACGCCCTCCCGCTCCAACTCTTTAATGAACGTGATGTTTTCTTCGCGCAAAGAGTCGGGCACAAAGACAAACCGTTTGTCGTGGATGGTGTTGCCCACGTAATAGCTCACCCAGTATTCATTGTTGAGGTGAAAAACATTTTCGTGGATGGGTTCGATGAGAGCCGTGCTGCGCGCGGGCACTGTTTCCAGGAAATGGCGCAGCGTAGAGGTTTTTTGTTGTTCCCCGTCTTTTTCGCCATACCCTTTGCTGGCCACCAGTGTGTTTTCCAACGCAAAGGGGTTGTTGTTGATCAGGTACACTTTCCAATCGTAGGTATCGAACAAGGTTTTTTCGCGCACTACTGCCAGCGTCACATTTTTTACTTCCGGTATGTCAATGTCTTTCTTCATGTGTTGAATAATTTCCAGCCATCACTTTTTCTGCTGCTTTGCCCTGGGGCGTAAAATCGATGTTTGCCCAGCGCGTGGTGCCGTTGGGGTACCACTTCCAAAAATAGACACCTGCCAACCATTTTTGTTTCCATACCGTGTCGAAAAATGCCTGATAACAGCGGGCCTGCATTTCTTCGGAGGGCACTGCGCTTTCTTTGATTTGCTGTGGCCACAGCCAGGGCTTCACGGGCGCACAGGCCGTGCTGCGGTAGCCCAGTTCGGTGAATAACACCGGCTTTTGAAATTTGTCTACCAGCTTTTCGATGTTGGTCATGTGTGGGTGCCATCCGCTGGCAATGGTTTTTAGAGAAGCGTTGTCTGCGTCTGCCAGCGAAAAGTAAGCCTGTATGCCGATGTAATCGAGTGCATCCCAAAAGCGTATGTTCCGATATTCGTCATTGAAGTTCGCTCCGTAGGTAAGTTTGCCGTGGTATATTTTTCTTATGTGGGCAATGAGGTGTCTCCATTCTTTTTCGCGGTGGATGGTTTTGTTGAGTTCTGTGCCTATGCACAGCATTTCAATGCCATGTGTTTCGGCCAGCACTGCATGGTGTAGTATGAATTTTTCGTAGGCGGCAAACCATTTGGCCCAGCTGGCGTCATCTGTCATTTCGATTTCGCCCGGCCACGATTGCCTTACCCACAAGTGAGGTTTTAGTATGGTTTTGATTCCTTTTTCGCGGGCCAGCCGGGTGGTGTGCGCAATTCCTTCATCCGATTCGCCCCACATCACGCCACGGTTGCCATTAGCGGAGGCCTGTGTGATGAAGGCGATGGAGTCGCTGGCGGGGTGTGTTTGCCAGCCGAAGGGCGTTTGCGAAATCCACGTGACGTGGTTTTTCACAAGCCACTCCATTTGTTCGTGCGCTACCGGTTCGTGCCCCGCCACCCAGCAAACACCTTTTTGTTTTTCGGTAGCCGCTGCTGGTTTTAACAGTTTTACCAGGGGCAACGATAGCAACGCTGCGATGGTGAAGACAAAATATCGCCACGGGTACAGCATTCTTTGAAATTAGGAAATCAACTGCATTTGAAAAAGTGCAGCCAGGTGGGCCTTCATTTTTTCTTTTACCTCTTCCATGCTTACTGGGTGGTGCACTTCGTGGTGTAATGAGGTCACGGCCTTGTCATCTATCCCGCAGGGCACTATGTATTTAAAATAGTCGAGGTTGGTGTTCACGTTAAAGGCGAGGCCGTGCATAGTTACCCAACGGCTGGTCTTTACGCCCAGGGCGCAGATTTTGCGAGCCTCTTTTTCGTTTTCACCATCCAGCCATACCCCGGTAAGGCCGGCTATTCTGCCTGCGTTGATGTGGAAGTGGGCCAGTGTTTGAATCACCGCTTCTTCCATGGTGCGCATGTACCGGTGGATGTCGGTAAAAAAATTTTCGAGGTCTAACACCGGGTATGCCACCAACTGGCCCGGGCCGTGGTAGGTAATGTCGCCACCGCGGTTGATGGCATAATAAGAGGCGCTAATGGAATGGAGTTCGCTGCGAGGTATCAGCAGGTTTTTTTCATCGCCACTTTTGCCCAGGGTGAACACGTGCGGGTGTTCGCAGAACAACAGGTAGTTGGGCGTTGGTTGTTCGTTGCCAGGCTGGTTTCGGTTTTCTTTTTTGATCTCCAGTATTTCGTTGAACAATTTTGTTTGGTAGTCCCACGCCTGCTGGTAGTCGATGGTGCCTAAATCGATGAACCGTGTTTGCCTGTTGATGCGGTTGTTCACTTCACTTTGGCTAACTCTGTCTTCAGGAAATCGATGTGGTCAATCAGGTCAGGGTCTATCTGGTTTTCTTTCGCCAGGAAATACGATATCCAGTCGGTGAGGTGGATGAGGTAGTAATATTGTTCGAGCAGCGAGGCGCCTTCGGCCACAATGTCGATGATGGGATTGGATTTGCGCTCGAACACATCGCGGCAAATTTCCATGCGTTTCTCCACCCGTTCATGGTCGTGGTCGGAGTAGAGGTACACCACCTGAATGATGGGCAATATGCTTTCGGGAAAATGCCAGCCTTCCAGTTCGTTGTGCGTCATTTCGGGGAAGGTGTTTACGTGGGCCAGTTGCTTGGCGTTTTCATTCAACTGGTTTTGGAAGCGGGTAGCCATGGGGTAGAGGCGGCCATCGCAATAGATTACCGGCAGCTTGCCTTTTAATTTTTTGGCGATGATTTCTGCTTCGGTTTGTATTGCTTTCTCGCTGCGGTCGAGCGACTCGATGGCATTTTCTGTTTCTTTAATGAATGCAGCCCCGATGAGGTTGGTGTGGTACAGGGCGTAGAGCAGCGAGATCATCATGTGGCCGATAAGCGCACGAGGAGATCGAGGTGTGCTTGGAATCTGGATATAAAACAGGTTGTATTCTTTGGCCAGCTCCAGCATGCGGCCGCCAGCCGTGATGCAGATAATGTGGGCCCTCTTCAGCATGGCTTTCTGCACGGCTGCGAGTGTTTCTTCCGTGTCGCCACTGAAGGAGCAGGCGATGAAGAGCGTGTGCGGACTGACAAACTGGGGAATGTTGTACCCTTTGGATACCGTGATGGGGATGGGCACACGCCCAAACGTGAGCGACTCTACCAGGTTGGCCCCGATGCCGGAGCCGCCCATGCCTGTAATGAGTATGTTTCTGATGTCGCTGCCCGGCCGCACCAGGTCTACTGCCTGCCCCGTTCTCAGCGCCTCGCCCAACTGGCGCGTAAACCCTTCAATCAATTTCTTCATTTTCGTAATTCAGGCGCCAAAGGTAGCCGATGGGCCCCAAAATCAAAAAGAAACTGCGGGTGGAGGGCGGTGTTCGGAAATGTTCAAAACCTGCCTTTGCTATGCCTTTGTGCTGCCTCTGACCTGCCTTTGGTGGGGCTGGGTGGCGGCTCTTGTTGGGGGTGCGCTGGGCACGTGTTAAATTCAGGGCATGCGAGATCGTAGCCAAAAAGGAAAAGATGGGGAGGCCCTGGCCGCTGCTTTTTTGGAGCAAAAAGGCTATGAGGTGGTGGCCCGGAATTACCGTTTCAAGCGATCGGAAATTGACCTCGTTGTTCGGCAGAATGGGTGGCTGGTGTTTGTGGAGGTGAAGATGCGCAGCTCCACGGCCTTTGGTTTTCCGGAGGCTTTTGTAACGCACCAGAAAGCTGCCAAGGTGCTGGAGGGGGCCGCGCAATACATGGAGGAAACGAATTGGCGGGGGCCGGTGCGTTACGATGTGGTGGCCATTACGCAGCGGGGGGAGGAGACTGATATCCGGCATTTTGAGGATGCTTTTTATTGATGGTTGCAGCGTGAAAGGAGATCCCTTCGCTTTGCTCGCGATGACGGGTTCCTTTGAATGTTTAGGGTTGATAATGATTGGGAGAGTGTAGGTTGTTTTGGTTTTTGGCAGGTGATGGAGGGGAGATCGCTGCGCTCGCGCTGACGGGTCGCCTTGAATGGTTAGGGTTGGTAATGATTGGGAGAGTGTAGGTTGTTTTGGCTTTTGGCGAGTGATGGAGGGGAGATCGCTGCGCTGCGCTCGGTCTGACGGGTTGCTTCGTTGTGGTCAGGCGCTTTGCTCGTGATGACGGTTGGCTAAATGCCTTTGGCGTTCCAATAGATTTCGCGTCCTTTTTCATCCCACTCTTTGCGCACAAACGATTTTTCTTCTTTGGTGAAAGGATCGGTGGGGAAGTAGATCAGCTTTTTGCGCTTGCCATTGGGGTAGTTTTCGATCCATTCGCCCACGCGCCTGTTCCACTTGTATTCGCCCTGCACGGCCACCGTGCCGTTTTCGTGGAATAGTGTGTAGAACCCTTCGCGTTCTCCGTATTCAATAGGTATCAACTCTTTTACTTTGGTGCGCTCCACCGGGTCGTAGTAGGTTACGATCGACTCCTTCGGCCAGCCCTTGTAGTATTTTTCTTTGTCTTCCAGCAGGTCCTGGCGGTCGTACTTCATCCAACGGCCGTGTTTGGTGCCTTTGTAAAAAATTCCTTCTTCCAGCAGCACATCGCCCATCATCTTTTTGTAGGGGCCATGCACCAATACACCCTTTTTGGGGTCGTAGCCCGCTTTGCGTATTTCCCTGCGTGTGAAATCATACCAATAGATGTCGCGCACAAACGGTGTGGGCTTCTCTGGTTTTTTCAGGTAGAAAAACGTTTCGATGGTCATGCGTTCGCCAAACCCTTTGCGTGTAAACCCTTTTTTGGTTTTGATGCCGTAGTAGGTTTTGCGTTTCGGCTTTTTCTTTTTGGTAACGATGGGTTCGCTGGTGGCTTCGTCCAGTTCCAGCAGTTTAAAAGGCTTGTCTGTTTCGAACGTGAAGGTGCCCTCTTTGCCAAAATCCTGGATTTGGGCGGTGGCCACGGAAGCCGGAATTATTATTAATAGTGCTATTACTTTTCTCACCAACATCATTCAACGAATATAATCCTTGCAGATTGTGCCAGTCAAACGTTTACTTCAGTTTTGCGAAGTCGGCAATGAAGGCATCCGGAAATTTTTTCTTTACGTCAGAAAGAAAATCTTCGGCTTTCTTGCGATTGGGAAACTGCCCCAGGATGATGCTGTAATATTTAATGCCGTTCACCACTTTCACCTGCACGTTTACCTTCTTCTTGTACGAGTTCTTCAGGTTGTCGGCCAGCCGCATCAGGTTAACCAGTTCCTGGTAGGTGCCAATCTGTACCCCAAAGCCGGAGGGGTTGAGGCGGGAGATCT
Source organism: uncultured Ohtaekwangia sp. (assembly GCA_964429845.1). Taxonomy (GTDB): domain Bacteria; phylum Bacteroidota; class Bacteroidia; order Cytophagales; family Cyclobacteriaceae; genus ELB16-189. The sequence continues at coordinate 100,178 of CAYSCT010000007.1, forward strand.
CGAAGTCGTAAAATTCCTTTTCTTCCACCGACACCTGGTCGATGGGCACGATGGGTTTGCCGCCTTTGCCATCGCCTGCGTCTATTACCTCCACCTTCACGTCTGCCAGCCCCTGGGTGATGAAGCCCAATTGCTGGGCTGCCGACTTCGACAAGTCGATGATGCGGCCGTCTACGTAGGGGCCACGGTCGTTTACCACTACTTCCACCGAGGTATTGTTGGCCAGGTTGGTTACGCGCACCCGGGTGCCGAGCGGCAGCGTTTTGTGGGCCGCTGTTAGTTTGTTGTGGCGGTATTTTTCGCCACTGGCCGTGGGGCTGCCCTCAAACTTGTCGGCATAGAAGGAGGCTTTACCCGTTTGTACCTGTGCGCTGGCCGTTAATGCGAGCAACAGGCATAGAAGTGTTAAAAAGTGGTTCATGTTTATGGCAGTTGAAAAAGTTCCGTAAAATAAACGGAATAATTTGACAAAGGGGAGGGCAGCGAATTGGGCCGTTCGTGAATTAGCTTTAGCTTTGCCCGGCAAATAATCAATCCTAATTATTTGCCATGGCGCACGATTCCTCCAAATTTCTTTTCGAAGCCCTTACGTACGATGATGTTCTGCTGGTGCCCGCTTACAGCGAGGTGCTTCCGCGCGAGACCGACAGCCGCACCCAACTCACGGCCGGTATTTCGTTGAATATTCCCATTGTTTCTGCGGCCATGGACACTGTTACCGAGGCGGAGCTGGCCATCAGCATCGCACTGGAAGGCGGGTTGGGATTCATTCATAAAAATATGTCGGTGGCGGCCCAGGCCGATCAGGTGCGCAAGGTGAAGCGCTCGCAGAGCGGTCTGATCCTGGACCCGGTTACATTGCAGAGCAACGCTACCATGCGCGATGCGGAAAAAATCATGCGCGAATTCAAGATTGGGGGAATACCGGTAGTGGATGACAACGGAAAGTTGGTAGGCATCATCACCAACCGCGACCTGCGCTTTCAGAAAGACCTGAGCCGCCCCATTGAGCAGATCATGACCAAAGACAACCTGATTACCGCACCCGAGGGCATTACTCTGGAGAAGGCCGAAGTGATTTTGCAACAGCATAAGATTGAGAAGCTGCCCATTGTGAATAAGAAAGGCAAACTGACCGGCCTGGTGACCTATAAAGACATTCTGAAGAAGAAAAACAAACCCAACGCCTGCCAAGATGCGTACGGGCGTTTACGCGTGGGGGCGGCTGTGGGCGTAACGCCCGATATTCTGGAGCGCATCGAGGCCCTGCGTGTTTCGGGGGTAGATGTGATCAGCATCGACACGGCCCATGGCCATTCTAAGGGTGTGATTGAAGCCGCCAAGCGGGTGAAGAAAAAATTCCCCGGCCTGCCGCTGGTGGTGGGCAACATTGCCACGGGTGAGGCTGCGCGCGCACTGGCCAAGGCCGGTGCCGATGCGGTAAAGGTAGGCGTTGGCCCCGGCAGCATTTGCACTACGCGCATTGTGGCCGGTATCGGGTTGCCGCAGTTATCGGCCGTGTACGAATCTGCCAAAGCGCTGAAGGGGTCGGGCGTGAAGACCATTGCCGATGGGGGCATTCGTTTCTCGGGCGATATTGTGAAGGCGCTGGCGGCCGGGGCAGACAGTGTGATGATTGGCTCGTTGCTGGCCGGCACGGAAGAGGCACCGGGCGAGGTGATTATTTATGAAGGCCGCAAGTTCAAGTCGTACCGTGGTATGGGCTCGCTGGAGGCCATGGATGACGGCTCGAAGGACCGTTATTTTCAGGATGCAGAAGATGACATTAAGAAGCTGGTGCCAGAAGGCATTTCAGGGCGTGTGCCCTTCAAGGGGTCGGTAGCCGAAGTGTTGTATCAACTGGTGGGCGGCCTGCGGGCCGGTATGGGCTATTGCGGTGCGAAGAACCTGGAGAAGCTTAAAACTGCCAAATTCGTAAAGATTACCGCTGCCGGGGTGCACGAGAGCCACCCCCACGATGTGACCATTACGCGGGAGGCGCCCAACTATAGCCGGAAGTAGGTTACAATGAGCCGGTTATTTGTATCTTTAAGACACCTTTTGGTTTTAATCGATTTATGAAAAGAGTTCTACTAGCCGCGCTTCTCGCCAGTTTGGCGCTCTCTTCCGTGTATTCTCAGGTACTCTGGACAGAAGATTTTGCTGATGAAACGGACGGTGCCATAACGGGTACCGCAGCAGGTACCCCGGGTGGCACCTGGTCCAGGACGTACGGTGGAGGTGGCACTTTTTCCAAACAATCTTTTTTTGGTCTGGAGTTCTTTTTCGGCCAGTCGATGGGGGGAACTGAAGGACGTTGGGCTACTAACGTGATCGATATTTCTTCCTATGGATATGCTATTGTAGATGTCACTGCCTATGCCGCCTTCACAGACGGTGATGGCGACTACTTTGAGGCATATTATATTCTGAACAACAACGGAATAGAAGTTCCATTTTATACACAGACCGGGTCATTGGTTGAAACGGGCGGCAGCGCGATCGTGTCAGGATCTCAATTGCAGGTAGTGGTGAGAATGATGAATGATGACTTCCTTGACACCTGGGGAATTCAGGATGTTACCGTCACGGGTATCACCACACTTTTTTCAACAAATCAGGGGGGTACATCTGATTGGAATAATGGATCAACTTGGTCAACGGCTGGGCTGGGGGGAGCGGTTGCCGGCATTGTACCCAATAATCTTACCCGTGTGGTTGTAGGCAACGGCTACTCGATTGCTATACCTGCTGTAAGTGATGCAATTTATTTAGAGGTACAGACTGGGGGTTCTGTTACATGGTCGGCTGCTGCTGACTTAAATATTGGAAGAGGCGGAATAACTATTCAGTCGGGCGGCAGCATAAGTTCGGGAGTGTCTACCACAGCGCAGATAGACTTCGATGGAGACGTGGCAACCCCCATTGATGTAGAGGGTTCATTGACAATTGGCGACATCGAGGTTAACGGCCAGGCCACGATTACCATAACCGGAACTGGTGCCATTAATGTGGTAGACCAGATACTTTTCAATGGAACTGATGCGAGTATCATTAATAATAGCACATTAACGGCAGGAAGTCTACTTTTCGACAATGATTTCAATTCGTTCGTTAATAACGCCACTACAACCTTCAGCGGCAACATCTCTTGTAACAACTTCGATGATGATAACACTGTTGAAAATGCCCTGGGCGCAACGCTATCCTTTGCTGCAATAGACGGCAATTCGACAACCGTTGGGGGAACAGGCAATGGTGGTAATTTGATAATTAACAATAGCGGAACCATCAATCAGTCGGGCAACTTTTTTGATCTGGATAATGGTAGTAGTAGTGATTTTAATAACCTGTCAACAGGAAACTGGTATTGGAGTTTGACTCCTACTGCTGGTTTTGATGGGAACATGCCGAACATATTAGATTGCTCGGCTGCAGGTAACACCTTCCATTACAGTGCGTTTGGCTTTCAAAATATTATTGGTGTCACATATCAAAACCTTACCGTCTCGGGCAGCAATTCAAAGCAGCCCACTGTAGCGCTGGATATAGATGGAGATCTTACAATACAAGATGCAAATTTGGGTTCCAATAGTCAGACAATTAATCTGGCGGGTGACTGGCTTATGCTCGGCACAGGCACTTTCACGGAGGGCATACAGACGGTTACTCTGGATGGATCAGGTGCTCAAACCATTGATAATGCTAACGACAACACCTTTTACAATCTCACCATCAACAAGTCGGCTGCTGCTAACACTGTAACGATGAACAATGCGTTGACAGTATCTAATACCCTTACGCTGACAACAGGTGGCTTGATCATGAACGGTAACGCATTGAATATTTCCCGCAACAATACAGCTGCCATGGCGGCTACTGCTAACGGCTACCTGGTGAGCGAGTCAGAGGCTGCTGCGGTGGTGTGGAACACGCGTACGGTTACCGGCACCTTTACCTTCCCTTTCCGGAACGCTGCCGGTGGAACTGCCATTGCCGTCACCTTTAACAAGACATCTGCGGGTACCGAATCGGGCACGGGGGCGTTTGCGGTGTCTACTTATGGTACCGGAGCGGCCAACACGCCCTATCCTTCGGGGGTGTTGCACACCAAGAATGCCTCAGGTGTCGACATCAGCGCGAACGTGGCCGACCGCTTCTGGGTAATAACTCCCTCCGGCTACTCCACCGTTCCCAATGCCACTGTTACCTTCCGGGTAACGAATGCGGAACGACCCACGGGCACGCCAAGTCTGGTAGCCCAACGTTGGAACACCGTTGCCAGCCTTTGGGATGCCGCTATTGTGGGGCAGACCAGCACCACCACCTCCGCTCAAGTGGCTATACCCGGCACCTTCTCTGCCTGGGCCCTGTCGGATTCGTCTACTCCGCTCCCCATCGAACTCCTTTCCTTCGAAGCGCAACAATCGGGCAACGCAGTGAAGTTAAACTGGTCTACGGCCACCGAGCTCAACAACGATTTCTTCACCCTTGAACGCCTGAACGATGCCGATGGCTTTGATGTGGTGCTCACGCATCCCGGCAAGGGAACCACCACTGAAGTGAGCCTCTACGAAGCATTCGACCGTTCACCCCGCGTGGGGAAAAATTATTACCGCCTGAAGCAGACCGACTTCGATGGCCAGTTTTCGTATTCTGACATTGTGCTGGTGGAGTTTGCCGCGGTGGGGGAACTGTTGCAGGTGTACCCTAACCCCACGCACCGTAAGCCCCTGAACCTGGAGGTGCGCGCACTCGCCCCTTATCAATCTGTGCCGGTTGTTATCCACACCGCGTTGGGCACGGAGGCATTCCGGGCCTCTGCACAAGCCGATGGCCAGGGCTACCTGCACCTGGAGGTGCCCACCACCGACTGGCCCACCGGTCTTTACCTGGTTCAGGTGGGCACGGAGACGGCCCGCCAGTTAAAAGTCATCATTGAATAACATCGGGTTTTAAACCACTCGATCATTTCCTATTATTGTGAGGCCAATCTTCTCAGGTTGGCCTCTTTTTTAATCTGTGCGTACCAAAGCCCTCATACGACTCACCTTTCTCGGCTCTGTTATCTGCTGGCTGGTGCTGGTGTTTTCGGATGTAACAGTGCTTTTCAGCAACATCAAAGGTCTTACGCCCGATGTGCCCCTGTGGCTGCCCCGCGTGATGCTGGACCTTTATGTGATCTGCCTTTTCTATTACTACAAATACCGCATTGAGTACGATGAGTCGCTGAACTTTACCGACTTGTTGTGGAAGGTGTTTGCTACCGGGCTGGTGTCCACCGTGATATCCCTGGGCATACGGCTGCTGCTTTTCCTGCTGGGCAACACCAAGCTGCCGGAGAACGTGCTGTTTGGCGACATTATTTACCAGGTGAACCTGGCCCTCTTTATCAGCTTCCTCATGGCGGGGTTCACTTCGTGGAAACGGCTGATCTTGTACCAAAAGTCGAAGTGGCTGATCCGCACCTGGATGGTGTTTGAGTTTGCCATGCTGGCCGTTCTTCTTTACGACAGCATCTCCCTTACCCTGAGCGAAACCGTTTACACTCTCTTTATGATTGTGTTGGGTTTGATTGCGTTGGTGCTTTCGGCCAACATGAAGTGGGTGGCTTACCTGAACTTCAGGCAAAAGTGGACCAGCCTGCTGCTGTTGCTGCTCACCTTCTTCTACATCGGTTACTTTTTTTATACCGTTTCGCGCCAGTCGGACGTCATCTCGGCCCAGGCGGGTGCCTTTCTGGGTTTTGATGAGCACATCTTCAACCTGTGTCTGTTCTTTTTCGTGGTTACCTACAGTGTGTTTTCCTTTCTGGTGATCCTCTTCAACCTGCCTACCTCTTCCGTTTTCGAGCAGAAGCTGGAGGAGGTAGTGAACTACCAGCGCATCAGCCAGAGCATTCAAACGGAGCAGAACGAAGAGAGCGTTTACAACATTCTGCTGGAGAGTGCGGTGAGTTCTGTATTTGCCGATGGGGCATGGCTGGAGATTAAAAGTGCCGCCAACGAGCCCCGCGTGTTTACCTACCAGATTTCCGAGAAAGATGCCCACGACATACGCGAGCACCTGAAGCAACACAATGTAAAAGGCATCCTGGAGCAGAGCAGCGATAAAACCAAAAACCTGTCGAAGCATCTGGCTTCGCTCAAGGGCACCCGTTTTCGCTCCATCCTTTCGTTCCCTATTGTGGTGAAGGGAGAAACCATCGGTAGTCTTACGTTGCTGAAAGAGCTGCCCGAAGGGTTCAACAAAGAGATGACGCGCATAGTGTCTACCTTCACCAACCAGGCGGGTATTTCCATCGAGAACTTCCGTTTGATGGAGGAGGCCTTCCAGAACGAGCGCTACAAGGAGGAGTTGAAGATCGCCAAGATGGTGCAAAAAAGTTTGCTGCCCAACCGGCTGGAGAAAGATCCTGATTTTGACATTGCGGCCTTTTCGCAATCGGCCGATGAGGTGGGTGGCGACTACTACGATACCTTGCGCATCAACGACCACCAGGTGGCGTTGATTGTGGCAGACGTGTCGGGCAAGGGCACCACTGCAGCTTTCCACATGTCGCAGATGAAAGGTATTTTCCACAGCCTGGCGCAGCAGGAGATAGACCCCAAAGAATTTATGACGCGCGCCAACCAGGCGTTGATTTACTGCCTGGAGCGTGGCTCGTTCATTTCAGCTACCTATTTTATTATTGACACGCGCGCTAAGAAGATACGGTATGCGCGTGCGGGCCACTGCCCGGTGTTGTATTATCAACACAGCAGTAGCAAGGCTTCCTATTTGAAAGACCGCGGCACTGCGCTGGGTATGATCAAAAACAAAAACTACTGCGACTTTATAGATAACAATGAAATTCCTTATGCGACTGGCGATGTGATGGTGCTGTATACCGATGGTATTACCGAGGCGAAGAGCCAGAAGGGCGATGAATATGGCAATGAGCGCCTGCAGGAGGTGATTGAAAAGGTGGCCAACAAGGGAGCAAAGGAGATTCAGGAAACCCTGATCAGCGACCTGCACCATTTTTCTGGCACAGACCAGATCAATGACGACTATACTACGATGATTGTGAAATTCACCTGAACAACCCTGTTTTTTGAGTAAATGGCCAGTTTGGGTAAAAAATAAGAGAAATAACCAAAAAAGTTAAAAACCGTTAAAAAACCATGGTACACATCAAACGATTACAAGAAGACGGGGCTGACATTATAGTGGTGATCGGTGAAATTGACGCCAGCTCGTCCATTGAGTTAGACCTGGCCATCGCGAAGAGTGTAGGGGAAGGGTTCCGGAAAATATTGATCGATTGCAGTTCTATGGAATACATTTCTTCAGCCGGCCTGGGCGTGTTTATGTCGTACATAGAAGAATTTAGGGATAAAAAGTTGGCCATGGTGCTGTTTGGTATGAAGGAGAAGGTGGAAAATACATTTACTATTTTGGGATTGGCAGACTTGCTGCACATACGTGCCACGAAGCAGGAGGCGAAAAAACTGGCCGATGAACTATCAGTATAACATCGGCTGCAGCCTTACCAATTTGAAGGGCATTCGCGATTTTGTTCGCCAATCCCTGAAGGATCACTCCCTACCCGAGGTAGAAGTGAGTGCCATTGTGTTGGCGTTGGACGAGATGTGTTCCAACCTGATGATACATGCCCACCACTGCAACCCCGACCACATGCTGGAGTTGCACATTGATACCGACCGTGCCGACCGCATTGTGTTTGAGATTGTAGACGATGGGAATGTTTTTGATATCAACCAGTTTCATACGCCCGAGTTGGGGAACCTGGTACACGAGAAGCGCAAGGGCGGTTTGGGCATCCGGCTGGTGAAGTCCATCATGGATTCCATTGAATACACCACGCGCAACGGCAAGAACGTGTGCCGCCTCACCAAAAACACTGATACTCAATAGGAGCCCAGGTACTTGCGGGCGAGCCACTCCGCACTGATGAGCACCAGCAGCAGAAAAAAGAAAGCCTTCAGGTTAATGATGGGGTGGAACGAATCTTCTGCGTGTATGATGCGGTGGGCTTGCATTGTTTGAGCTTCCTCTACAAAATCATCCAGCTGCGCGAGCTGATAAAACTTACCTCCCGTATTTTCTGCCAGCCTGCGCAGCAGGCCAAAATCGGCTGTCAGGTTTTGGGCCTCCAGGTTTTGCACCGACACCAGGAATTCGCCACCCGCCTCCTGCCGTACGTCATTTATTTCGGTGAAGGCGCGGTAGCGGTACACGCCTCCTTTCAAGTTGCCAATTCGGTAGCGCGTGCCCGAAGGGCTGGTGGTGTAGCTGTAGTTCGCCACTTCGCCTTGTTCGTTGCGCAGTTCAAGTTGAATGGTATTGCCGAAGACGGGCTCGAATAATTCATTGTACACCTGGCTTTCGAAGATAACGGGCTCTGCGTCAGAAAATTCGTTTTGGATAGGAAAGCTGCGGAACCTGCGCTTGTCGTCCTGCGTGCTGAGGTATTGAACGAGTTTGGCGAAGAGCTCATCGAAGTGGTCGGTCTTCTGGTGGGCGGCATATTCGTGGAGGCGCCAGCGCCAGGTGCCTTCGCCCAGGAGCGCGGCCATTTTGCGGCCTTCTTCCTGCCAGCTAAACAACAACGGCCGTGTGGTGGCTAAGCTTCCTATTTTCTGGCGCAGCAGCACCTGGCTGGCGGGCGGAAAGGTGAACTTGCCAAAGGGCACCGTTACGGGCGGGTAGCCTGCCAGGGTGCCTGCTAAGTTATCGGAGAAGACAAAATCGCGGAATGAGGTGTTGAGCACCGGTGTTACTTCGTCTTTCTGGTTTAGGTTCTCGAAGGCGATGCCCGCGGAAGCCCACTGTTTCAGGTTGCTGTTGCTGCCAGCCACCAGCAGCAGGCCACTTTTCCCCAGCATAAATCTTTGTAGCAACGCATTGGTTTTGGCGCCTTCGTCCCATGCTTGGAAAAAGATGGCCAGGTCTATGTTGGCAGGGGCCAGTTCGGTGGCTGGTGCCTCCGCAGCGCCCGGAATGTGCAGCACCACTTCGTAGTTGCTGTTTTTTTCTATCGCTGCGCGCATGGCTTTTACATCGGGGTGGGGGGCCGGGGCTGCCAGCAGAATTTTTTTCTTGCCTTCCACCACTTCCACAAACACTGCACTGCGGTTGTTGCGCGTGTTGAACTCTTGCGGCAAAGGGGTTACCTGCAAGTCGATGCGTTGCAGACCGGTCTGTTCGGCATCGAGCAGAAAATCAAAGGCAAGCAGCGGCTGTGTGCCGATGGTGCGTTCTTCGCTTGCCACCTGGCGGCCCGCCTGGAATACGGTGAGCCGTATTTTCCCTGACACATCGCCCTTAATCAATACCTCTGCGTGGAGCGGAAACCGGTTGCCCTGGTAGGCAATTTTGTTGTAGGCCAGGTTGCGCAGGGAGATGTCTGCGCGCTCGGTGGTATCGCCCAGCCCAATGGTGAAGACGGGTGTGCGCAGCGGTGTGTACAGCGGTGAAACGCCCGAGTTGTAGATGCCATCCGACACCAGTGCAATGGCCGCCAGGTTTTTGCCTTCGTAGTCGCCCATCGTTTTTTTGATGGCTTGCTGAATGTCGGAGGTGGTGGCGTTGAAACGGTCCAATGGTTGTCCGTCTAATCCTGTCAGGGTTGCTTGAAAGCCGGCCTCTGCCAGGCGTGTGCGCACTTGCTCCAGGCGTTGAACCAGGGTGCTGCGTGCGGCAGAGTCGAGTACTTCTGCTACGGACGATGAATTATCGGCCAGCAGCACGATGGCCGGGTTTTCTGTCTCCTGTGTAGTCAGCTTCAACACCGGGCCGATGAGCAGGAAACAAAGTATGGATACTACGATGGCCCGGAATACAGCCAGCACCTTGTTGGTGGAGGGGGCCCACACAGATGGCCGCTGGTACAGCAGCCAAGCATAGGCCACCCCTGCTGCCAGGCAGGCCAGTATCCAGAAGGGGCTATATTCGAAGAGCAGTCGTTGCAAGGGTAGTGCTTGGAAGTGCAATTAATAGTTATACTTGTCTTTCCACAACCGCTTCAAATAATTTCTTAACTCCCCTTCGCGCGCATTGTTGCCCGGCTCGTAAAATTTTGTGCCTTTGATGGCATCGGGCAGGAATTCCATGTTCACAAAGTTGTTGGTAAAATCGTGTGCATATTGGTAGCCTTTGCCATAGTTCATGTCTTTCATCAGTTTGGTGGGTGCGTTGCGTATGGCTAACGGCACGGGCAAGTCACCGGTTTCATGAACGGTGCGGATGGCGTTCTCGATGGCCACGTAACTTGCGTTACTTTTGGGCGAGCAGGCCAGGTAGATGGCACATTGGCCCAGGATGATTCTGGCTTCGGGGTAGCCGATGACGTTCACCGCCTGGAAAGCGGTGGTGGCCATGACCAGTGCTGTGGGGTTGGCATTGCCGATGTCTTCGGAGGCCAGTATCACCATTCTGCGTGCGATGAACTTGACATCTTCGCCACCTTCAATCATGCGAGCCAGGTAGTAAAGCGCTGCGTTGGGGTCGCTGCCCCGCACTGATTTGATGAAAGCCGAGATGATGTCGTAGTGCTGTTCGCCACTTTTGTCGTACAGGGCAATGTGTTTTTGAGCGATGTTGATGACCAACTCGTTGGTGATGTCAAAATCACCGGGCACGGCCTGGCTCAACAAATCCACCAGATTTAACAGCTTGCGTGCATCGCCTCCGGAAATATTCAGTAGCGCTTCTTTTTCTTTTATCGAAATTTTCCGTGTTCTTAATTCTTCATCGCGCGTAAGCGCCTGCTGTACCAGCCGAAGCAAGTCTTCTTCGGTTAAGGCTTTCAGTGTATACACCTGACACCGTGATATCAGGGCCGAGTTTACCTCGAACGAGGGATTTTCTGTGGTGGCACCGATTAGTGTTATCGTTCCCTTTTCAACGGCACCGAGTAGTGCATCCTGCTGCGATTTATTGAAGCGGTGTATTTCATCGATGAAGAGAATGGTGCGGAGCGAATGTTTGGCTTTGTCGATCACCTCGCGCACGTCCTTTACACCCGCGCTTACGGCACTCAAGGTATGGAAGGGACGCTTCACTTCATTGGCAATAATATTGGCGATGGTGGTTTTGCCTACTCCGGGTGGTCCCCACAGAATCATGGAAGGTACATTGCCGGAGCGAATGGCCTGCCTGATGATACCGCGCTCGCCTGTTAAATGTTCTTGCCCCACCAGGTCTTCCAGGCGGGCTGGCCGCATGCGTTCGGCTAAGGGTTGTGACTGCGGGCTAAGCATTTACAAGGCGAGTAAAATAAGCAGGGCGCTGATGGAGATGCCGATGATCATGAGTATGGAAAACAGGAATGAAAACGCGCCAAATTTAACAATGGTTTTCGCCCAGTTTTGCTGGTACATGCGTTTCATGGCGAAGAGCAGGTAAAAGTAAATCCAAAAACCCACCAGCCAAGTATAGTCATTAACCACCGGCACAAGGTCTACCAGCATGTACAACGATCCGCCCAGGTAAAAAAAATTGTAATAGTAAATCGAAAAAACGAGGTGTTCGGAGTAGAAAAAGTCTCTGCGCACGTAGAGCAGTTTCAGCAGCAGGGCAAAGAAGGGCAGCAGGTAGAACAGTACTTTGGAGAAGTTGTCTTTGAAAGCTTGGCTGAAGTCTTCTTCGAAGCTGCCATTGTCTTTGTATTTGTTGTTAAGTTCTATGTTACGCAATTCCAATTTCCGCACAAACCATCCATCGCGTTCCGATTCAGGTTTCAGTTGTTGCAACGAGTCGTACTCGCGCACGCTTTTGTAGTCGCTACCCGACAAGTTGAAATTTCGTGACTTCTTTTTCTTTCTGCCCGTGGTGTCCGTTGCTGCTTTCAGATTTTTTTTGAAAGTGCTGTCATCGAAGTAGGGATTTTTGGGTACTTGTTTGAGTACTTCTTCCAGTTCGGCCTGATCCTGAGCACTCATTTCCACCTTATCTTCATCACCCATTTCCACTATGTCGTCTTGTTCTTCGTTGTCGGGCAGGGAGAATGCCAGCAGAAAAAACACGAAGCTGATGAATACATACATGCGGGCCGGGTGATAGAAGCTTTCGCGTTTGCCTTGGGTGTATTCTTTGGCCAGGAAGCCAGGGCGTGTAATCAGGTATTTAGTGGTGCGGAAGAATTTGCCTTCGTAACTCCAGAACGATGAGATGAAGTTGCTTAGCAGTTCGCTCAACGTTTGCCTTTTGGGCAGGTCTTTTTGCCCGCAGTGATGGCAGAAAGTATCCAGAAGCGTGGTACCGCAGTTAAGGCATTGCTCATTATAGCGCTTCCGTGCACCGCTCTGCTCCGCGTCTACCATGCCTTCGGCTGCAGGTATGGATTTGCCCAAATCTTCCATGGCTTACAATTTCAGTTTATTTATCGTGCGGATGGTATAATCTAAATGATCGTCCGTAAAATCAAGATGTGTCACCATCCGTATGTGATTAGGGCCGAACGCCACGGCTTTGATGTTATGAGCGGCAAGGGTGGAAAGCATTTTTTCTGTTGTCAGGTTTTTGAGCAATTCAAAAATCAGTATGTTGGTGTCTACCGGCATCAGGAATTTCACCCACGGTTGCTGGCCTATGCATTTACCCAGTTCCCGGGCACGCTGGTGGTCTTGGCGCAACCGCTGTATGTGGTTATCGAGGGCAAAGAGTCCCGCGGCAGCGAGGTAGCCTGCCTGGCGCATGCCACCGCCAAAAGCTTTACGCATGCGTTTGGCTGCCACAGCCCATTCTTTTTTACAACACAGCACCGACCCAACGGGCGCGCCTAATCCTTTTGAGAGGCAAATCGAGATGGTGTCGAAGTATTGGCCGTAGGCACCGGGGCTGTCGCCCGATTCGGTGAGGGCGTTGAAGAGGCGGGCGCCATCGAGGTGCATTTTTATCTGATGCTGGCGGGCGGTAGCCGCCACGGGTGCTATCTGCTGCAGCGTGTAGAAGCTGCCTGCCTCGCCTACCACCGTATTTTCCAGCGCCACTACACTTGTTATCGGCTGATGTGCATCGGCCGCGTTGTTGATGTTGTTCTTTACCTCGTCTGGCGAAAGTCTGCCGCGGTTGCCGGGCAACAGGCGCACACTTACCAGGCTGTTGCCAGCCAGGCCACCGCCTTCGTATTTGTAGAGGTGGGCGCCCCGGTAGCATATAACTTCTTGGTAAGGCTGTGTGAGTACCCGTATGCCGATCTGGTTGGTCATGGTGCCGGAGGGGCAAAACACGGCTGCATCCATGCCCAGCAGGCGGGCACATTTTTCTTCCAGTTGACTGACCGAAGGGTCTTCTCCAAAAACATCATCGCCCACTTCAGCCGCGAACATGGCCTCGCGCATGGCGGGTGTGGGTTTGGTAACAGTGTCGCTGCGCAGGTCAACCAGCATAGTGTAAAAACAAGCGTTGAAATTACAAAAACTGGTACAACTGCATGCCGGCCAAGGCATGGAAATGTTGTCACGTCATCCGGGAGTGGGTGAGGTGTTCAGCGCGTCACTTTCGTGTTGTTGGGCAGCCATACCGAAAACGTGGCGCCACAACCTTCTGTGGAGGCTACTTGCACGCTGCCACCCAGGTCAGCCACCAATTGTTTCACCAGGTATAATCCCAATCCAGAGCCGCTGCCTGCGGCCGCTTTGAAGAACAACTCGAAAATTCCTTTTTGATAAGCCTGCGGTATGCCTATGCCATTGTCTTCCACCACCAGACGAACCTGCGTGGCCGATACTTCTGCCTCGATCTTCAACGTGGGGTTGGCGATGGTGGGGTTGTGATATTTTAGTCCGTTCGAGATGAGGTGGCGCAAGATAACGCGCAGGCGCCTGGCGTCAGTGCAGAGCGGCACTGGTTCTGATACGGCCAGCAGTACATGCACTTGCGGATAGGCCGGGCACAGCTCTTTCAGCACTGTGGCTGCTTCTTCTTCCAGGCTCACCACTTCGCGGGTCACACTTCCTTTGTTGTGGTCGGTTAGGGCCACGATGTCTTTCAGCAACGTGTCGAGGTGCAGCATGCGCTCCTGAATCATGTTGGCGTAGGAGGCGATGGCGGTGTTAGGCTTCTCTAAGTGTATCAGGTTGACCAGGCCCAGCACAGAGGTGAGGGGCGAGCGCAGGTCGTGCGAGGCGTGGTAGATGAACTGATCGAGTTCGTGGTTGAGACGCTGCAATTCGATGACCTGCTTTTTGCTCTGTGTGATGTCGTGCACGATGCCTTCCACAAAGTTGCCCTCGCTAAAGTGTTTGCAACTGATGGTCACCCAGCGGGTATCGTTTTCGTCTGCCAGTTGAAATTCGAACCCATCGGCTTTGCCATAGCGCACGAGTTCACGCGTAAGCGACAGGTATTGATCGGGATCGTGGAACAGTTCGTTGAAGCAGATGGTTCGCGCGCTGTCGCAGTGCAATATGTTTACTGCCTTTTCATTCATAATTAGCACGCGGCCGTCATCGAAGCGGTATTTGAAGATGCCGATGAACGAGTTGTTGAACAGGGCGAGGTATTCGCTGCGAATGTTTTTTACCCGGTAGTTGTACAACACGTTGTGCGAGGCATCGCGCACGGTTACTTTAAATCCGGTGTGGGTACCTTCTTCATCGAAGAGCGCTTGTATTTTGGTTTTGGCCCAGAAGTTTTTGCCCTTCTTTTTGATACGCCAGCCGGCCAGGTGCACGCGGCCATTTTCTACAGCCCGGTTCAGGTCTTCTTGCGGTTTGCCGGCCGCTCGGTCGTGAGGTGTGTAGAACATCGCTAACGGTTTGCCTATCACTTCCCACTCTTCGTAGCCCGAAATGTGTACCGCTTCCAGGTTGCTGCTCAGCACAATGCCGCAGGTGTTCAGTGTAAACTCTTCGTGGTCGCGTAGAATATTGAACAACGAGTTGAATCGATCCTGTTCGGTAGAGGCGGGGGGGTGGCTATTTTCGCCCAACAGGAAGGAGGTTGAATGAGAGGGGTTGCTCATTGAGTCTCTGCAGTTTTAAGGTGCATCAAAGCACGCAAAAAATGCGGAGGCCCACCTTTTGATAACGTAACCAAAAATGACACACCCCGCTTTGGCTAGGTAAACATTGAGTGAACAAGGCCGGAAAGTGCCGTTATTTGGGCGTGTTGCGGGCTACATCAGATGGCTGCGAGGAACGAAGCCAGGTTTTGTTCGGGGGCGAGGTTGAGTTTTTTGCGGAGGCGGTGGCGCGCTACTTTGGCGCTTTCGGGCGATATGTCGAGCACGGCAGCGGTTTCTTTGGTGTCGAGGTTCAGGCGGATGAGGGCGCACAGCTTGCGGTCGTTGGGGCTCAGGTCGGGGTAGAGTTCGTTCAGCCTGTCGAAGAAACGCTGGTGCACCTGCTCGAAGTGGAGGCGGAAGTTTTCCCAGTCTTTGTCGAGGTGGAAGCTGTAGTTCACCGTATTCAGCAGCGAGTTGAGCCGGGACCTGATCTGGCTGTCTTCGGCAAGGCGAATTTCTTCAACGGCAGCCTTTATGTTTTCCAGTACTTCGTTTTTCTGAATCAGGTTGAGCGTATAGGTGGTGAGCTCCTTGTTTTTAAATTCAATTTCCTGCTTCAGTCCCTCCTGGCTCAGGCGGGCGTTTTCTATTTCCGCCTCCATCAGTGCTTTGCGCTCTTCCATCAACTGGCTTTCTTTTTCGGCCAGCTCTTTTTCTTTTTTGTTTTTCAGGCGTTGCCGGTTCAGCAGCAGAAAGGCAATGGCCACCACCATGGCCAGCAGCGTCAGCGAGCCATAGAGCAGCGTCTGGTTTAATATTTGCCTGCTTTTCAGCACGCGTATTTCTGCTTCCTTCTTTTCTGTTTCGAAGGCAATTTGCATTTCCTGTATCTGCCTGCTCTTTTCTTTGTCGAACACGCTGTCGTAATACACGCGGTGCAGTTGGTGGTAGCGGTAGGCGTTTTTGAAGTCGGCCTGGTCGCTGCTGATTTCTGCCAGCAGGCGGTAGGCTTCGGAGGTGTCTTCGGTGAGTTTTATTTTTTGTGAGATGGCAATGGACTGCTGGAGTTTTTCTTTGGCGAGGTCGTACTTTTTCTGGTGGCGGTAAATTTTGGCGAACAGCAGGGCGCATTTCACTTTGTTGTATTCGTGTTGGTTCTTTTCGTTCAGTACCATGGCTTCCTCCAGGTCGGCCAGTGCCGGGGTGTGTTGCTGCATGGCATCGTACACTTCGGCACGGCTGTGCAGGGCGGTGGCGGCACCGCGTTCGTTCTTAAACGATCTAAATATGTCGATGGCCCGCGACAGTTGGTTGAGTGCCTGTGGGTAGTCTTTCATCTGGAAATACATGGTGCCCACATTTACCAGCACCTTGGGCACTTCCTGTTGTTGGCCCAGTTCGTTGAACAGGGCGATGGAACGGTTGTAGTACTCCAGTGCCTGGTCGAATTTTTTTTCGTGCACGTAGGTGATGCCGATGCCGTAGCTGGCCGTGGCCTGCCCGCTTTTGTCGTTTGCTTTTTCGAAGTACGTCAGCGCTTCGCGGTAGTTTTCGAATGCCTTTTTGGTGTTGCTGCGCGCGGAGTAAATGCCACCGCAATTGATGTAGCAATCGGCCGCCAGTTTCCATTGCTTTGCTTCTATGGCCAGGTCTGTGGCGGTGCGCAGGAGTGTTAGTGCCTGGTCGAAGTCGTTGCGAAAGCCGTACGTTACCGCCAGCCGCATGGTAGCCATGGCTTCGCCTTTGGTGAACCCCAGCGAGCGTGCCAGTTCAACGGCTTCGTTGGCATAGGCCGTGGCCAGTGTGTTGTCTTTGGCGCGCAGTTCATGCGCCAGTTGTGCGAGAATGATGACGCGGGTTGTGTCTTTGCTGTGCGGAAGCAGTGCCTGGAGGCTGTCGGCACGCTGCGCGTAGGCAGCCGAAAAAGAAAGCGAGAGCACCACCATCCCCCACGTCAGCCACCGCACCTGCACCGCCATTTTTTCTCCTTTCGCTTCAGCCATCGCCCTTGTTTTGTTTCGCAGAACCGTTATGCTCCGAAATTAGAATGTGTGTTCGTCAAAAAAAAGAAAACATTCTGTAACGCGTGGCACATGCCGGGTTCGTGGTTTTGTTTCTTCGATTTGTGTGTTCATGCACGTATAAGGTCGAATTAAGTTGCTTTTTAGAGCAGTTAAGTCTACTTTTGTGCACTTAAATCGCGGGGTGGAGCAGTTGGTAGCTCGTTGGGCTCATAACCCAAAGGTCACAGGTTCGAGTCCTGTCCCCGCTACAAAAAGCCCCGGCTCACTCAGTCGGGGTTTTCTTTTTCAGATATTATGTCGGCCACACCTACATCCAAACACAAAGCGGGCTTTGTAAGCATTGTTGGCAAACCCAACGTGGGCAAGAGCAGCCTGATGAACAAGCTGGTGGGCGATAATTTGTCGATCATCACCGCCAAGGCGCAGACCACGCGCCAGCGCATCATGGGCATACTCAATGGCGAAGATTTTCAGATTGTCTATTCCGACACACCGGGCATTCTGGAACCCAAGTACGAGTTGCACCAGGCCATGATGAACTACGTGAAGGTGAGCCTGGAAGATGCCGATGTGATTTTGCTGGTGACGGAGCTGGAAGAGAAATACGATGCCACTTTATTCAAGCGCTTCGAAGAGATTACCACACCCATTATTTTTTTGGTGAACAAGGCCGACAAGGGGAAGGGATCGCAGGTGGAAGACAAGCTAACCTACTGGAAAGAACACATTCGTGCCAACGAGTACCTGGCCGTATCGGCCGTTACCGGGCAGAACCTGGATGTGCTGCTGGAGTTGATCAAAAAGTATATGCCCGCGCACCCGGGCTACTACAGCAAAGAAGACCTGACCGACCGGTCGGAACGTTTTTTTGCGGCCGAAATCATACGCGAGAAAATTTTTCTGAACTATGAGCAGGAGGTGCCCTACAGTACCGAAGTAAGCATTGAGAGTTTTAAAGACGATGGTGCCATGATAAAGATGCGCGCCATTATCTATGTGGAGCGCGACTCGCAGAAAGGAATTCTTATCGGGAAGGCGGGCAGTTCTTTGAAGAAGGTGGGCACACAGGCGCGAAAGGACTTAGAAAACTTTTTTAAACGCAAGGTATTTTTGGAAACACATGTAAAGGTGGCCGACAATTGGCGGAAGGAGAAAAACCGGCTGCGGCAGTTTGGGTATCTGGAATAAGAAATAACCAGATGCCTCCTTACGGCATCTTTGCACTATTTTGAACAATGGATTGACATGGCGAACGTAGTAGCGATAGTAGGAAGGCCCAACGTGGGCAAGTCCACCTTTTTTAACCGGCTGGTAGAACAGCGCCAGGCCATTATGGACGATATGCCGGGCGTTACGCGCGACCGCCACTATGGTTATGCCGAGTGGACCGGCAAATTCTTTACCGTGATCGATACAGGCGGCTACGTAACCGGGTCGGACGACAAGTTCGAGTCGGAGATACGCAAGCAGGTGGAGTTGGCGCTGGAAGAATGTACGGCCGTGATTTTTATGGTAGACTGCCGCGATGGCTTAACCGGCTACGACAAAGAGTTTGCCAACGTTATCCGCAGATCAAAGAAGCCGGTTTTTGTGGCGGCCAACAAAGCCGATACACCCGATAAGTCGTTGCTGGCATCGGAATTTTACGAGCTGGCCCTGGGCGAGGTGTACCCCATCTCGGCAGAAAACGGAGGCGGCACCGGTGAGTTGCTCGATGAGTTGATCAAGGTTTTCCCCACGGAGGGAGTAGAAGATCCCGATGCGGGTATTCCCAAGATTGCCATCCTCGGCAGGCCCAACGTAGGCAAGTCGTCTTTGTTGAATGTGTTGCTGGGGCACGAGCGCAGCATTGTAACAGATGAAGCCGGCACCACCCGCGATGCCATCCACTCGCGCTACCGCATGTATGGACAAGATTTTATTTTGATCGACACGGCCGGCATTCGCAAGAAAAGTAAGGTGAAGGAAGACATTGAGTTTTATTCGGTGCTGCGCTCGTTGCGTGCGCTGGAAGAGTGTGATGTGTGCATTTTTGTGATTGACGCACAACGCGGCATGGAGTCGCAAGATGTAAACATCATCAGCCTGGCGCACAAGCAAGGTAAGGGCATGGTAATTATGGTGAACAAGTGGGATTTGATCGAGAAGGACAGTAAGACGGCCGATAAGATGAAGAAGGACATGCTGGAGAAGCTGGCGCCTATTGATTACATTCCTTTTGTGTTTGCCTCGGCCTTAGAGAAGCAGCGTATTTTTCAGGTAGTAGAAAAAGCGGTAGAGGTGTATGAAAACAAGACGAAGAAAATTCCTACCTCTGCGTTGAACGATGCCCTATTGCCCGAGATTGCGCACTATCCGCCTCCGGCCCTGAAGGGAAAGCACATCCAGATCAAATACATTACGCAGGTGGGTGCCAAAACACCATCCTTTGCCTTTTTCTGCAACCTGCCGCAATACATTCAGGAGTCGTACCAGCGCTTTTTAGAAAACCGGCTGCGCGAGAAATTCAATTTCGAGGGCGTTCCGGTGCGCCTCTTCTTCCGCAAAAAGTAGGTTCAAAAATTTCACACACGGTTGCATCCGGGTTTCAAACAATTGACAAGTGGTTGTTGGGCGATGGAAAAGGTCGAAAAATGATTTTTTTAGCACTTGAGACCGTAAAATCGGGGTATCGTTGTATATTTGCGTCCAAATTTCAAAACCTGTAAAAACTATGAAAAAACTAATCGCATTATTGATGGTATGCGGTTTCGCGTTTGCTTTCGTGGCTTGTGGCGGTGGTAAAACCGAAGCTACTGAGACCACTGAGACCGAAGCTGCTGCTACTGAAGCACCTGCAGACACTACTGCTGCTCCTGCAGACACTACTGCTGCTGATAGCACTGCTGCTCAGTAATCAATCATCACGATTGAATCCGAAAAGGCTTTAGAATTTCTAAGGCCTTTTTTATTTCTTGCCGGTTGTATGTCAGCCGGCATTGCCCACCTGTTACAAAATCGTGTGCCCGATGTGGCCCTGCCCTATTGTGTGCAGCTTTGGGCCGATTCGCCATTTCACTTCAAGTTGCGCAAGGCGCGCCAAACCAAGGTGGGCGATTTTAGCTGCCGCCCCGGGGCTACGCCCCAGATTACCGTAAATGAAGACCTGCACCCTTTCGTATTCCTAGTCACCTACATACACGAGGTGGCCCACCTGCATGTGTACCAAACCCATGGCAACCGTGCAGAGGCGCATGGCAGCGAGTGGAAGAAGCGTTTTCAACTTTTAATGGAGCCCGTGCTGCACGAAGGGGTGTTTCCACCGCGGCTGCTCGAAGGTTTGCGCGTGCACCTGGCCGACCCGATGGCCTCCACGTTTTCAGACCCGGTGATTACGCGGCTGCTGCGCAGTTACGATCCGCGTACCTCGCAACTCACCCTGCTGTCAGAAATTCCAGAAGGCAGTGTTTTTTCGTTGAACGGGCGCTGGTTCCGCAAAGGAAAAATCAGGAGAACGCGTGTGGTGTGTAAAGATATGCACTCCAGGCGCAGCTACCTGGTGCCGGTAGATGCCCCCGTGCAGAACGTTCAGCTAAGCCTTCTCTGAATTCGCTCTTCCACCAGTTGGTACAGCCGGTGGGGGTGGAGCGTGCGCCAGTTGTCGATGGTGAGGTCATCGTTCATTTCTATGTGCAGGTGTAGTTGAAACCGCCTCATTTCGCTGCGCACAAATTCGGGAAAACTCACGGCCGCTATCCAGCCCCCCTCTTCTGCCAACTCTTGCTGCCACTCCTCGTAGTAGCAGTCGTCTGCGCCATGAAAGTTCAGGATGTTTTCGCCCAGCAGAATGAACTTGTGAATCCCTTCCGACAGCAGTGGTTCGATGATGTTGCGTTTCAGCTCCATGATGTCGTTGTAGAGTGTGTCGTTCCATTCGCCCAACAGTTCGATGATGGCCACCCGTTCGTGGTAGTCGATGTAGAGAATTTTGAGGTACAGGGTTTCCGATCCGAACGCATCCCAGGCCGGATCGATGTAGTAGCCATAGATGGTTTCGGAGTAGCGGTCGTAGTTGTACTCTTTTCCGTAAAAGGGCGACTGGTCGTCTAAAGACGAGTCGTAGTATTTTAGCCAGTTGGAGAAAGGTTCGAGGGTGTGCATAGTGGGTTTACGCCAGGCAAAAAAAGCGGAGCCCTTGCGGTGGCGGCTTTTTACCGACAACACAAGGGCTCGCCCACAAAGTTCCGGCAAAGTTGCTTAGATCTGGTTAGCCACTTCAATCACTTTATTCCACACCCGGAACACATTTTTATAACAGATTTTTTCAATGTCTTCTTCGGTATAGCCGCGCTTCAGCAGCACATAGATCAGGTTGGGGTATTGCGAAACATCTTTCAACCCGGTGGGCAGGCTGTCGCCCACGCCATCGTAGTCGGAGCCAAGGCCCACGTGGTCGATGCCGGCCAGTTGCACCACGTGGTCGATGTGGTTGGCCACCGTTTCCACATCGGCAAACAGCGAGGGGTTGTCTTTCTGAAACTGTTCGATGATGGGTTTAGCGAGCGAGTCGCTCATCTTCAGTTGTTGTGCTGCCAGCAGGGCGCGTAGCTTGGTTCTGTTTTCTTCGTTCTTGGCACGCACGGCCGAGTCGAGGAAGGCTGAGCCGAAGTTGATCTGGATGACGCCACCGTTCTGTGCCAGCACTTTGATCATGTCATCGCTCATGTTGCGCTGAAAGCCGGGCGTGAAGGCGCGGCATGAGGAGTGCGAGGCAATGACAGGTGCTTTGGTGATTTTGATGACCTGGTAGAACGTGCTGTCGTCTACGTGCGAAATGTCTACCATGATGCCCACTTTGTTCATCTCAGCCACCACTTCGCGCCCGAAGGGACTCAGTCCGTTCCACGTGTGCGTGGTGTCGTAAGAAGAGTCGCAAATCTGGTTGTCTTTTCCGTGCGTCAGCGTAACGTAACGAATGCCGCGGTCGAAAAAATATTTTACGTTGTTGAGGTCATCGCCAATGGGCGCTCCGTTTTCCATGCCCATGGGCAACGAGATCTTTCCGGCCTTGAAGTTGGCTTCAATGTCGGCAGGGGTGCGTGCCAGTGCAAACTTGTCGGGTATTTGTTCGGCAATGGCTGTAATCATGTTGATGAGTGTGTCGGCCAACGCTTTGCCCTTGTCGGGGAACAGTTGGTTTTCGGAAGGTATGTAGATAGACATGAAGGGTGCATCGAGTCCGCCTTTCCGTGCGCGCTCGAAGTCAAAATCACCTTCGGTGGTAGATACCGGTATGCCCATGTACTCGCGCTCTACCCGGAAGTTTTTCATCTTCAGGCGGTAGGGCAGGTCTACGTGTCCATCGGTAATGATGTAACGATGGGCCAGCTCATCGGCATAGGCGCGCAGCGCTTCATCGCTCATGCGCTCTACAGGTTTTTTCTCCTGGCAGGCCATCATGGTGCATGCGGCCAGCCACAACAAAAGGGAAAAGAATTTATTCGGCATACAGGTTTGGATTAACTTTGCCAAGATAAAAGTTTTGTTGAAGAGGTCTTTCAATTAATTTGTGGCAGCGCAGGAAAACGTGCAAGCGGTAAGTAAGGCGCAATTGGCGCTGCGCAACGGGCAAGACAAACCCGAAGTGTGGATAGCCTACCAGGGCGTGGTGTACGATGTTACGCACTCGCGCCTGTGGCGAAACGGCAAGCACTACGAACACTGGGCCGGGCAGGATCTGACAGATGAATTGAAAGACGCACCCCACACCGAGCGTGTATTCGAAAAACTGAAGGTGATCGGAAAACTGATATAACATATTTATGATACTTGTTGCAGACAGTGGTGGCTCTAAAACCGATTGGCGCCTGCTAAAAAAAGACGGAACCATCGGCCAGGCACACACCTTGGGTTTTAATCCGTATTACCAACCCATTGAGCACCTGCACAGCATGGTGAAAGATGCACTCGTGCCCCAGGTGGCTGCCGAGCCGGTGGAGAAAATTTTCTTCTATGGCTCGGGCGTATCATCAGAGAAAAATCAGCAGTTGATCAAAAACACTTTTCTTGAATTTTTTCCTGGCGCAGCAATAGAAATTGGCTGGGATCTGCTGGCCGCAGCCCGCGCCTTGTGTGGCCGCGAGCCCGGCATTGCCTGCATCATCGGCACAGGCTCTAACACCTGCCTGTACGATGGCGAGAAAATTACCGGCAACATTGCCAACCTGGGTTGGATATTGGCCGATGAAGGCTCGGGCACCAACATTGGCAGAAAGTTTCTGGTGGCCTACCTGCGCGAGAAGTTGCCCACCGCACTGGCGGCACAGTTCAAAGAGCGGTTCCCCTTTACGCGCGAAGAGTTTCTGGAACGCGTGTACCAGCAAGAAAAGCCCAGCGCCTTTCTGGCCAGTTTCATGAAGTTTATCTTTCAACACCTGAAGGAACCCTACTGCTACAAGCTGGTGTATGACAGCTTTGCTGAGCTCTACGAAGAAAATGTGATGCGCTATCCCGATTATCAAAATCTGAAAGTACACTTTACCGGTTCCGTTGCGTTTTATTTCAGCGATGTGTTGCGGCAAGTGGCCATCGACAAAGGCATTACCGTGAAGAATATTCTCGAGAGCCCCATTGCCGGGCTCACCCTCTACCACCAGCGCAATTGAAAGACCAGAACAACCGCTCACTTCAAAACTTTTACACCTTGATCCCCACCACTGAATCTTCTTCGCACTACAGCAACCTGGAGCAGATGAGTGTGCACGAGTTGCTGACCCACATCAACCGCGAGGACCAGACCGTGCCGCTGGCGGTAGCCAAAGTAATTCCGCGCATAGAGGCACTGGTAAACGTTATTGTGGAGCGGATGAAGAACGGAGGCCGCCTGTTTTACATTGGTGCAGGCACGAGTGGCCGCCTGGGGGTGGTAGACGCTTCGGAGATTCCGCCCACCTATGGCGTGGCCCAAGGCCGAGTGATTGGCTTGATGGCCGGAGGCGACCGGGCCATACGTGTGGCCGTAGAGCACGCAGAAGACGACCCCGTGCAGGCGTGGAGTGATTTATTGCAGCACCACATCAACGAGCGAGATGTGTTGATAGGTATTGCTGCTTCGGGCAGAACCCCTTACGTGATTGGCGGAGTGAAAGATGCACGCAGGCACGGCATTGCCACAGGTTGTATTACCTGCAACGAAGGCAGTGAGCTGGCGAAACAGGTAGATTACCCCATTGAGGTAGTAGTGGGCCCCGAGTTTGTTACGGGCAGTACGCGCATGAAGGCCGGCACGGCACAAAAGCTGGTGCTGAATATGATTTCCACTGCGGTGATGATTCAACTGGGCCACGTGAAGGGCAACAAGATGGTAGACATGCAGCTCACCAATCAGAAGCTGGTAAACCGCGGCACCCGCATGATAATGGAGGAGCTGGGCGTGGAGGAAGCCGTGGCCGAAAAACTTTTGCGCGAACACGGCAGCGTGCGCCAGGCGGTGCAGGCCTTCAGAAAATAAATCTGCGGTGGGTGGCGGTGCGCTTCCGCGCGATTATTTCGTTTGCAAAAACCGCTTTTATTATTTTTTTTCTTTTTCAGGAATTTAATGCGGGCGAAAAGGCAAATCATTCCGCTGCGTGCTTTACATTTGCGCCAATTTAGCCATCCCTAAAAAAGAAAAATGCCCAGAGACAGAAGCATTCGCTCCGTACTGATTATCGGCAGCGGCCCCATTATCATTGGTCAAGCATGTGAATTTGATTATGCCGGCTCGCAGGCCGCCCGCTCGCTGCGCGAGGAGGGCATAGAAGTGGTGCTAATCAATTCCAACCCGGCCACCATCATGACCGACAAGATCAATGCCGATCATGTGTACCTTAAGCCCCTCGAGAAGAAGTCGATTCGTGAAATACTGGAGAAGCACCACATCGATGCGGTGCTGCCCACCATGGGCGGCCAGACGGCCCTCAACCTTTGTATTGAGTGCGACAAGGCCGGCATCTGGCAACACTACGGGGTAAAGATCATTGGCGTGGACATTGCGGCCATTGAGACCACCGAAGACCGCGAGAAGTTTCGCCTGAAAATGCTGGAGTTGGGCGTGGGTGTGTGCAAGGGCGCTACGGCCACGTCCTTCCTGGAGGGAAAAGAAATTGCACAGGAGATTGGCTTTCCGCTGGTGATCCGGCCTTCGTTTACGTTGGGCGGAACCGGTGGTGGCTTTGTGAACAAGCCCGAAGATTTTGATGCCGCCCTCAACCGGGGGCTGCATGCTTCGCCCATCCACGAAGTGCTGGTGGAGCAGAGCATCATGGGCTGGAAAGAATATGAGCTGGAACTGCTGCGCGATAACCGCGGCAACGTGATCATCATCTGCTCCATCGAAAACTTCGACCCGATGGGCATCCACACGGGCGATTCCATTACAGTGGCTCCGGCCATGACGCTGCCCGACACCATTTACCAGCGCATGCGCGACATGGCCATCAAGATGATGAATGGCATCGGCCAGTTTGCGGGTGGCTGCAACGTGCAGTTTTCGGTGAACCCCGACACAGACGATATCATCGGGATTGAAATCAACCCGCGCGTGTCGCGCTCATCGGCACTGGCATCAAAGGCTACGGGTTACCCCATCGCCAAAATAGCCGCCAAGCTCGCCATAGGGTACAACCTCGATGAGCTCTCCAACGCCATCACCGGCACCACCACAGCTTACTTCGAGCCGGCCCTGGATTATGTGATTGTAAAAATCCCGCGCTGGAATTTCGATAAGTTTCACGGGGCCGACCGCAGGCTGGGCTTGCAGATGAAGTCGGTAGGCGAAGTGATGGGCATTGGCCGCAATTTTCAGGAGGCGCTTCAGAAGGCCTGCCAGAGTCTGGAGATACGCAGAAACGGGTTGGGTGCCGATGGCAAAGAGCTGACCAAGCAGGAAGACCTGTTGTATAGTTTGGAGAACCCGAGCTGGAACCGCCTGTTCCATATCTATGATGCCATGAAGCTTGGCATCTCGATGAAGACTATCCAAAATCTCACAAAGATCGATAAATGGTTCCTAGAGCAAATTTGGGAGCTCATCGAATTGGAAAAGGAAATCGGGCAATATGAACTCGATACCCTACCCGCTACGCTGATGCGTACCGCCAAAGAAAAAGGTTATGCCGACCGGCAGATAGCCCACCTGTTGGGTTGTCTGGAAAGCGAGGTGCATGCCAAGCGCAGAGAAATGGGCATTAACCGCGTGTACAAGCTCGTAGATACGTGCGCTGCCGAGTTTGAAGCAAAAACCCCCTATTACTATTCTACTTTCGACAAGGAAAATGAGTCGGTGGTATCGAACCGTAAAAAAGTAATTGTGCTCGGCTCAGGGCCTAACCGCATCGGGCAGGGCATTGAGTTCGACTACTCTTGTGTGCACGGTGTGCTCGCGGCCAAGGAGTGCGGCTACGAAACCATCATGATCAACTGCAATCCCGAAACCGTTTCTACCGATTTCGATATTGCCGACAAGCTTTATTTTGAGCCCGTGTTTTGGGAGCACCTGTGGGATATCATTCAACACGAGAAACCTGAAGGTGTGATTGTGCAGTTGGGTGGACAGACGGCACTGAAGCTCGCAGAGAAGTTGCACAAGTATGGCGTGAAGATCATGGGCACTTCGTTCGAGGCGCTGGACCTGGCCGAAGACCGCGGTAGTTTTTCTACGTTGCTGAAAGAGCTGAACATTCCGTATCCCGAATTTGGTGTGGCCCGCGATGCAGACGAAGCGTTGGAGGTATCCAAGACCATCGGGTTCCCCTTACTGGTGCGCCCCTCTTACGTGTTGGGTGGCCAGAGCATGAAGATCGTTATCAACGAGAAGGAACTGGAGAACCACATCATCGACATTTGGAAGCACCTGCCTGAGAACAAGGTGCTGCTCGACCATTTCCTGGATGGCGCCATTGAAGCAGAAGCAGATGCCATTTGCGATGGCGAGGAGGTATACATCATCGGCATCATGCAGCACATCGAGCCGGCCGGCATCCACTCGGGCGATTCGTACGCAGTGTTGCCGCCTTACAACCTGGGCGATTTTGTTATCAAACAGATTGAAAGCTATACCAAGCGCATTGCCGTGGCGTTGAAAACGGTAGGGTTGATCAATATTCAGTTTGCCATCAAGAACGACAAGGTGTATATTATCGAAGCCAACCCGCGGGCTTCGCGCACGGTGCCGTTTATTTGCAAAGCCTACGATGAGCCGTATGTAAATTATGCTACCAAGGTGATGCTGGGCCAGAAGAAAGTTTCGGACTTCCAGTTCAACCCGAAGAAACATGGTTATGCTATTAAAGTGCCCGTGTTCTCGTTCAACAAGTTTCCCGATGTAAACAAAGAATTAGGGCCTGAGATGAAATCTACCGGTGAGGCGATTTATTTCATTGAAGATTTGATGGACGACTACTTCCTGAATATTTATTCGGAAAGGAATTTGTATCTGAGCAGGTAAAAGCCAACTTGTGGGCTTAGCCTAACCCGAAAGGGGTATCAGGGGTTGCATACATTTACTAATCAAAAATCCTTGTTCTGGCGCAGCCAGCAAGGATTTTTGTTTTCTACCCTGGTAACATCAATATCACGTCTTTCGTGAGACGACTCATGAAGCGAGGGTGTTTCAATCAGGCGAACTCAAATTTCAAATGCTACTTCTCCGGCAAATCAATCGTGAAGGTAGAACCTTCGCCATACACGGATTGCACATGAATTTCGCCACCCAGCTTTTGGGCCGCTTCTTTCGCAATGTAGAGGCCTAAGCCTGAACCGGGGGCGTTGGCGGTGGCGCGATAGAACATGTCGAATATTTTTTGCAAGTGATTTTCCGGAATGCCCTCACCGTTGTCTTTGATGACAATGTGCAAACGATCACTTTCGGTACACACCTCTACTTGCACCTGGTGGGGTTCTTTGGGATATTTCTTTTGGAACTTCAGCGCATTCGATAAAATATTACCAACCGATATCTTCAACAAGGTAGGGTCGGTATAGACGGTTTTGGCTTGCAGGCTCAGCTTTAACTGCGTGCTACGCGAAGTTTCATCCAACACAAATTTCTCCTGCAGTTCGCTGAAGAACTTTTCGAGGTCGATGGGTTGCTTAGAGATTTCTTTACGGGTGGTCTTTGAGTAATCCAGCACCTCGCCAATAAAGTCGTTCAGACGGTTAGCGCTCCGTTCCATCATATCCAGATAAGATTGCTGAATGCCTTTGTCGGCATCCATGCGGCTCAGGTTAATCAGGCCTTGTATCGATTTAAGGGGTGCACTCAGATCGTGCGACACGCTGTACACAAAGCGGTCGAGTTCCTGGTTGGTTTGTTTCAGCTGGCGGTTGGCTTTTTCCACTTCCAGCTTTTGTTCCATCTGCACTTTTTCCGCTTCGCGCAGGTCTGAAACCACGCGCCCCACTAATGTTGAGATAAAGAGTGTGGTGGCATTGCCCAGGTGCACGTTCAGCAACTGGGTAGATCCGGACGTAGTAATCAGAGCCGTGGAACTTTCGATGAGCGGCAGGATGTAATTGATGGCAAAGATGATGGCGTTGATCAGCAGCACAGAAGCAAACCCCTGGCGTATGCCCAACACCACGGCCATCACACCGTAAATAAACCAATATTGTTCGAACGGTACGAAGAAGCTCGTTGCCAGGAAGGCTACCACCAGCAGCACAAACTCTACCACCTCGGCCGGTTTTTTCAACGGCAGCGGTACGGTTTTTTCGAGCAGCTTGTAGGGGCTCGACCGCAGGAAATAGAGCAGGGGAAGCGACAATGAAAAAACCGTGATGAAATCCGACAGCCACAGCAAGCTTACTTTTTTCAGATCGCCATTGATGTACGAATAGTTGTACACGTAGATGGAGTTGAAAAAAAAGGGTACGGCAATGCCCAGCGCGGTAAATCGGGCAAAATGCTGTGTGTTGTGCAATAGGTGTTTGCCGTCTTTTACAAACCGATCGTACAGCCATTTGGAAACCAGGGCCACTACCGGTTCGTGCGTGGCCACAATGAGCAGGCGCATCCACCCGCCCGGCATGTTCCAGATAAGCAGCGTTATGATGCCGTTGATGTAGATCAGTGGCAACATCTGGTAGCCATACCAGTGTATCAGCACAATGGCCAGGGCAGTGGGGAGGTAGAGCAGCAGAGAGTTAGTGAGGTTTTGAAACTGGTACGAGATGACGGATGCTGTAACCATAATGGCCAAAGAGGCCAGCCAAATCACTGGGCGGGGAATGGGGGTGGGTGATTTGGCAACAGGTGTCATTAGAGAATATGGGAACTTAAAATAAGGGCTTTTCGATGACAAAATGAGAGTAACTTCGGCCGGAATTTAACTTGCCGAAATTAATCTTTGCGATTTGGTTCGGGCTGTCTAACTTTGCACTCCTTTTAGATGAAAGGCGGTGAGAGCCGTGTAAATGGTGAATGTAGCTCAGTTGGTTAGAGCATCAGATTGTGATTCTGAGGGTCGCGGGTTCGAGTCCCGTCTTTCACCCAACGTATTGTGATTTCACGGGCACTGACGTTTTCCTTTGAAAAAGTCAGTATGCTTCTAAAGCGTCAGCATTTGAGTCCCGTCTTTCGCGCCAATGAAAGAAGCCTTTCCGGTTAAACCGGGAGGGCTTTTTAGTTTCGACTGAAGGTAAGCCGCTGGCCTACATCACCTTCCACCACCTGGTCATTGGCATATGCCAGCCGGCCATTCACCCACGTATTGACCACTTGCGATAGAAACGTTTGTCCTTCAAAGGGCGACCAGCCACACTTCGCCAGTATATTGGCGGGTGCCACTTGCCAGGGCCGATTGGCATCTGCCAAAACCAGGTCGGCAAAGTAGCCTTCGCGGATGAAGCCACGCTCGTTTATGCGGAAAAGCGTTGCCGGGTTGTGGGCCATTTTGGTCACCACGTTTTCAATGGTCAGTTTGCCCTGGTGCACAAATTCCAACATGGCCACCAGGCTGTGTTGCACCAAGGGCCCGCCCGAAGGCGCCATGAAGTAGGTGTTGTTCTTTTCTTCGCGCGTGTGGGGCGCATGGTCGGTGGCCACCACATCTATGCGGTTGTCGAGCAGGGCCTGCCAGATACCAGCCCGGTCAGCAGCGGTTTTGATGGCGGGGTTCCATTTGATGT
The DNA here is from genome assembly GCA_964429845.1 of uncultured Ohtaekwangia sp. GTDB lineage: Bacteria > Bacteroidota > Bacteroidia > Cytophagales > Cyclobacteriaceae > ELB16-189. The sequence goes on from CAYSCT010000007.1 coordinate 130,304, forward strand.
TCATGCCCAGCCTTTCATAGTCCTTATCGCAAAACCAGAGGTGGTGGATGCAGGCCTCTGCCGTTATTTTTTTCTTTTCCAGTGGCAGCTCATTGCCAAACAACGAAGTTTCTTTGGCTGTAGAGATGTGCAGAACGTGAAGACGCGTGCCATGCTTTTTCGCCAGGTCTACGGCAAAAGAAGAGGAGCGATAGCAAGCCTCTTCGTTGCGGATGACGGCATGGTAGGCGGGTGGTACGTTTTCACCAAACTTCTGGCGTGCGGCATCCGTCTTTTCGCGCACGGTAGGTTCGTGCTCGCAGTGGGTGGCAATCAACCCTTCGAAGCGCGAAAAAATTCCTTCCAGGGTCTGGGGGTTGTCTACCAGCAGGTTGCCGGTGGAAGAGCCCATAAAAATTTTTAGCCCGCAGACCTGTGTGAGGTCGGTCTTCAATACCTCTTCCAGGTTGTCGTTGGCGGCACCCATAAAGAAAGAGTAGTTGGCCCGTGCGTGTTGCGAGGCGATGAGGTATTTCTGCTCCAGCAGTTCTTGGGTGAAGACGGGCGGCACAGTGTTGGGCATTTCCATGAAACTGGTAATACCCCCCGCTACTGCCGCCCGCGATTCGGTATGAATAGTGCCTTTGTGCGTGAGCCCCGGCTCGCGAAAATGCACCTGGTCGTCAATGGCGCCTGGCAGCAGGAATTTCCCTCTTGCGTCCACCACGGTGTGTGCCTCGTGTACCAGAAGTTGTGTGCCGATCTTTTCAATGCGCTCTCCTTTTATCAGCACATCTCCTTCGGTCACTTTTCCTTCGTTTACTATTTTCGCGTTTAAAATAAGAGTAGCTTTCACTTTTCAGCAGTTTTGCAGGCAAAGATACAGCAGATTACATTGGAAAAACCGGAAACCATTTCGTGGGAACAACTGAAGTTGAATCCTTCCTTTCTGAAGGCTGTGAGGGCGTTGGGGTTTGCCGATCCCACGGAAGTGCAGGCCAAGGTCATTCCCTTGATTTATGGAGGGCAGGAGGTGATTGGCATTGCCCAAACGGGCACGGGAAAAACAGCCGCCTATTTGCTGCCGCTGTTGTTGAAAGTAAAGTATGCACAAGGCACCGAGCCGCGGGCGGTGGTGCTGGTGCCCACCAAGGAACTGGTGGTGCAGGTGGTAGAGCAGGCCAGGTTGCTGGCGCAGTTTACCGACCTGCGCGTGGCGGGCATTTATGGCGGGGTGGGGCCGAAGACACAGATAGAAACCATTCGGCAGGGTGTTGATGTTTTGGTGGCCACACCCGGACGTTTTACGGAAATCTACCTGCGGGGCGATTTGCCCGTGAAGCACATTAAAACGCTGGTGTTGGATGAAGCCGACCGCATGATGGACATGGGGTTCATGCCACAATTACGAAAAATTTTCGAGGTAATTCCTTCCAAACGACAAAACCTGTTGTTCTCGGCTACTTTTCCTGCCAAAGTGGAGCAACTGAGTCAGGAGTTTTTGGAATTCCCCGTAAAGGTGGAGGTTACTCCACAGGCTACTGCTTCGCGGCAGGTAGAGCAAGAGTTGTATCAGGTGCCGAACCTGCGCACCAAAATCAACCTGCTGGATTACCTGCTGCAAGACCGCGAGGCTTTTACACGCGTGATGATTTTTACGCGCACCAAAGAAACGGCCGACAACGTGTTTCATTTTATTGAACGAAAACACCTGGGACCCGTAAAGGTGATTCATTCGAACAAAGGTCAGAACACGCGCATCAACTCCATGAACGAGTTTAAGGAGGGCAAGCTAAGGGTGCTGGTGGCCACCGATGTGGCCGCGCGGGGCATTGATGTGGTGAAGGTTACCCATGTGATTAACTTTGATGTGCCCGTTGTGTATGAAGACTATGTGCACCGCATTGGCCGAACGGGCCGGGCTTTTCAGGAAGGCAAAGCCATTACATTTGTGAACCAGGCAGAGGAATACCACATCGGCCGGATAGAAGACATCATTCGCGAGAAAATTCCCGTCAGGAAGATGCCCAAAGAAGTGGAAATAGCGGAAACATCTTTCGAAGAGCAGCAGGACATCGCGCGCGCCATCGATGCACAGAAGCGCAGGGCCGACCCTACATTTAAAGGGGCTTTTCACCAGCGGAAGAGATAGAGCAAATAGAAGAGTGGTGTAATTTACTTCTTAACATAAGGGCTGACAAATAGCCAAGCAAGCAAGAACTGTTTTCATTATGGACATCAAACTCACGCAATATTCGCACGGTGCCGGCTGCGGTTGCAAGATAGCGCCCGCAGTTCTTGATAGAATACTTCACACGGAAGTTGCCAGAAGTTCTTTTCCTGCTTTGCTGGTGGGCAACGAATCGAAAGATGATGCTGCCGTGTTTGATCTGATGGACGGGAACTGCCTGGTGAGCACTACCGATTTTTTTATGCCAATTGTAGACGATGCGTTTACATTTGGGCAGATCGCTTCGGCCAATGCCATTAGCGATGTGTATGCCATGGGCGGTACGCCTTTAATGGCTCTTGCCATTTTGGGGTGGCCGGTGGAAAAAATACCCGTTGACTTGGCGCGCCAGGTTTTGGATGGCAGCCGGGCCGTTTGCGAGCAGGCGGGTATTCCCCTGGCGGGAGGCCACAGCATCGATAGCCCTGAGCCCATTTTTGGATTGGCCGTTACCGGGATGGTGCGAAAAGAATATCTGAAAAGAAACAATACAGCCCGGTCGGGTAATTTGTTGTACCTCACCAAACCATTGGGTGCGGGTATTGTAACCACCGCACAGAAGCGCGGCCTGGCACAACCCGAAGACTTGGCAGAGGCAGTGCGGGTAATGACGAAGTTGAATCAGGCAGGCGCTCACTTTGGCAAGCTAGCGTACGTAACTGCCATGACCGATATCACCGGCTTTGGTTTGCTCGGTCATTTGATAGAGGTTTGCGAAGGCAGTGGCGTTTCTGCCGAAATCAATTATGGTCAGGTGCCCTTGCTTCCGAACCTGCAACATTATACCGGCCAGATGATTTACCCCGACAACACTATGCGCAACTGGCAGGGTTATGAGCCGAAGGTAGATGGGATTTCTTTTGAATCGCTGTTGACACTGTGCGACCCGCAGACCAGTGGTGGCTTGCTGGTGTGCGTGGATGCCAGCCACAAAGCAGCATTCGAAGAGACTGCGAAAATAGCCAACCAGGAAATAGTACAGATCGGCAAACTCTGCCCGCAGGCAGAAAAGGCAGTTTATATACAGTAGCTATTTTCTCCGTAGGTACAGCGCGCCAAGCACGGGCCCCGGGGCCAGCAATAACAAAAGGCAAGCTGGCATGGTATGGGCCAAGGCATTCAATAGCTGTATACTCACAATCGTGATGGAAAACCCGATGCATGTTACTATGGTGAGGGCGGAACCTCTGATGGAAGGCGCGGCATGACGCGCAACGAGCGTAGAAAACTGAGGTGAATCGGCAATAACAGCCATACTCCAGACGCAAAGAAAAAACAGAAACAGCATGGGAGGTAGCGCCCATGCCAACGGGCTTACGAAACAACACACCCCCGACAGCAGCATGGCATATAAGGCCACCCGTTCGCTGCCCACTTTCTTCGACCAAACACCTCCCCACCAACTGCTGGCGCCCCCCAGGCCGATCACCACAAACAACCACAGTGGGTGGATGGTGACTCCTTTCATCATGCCATAATGATTCACAATAAAAGGTAGGAATGCCCAAAACGCATACAATTCCCACATGTGTCCAAAATAACCCAATGCAGCTTTTCTGAAGGGTCGGTTCAGAAATGCTTCCGCCACTTTGCGGAAAGAAAAATCACTGCCCCTAACGCGGTAAGGGCCTGCAGGAACGAACCATACAACCAACGCACCTCCTGCTATGGCAAGGATAGAAACACCCAGCAACAGTGAAGGAGCATTGTCAAACAGGCTGCTTACCTTAAGCAAGTGCGGCAATGCTGTGCCGATAACCAACGCGCCTACCAGTAAGCCTAACCAATGGCCGAGTCCCTTCTCTTGCCAATCGGCCGCCAGCTTCATGCCCACCGGGTAGATGCCTGCCAACGCCAGGCCTACACCCATTCTGCTCAAAAGCATTCCATAAAAGCTGGATGGAACCAACCACGGAAGAAGATTGATTGCCGCGCCTGCCACACAAGAAGCGAAAAACACGTGCGAAGGATTGAAACGATCGGTTAGGCCGAGCCACGCAAACAAAAACGTGCCCACAATAAAACCAACCTGCACCGAAGAGATGAGGTAGCCCAGTGCCGTGGCAGGCCATTGGTGGGCGGCCATCAGGCCGGGCAAGGCGGCATTACCGGCAAACCATAAAGACGTGCCACAGAACTGCGCAATGATAATGATGATGAGAATAAAGGTCGGTTTTCTCAAACCGGGCTATTTCAGGCGTTCTACTTTTACAATAAAGTATTTGGTATCGCCCCGCCAGGGAAAGCGCATGTAGCGTTTTTTGAAATGCAGATTTACGCGCTCTCCGCTCAAAGCAACTTCCGTAAGTTGCTGTATCACCTCTTGTTCGCTGGCCTCCACCGAAAAGTCGAACGTTTCTGCCACGGGGCTAACGCCTTTCAGGGCGCCAAAAGACTCCAGGCTTAGTTTTCCTTCGTGGGTTTTAAAAAGCATGCCCTTCTCGCTGATGCGTAATACCTTGCCGGCCATTACGCCACTTTCGTAGGTGCCCCAGTAAAAGAAGCTCATCACCAACAGGAAAATAATCAGTGTAATGAACAGGAAGCGTTTGATGAATTTCATGGTGCCTCTTTTAAACCGTTGTGCGAAGTTTTCGTTCTCCATTTACCTGCCTTTGGGAATTGGTGCGTTTAAGTTACCGCTTCTCTTCCATTTTGCATACACCAGCAGGGCCGCGGCAATCACCAGCAGCGAAATAAATTGGGAGTTAGAAAGGATGCCCTCAATCAAAAAGCCTCGCGCCAGATCGCCCCGGAATATTTCTATTACCCCGCGACCAGTGGCATATACCATCAGGTAAACAAGAAAAAGCTGGCCATGAAACTGTTTTTTGTTTTTCAGCAGCCACAACACGCCCATTAGCAGAAAAATAAAAGTAGCTTCGTATAGTTGCGTGGGGTGCAGAGGGGTACCCAATGGCTTGGCCTGGCACGCTTCGTGTGTAAACGTAACGCCCAGAAAGTGGTCGGTAGGGGTGCCGTGGCAGCAACCCGCCATAAAACACCCAATGCGACCGAAGCCGTGCACAATGCAGGTAACTACGGCCATTACATCGAGCATGGCGAGCGTTGGAATGCGATGCTTTCGGAAGAACCAGATCATGGTGGGTATGCAAAACAAAAGCGACCCGTAGAACACAAACCCACTGCCTGAAAAAAGTTTGAACGGGTGAGAGAGATAATACGAGGGATCTTCAAAAATCATGAAGAACTTACCGCCCACCACGCCTGCCGTTATCAACAAAACAAAAAGTGTGTTCGATTGATCGAACGACATGCCGAATTGTTTCTTGCCCTGATAGGCCATGTACCCAAACGCCAGCAGCGCCCCTATGGCAATACAGAATCCATACGTGTAGATGGTGAAGGATTCAAAATCGAAGAGGATGGGATGCATGGTTATTTAGTTGCCGCCAGAGAATTTTCTGTTCCTAATAGAATATCTTTTGCTATTTGAATTTGATCCTTGGCCAATCTGTTAAAGTCGGGAGGAGTAATCCATTTTATTCGGGTAAGAGCTTCTATAGGAAAATTATGTATAGCTTGTGAGACTGAAATCTCTTCGACCCATAAATCTTTCTGTTTGGCCGAGTCGATTACATCGCGCCAGTTAAACTTAAATTCGTTTGCCATCAAAACTATATCTGCAATATCTTTGGCTTCATTTCTACCCAAAGCGGTTATTTTATTAGATAGGATGTTTTGCCAAGAATCTATTCTTTTGAAAAGTTTTGATTCTACGAGTTCGCCATCGTGGTAATCTACATCGTTAATGAATTCAATTTTTAGACGAGTCTCCCCTTGCAGCACCGTCAGTTGCACATAAGAGGCATCAAGGACTGATTCACTTAGTGTAAAGTTCTTTTTTAAAATGGACAAGAGGTGTTTTACTTCCCTTTCGAAATGAGGGTTGTTATTGGTGAAAAAATCCAGATCGTCTGAAAAGCGATGGTGCAGGTAATGCCTGCTTAGGGCAGTGCCGCCTGTTAAATAAAAAGAAGTGTTGTTTGCTGAAACAATGTTAAGCACCTCATCCTGCAGGGGATAAAGTTTATCCGTATAAAAGGTGGCGAGCATAACGATACTTATCCTTCATTGATGCCACGGGCAGGTTATCGATTACATCAGGAGAAAGAATCTCTTTTATTTCCTCATCATCAAGTATCAGAATTAGGTTGTACCAGCGTACGGATTTCAGCAATTTAATAAGAAAGGGCTTCTTACTTGAATAATCCTTTCCCTTCAGGATTCGATCAATTTCTTCTACAGTGTAGTCGTAATCCCAATTGATGCGTCTCAGTATGTCTTGGCGTTGCTCCACGGTTAAACTGTCATAATCTCACCTTCTTTTTTCTTCATCTGCGCATCAATCTTACCGATAAATTCATCGGTCATTTTCTGCACCTTTTCTTCCGCGTTTTTAATGTCGTCTTCTGAAACGCCTTTGATTTTCTTCAGTTGCTCGTTGGTGTCTTTGCGTATGCTGCGTATGCTTATCTTGCCGTGTTCGCACTCCTGGTGCACCTGCTTCACCAGTTGTTTTCTGCGCTCCTCGGTTAACATAGGTATATTAATAATTACCTGCTGCCCATCGTTCTGTGGGGTAAGCCCCAGATTGGCCGCCAAAATGGCTTTTTCAATTTCACCAATCAAACCTTTTTCCCACGGTTTAATGAACAAGGTGCGCGCCTCGGGTGTGGTGATGGACGATACCTGGTTGAGCGGACTCATGGCTCCGTAGTAGGGTACTTGTATGCCGTCTAACATAGCGGGGGTTGCTTTGCCCGCACGGATTTTGGTTAATTCGTGGGCCACGTGATTTACCGCCTTGTTCATCGATTCGCGGGCATCTTCCAGGTACAATTCAATTTCTTCCATAACAATTCACAAATTTTGAATGAAGAATTACGTATTTTGAATGTGTGTTTTAGCTGATTAATGTGCCGGCTTCCTCGCCTTTGGTTACCTTCAGCAGGTTGCCTTTCTTATTCATATCAAAAACAATAACGGGCAAGTTGTTTTCCTGGCATAGGGTGAAGGCCGTCATGTCCATAATGTTCAGGTTCTTCTCGTAGGCTTCCTGAAAAGAAAGTTTTTCGTAGCGCACTGCGTCTTTGAACTTTTCGGGGTCTTTGGTATATACGCCATCTACACGCGTACCTTTTAGCACCACGTTGGCTTGCACCTCGATGGCGCGCAGTGATGCGGTAGAATCGGTAGTGAAGTAAGGGTTGCCGATACCGGCCCCAAAAATTACAATGCGCCCCTTTTCGAGGTGGCGAATGGCCCTGCGCCTGATGAAGGGCTCGCACACCTGCTCCATTTTAATGCCGGCCATCAGGCGGGTGTACATGCCGTGGCGTTCCAACGCACTCTGCAATGCCATGGCATTGATTACCGTGGCCAGCATACCCATGTAGTCGCCCTGCACGCGGTCTATACCCAGCGCTTCGGCCTGCCCTCCGCGGAAGATGTTGCCACCCCCGATAACAATGGCAATTTCTACTCCCTGCTCCTTCACCGCCTTTATTTCTTCGCTGTATTGCTCCAGCACGGTAGGGTCTAAGTTGGTGTTTTTGCTGTTGCCTTGCAGGGCCTCTCCGCTCAGTTTCAGTAGAATGCGTTTGTACTTCATTGTAAGGGTAGGTAGTGGTTTAAACCCCGCAAATATATCAGAATTTGACAAGGATAGGAGGTTTTTAGTCGGCCTGGCGGCTCAATAACTCACCGTCAATTCTCCCAATCAAACTCCTCGTCCGACAGTTCCAGTTCTTTTTTCTTTTTCTTTCCCTTCAGTTTAAAGGCCTCCTTCAGTTCTTGCACTTCTTTCTTTAAATCGCTGGCTATTTTTTGCTTTACAGCCGCTTTATCCAGACTTACACGGTACGCATCGGTGGTGCCTGTAATTTTCAGAAAAATTTTTGTCTGGCCTTTGCTATCCTGCTCAATGGCACCAAACGCTTCATCGGGGTCTATTTTTTTTCTGTTGCGAAGGGGGGCCACCACGCGGTAATCGATGTGCTGATCGAAGGTGTGGGTTCCGCTTAGTTGTATGGTGGTTACGTTGCTGCGTATTTCCATCTGCGGAATGTAAATCGTTTTGTTTTCTATGTGGATGTCGTTCTTCAGGTCGGCAAAGCGCAGCTTGCTCAGGCCCTCATCGTCTAAATATTTATTCAGCGCCTGCAGCGGCTCGAAATTATTCAACTCGCCATTTTTAATGATGGTGCTTACATCGGCAATCAATGTTTCGGGTAAAAGGTTAAGTTTTTCGTTCAGGGTCATTTCCAGCGATACATCGGCCACGGCCTGCCCCTTCAGGTGTTTGCTTTGAATGAAGCTCTGACCAAAGTCATCAAACAAATAAAACAAACTGTCTACATGAATGCCGTTGAGCTTAAAAGAACTAACCACATCGATGGCTTTGGGGTTCTTGGCATCTAAAATACCATTCAGCGTAAGCTCTCCGCCCAGTGCCTTCACCGATATATCGCGCGAAACAGCCATCTGGTTTTTGATTAGCAGGTTGCCTTTCAGTTGGCGGGGCTTGAATTTTTTATAATGCAGCGACTGCACATCGCAATTGAAGTTTAGATGTACGTTGGGCGATAAGCTAAATTCATAGTTTTCCGACTGGCGGTCGCCATACCCCAATTCAAACAACTGGTCGAGGTCCACAAATCCGGAGCGGAGGTCTGCCTCTATGCCAATGGGCTGATTTTCGAACAACAGAAACGTAATGATGTTTTTGAAGTGACCATTCAACAGAAAATCGGTGTTTTCCAGTTGGCCGCTTACATTACTCAAAGCCAGATCGTTGTTGGTGAATTGAAGCGTTCCGCTGAGCCGCGAAACGTCAATTTCCTTTTTGCCCAACACGGCATGGATGTTCAGCAGCTCTAAAGTGCCACCCGTCTTCACCTGCTGGGCGGTGGCTTTCTTTTTCAGCAGTTCAGTGCGCCCGCTCAAATAGAAGTCTGCTTTTATTTCTCCGGTAAGTTCTTTCACATCGGGAAAAGGATAGAACTTCAGGAGAGACGCTGCATCGATATCGCCCTTGAAATCCAGCGCTACCAGCGGGTTCTCAAAGTTTTGCAGCGAGAAGTTGGCTTCGAAAGGTTTGTTGTTCAGCATGCCTTTGATGTTGCGCAGAAACAACTCTGCATCTGCCAGGCTGGCGAGCGAAGGGGTGGCGAACGATCCCTCCAGGTTGGCCTGGTCTATGCGCGATTGGTAGCTGGGATGATAAATGGTGGCATTGGTAGCGCCAAAAGCCACCGTAAGCCACGGGTTTTTCTCATCGCTTATTTCACCTTTCAACGTAAGGTCGAAATACACATCGCCATCGCTTTTGTAGGCTTCAAACTGTTGGGCTATCTCCTGGGGCATCAGGCTGAACAAGGTTTGTATGTTGGTATCTTTACCTTTGGCCGTGAGGTCGATTATATTTTTTGTGTCGAAAACATACGTGCCCTCTACCAGGAAGGCGGCCGCCCCCAACAGCAACTGCGAGGGTGAAATGACCACCTGCTTTTTGTCGTCATCATAATCTATCTGCGCCTCGGTCTGAAAAGTTTTATTGGCCAGAAAGATTCGTTTTCCAATTCCGATCTGCGTGGTGGTTACATCGCCACCGGCTTCAATTTTATAGAGGGCTCCCGCAATGCCGATGGAGGCCTGCAATTGATCGCTGGCAAAAATGTGGTGCTGGTGTGCAGAACGGTCGCGATAGCTTACAAAGGTTTTTTGCAGCGAAACGTTTTTCAAATTGAACGAAATGTTGCCGTTTTCCCCCGCTGCCGATTTACTGATGGCATAGTTGGTTTTGCCAGCCGCGTTAATGTGTAAATGTGTTCTGCTGTTTTGAAGGTGAAGACCTCTTACCTCGTAGTTTTTGTTCCATACTTCGATGGGGTTTAAAGAAAAGGAGATGCGCTGGGCCCACAACAAAGTGTCTTTTCCCGGCAGACTCCCTTCCACATACACGTCATTAAATTCAATGGCCAGGTTGGGGAAGTCGGTCCAAACGGAAACGTTGATTTGGCCGATGGTTACCGGGGTGTTGAGGTGCTTGTTGGCCTCGGCCACAAATTGTTTGATGATGCGGTCTTTAAAGAGGTACACAGAAATAATGGCGCCCGAAAAAAGCACCAGCAACGAAACGAGTAAGTAAAGCAGAACTTTTCGGAGCGTTCGCACAGTTGAAAAAATGGTTCAGCAAAGGTAGGATACAAAAATCAAACCTTTTTTGGTTGCCAGGCAATGCTGCGGGCCGCCAACGCCCCATTCTACCTCAGCGGTTACTTAGAAGCCCGGTTCCCAAACGCTGGCACCAGCTTTCCGCACTAAATAGGGATTGGTTTGGATGGGAGAAGGCACAAAAAAACCCCGGTGTTACCGAGGTTTCTGTTTTTGTGTGGGAGCTGAGGGATTCGAACCCCCGACCCTCTGCTTGTAAGGCAGATGCTCTGAACCAGCTGAGCTAAGCTCCCGTGTTTTTGAGGACTGCAAAGGTAAAAGAGAATTGCAATTGTGCAAAAACTTTTACCACCCCAGATCATTTTTTTCACCTGTCATTTGCAGTCTGTCGTTCTTAGCTTGACTTAATGATGGTGAGGTAAAGCGGCATGCCAATGGTAATATTAAAGGGGAATGTAACCGCCAAGGCCATGGGTATGTAAAGGCCTGGATCGGCTTTTGGCGCAGCCAGCTGCATAGCGGCAGGCACGGCTATGTATGACGCACTGGCCGCCAGCACCGCAAAGAGAAACCGATTCCCCACATCGTGGGTAACCCAAACACTTGCCAGGGCTGCCAAACTTCCATTTAGGGCCGGCACCACAATGGCAAACAAAACCACAAACAAGCCCTGTTTCCAGAAAGCATTGAAGCGCTTGGCAGTTACCATACCCATCTCCAAAAGAAAGATGGCCAGAAATCCTTTGAAGATATCTGTGGTGAATGGTTTGATGCCTTCCGCCTGCCGCACGTCTGCAATGAGTCCTATCATAAGGCTTCCAATAATCATCAAAACACTTCCGTTGGTAAATGAGTGGTGCACAATACTGCGAAAGGAGTGCTCGCGTTCTTTACCGTGGTTGAACAACATGATTAAAATTACCCCTGCAATAATGGCTGGCGACTCCATCAAAGCCATCACAGCCACCATGTGGCCGCTGAAGGTAAGTCCCTGCAACTCCAAAAAGGTGGAGGCCGCCACAAAAGTAACAGCACTTACCGAACCGTAGGCTGCGGCAATGGCGCCCGAATCGTACACATTTAGCTTTTGCCGTAAGATGAAAAAAGTGTAGATAGGTATGATGGTGGCCAGGGCCAACCCAAACAACAACGAAAATCCAATCTCTGCTGTAAAATCACCGTGGGCCAATTCTTGCCCTCCCTTAAAACCAATGGCAAAAAGAAGGTACAAAGAGATGAACTTAGTGGTGGTAGGCGGTATCTCTAAATCGCTTTTTACTAAGGTTGCGATGATACCCAGCAAAAAGAAAAGTAGCGTGGGGTTGGTAAGGTTGTTTAAAACGATATCCATAAAATATTATCGGAGGCTGAGGTTGGGCACCCCCGCAGCCCAAAACAACTGGGCTTTGCTTTTTTCGTAGTCGGCTTTCAGTTTCACCAGCTTCGATTGCGACTGAATAACTTTCTCCTGCTGGATATTGATTTTAAAAAGATCGCTTTCGCCATTTTCCAGATTGATCAACTCACCTTGCAGCAGGCGATTGTACAAGTCTACCATGTCGCTTTGTTGCCGTAGAATCACCAACGTGTTGGTTAGCTGGTTAAAGGTTTTGGTGACCTCGTTGATGATTTCGCGTTCTGCCCGGGTTTGTTCCCATTGCGTTGTTTGAATTTTGATGTTGGTGAGGGCCATCTTAGACCTTTCTTTGCGCAGAAAGAGGGGCATGGAGAAATCCAATCCCAACTTATAATCGTTGTACGGACTGATCAGTTGTGGCGCGGTTGGTTGAGATAACAACAGGTAGCTAAAGTCTAGCCGTGGCTTCAGGTATTCTCTTGCCAGCGATCGCTCCAATTCGAGTTGCCCGATTTTGTTCCTGAGTTTAATTAAGTCAGGATGATTGCTTTTTGCACGATCGGCCAACTCACCCAATACCTGCATGTCGATGGGCAGGGTATTGTCTTGCAAAACAGGTGCGAGCCGAGTCGAGAGCTGCAGTGGGTTACTGTTTTCATCCCACAGGTAATTGGAGAGGATAATGCCGCTGTTTTGGAAAGCCAGGTAAGCCTCTTGCTGCTCTACCAGCCGTGTTTGAAGCGTTATTTTGGCCTGCACCGTATCCAACGGGGCGGCTTCACCCAGTCGGTTGTTCAGGCGGGTTCTCTCAAAAAGATCGCGGGCTACTACTGCGCCCTGCGTCATCAAACGATAGTTGTAGTAGGCATGGTACCAGTTCCAATAGTCTTTGGCCGCTTCCAGAAGTATTTTGTTGATCATGCTCACCTGGTCGGCCTCCAGCATGTTCTGAAAGAGTTCAGCCTGTTTGAGTTGGGTCCTTCTTTCATCTGTTAAAAGGCCTTGCGCCAGGGGCAGCGTAAACCCCGCAAAAAGTTGTACATCGCCCGGTATCGACAAAGAAGGGTCCAGGCGTTCGCCTGAATTTCTTTCGTAACCTGCTTTTGGCAGAACGGGCGAGCGGTTGGGAAAATACAGGTACCCATCGCGCAGATCATAGTAGGTTTTATCCTGAAACTCTTTTCGCTCTAACAAGAACTCTACTTTTGGATCGAAACTTCCCCGCGCGAAACGTATTTCCTGCCGGGCCGTTTCGGTAAGCAGGCCGGCTTGCTTTGCCACCGGATGGTGGTCGAGTATGATTTTGTAGAACTCGTCCAGCGTAAAGGCCTGCACTGTGTCGGGCAGCGCGAAGACCGGCACCATGCTATTCTGAGCACATAGCCCATGGGTTAGGAAGGCGAGTGTTACGATCGCCACCTTACGCCTGAGCCACCATTGCTTATTTTTTGCCATCGTCCGCTCCATTGGTTGTTTTACTTTCCTCTTCTTCTTCGATGGTAGGCTGTCCATACAAGCTGGCAGGGAAACCGTTCAACTGACGCCATATTTCGTACCACAAACGTACATTGTCCAGCATCACCCATCCCTTTGTGCCCGAGCCCATACGCAGTTGGGGTGGCCACGGCTCATCGTTCGGATCGGGCACCACCAAGATGCGAAACTCACCTGGTTTTGAGTTCACGTAGTCAATTACTTCTACCCGGCCGCCAAAGGTACCTACCGATACACTGGGCCAGCCAGAGAACTGCAGTGCGGGCCAACCATCGAACTGAATGCGCACGTGCCGTCCTCTCGAAATCAGCGGAACATCCATAGCCCGCACATACATCTCCACGGCTATGTCGCCCGATTCGGGCATAATGGTACAAACCGCATCGCCCGACTTAATGGTTTCGCCAATACCGGCTTTCAATGCCTTCACCACAATGCCCGCCTGTGGCGCCACCACCTGGTATTGTCTGTTTCGAATCTGCATGTTGGCATATTCATTTTTCAGCTTGGCTATCTCTGCCCGCGACTCGAATATTTCAGATTCCGTGTTGTTTCTGTCAGACTCGGCTTTGTTGATTTTGTCTAGGAATTCCAGTTCCACACGGTCGAGTTCAAATTTTGCATTGTTGAAATCTGCTTTGCTGCCCTGCCACTTGTATTCAATGTCCTGAAATTTGGTGAGCGGAATGTTTCCGGCTTCAAAAAGTGTTTTATTTCGCTGGTATTGGTTTTCTGCATTCTGGAAACGAATTGTTTCAGCCTCGAGCTTGGCTTTGGCCTGCTGCGTTTTCACTTCCATTTCGTTGCGCAAAGCCTTGATTTGCCGTTGCAACGCTTGTGCTTTTTCTTGTTTGGACAACAGGCTGTTTTCTTTGGCTATAATTTGTTCGCTAAGCCGAGTAAGCAGTGCCGGATCGAAAAACTTTTCATTGATTTCGCTCAGCGTAATCAGCGTATCGCCTTTTTTTACCCGCATACCCTCACGCACACGCCAGTTTTCAATACGGCCGGCAATGGCAGTTTCCACAGTTTGCGGCCTGTGCTCTGGCTTCAGCGTGGTTACGGCACCTGTACCGCGTACGTTTTGCTGCCACGGCAAAAATAATGCGAAGAAAAATACAGTGCCGATAGCCATCAGCCAGCGTGCAAGCGTTTTGCCTGCCCTGGGTGTGCGCAGCGAACGTAGTGAATAAAGTCGCTCCTGGGGCAACAGCGGTTCCACTTGTTGTTTCGATATCTTCAGCATAATTAATCCAGGTTATCAGTTATCAACCCTTTGGCTATCAATTCATCGAACGGGGCGGCAGCCTCTACGCCCCCCTCTTTCATTAACACTACACGGTCGCAGGCGGCCATCACCAACGGGTCGTTAGATACGGCAATCAAAGTAAATTTATTGTCGCGCCTGGTTAGCATTTCCAGTAGCTTCAGTTTGTCGGTGCGGTTCAGGGGGGCAAAGAATTCATTCAGTATCAACATGCTCGGGCCCTTAGCCAGGCAGCGTGCCAGTACCAGCTTTTGTATGTGTGTGCTCGACAGGCCTTTGCCACCACTGATCAAACGGGTGTTGAGCCCGTCTGGCAGCTGGTTTACCCAATGGGTGAGCCCCACTTTTTCCAGTGCGTCAACTACGGCTTCGGGCGTTACGGTGGTTTTCCCCAGGGTAATGTTATCCAACAGGGTGCCATCAAAAATATCGCCAGCCGAAATATTTTTTGCTATACGATCGCGCAGGTTGGTCAGGTCCAGGTCGCGCAGAGAAAATTTGCCGATGGTGATGGAGCCTTCGAACGAGGGCTGCAGACCTGAAATAAGTTGTGTGAGTGATGTTTTGCCTGAGTTACCGGGGCCGGAGATGCAGATGCGCTCGCCCGCCTCGATGTTGAGATTGATTTTTTGCAGCGTTTTGCGTGTGTTGTTGGCGTATTGAAAGCTTACATCGCGCATTTGTAAGGAGAACGGCATGTGCGCCACTGCCTTGGGTAAATCAATACCTCCCACCTTTTCCAGCGGCAGGTCTGTAACGTGGGCGATCTTATCAACGGCTGTCAGCATGTCGTAGATCACATCCATGTAGGTGATAAACTTTTCTACCGAATTAAGAATAAGGATGATGATCACTTCGGAAGCAACGAACTGCCCCAGTGTTATCTGTCTATCTATTACCAATACTGTGCCCAAAATTAAAAGGGCGGCTGTTATCAATGTTTTAAATACCACAATGTAAGAGAACTGCGTGATGAGCATTTCGAAGTGGCCCTTGCGGTACTTCAGGTAGTTGTTCACATTGTAGTCGGTTTTGCGCATCGGCAACATGGTATTGCCGGCTACCTTAAACGAGTTGAGTGCGCGCCCTAATTCCTGCAGCCAGAATACTACACGGTATTTGTATTTCGATTCTTCTATGGATGTTTTGAGTGCCCGCGGACCGGTGAACAGGAAAATCAAAATCAGCGTACCAATCAATACGATACCGAAGAACACAAAGAACGGGTGATACAAAGAGATGAGGAGCAGACCAAAAAAGATTTGCAAGGCGGCTGAAGAAAGATCGATGAGCAACTTGGGCAAACCTTTCTGCAAATTGATCACATCGAAAAAGCGGTTTACCAGTTCGGGCGTGTAGTGGCCCACCAGTGCCTCGTTCTTTACCCGCGGCAGACGGTAGGCAAACTCATAGGCAGCCTTGGTAAATATTCTTCGCTGCAGGTATTCCACCATTGTTATCTGGAAAATTTGGATGCCACCCGTAAAGAGCACACCCAGAATAATCAACCCGATGAGGATGTAGATGGAGCTGAAGAATACCCCACCCGATACCAACTCTACCGTGGTTTGAATACCCAGCGGTATAATCAACCCAATAAGGCCTACCACCACTGCGTAGAACAGGATGTAGAAAATGTCTTTCTTTTCTGCCCGCAGCAGCTGGAAAAGTCTGCGCAGGGGCGATATGGCCTGCTGCGGCTCATCGCCCGGGCTGGCAGAGCCCACCAGCGGGTCGTAAGCCACCATGGCATAGAAACTCATTTCTTCGGTGACCTCTTGTAGCAGCAAGTTCGGGTCGACATCGCGTTGCAGTGTTTCACTTTCGTGGAAAGTGAGCATCATGAGCTTTTTGCCTTCTTTAGTGAGCATGGCTGGCGAAGACGAACGATCTTCTTTGCGGATGAAGAGAATGGGCCACTCCAGCTTGCCAAGCAACTCGATAAAATTTTCGCGCGTAAGCGTGTACTCCAGAAATAGAATGTTTTTCTGATTACCCGCCTCGATAAGGTCGCGCTTGAACTCTATCAGTTCTTCTTCTGCATAGGTGCGGTGCAAACCCTCGGGCATGCTATCAATCGGGTGCTGCAGTTGCAGCGCGGCCTCTCTGATAATGCGATGAATTTGGTCTGTGTTAAACACGGTTAATAATTTTTGATGGTGCCAAGTGCCATATTTTCAACAAAGAGATAGAGCGTTTCGTGCATTTTTTTTCCCCGCTTCATGCTGCTGAGCGTGGGCAGGTGGTCGGCAAAGAACAGCTGTTGTTTTACAGCTAATAGCAGTGTGCTGGCTAATGATTGGCTGTAGGGGTACTGTGGATTTATTTCCAGCAACAAACCGGCAATGCGGTTACTCAGCGATTTGAACCCGAGAAACAATCCTTCTTTATTATCGCTGTCTACCCATTTGGTGAGGTAGGTTTTGTCCAACTCAGCCACCACAATCCGGTTCAGTGCTTCCTCATCCACGAAAGCAAACGTGGGGTCGTACTTTTTCTCTTCGGTGAGCACGCGCAAACAGGCGCGTAGTTTTTCTTCGGGCTGCCTGAGGCTGCCTAACGCCAGGTCGATGCGGTACTCCAGCCAACTCCAATACCAAGCAGTGAGGTAGTGCAGCAACCGGTGCTTGTTTTCGAAATACCGGTAGATGGAAGCTTCGGTGGAATGAATTTCTTCCGAAAGTTTTTTGAAGGTGAATTGTTCAAACCCCAGTTGGTCGATCATCTCCACACTTTTTTTAATGATGCTCATGCCCAGCTCGGTATGTTGCGGGTCGCGCAGATACAGGTGTGGATTAAGTCTGAAAGAAAGTGCCGTCATAGTCTACCTAACTAAAGTGATAGTAAGGCTATCATAACTACAAGTAAAACTGAATTGTTTCGGGGGGTAGATTAAAATACGATTAAAATTTCGTTTTTGGCCTGTTTCGGCATCCAGATGCGAAATTTCCGGGCAAACCGCTAGCCCCAAAACACTTCGCGCCCAAGAATATACAGGCCGATGATGAGGGTAAACCAGCCGAACCACCTGCGCAACTTGCGCCCCGAAATCTGCCGGGAGAGTCGATTGCCCACAAAAATGCCGATGATCGCCAGCAATGAAACCGTCAATAGCAAGACCCAATCCATGGAATAGTTGAGCAGGTCGCCTGCGAAGCCAACCAGCGAGTTGACGGCAATGATGAATAAAGAAGTACCTACTGCTGTTTTGAATGGAAGACCGGTGAAAAATACCAAAGCCGGAATGATGAGGAAGCCACCACCCGCACCCACTAAACCGGTAAGGAAACCAATGAGCGTGCCTTCTATGATTACCAGCCCGGCCCTGAACTGTTTGTTCTCTGAGGCGATCTCGCGCTTGCCGCGAATCATGGGCACCGCGGCAAATACCATCAGTACAGCGAACACGCCCAACAGCATTATGCGTTTGGTAATGGTAAACGGTTCGGTTTGCCAGATAATGTCGGGCAATGCGGGCACCAACCACTTGCGTGTAATGAAGATACTGACGATAGAGGGCAGCCCGAAGTAGATGCCCGTTTTCAAGTTGACCAGGTGCTCGCGGTATTTCGGTATGGCGCCCACCAGGCTGGTTATGCCCACCACAAACAGCGAGTAGGCAGATGCCACCACGGGCTCTACCCCGAACAGGTAAACCAAAATGGGTATAGAGAGAATAGAGCCACCTCCGCCCAGCAGGCCTAAAACCACCCCTACCAATATGGCTGCCGCGTATCCAACCAGTTCCATACCAGCGCGAAACTAATGTATGCCAACGAGAACTGTTGGATGAATACACGAAATTCAAAATCAATAGAAGTAGTAGGCTTTTCTGCCTGGCCCTATTCTCTCTGCATATTGGAGTTTACGCTTTTACCAATTTTATTTTGATCTCAGAGTCAACCTGCAGGCTGTAGCCGTGATGAGACGCAAATTCAATCATGTCGATGATTTCTTTTTTGCTCTGCAGCAGGCTTTCTATTCTTTCTTCAGAGAATTTGTTTTTCCGGCCAAAGCGCTCTTCCGACAGAAAATTCTTCAGCTCATGGTAATGCAGCTTGTTGTTGAGCAGGGTTACCAGCACATCCATGGCTTCGGTTGGTATAAACTGGCCATGAATCAGAACAAACTTTCCTTCTTTGGGAGCCGCTGTGTCCGCAGGCAATGTTTCAAAATCGAATGTTGCTTTCATATTGTTTTGGATTTAAAGGTTTACTGTCCCTGGCCAAGCGAGTAGGCCGATTTTCCATTGAACCGGTAGAGGTTTTCGGTCTTCACCACATCGATGCCGTGCTGCATGGCAGCCGAAAGGAGTTTGATGATTTGCTGCGAAGTGATTTGGCTACCCTGTTCCGGCTTGAAGCGGCAGCGCCAATGGTCGGTGCAGAACGTTTCTTCAAAACCCTCGGGCCACACTTTAATGCCGCGGTTGGTTATCATCGTTAATTTGCTTTCGGGCGCGTTGATTTTTTGTAAGAGGGCAGCGAGTTCATCGGCACGTGTGCCCCTCCAATGAACAAACAGATCTACGCCTTCCAGCTCTTTAGCCGCAGCAGGTTTGCGCTCGTAACGTGGCAGCTTCAGGGCAGCGCCCTTGCCGTAGTCAACCGCTTTTAGCTGATTGGGCTTCATGCCCAGTCGCGCAATTACGGCCTGTGCAAATTCTTTGGTGCCTACTTTCTCCTTGCTTACACCTTCTGTGTACACATCGTACGTGTGTATGCCGTCTTCCAGCGTGCGCAGCCAGGCGTTTTGAATTTTTTCGGCTACTTTGCCCTGGCCAAGATGGTTCAGCATCATGATGGCTCCTTGCAGCAAACCCGAAGGGTTGGCCATGTTTTGACCGGCCCTGCGAGGCGCAGAACCGTGTATGGCCTCGAACATGGCACACGTTTCGCCAATGTTGGCAGAACCGGCCAAGCCAACGGAGCCGGCAATCTGGGCAGCTACGTCCGAAAGCACATCGCCATACAGGTTGGGCATCACAATCACATCAAAAGCTTCCGGTGTGTCGGCCAGCTTAGCTGCCCCGATATCGATAATCCAGTGCTCGTTTTCAATATCGGTATACTCTTTGGCAATTTCATCGAACACCTGGTGAAACAAACCATCGGTCTGCTTCATGATGTTGTCTTTGGTAAAGCACGTTACTTTCTTGCGGCCGTACTGGCGCGCATATTCAAAAGCATAGCGCACAATTTTTTCGCATCCGGGCCGGCTAATCAGCTTCAGACACTGCACTACTTCATCGGTTTGCTGGTGTTCAATACCGGCATAAAGGTCTTCCTCATTTTCGCGAATAATCACCACATCCATTTTAGGATGTTTGGTGCGAACGTAAGGATGCAGGCTGACACACGGTCTTACATTGGCGTACAAGCCCAGGAATTTTCTGGTGGTAACGTTGAGGCTTTTGTAACCGCCACCCTGGGG
Organism: uncultured Ohtaekwangia sp.; assembly: GCA_964429845.1. Lineage (GTDB taxonomy): Bacteria > Bacteroidota > Bacteroidia > Cytophagales > Cyclobacteriaceae > ELB16-189. The sequence continues at coordinate 150,263 of CAYSCT010000007.1, forward strand.
TGTGGTAATGGGGGCTTTCAGAAAAACCTTGTTCTTGCGAATCACATCCCACGCCTCGCGCGCTATACCCGCGGTGTTACCGGCCAGGTAAACCTTTTCGCCTACCTCAATTTCTTCTACCTTAATTTGTGCTCCCGCAGCCATCAGAATCTGCAGCGTGGCATCCATAATTTCCGGTCCAATGCCGTCTCCCTTTGCTACTGTAATGGTGGTCATATCAAAATTCACTTTTTGTTTTTGTCGCGTCAAAATTCTGGCATTGGGGTTATATATTTTTATTTATATTTAATATGACAGACATTAACATTTTTTATGAATTTCACCATTCACCAGTTGCAAGTGTTTTTGAAGGTGGCCCAAACGCGCAGCATCACCAAGGCAGCTGAAGCGCTGCACCTAACTCAGCCCGCAGTGTCAATACAACTGCGCAACCTGCAAGACCAGTTCGATATTCCGCTTACCGAGGTGGTGGGGAGGAAACTGTACATCACCTCGTTTGGCCGGGAGATAGCTGCTGCGGCAGAACAAATTGTGCAAGAGGTGCAGGCCATCCGGTTCAAAACCCAGGCCTTTCGCGGCCACCTAACCGGTCGGCTCCATTTGTCGGTGGTATCTACGGGCAAGTATGTGATGCCGTATTTCCTCAGCGATTTTATCGGCAAGAACAATGAGGTGGAGTTGATCATGGATGTAACCAACAAAGCCAAAGTGGTGGAGAGCCTGGAGAAGAACGAAGTGGACTTTTCGCTCGTATCTATTTTACCGCCCTACCCTGCCGTGCATCACCTTGAATTACTGGAGAACAAACTTTTTCTGGTGGGCAGCCGCGAACTGGCACGAAAACAGGTTCCGTTAAAACAGATGTTTGAAGAACATCCCCTGATTTTCAGGGAGAGTGGCTCCGGAACACGCCAAACCATGGAGCAATTTCTGCAGCGCCAGCAACTGCGTGTGCGCAAAAAAATGGAGCTCACCAGCAACGAGGCCGTGAAGCAGGCGGTATTGGCCGGTCTGGGCTATTCGGTTATGCCTTTGATTGGCATGAAGAATGAACTGAAGGCTGGCAGCATCCGGATCATTCCAGTGAAGGGGCTGCCCATTAAAACAGCGTGGCGCCTGATCTGGCCGAAAGGCAAAAACCACTCTCCGGTGGCCAGTGCTTTTTTGCAACACCTGCAGGCACACAAGGCTGATATTATTAAGAAATACTTTGGTGGCCTCGGCCCCGAAAGTTGAGCAAGGCCAACCGGTCTGCCTCTTAACCTGCCGTACATATTTTATGATTTTGTTTTACAGTTCGCGACCGTGATATTTAATACATAAACGATGGCCTGGCGGGTAGGTAAAAACCTGGCTGCCATTTTTGGAACCTAAGCATTATTCGGAAAAGACATGAAGACGGTGGTGGAGGCTGAGCAAAAAAGTGTACTTCGTTTTCTGCAGGCCAGGGGAGGTACGGGCAACATAATGGAGGCCTTGCAATGGGGTGCCGATTTATTTGATGAAGGCTTTGCAATGGCCAACTACATGCAGAATAGACATTGGGTGAAGCTGCTATACTCCAATTACAATAAGAATTTGATTGTGGTGGAACTGACTTTACTGGGCGAGGCCGAAGGCAGAAAGGCTTGAAATGGTATGATGCGCATCTGCTTTACTTTTTTTCTGATATGGTTGTCCTTGTGGGCTGGCGCACAGCAAATGATAGAGGGCCGCGTGGTAGACCGTGAAACCGGCAAGCCTGTTTCTTTTGCCTCGGTAGGAGTGGTGGGCACTGCCAAAGGAACCAGCACCAACGCGGAAGGAGCGTTTTCGCTGTCAGTGTCAGCGCCCTTCACGCTGCGCATCACCTGTGTGGGATATGAGTCCGCCCAGGTGCAATCGCAGCAGGAGGCAGAACTGATACAGCTGAAACCTATTGCCACCCAACTGAGAGAGGTGGTAGTTACCTCCCGGCCTGTTAACCCACAAAAAGTAGTGCGCAAAGCTTTTGCAGCCGTTAACCAGAATTATGGCACAGAGGCTTTTCTGCAAAAATTTTTTTACCGGCACTATTGCCTGGATGGAGATACCTATGGCCGGTTGATAGAAGCCTTTGTGGATGTATGGAGACAAAATGGCTACAAATCCTTTCGCAGCGAGGCCGGCCAGCGCGAAGATTTGCGCATCAGCCAATTGCGCAGAAGCCTGGACCAAACAGCCGTGGCACAAGGGCACGAACCCATTGCGGTAGCCGGTACGTTGCTGGCCGACCTGGTGGCTTACCAGGCTACGGAGCGTTCCAACCAGCTTAATTTTTATACCGGCCTGAGCAATTTGCGTATTGATTTCATAGACTATTCCTTTTCGTTTGAAGGCATCACCTCCTACGATGGCGACCATGTTTACGAAATCAGGTATCAGTATAAAAAAGATACAATGCCCGGCCCCAAATGGCCAGGTGCAACGGGAACGCTTTACATTACCACCGATACGTATGCCATTGTGCGAGCAGAAGAAGTCAGGTTTAAAAGCCACGATACCGTTCGTACCTCTGTATACTATCGTAAATACAACAACCGGTATTACCCTTACCACCTGGTGCGCGATGGTGGCACCTATGCTTCGGGTAAGCGGGTTCATTGGTTTCATATCGACATGACTTCGGTAGAAATAAGTGAAGACCCTGCCAGGCAGTTTAAGGGTGCTTTGCCCAGCAAAGAAGAAATGCTACAGATACCCTATGACTCTGCCTACTGGAACCATCAGAGCATCTTAAAAGCCACACCACTCGAAACGCAGATCATACAAGATTTAGGCGGGGGAAAATCGTTAAGTCAGCAATTTATACTGTATCAGCAATATGAGTACAACACGCGCAACGGTGGCGAGGAGGCTAAAGAAAAAATAGATTGGCTGTTGAACTTTTACAAAAATCAAAAGCCAGTGGTTTTGTGCTATTGGCAAAGCGACCCGCAGGCAAAATTTCTCATCGACCTTGAGTTGTTCAAACGCCTGAACAGCAAATACCGCAACCACGCTGTATTTGTAATGGTAGCCATGGAAGACGACCAGGTCCTATGGGAAGAGTGGGTACGCACCTACCATCTGTCGATAGATGGCTTGCTTCAATACAGATTGGGCGGCCATAACAAAAACAACGAACCCCTTGTTTTCAGGTTGATAGATCAGCATGGTAAAGAGGTAGTGTTGCCGGGCAATAACCAGGCAGATTTGGAAGCCAAATTGATCAGTTTATTAGGCAGAGAAATGCAATAAGAACAGCGCTCAGAGCAAGCGCTGTTCTATGTTTTTTTCACGACACCAGTTCCACACTTCGCTTGATAAAGTTCGTCAGGTCGGCACCGGTAAGCATATTCTGCGACAGTAATGCAAGGTCATAGGCCTGTTTGGCCAGCTTGGTTTTTTGTTCTTCGGTTTCCGCCTTCAATATTTTCTGAATGATGCCGTGGTTGCCGTTGATGGCCACGTTGTAGTTGTCGGGCATGCCACCCATGAAGCCGTACATGCCTCCGCCACCACCTGTCTTGGCCATGTCTTTCATCCTGCGCATCCACTCACTCATGGTAACAATCACCGGCAAGTCGTCTGGCGAGAGCGACTCCACCGTCACCGTCATGTTTTTGTTGTCGATGGCTTTTTCGAAAATACCTTTTACCTGCTCTTCTTCTTCTTTGGTCAACACACTGTCGATCTTGTTGTCTTTCGGTATCAACTTATCGCTGGTGTCGCTGTCTACCCGCTTGAACTGTGCTTTGTCGAGTTTCGGTTCGAGTGCGTTGATGAAGTGGCTGTCGAGGATGCCATCCATGATGATGACATCGAATGCTTTTTTGTTGGCAGCTTCTACAAAGCCATGCTGCTTACCGGCATCGGTGGTGTAGAGATACACCACATTGTTGTCTTTGTCGGTTTGCATGTCTTTGATGTAAGCGCGGTATTCTTCCAGCGTGTAGTACTTCTTGAGTGTGTTCTTCAGCAGGGCAAAGTCTTTGGCTTTTTCGTAAAACTTCTCATCGCTGATCATGCCGTATTTCACGAAGATGCTGATGTCGTCCCACTTCTTTTCGAAGTCGGCCCGGTCTTTCTTGAACATGTCCTGCAGTTTATCGGCCACTTTTTTGGTAATGTGCTGGCTGATTTTTTTCACGTTGCTGTCGCTCTGCAGGTAGCTGCGCGATACGTTCAGCGGGATATCCGGTGAGTCGAGCACACCGTGCAGCAGCATCAGGAAATCGGGCACCACGTCTTTCACCTCATCGGTAATAAATACCTGGCGCGAGTAGAGTTGTATTTTGTTCTTCTGCAACTCGAAGTCGTTCTTCACTTTGGGGAAGTAGAGAATACCCGTGAGATTGAAGGGGTAGTCTACGTTCAGGTGTATCCAGAAGAGCGGGTCTTCGCTGAAAGGATACAACTCTTTGTAGAATTTCAGATAGTCTTCATCTTTCAGGTCGCTGGGCGATTTGGCCCAGAGCGGAGAAGGGTTGTTGATGATGCGGTCTTTGGTAACCGTTTTGTACTTCGGCTTGCCTTCGGCATCCACGCCATCTTCTTCACTTTCTTCTTTGGTTCCAAACTTGATTTCAACCGGCAAGAACTTGCAGTACTTTTCGAGGATGCCTTTCAGGCGCCACTCATCCAGAAACTCTTCGGAGTCCTTGTTGATGTGGAGGATTACATCGGTGCCGCGTGTTTCTTTTTTTGCGGGCTCCAATTCAAACTCTGTAGACCCATCGCACTCCCAACGGGCCGCTTCTTGTTCGTTTACTTTGTACGAGCGTGAGATGATTTCCACTCTATCGGCCACCATAAAAGAAGAGTAGAAACCCAGGCCGAACTTGCCGATGATGTCTTTGGCATCGCCCTTGTCTTTGAATTTCTCTACAAACTCGGTAGCGCCCGAGAAGGCGATCTGGTTGATGTATTTTTTGATTTCTTCGCCCGTCATCCCGATGCCCTTGTCGCTTACGGTGATGGTTTTTTTCTTCTTGTCGAAGCTCACTTCAATCTTCAGGTCGCCCAGTTCGCCATTGAACTCGCCCATGGAGGCCAGCTTTTTCAGCTTCTGGGTGGCATCTACCGCGTTCGAAACCAGCTCGCGGAGAAAGATTTCGTGGTCGGAGTAAAGGAATTTCTTAATAATGGGGAAAATATTCTCGGTGTGAATCGAGATGGTACCTTTTTCAGCTACTTCTGCCATAATTGTCAGTTTTGAAGGTTTAGAGACGAAAAATCCTTGTTGGCGCAAGGATTTCAACTATTGTTCCAATGGGTGAGAAGTGTCAGGATGGCAGTAATGCAGGCCAATTGTTAATATTTTGTACTTTTATTCAATGATGAGCAGACTACTCAGCTTTCGATACGAAAAAGACGGTGATCAGTACCACGCCTGGTGTCCTGAACTACCAGGGTGCCACACTCATGGCCAAACCGTTGTGCAGGCATTGGAAAACCTGAAAGACGCTGTTCAATTGTATCTGGATACCCTAATCGAAGAGGAGTTTACCCGCCAGATGACCAACATGGTGGATGAAGCCTAAAGAACTGATTAAGATACTTGAGCAGGAAGGATTTGTGTTTGTCAGGCAATCCGGCAGTCACGCTGTTTACCGGAAACAAGGATTTAAAATCATAGTAGTACCTATCCATAGCAAGGATATTCCTTCAGGAACTATGCATTCCATTTTAAAAGATGCTGGCTTAAAAAAGTAAGACCCGTCTGCTATAAACGGGTCTTGCGCTTTCTTTAAATGACACCTTACACCTCTGACAAAACAGGGCTCTCTCTTTCCTTCTCCTTCTCCTTTTGGCCCAACTCAATCTCTTCCCCATCGCGGTTCAGGAAGTGGAATTCGGTTATTCCCAGCGAGGTGTCTTTCACCAGATGGATCCAACGCTTGTACTTGAAGTAGAGTTTCAGGCGTTTCGAGATGATGCCCTTGGTATAGTAGGCGTACAAAAACGGATGCACCGCCAACACCAGGTGTTTTTCGTTTTGTTTGATGAACAAGTGCTCGATGTGCTGCTCTATCTGGTCGGTAACCAAAATAGATGCATTGATTTTGCCGGTGCCATTGCAGGTAGGGCAAACCTCTTTGGTGGCAATGTTCATCTGTGGCCGCACCCGCTCGCGGGTAATCTGCATGAGCCCAAACTTCGACAAGGGCAGCACCGTGTGCTTTGACTTATCGTGCGCATCCATCTCATCTTTCATGATTTTGTGGATGAGGCGCTTGTTGTCCTGGCTGCGCATGTCGATAAAATCCACCACAATAATGCCCCCCATGTCGCGCAGGCGAAGCTGGCGGGCAATTTCTCTCGCGGCTTCCTGGTTTACAGACAGCGCAGTTGTTTCCTGGTTTTCTTCGCGGGTGGATTTGTTGCCGCTGTTCACATCTATTACGTGCAGCGCTTCGGTGTGCTCAATGATCAGGTAGCCACCACCACGTAAGCTCACAGTCTGCCCAAAGGCCGACTTTAGCTGCTTTTCGATGCCGTAGTGTTCGAAGATTTTGGCCTTGCCGTTGTAGAGCTTTACAATCTTCTCCTTGTCGGGCGCAATGGAGCGGATGTAGGTCTTTACCTCTTCAAAGATCTTCTTGTCGTCTACGTGTATGTTGTCGAACGATTCGTTCAACAGATCGCGCAAAATGGAAGAGGTCTTGCTGAGTTCGCCAATGATTTTGTCGCGGCCGTTGGCCGTTACCATGCGCTCCATGCCTTCTTCCCAGGTTTTTACCAGGTTGCGCAGGTCTTTGTCGAGCTCGGCTGTTTCTTTGCCTTCGGCCACGGTGCGTATTATTACACCAAAGCCGGCCGGCTTAATGGATTGGATGATGCGCTGCAAGCGCTTGCGTTCTTCGCTGCTGGAAATTTTCTTCGAAACGCTTACCGAAGAGGAGAAGGGCACCAATACCAGGTACCGTCCTGCCAGTGACAACTCAGACGAAAGTCGGGGGCCTTTGGTGGAGATGGGTTCCTTCACCACCTGTACCGGAACCAACTGACCTTTCGAAAGCTGCTGGGTAATTTTCCCGTGCTTGTCGATGTCTTTTTCGGCCTGGAACTTGTCCAGCTTGCCTCCGGTAATCTTCTTGGCGCGAACCAGCTTGGTGAACTTTTGCAAAGAGGCGAACTGCGGGCCCAGATCGAGGTAGTGAAGGAATGCATCCTTCTCATACCCTATGTCTATAAACGCTGCGTTCAACCCCTGGACTACCTTTTTTACGGAGCCCATGTAAATGTCACCTACTACAAACTTGCTTCCTTCCTGTTCTTCGTGGAATTCTACAAGGTGCTTGTCCTTAAGAAGGGCTATGCGACTTCCGTTTTGAGTAGCACTAATGATTAGTTCATTACTCAAAACTTTTAAATGTTAACCTCACCCCCGGCTCCGAAGTGGAGGGAGCCGGGGATAAGAATGGTTGATGTAAGATTTTTACTTCTTCTTATGGCGGTTCTTTCTCAAACGCTTCTTGCGTTTGTGGGTAGCCATTTTGTGTTTCTTTCTTTTCTTACCACTTGGCATAATTGTACGATGTTTTAGTTTTTTCTTTTTTGCCCACCCAACCGGGCCGGCTTTCTTTTATTCTAAGTCTTTCAGATAAGAGTCGGCTGTTGCCTGCACGGCCGGATCTTTGTCTAATTGCTTGACTTTCTCAAACTGGGCGCGCGCTTTTTCCTTGTCGCCTTTGTTCATATACGCCACCCCCAGCAGCAACTGGCCCTGCACATGTTGCGGGTTGATGGCAATCAACTCGTTGAACCTTTCAATGGCACGGTCGAACTGCCGCGATTGAATGGACAACATGCCCATGTTGAACAAGGCCAGCTCGTTCTTCGGGTCTTCTGCCAGCACTTCGCGCAGCATCATTATGCCCTGCATGGGGGCTTCTGAGCTGAGGTAGGTCATGGCCACTTTCGTTTTGGCCTCCAGGTTTTTAGGCTCCGCTTCCAGAACCTTGCCCAGGTACTCGCGCGTTTTTTCTGCCATTACCTTCTGCTTGGCAGGGTCCATGGCAAAAGTAAATGCCTCGTAATAGCTGTTGCCTGCTTTCAGGTAACTGGCCGTTGTTTGTAAGAACGATGCAGACTGCTCTGCGAACCATGCAGCACTGTCGAACTGACCTGCCTGGGTGTACAGGCTGCGTAAAGAGTCGGCAAAGATAGAATTTTTTTCATTTTGGGCATTTGGCACCACCTGGCGCCTGATTTCTTTAATCTGGCCCGAGAGTGTTTCGGGTACGGAGGTATGCCCGGGGGCCACCGCCAACGAGTCGGTAGCGGTATTCAATTGCCCCTCATTGTCTACCACCACTTTGGGCAATAAGAAGAGCAGCCATACAATAATGGCGGTAATGGCGAAGAGTAAAATACGGTTTTTAAGCATGGTATTGTTGCAGATCGTTCTTCGTTAGTCGGCTATCGGCAAGGCGATCAACGAACAACGAACAACCCTCTTTATTTTTCTGCCAGCTCTTTTACTTTGTCGCTGTTCTTAATCTTGTTGATGAAAATTTTGGCCGGTTTGAAGCTGGGAATGTAGTGTTCGTCTATCACAATGGCCGTGTTGCGGGAAATGTTTCGTGCAATCTTCTTTTTGCGCTTTTTGTTGATGAAGCTGCCAAATCCGCGCACATATATATTATGGCCTGACGCCATGTTTTGCTTCACCACCGAGAAAAATGCCTCCACCGAAGCGGTCACATCGGCTTTGTCTATTCCTGTTTTCTCTGCGATTTGGTTGATGATATCTGCTTTGGTCACGGTGATCGAATTTGGTGTGAGTAAAAAATTTAGAGCGGCAAATTTAAACGCGGTTTGCGCATTCGCAAAATGAATTTGTTGATTATCATGAAGATATAATCCAAAATCGATGAATTGCCTGATGTTTGGCGTGGAATGATTGTTTTTTCTCACTTTCGCAACATTCTGTTTTATGAAGGGCGAGCTTCACCGAACACTCTTTCAAAAAAAATTACTGGCTTGGTATCATCGCAACAAGCGCACCCTGCCCTGGCGCGAGTCGCAGAACCCTTATCACATCTGGGTGTCTGAAATTATTTTACAACAAACGCGCGTGGCGCAGGGGTTGCCCTATTATCAGCGTTTTATTGAAGCTTTTCCCAACGTGCAGGCACTGGCAAAGGCTCCGCAGCAAAACGTGCTGCGGTTGTGGCAGGGGTTGGGCTATTATTCGCGTGCACGTAACATGCACGCGTGTGCCCAGCAGGTGGTAAAGCAATATGGAGGGCAGTTTCCTTCCGCTTACCCAGAACTGCTGCACCTCAAAGGCATCGGCCCTTACACGGCTGCGGCCATCGCCTCCATTGCCTTTAACCAACCGCATGCCGTGGTAGATGGCAACGTTTTTCGCGTACTGGCCCGCGTATATGGCATAGATACCAACATTGCTGGCCCCGAAGGAAAGAAACTGTTTACAGCCAAAGCCAACGAGTTGATTGATGAAAAGCAGCCGGGTGACTTCAACCAGGCCATGATGGAATTGGGGGCCACCTGCTGCACACCGCAGAACCCGCAGTGCACGGTGTGCCCGTTAGAAAAGTTTTGCCACGCCCACACAACGGATAGTGTTGATCTTTTTCCGGTGAAAACCAAGAAGGTAAAGATCAGGCAGCGGCACTTTCACTATTTTGTGTTGGGCTGGCGCAACAAAGTGGCCCTGCGGCAGCGTTCGGGCAACGATATCTGGAAAGGCCTGTTTGAGTTTTACCTGGTGGAAACGGCCCAGCTGCAGGCCGCGGCACAAATAATATCGGCCGATTCATGGCTGCGTTCACTACCCGCCCAACCGGCCGTGGTTCATCCCCCGGTGAAACACGTACTTACCCACCAGCATTTGCAGGTTAGTTTTTATGAATGGCCGCTGGCTGCCAAGGTACCCCTGCCACCCGGCATGGCGTGGCACAACAAAACAGAGGCCGAGGCACTGCCCAAGCCGGTGGTGATCACCCGCTTTTTAGACGAACGCCTGTAAAGAACAGGGCTGGTAAATTTTGATACTTTTGTAGATTAGATGGACGAAACCCGCAGGGGCTTTTCATTAGGTGCAGAAAAAATAAACAATACATATATGTCAGGAGTAAACAAAGTAATTCTGGTGGGTCGGTTAGGCAAAGACCCCGAAGTAAGAAGTCTGGAGAATGGTGCAACGGTGGCCAACTTTACCATTGCCACTTCCGAAACGTACAAAGACAAAACCACGGGCGATCGTAAGGAGATTACCGAGTGGCACAACATTGTGCTGTGGCGCGGCCTGGCCGACATTGCTGCCAAATACCTGCACAAGGGCGACATGGTGTACATAGAAGGCAAGCTGCGCACGCGCTCGTGGGAGAAGGAAGGTGTAACGCGCTATACTACGGAAGTAGTGGGCGATAACATGACCATGCTGAGCACGCAGCGCAGCGGTGGCGGTGGTGGAAACTACCAGCAAGAGTACCGGCCCTCTACACCACAGGCAGCCCCACCGGCCGATGATCTGAAGGGTGTAGACAACTCCGCCACGGATGACCTGCCGTTTTAACGCGGGCAGAGCCCCCCTTGCGCTGGCTTGGGTGGCTCTCTTTGCACTGGGCGCTTGTTCTACCAACTACCAACCCAAGCCGAAGGGCTACAACCGCCTGGTGTTGCCGCAGGCTGCTTATCAAAGTCTGCCCGATACACTGCCCTATCGCTTTGAGTACTCGCAGCATGCGCGCCTGCTGAAAGACACTTCGTGGGTACGCGAAACCCATTGGGTAGAAATTTACTATCCAGACCTGAAGGCCAACGTGCACGTTACCTACAAACAGGTGAACAACAGCGAGCAATTGCTGAAAGAGTACCTCAACGATGCGTACGTGCTTACAGCCAAGCACCAGATCAAGGCTAACGCCATCGATGAAACCATTACAAAAACACCCAGCGGAAAAGTAGCCGTGATTGCCGAGATTGAAGGTGAGGTGCCCAGCCAGTTTCAGTTTACCATGACAGACTCCGCCAGGCATTTTTTGCGTGGGGCCCTGTATTTTTATACCAAAGTACAGAACGACTCGCTGCAACCCGCCATCGAGTATGTGAAGAAAGACATGATGCACATGATCAACACATTGGAGTGGAGGAACTAGGAATTTGAAAATTTGAGGATGAATTTATTTGAAAATGGGAAAGAATTGCAGCCGTTAAATAGATTGGAAATCCCTTTGTGTATTTGAATATGTTCACCAAAGAAAAAATCATTCAAGTATCCCTCAGCTTCCCTGAGAATTTTTCTATGGAGGAATTAATTGAAAGAATAACAGTTCTCCCAAAAATTGAACGAGGCTTAGCGCAATCCAAGAAAAAGGATTAGATGATTTGAAACTTTGAGAATGAATTTATTTGAAAATGGAATTATCAAATTGCCTCATTTTCAAATCCTCAAATTTTAATTGTTTTGGGTAACTTTTTCGACACATCCATTGAATTTCTGAAGGGCGTAGGCCCGCAGCGGGCAGAACTGCTTCAAAAAGACCTGCATCTCTTCACCTTTGGCCACCTGCTGCAGCACTACCCATTTCGCTACGAAGACCGCACCCGCTTCTACACCATTGCCGAAGTGAACGAGACCATGCCCAACATTCAGTTGAGGGGTAAGATACTGCGCTTCGAAACCATCGGTGGCAAGTTTAAAAAAAGGCTGGTGGGTTATTTTGAAGACAGCACCGGTGAGATAGAGTTGGTGTGGTTTCAGGGCATTAACTGGGTGCTGGAAAAGATAAAGCCGGGCGTTGAGTACGTGGTATTTGGCAAACCCAACCGGTTCGGGCGCACCTACTCTATTGCGCACCCCGAGATAGAACCGGTAACAGCTAAAAACGAGCAGGCGGGCTATCTGCAGCCCGTGTACAACATCAGCGAGAAGCTGCGGGCACGCCACATCGACAGCAAGTTTATCGGCAAGCTGATACAAGAGGTGCTGCGCATGGCCCAGCCACACCTGCGCGAAACCCTGCCGGACGAACTGCGAACCGCGGAACGACTCATCACCAAAAAAGAAGCGCTGCTGCACATTCACTTTCCCCAAAATGCAGAGTGGCTGACAGCCGCCCAACAGCGGCTGAAGTTTGAGGAGCTGTTCTACATTCAGCTACGGCTGCTGAAAATGAAGCTGGTGCGGCAGGAGAAATTTCGCGGCATGGTGTTCAGCGATGCGTCTATCCTTACACGTTTCTATAATGAGCACCTGCCGTTCGACCTGACGGATGCGCAGAAGCGGGTGATTCGAGAAATCTATGCCGATATGAAAACAGGTAAGCAGATGAACAGGCTGTTGCAGGGCGATGTGGGCAGCGGCAAAACCATTGTGGCGTTTATCTGCATGTTGATTGTGATTGGTGGAGGTGCACAGGCCGCGCTGATGGCCCCAACCGAAATATTGGCACAGCAGCACTACCATAACCTGAAGAAGCATGCCGACAATATGGGCCTGCCCATCGCGCTGCTCACCGGCTCTACCAAAAAGAGTGCGCGCAAACCCCTGCACATTGCGCTGGAAGAAGGGCACCTGAAAATTCTGATTGGCACCCACGCCCTGCTGGAGGAAGAGGTGAAATTTCAAAAACTTGGCCTGGCCATTATTGATGAGCAGCACCGCTTCGGGGTGGCCCAGCGCTCCAAGCTCTGGCAGAAGAACACCGATGTATATCCACACGTGCTGGTGATGACGGCCACACCCATCCCCCGCACGTTAGCCATGACGTTGTATGGCGACCTGGAGATATCGGTGATCGATGAGTTGCCCAAAGGGCGCAAACCCATCAAAACCATCCACAAGTTCGACTCGCACCGCCTGGAGGTAAACGGCTTTCTGAAAAAGCAGATAGAAGCCGGCCGGCAGGTGTACATTGTCTATCCGCTCATCGAAGAATCCGAAAAGCTGGACCTGAAGCATTTGATGGACGGCTACGAGAGCATGACGCGCGCTTTCCCGGAGGTGCCCATCAGCATTGTGCATGGCCAGATGAAGCCCGAGGCCAAAGATTATGAGATGGCCCGCTTTGTGAAAGGCGAAACCAAAATCATGGTGGCCACCACGGTAATTGAGGTGGGTGTGGATGTGCCCAACGCTTCGGTAATGGTGATTGAAAGTGCCGAACGTTTTGGCCTTTCGCAACTGCACCAGCTGCGCGGCCGCGTGGGGCGCGGGGCCGAGCAATCGTATTGTATCCTGATGACCGACTATAAGCTGTCGGCCGACTCGCGCACGCGTATCCAAACCATGGTGAAAACCAACAACGGCTTCGAAATTGCGGAAACCGACTTGAAGCTGCGCGGCCCGGGCGACCTGATGGGCACGCAGCAAAGTGGTGCCCTCGACCTGCTTATTGCCGACCTGGGCAAAGACCAACTGATTCTGCAGCGTGCCCGCGATGCCGCCCGTGCCGTGTTGGAGAAAGACCCCGAGTTGAACCACCCCGCCCACCGCACCATCCGCCAGCAGATAGATGCCCTGAAAAAAAGTGTGGTGAACTGGAGCCGGATATCGTAAGCGTCTGGATTCTCAAAATAACAAACCTGCAGCGACCTTTTTTGTACTAACTCAACGTTTATGTTAAAATAATGTAGATTAATACATATTAATTGTACATATTTGTTTGTTTATGAGTGCAAAAATCAAGTTAAAGCCAATTTCAGAGGAGTTTATCCTCGATCGGATGCGCTTTGAGAATCCCTGGTGGACCACCGGGCGGATCAATGAGGATTACCTTCAGCTTCCGCGAAGGCCCTACTTCGATCTTTTTCTGCCGCTGGTGAAAGAGCGCGATGTAAGGCGAGCGGTGGTATTGATGGGTCCCAGGCGTGTGGGCAAAACGGTGATGATGCATCACAGCGTGCAGGCATTGTTGGAAGACGGCTACGACAGACACCGGGTTTGCTTCATTGGCATAGACAACCCGATCTACCTGAACATCTCGCTGGAGCAACTATTTCTGATGGCGTGCAAAGCCGCAGGCATTGCCGACCAAAATAACTGGTGCGTGTTCTTTGACGAGATTCAGTACCTGAAAGGCTGGGAAGCGCACCTGAAAGTGCTGGTAGATCGCTACCCTCATACCAAGTTTGTGGTTTCAGGCTCCGCTGCGGCTGCCCTGCGGTTGAAAAGCACCGAAAGCGGGGCAGGTCGATTCACCGAGTTCATGCTTCCGCCACTCACCTTTCACGAATACATCCACTTGAAAAAACTGGATCATCTTATTCGTTCTTCTACGTTGGAGTGGAACGGGCAAGAGAACCCGTTTTTTACCACCATCAACATCCGCGAGATCAATGGTCATTTTGTAGACTATATCAATTTCGGTGGTTATCCCGAGGTCATCTTTTCGGAAAAGATTCAAGCCAACCCCGGCAGGTATGTAAAGAGCGACATCGTAGACAAAGTTTTGCTGCGCGACTTGCCGAGCCTTTATGGTATTCAGGATGTGCAGGAGTTGAATGCCTTCTTCTCCATGCTGGCGTATTACAGTGGCAACGAAGTTTCGTTGGACACACTGTCGGAGGGCAGTGGTGTAGAGAAGAACTTGTTGAAGAAATACCTGGAATACCTCGAAGCGGCCTTCCTCATAAGGGTCGTGCATCGTATAGATGACAACGCGCGGAAATTTCAGCGTGCCACTTCCTATAAAATCTTTCTCACGAATCCTTCGCTGCGCAGTGCGCTCTTTCATCCGCTGTTGCCAACAGACGAAGCCATGGGCCACATGGTGGAAACAGCCATCTATGCGCAGTGGATGCATCGCGATTGGTTTACACCCTGGTATGCAAGCTGGAAGACCGGCCGTGTGCACGGGGAGGTGGACATGGTGGGTATGGACGAAAAAAAGCTAAAGCCTATTTGGGTGGTGGAGATCAAATGGTCGAACCGGCACTTCGAGCGGCAGAGCGAACTCAAGAGCTTGCTGCATTTTTGTGATAAGAATGGTTTACAGTCGGCCCTGGTTACCACGCTCGACAGGGAAGGAAAAGCTACGTATGGAGGCATAGATCTTACCTTCATCCCGGCAGCCATGTATGCCTACGTGGTGGGATTGAATACGCTGGAGAAAAAGAAAATTCAGCCGTTGTAGGAAGAAGGTGGTCGCCCGAAAATGCTGCGGGGCGATTGGAAAAGACCAAAAACACCCCGGCCGGGGAACAAGGCCGGAAGCGGGTGGTATTGGCGGCAACTTACTTTTTGCCTGTTCAAGGCATTTATGGTTCGTGTAAGAATGGAGTAGGGTTTTCATCTGAAAATCAGCTATTTTTATTCTTACTTAAACCAAGCCACGTATGCGATTTCTCTACACGGCAGCCCTCCTTAGCTGCGTTACCCTGGCCACCGCCCAGGTGGTGTCCATCAAAAAGGTGGAGCTGGCGGGCGACAAGGTGATTGTTTTCTACGACCTGGAAGACAACAACCCCAACAACGAATATCTGCTGAACCTCTACGCCTCGAAGGACAACTTCGCCACGGCCCTTACCAAGGTAAAAGGCGATGTGGGCCCCGAAGTGAAGCCCGGCACCAACAAACGCATTGAATGGAACGTGGTGGAAGAGTTGGGCGGCTACAAAGGCAAGCTGGCGCTGGAAATACGCGGCCGCGTGTATGTGCCTTTTGTGAAACTGCAGAACTTCAGCACCGATAAAACCTACAAGCGCGGCAAGAGCTACCCGTTGGGCTGGAAGCCCGGCAACGCCAACCCCGTAAACATAGAATTGTACAAAGGCGGCCAACGCATTGATGGCAGCGTGAACCACCCCAACAATGGCAGCTATACCTTGTTCATTCCATCGCACGCCAAGAAGGGTAACGACTACCGCCTCAAGATTTCCGATGCGCGCAACAGCGATGAGATTATTTACACCAGCTTCTTTAAGGTGCGCCCCAAAGTGCCGTTGCTGGTAAAGGTGTTGCCCTTCCTGGCAGTGGGTGGCGCAGTGGCTGCGTTTTCTGGTGGTGGTGGTGGAGAAAATCCGGGAGGGGGCAATGACATTGAGTTGCCGGACTTACCGGGGGGAGGGGAATGAACAAATCATTTTATCAGAAGAAAATTTAACATATGCGTGCAGCAGTATTAATTCTATCGCTCGTTTTTGGATTTATTTCAACATCAGCTCAAGTTACGTTTAGTTCGCAACAAGCCCCTGGTGGAGGTAATGTGGGCGATATTGAAATTAATTCGTCATCGCACATTTTCATTTTTGTGAAGCCAGGAGGTACCCCAGCTGAGAATTCTTTCGGTGCACCTCTGGCTGGCAGTGTGTACCGTAGTACCAACAACGGCACTAACTGGACTAAACTCTCCATTGGCACCAACGGTCTTGAAGACAATGATGCTTATGACATTTTGATCGATGGAGATGACAATATTTATGTGTTGGGAAAGCAAAAGATTTATAAATCTTCCGCTGTAAGCAATGGTGATTCATGGACATCCTTTTCACCATCTTCTCCTTTTGAAGGTGGATCCCAATTGGCCAAAACGGCTGACGGGGAGTTATACCTGATGAATGAATTTTCTGGGGTATTCAGGTCGCTGGATGACGGTGCCACTTGGTCTAATATTTCTAATAATTTACCTAGCCCAACTAATTATGTTTCCATTCTTGCACGAGATAACGATGTTTTTGTCGGGGTTCTTAATAACGGAATTTACAGATTACCAAACGGAAGCGTTGTGTGGTCTGATTTTAATAGTGGTGCAAGCGCTACCGACACGCCAGGGTCTCTCGCGCTTAAAGGATCCACTTTATACCAAACAAATAGATCAGGAGCGTATTACCACAACGGTACTAATTGGGTAATAATTGCTCAGCAAGGAGGCGGAGGTAATCTGGAGCTTAATGAAAATTTCAACAATTCCGACCATCAGATTGTAATTGGCCCGGGAACTAAGTTATTCATAGTTTTTGAGGGTTTGTATAGTGGTCAGGGCAAGGTATATTATTCGGATAACGATACCGATGGCCCATGGACAGAGCTTAACATTTTTACGGAGTACAATCAGGCCATATGGGCCATGAAATCCTTCACTGCGGGAAATAGTGTTTTTGCCGGGCTTTCGCGCAATGGAATCATCCGATCAATTAATAGCGGTGGAACATGGGATTTGTCTAATGGAGGACTTTTGTACAACCCTGGGCTTAGTGTAATCAGGGCTGATGAAGATGGCAGTGGGTTTCGTCAATTCTTCATGGCGGATGGTAGTCCATACCTCTTCCGCTCCTACTACGGCAGTTCTTGGGATAGGATACTTCTGAATTTCTGCACATCTTGTCAGTTCTCCACGGTTTTCAAGAAATCCAATGGAGATTTACTAGCAATCGGTAATGATACTTATAGGTCTACGGATGATGGTAATAATTGGGCAGATGCGGGAACGGGTCCTCCTGTCTTTTTACAGCAAGTTGCCTCGGGAACCGGGAATGTCTACTATGGATACCGCCTTGCATCCGGAACACATTCATACTACCAGTCTAATGATCCCAATGCTGTAACCTGGTCAACGCTCACTCTTACGGGCCTTCCAGCAAGCTATAAGATGAACGCCATGGTGGCAGATGCATCTAACAACTTATACCTTTATATTAACGATTTTTCCGGTGGAACAACAGATGTTTATAAAGTAAACAGTGGAGCTACCACCGCCAATAAAATCACCAATCTTCAATTTGGTAACGATATCAGACAGATTCGTGAGTATGGCGGTGAAATTTATGTTTTGGGGTATAACATTTCAGATAATCAATATCAGATAGCAAGAACTTCCAACGGTGCGTCTAGTTGGACGCGTATTAATGTCAGGTCTCTGCATGATTTCGTGCTCAGTAGTTTCAATGGAGTTTTAGTGGGAGGTGAACGAACAGGTGGCAAAGTGGACTATTACCTTTCTAACGATGCAGGTGCCACATGGAACCTTATATTCTCTGAAGTGGAGGATAGCCAGTTGCTTGGTGGTGCAATAGATGAGGGCGGCCACATGGTTTTGGCGATGCGAGGGGCGCCTGTTTACCAATCCAATGTACCAGTGATTCGTCCAAATGCACCAACAGGTTTGCAGGCTGTGTCTAACGGCCAAGATTTGGTGGTATTAGAATGGGATCATGATGGTGAATATGTTAATCATTTCGAAGTCGGGAGGCGCATCCTGGGAGAAACTACTTTTGTGCTTGTAGGCGATTTTGTATACGACCCTGAGCGATTTTACGAGGACTTTGAAGTGGCTGGAAATACCACCTATGAATACCGGATAACGGCCGTAAGTCCGGCCGGCAACAGTTCTTCATCAATCATTCATGTCACCACAAATCAAGCATGTGACCTCACGATTCCCGATAACCGCAGTTGGACAGGCACGGTCTCAGGTTTCTCAGATGTAACTATTGGCATACAAAAGTTGAGTGGTGATTCATACTATATTACGGATTTTACTGCCGGATCAGTACAGTCAATCACTGGCGATTCAGAGGTAGACGGAACCTTTTATGGCAATTGCGGGTCACCTTTCATCGATCCCACCGATGACTTATTTCCTGATGGAGTAGGTTCATGGGATCCCAACACCAATACGTTGGTACTTAACTTCCAGACAGACAAAGCAGACCACACAGAAAGTTCACAAACCATAACGTTGGTTCTTAATGATCCTGCTGATGAGCCAGCTCCAGCAAAGGCCACCGGTGTATCTGCATTGATAGCAAATAGCAGTGCAATTGAAATAAATTGGTCAGCAGGCTTATTTCAATCTGAGTATTTGATTGAGAAGGCAGTAGGAGCGGGAGCGTATTCAACGCTCACAACGGTAGCCTACCCGTCCACAAGTTTTGTGGACGAAGGCTCTTTGACGGTGGGGACGACTTATAAGTACCGGGTTACTGCTCGTAATTTGAATGGTGTAGCTCAAGCAGAAGCAGCAGAAGAAGTAACCGTAGCTTTCCGGAGTCCGTTTTTTGAACTTTCTGATGATGTTACTATCAACGAGGAGGCGTTTGCTGTCGGAGCCCATTGGTCTGATTTTGATAATGACGGAGATCAGGACTTAATGAGTTTCTCGTTTAACATAGCTACTCAGAAGGGAGCCCCTGTCATATACGAAAACATGGGTAATGGCTCTTTTTCAAAGAGCACCCCTTCATTTCTTGACAAAACTTATTCGGTATTTGGCGCCAATGCGGTGGATTATGATAATGATGGCTTCACGGATATAATACTCTCGATTGAAAATGAAGCTGGAATTGATTTTTACAAAGGCGAAGGTGATATGACTTTCACCAAAGTAGATAATTCATCCCTTGGCGAATTGGGAGCACTTTCCTTTTCGGAATTCAATTCAACCTGGGCAGACGTAAATGAAGATGGTTTGCTTGATATACTGGTTTGGGAGGGAACGAGTAAGAAATTATTCAAGCAAAACCCCAACCACAGTTTCACCGAATTAGTTTTTGGAACATCAGACACCGATGGGATTGGCATGGCACTCTGGTCTGATTATGATCTTGACGGAGATGTTGATGTTTTGCTATCAAACAGTGAGAATGCCGGTCCTCTGCGTATTTACGTTAACAATGGCAATGAAACCTTTACCAAGGCAACGGGTAACGGCTTTGACGCAGTTCAAGCTAGTCTGGCCGCATGGGGCGACTACAATAATGACGGCTATCCAGATATTTACGTTTCAGCAGAGGCTCAACACGCCCTTTATAGAAACTTGGGTAATGGAAATTTCGCAAAAGATGTTTCGACTGTTATCTCTAATGAGACGGGAAACCCAGGGGAAGGATTTGGGGTCGCCACCTGGCTGGATGCAAACAAGGATGGTTTCTTGGATTTACTGATTACAGGGTTCGGAATTCAAACTTCACTATTCGTACGAGATGGTTCTCAGGCTTTATTAACCTTCATCAAGTATGCGGATGAGAGAATTAATGATCCAGGTCTTATACGGTTTGGCATGGCTACTGCTGATTATGATGAAGATGGGGACGTGGATGTATTTGGGGCAAGTCTCCGCTTCACTGAGCAAGTAGATGGGGCCTTGCCTTCCCCGGATAAAATGTATGACAATGTAAGTTCTTCAGGGCATTGGTCCTTGATTACGTTGAATCCTACCAATGGCAATAACGAGGACGCGATCGGCACAAAAATAGGGATCACAGCCGGTAGCCAGAACTTTTATAGAGAGGTTGGATCGGCCACAGGTTTCGCTTCAACAGACTCTAAAGTTCTTCATTTTGGTCTTGGAAATAACACAACCATCTCAAATATCAGAATCACGTGGCCCAACGGGGGCGTTCAAAACTATCCCAATCCTCCTATCAATCAGGTGTTAAACATATCAGAGGATTTTCAAGGACCTTCAATCACTTTGCGAACGCCCAATCATCAGGCAACAAACGTGGTAGTTAACAGTACGCTGTCAATCACATTGAATGAAAATGCGACAGTTGTGTCGGGAAAAACGATTCAGGTGATAGAAGTTGGACAGACAACACCGCTTGTAACTCTACTGGCCGAGTCCGGGGTGAAAGATGGAAATCAATTCACCTACACACTGGGCACTAATCTAGGTATAGATAAACAATACCAGATAACCATACAAGCGGGTGCTTTCCGAGATATTTATGGCAATGAGTCTGCACAGGTAGCCGCGGGTGACTGGACGTTCACCACCTCCTCCGGCCCGCAACTCACGGCCCGTGTACCCGCCAACAATGCCAACAACGTAAATGCCTCCACACAACTGCAACTCACTTTCGATGTGCCCACTACCGGTGTGGCTGGCAAGTACATTTCGGTCTTTACAGGCACCTCTACCACGGCCACTCTTACCCTTGATGCAGGTAATGCCGTGGCCACAGGCAACACGCAAAGCCTGTCGTTCCCCTTCGCCATCAACAATGAAGTAACCTACCGCATTGTGGTAGAAGCGGGCGCCTTCATCGATGCCAACGGTGCCCCTTCCGCTGCCATTGCTGACGGTGAGTGGACCTTTACCACCGTGGCTGGCCCGAAGGTTACGATGCTTACCCCTGCCGATGAACAGCAAACGGTGAACGCCAATACCACATTGGCCCTCGAGTTCGACAAGGCCGTGACGCCCGAAGCCGATAAAAGTTTGCGCTTGTACCAGGCAGGCGTTACCGATCCCATTTATACGGTCGAACTATCTGCGGGCACAGCCTCCCTGTCGAACCGCAAATACACCTACACCCTGCCGCAGAAGCTTGCCAACCAGGCTAACTTTTCCGTGATCGTGGATGTTCGCTCCTTTGCCGATGCCAATGGCAACCTGTTTATAGGTGTAGGCGCGGGGCAGTGGGATTTCCGAACCACCCAGGGCCCCAACATTGCAACGTATGCGCCTGCGGCAGGCGCCACAGATGTTGCCGTGAACGCGCCTATCGTTCTTACGTTCGATCGCAATATCGTGCCGGTGACCGGTAAGAAAGTTCGCGTCTACAACGGTCCTACCACCACGCTGATAGATGCCGATGTAAGTACCACCGGTACCGTGGCCACCAACCGGTATACACTGCCTGCCCCAGCCGAAGGATGGCCCTATCAAACACAGTTAGCCGTACAGTTGGATGAGGCTGCGTTTACTGACACCAACCTGAACGATGCTGCAGGCATTACCGGAGTGCAATACACTTTCACCACGGTAGAAGCGCCCGACACCCAGGCACCTGCCATTACCTTTACCCCGCCCGCCTCGTTCGACAAAGGCTTTGGTACGCAAACCATCTCTGTGGAGGTGACCGACAACAAAGGAGTAACGGGTGCGAAGTTTTTCTTCCGCCCCATCAGTGGCACTACCTTCAGCGAAGCCAATGGCGAAGGCAAGGCGAATAACCGGTGGGAATTTTCCGTACCTGAAACCGCCTTCGATGCCAATGGCTTGCAATATTATTTTACCGCGGTTGATGCCGCTGGCAATACAGCGCGGCAACCTGCCACCGGATTCAACACAGCAACATTGCGCTATACAAGCCCGATAGAAGTTACTACGGCACTGGGTTTTGGTGGTCAGAAAAACAACTGGAAAATTTTTGCGATGCCGTTTGTAACCACATCCAGTATCACCGCCTTGTTTGATGAACTCACAGGTACGGTGAAGCAAGACTATCGCATCATCACTTACCAGTCCCCCACGAGTGCCAACCCCAATGGCAGTTGGAGCGACTACCCTGATTTCAATACGTTTACCCGCGGCCTGGGCTATTTTGTAAACATCAAAGAAGTGAAAGGTGTGGTTACACTTTCTTCCGGCCTCACGGTTCCGAACAACAACAGAGACAACCTGTTTCAAATGAACCTGAAGCAAGGCTGGAACCAGATAGGTAACCCTTACCTCACGGCCATTTCGTGGAACGATGTAGCTGCTTACAACAGCCTGTCGGGTCAGTTGGCAGAACTGAAAACGTATAACGGTTCGGCTTACGTGAATACCACCAATTTGGCGGCTTTTACGGGTGGCTTTGTGTTTGCACCTTCCGCCACCACCATCTCCATCCCCTTCCTTGGCCAGACTTCGGGAGGCCGCCTGAAGGAGACGACCTTTGCGGAGGGCGAGTGGTTGTTACCGATTACGCTCGCGCAAGGTGATGCACGCAACGAAGACGCAGGCATCGGTATGCACCGCGAAGCTGTACTTTCGTTTGATGACCTGGACCGTGTGAATGTTCCGCGATTCATCGATTTTGCCGAGATTAACTTCTCTCACCCGGAACATTTCGCGCGTAACTTTGTACGCGATGTAGTGCCGTTGCGGGAGACACATGAGTGGACGTTCACCGTAGAAAGCAACCAGGAAGGGCTGGCAACGTTGCAATGGGATGCTTCCGCGATAGACGCAGACCTCTACCTCTATGACGAATCGCTGCAGAAGCCGGTGAACATGCGCGAGGTGAACACCTACACCTTCGATCCCTGGCAGTCCGGTCGCTTCCGGATCTTTTATGGCGACAATGCGTTGCAGCGCATCAGTCCGCACAGGGTGACGTTGGGCAATGCCTTCCCCAACCCATCGTCAGGAAAAACACATATTCCATTCACGCTGCCCGAACGAAACGGATTGTTCCAGGTACAGATGGAGGTGTTCGATATGATGGGCCGTAAAGTGGCCACGGTTTTAAATAAAGAGCTGCCCACCGGCTTCTACCAGGCCGACTGGGAGCCAGGTGAATTGCCCACGGATGGTTTGTACACCTACCGGCTGTCGGTAAGTGCAGGCAACAACAGTGAAGTGTTAAGCGGTAAAGTTTTGATGAAGAAATAAATTTCCGCGTAAGCGTAAAAAGAAACACATATATTATGAAAGCAAGATCAGTAACAACGGCATTGGCTTTACTCTTTGTTGCAACGTTCAGCTTGGCACAGAACGTGGCCACGCGCACCAACGAGTTCGAAGTGGACTTTAGCGACCCCAAAAGGTTGGTAACTACTACCATTCCGGTGATCAACTGGATAACACCCGTGGCGGAAACCAGTTATGCGCAGGAGAACAAGTATAAAATCAAGTTCGAGATTGAGAGTGATAAGCCCATCAAGAACATTACCATCTCTATTAAAGAAGGGGTAGAGGCAGGCACGCGCGGCATGCAATCCATTGAGCCGGAGGGCGACCAGGCCCTGAACTCCACCTACGAACGCAACCTCACCTTGATGGAGGGCGAGAATGTGCTGGAGATTGTGGCCGAGAACATGGACGGTGTAAAAACCGTGAGTTATAAAACCGTGCACGTGGGTGCACCTACGCTGGCAGACGCTTCTAAGTTAGACCGCACCGACTATGCGTTGATTTTCGCCACCGACCAGTACGACCACTGGCCCGACCTGGTGAACCCGATTTTTGACAGCAGAACAATAGGCGAGGAGTTGAGGAAGACCTATGGCTTTAATGTGGAGATTATTGAGAATGCCACACAGAATGATATTCTGAAAAAACTACGCGAATACATTGAGAAGAAGTACAAGCCGCTGGATCAGCTCTTTATTTTCTTTGCCGGCCACGGTAATTACGATGCCACGTTTGGTGAAGGTTACTTGGTGCCCAAGGAGGCGCTGGCGAACGATGAAGCCAAAACCTCGTACCTATCGTATAACCGCTTGCGCTCGGTGGTGAACAACATCCCCTGCGAGCATATTTTCCTCACAATGGATGTGTGCTTTGGCGGCACCTTCGATCAGGCGTTGGCCTCTTCGCGCGGGCTGGATGATGAAACCTACAAGGAAAAATCGGCTGCTGAGTTCATCACGCAAAAGCTAACCTATAAAACGCGCAAGTTCCTCACATCGGGAGGTAAGACGTATGTGTCGGACGGCATACCCGGCAAACATTCACCGTTCGCAAAAGCGTTCATTGAAGCTTTGCGTGGCCGCGGAGGGAAAGACGGCATACTGACCCTGGCAGAGATAACGCCTTATGTGGAAAAACTCAAAATCACGCCCCGGTCGGGTGAATTTGGAGACAATGCCCCCGGAAGCGACTTTATCTTTGTGGTGAAATAACCATCCACACACGGAGAAAGGTTGCCCTGGTAAACCCCAGCGGCAGCCTTTTTATTTTTATGTGGATATATATGTAATATTGGATTGGCTTTATGAAGAAACACCCCCTTGCTCTTGTTCTATGGTTGGCAGGTTGCTGCGTGCAGGCGCAAACCGGTAATTATTTTCTCTCGCACTATTCTCCGCAGCAGGAGAACATCGACCATTTCAGCTTCGACATGGTGCAAGATGCCAATGGCATTATCTATTATGCCAACAAGGCAGGCGTGCTGCAGTTCGATGGCCGTAATTGGCACCTAACTACCACCCCAGGCCCGGTGTATACGTTGGCTGTTGCCAACAACCAGGTGTTTGCCGCTGGCCTCTCCGGCTTTGGGCGCCTGGTGAAGTCGCAAGATGAACTGCTCTATGAAAATCTGTCGGGTGTAGACCCGAAGGCAACGAATGTTTTTCAAAGCCTGGCCACACAGGATCGGGTTTACTTCCTCACCCACGACATGCTGTTTGTGGTGGAGGCTGCAAGTGGCAAGATCATCCAAAAGATTGCTCCCTCTTCCGGGTTGTTCAACGGTATCTTCGAGCTGCAAGGTGAAATTTACCTCGACCGCAATGGCGAAGAGCTGCTGCTGTTGAAAGGGGACAAACTGAGTAAGTCGCAGGTGAACCCTGCCGCAGGCGAGATGGTGTTCAGCCATACACTGGCGTCAAAAAATATTTCACTCATCGGCACCTCAGGCGACCGGGTGTTCACCTATCAGAACAAAATGCTCACAGAAATCAAATTGAAAGATGCTGAATATGTGCAGCGCAATGTGCTGGTGAACGGTGCCTGGGTAACAGAGTCGCTGGTGGCGCTGGGCACACTCAGGGGCGGAGTGGTTTTTGTGGATCCGAACACGGGCGAAACAAAAGAGATCATCAACTACTACACAGGTTTGCCCGACAACGAGGTGTATGCGCTGATGGCGGACAGAAATAATGGCATCTGGGTGGCCCACGAGTATGGATTTACCCGCATTGCGCCCTTTTTGCCTTTTCGGTCTTTCAGCCACTATCCGGGCTTAGAGGGAAATTTGTTGTGCGCGCACTCTATCCAGAACCAGATTTATGTAGGAACAACGTTGGGCTTATATAAATTAGAGCCCGATGAGGTTTACGCGGAAGAAACGTATTATGTTACAAAAACTCTTCAGGGCAATGCCCAGACCGTAAGCGAACCGATTGCCACCGCCACAGAGGCGCAAGAAAAGGTAAGGCGTGGTTTGTTCGGCCGAAGGAAACGCAACAAAGAAGCGGAAAATGAACCGGCATCCAGCACCACATCCGCTTCGCCTGCGCCAGCAATAAAACCTTTAACGATTAAAGAAAAGCGCACACGTAAAATACTGGTAGGTTTGCAGTACCGGTACCGCAAAGTAAACGACATTACCGGCAAGGTTACACACCTGATGGAAATTGACGGCAGCCTCTATGCGGCCGGCCTGGACGGGGTTTTTAAAGTAGATGGGCTTAACACCACCGTAGTTACCAATGAGCCGGTGCGTTCTATCTTCCTTTCGCCCTCGTTACAGCAGCTCATTATCAGCACATACAACGAAACCATTCGTTCTTACAAACAGACAGGGGGCCGCTGGCAACCTACCCCGTTGCTCGACACGCTGAATGAATACGTGAGTTACATGTTTGAAGACAAGCTGCAGAACCTGTGGCTGTGCGGGCGCGCTGCCACCTGGAAGGTGGAGATGGTAGATGGAGACATTGTGAACATAGATCGGATTGCCTACTTGCAGCCCTCGATTGACGAAACGGTAGGCCTTGCCGTGGGGTCTGACGTATATGTGGTAAATGCGGGCGAGTTTCAAAGATATGATGCTGCGCACAGCCGCTTTGTGAAATACGATTCGCTGCCCGGTACGCGGAAATATTTTGCGTCTGCCGGTTCATTCTGGTTTCACGATGGCCACCGCTGGCGCACGGTCGACCGCAGGCTGGGGCAATCGATGCAACTGGAATGGCTGGGACTTTTTTCCGACATCAGGTACCTCACTGCGGCCGATCAGCAGCAAAGCCTGTGGGTTATTTCCGCATCGAACGAGCTCTATCGCTTCTCACCCGATGTGAACATCCTTCATAAAGATTATCCGCTGTTTCTGCGCGAGATTCGGGGCCCTGCACCACGTTTTGTGAAATCAGGATTTCAATTGGAGGAGGAAGACGGTGCGCTTACCTTCGAGTTTATTCAACCCGACTATGTGGGGTTACAGGCTATAGAGTACCGCTACCTGGTAGCGGGATTGAACGATGCCTGGTCTGAATGGTCGCCCAACAACAACGTGATTACTTTTCCTTACCTGCCATCGGGTGAATATGAAATTACCGTGCAGTCCAAAAATCTTTTTGGTAAAATAAATGAACTGGATAAGATTTATTTCAGCGTGTTGCCGCCCTATTGGAAACGCCCTTGGTTTTATGCCATGGAAGTAGCTTTTTTCAGCATGCTGGTATTGCTGTCGGTGAAATTGAGCGTATCAAACCCGCGGTATAAACCGATCAGCCGTGTGCTGTCGCTGCTAACGGTCATCATGTTTATTCAGTTGGTGCAAACTTCGGTTTACGCGCTTATCAATATTCACAGTTCTCCGGTGGTGGAGTTTGGCATACAGGTAATGATTGCCATGCTGGTGCTGCCATTGGAATTCAGGTTGCGCAATGTCATGGAGAAGGCGGCAGAAGGAAGATATGATTTAAGTAAAGTTTTGAAGGCAAAGAAAGAAGCTGAAATGAAAGAATAAGTACCTTTACAACCTCCATTATGCTTATGAAGAATCTGATGCTTTGTGTTTTGCTGGTTGCCCTGGTGGCGGCCTGCGCACCACCACAAGCCAAAGAAGAGAATCCTGCAGCCGAGGGATTCAACGCGGCCAGCTCTGATGCTTCGGCCATTGCCCTGGCGGATAGTATCATGCAGGCCATGGGGGGAAGAAGCAACTGGGATGCCACCCGGTATCTGTCGTGGACATTTTTTGGACGCAGAAACCTGGTTTGGGACAAGCACACCGGATGGGTACGAATTGAAAACCCGCACGACACTATCACTATTATTGTGAACGAAAAAACACTGGAGGGAAAAGTAAGTGTGAAAGGGCAGGAACTACAACCCGGTGATTCGCTGCAGAAGATGCTGAACCGCGGCAAATCGATTTGGATCAACGATTCGTACTGGCTGGTAATGCCATTTAAGCTGAAGGATTCTGGCGTAACGTTGAAAGACCTCGGGCGCGATACATTGCGTGGCAACGAATACCAGGTACTGCAACTCACCTTTGCCAATGTGGGCGATACACCCCAGAATAAGTATAAACTGTATGTGGATGACAAGGACAATCTGATCAAGTATTGGTCTTACTTCAACCAGTCGGATAAAGATGCGCCCAACTTTACCCGGCCGTGGGACAATTACAAGCAGTACGGAAACATTTTGCTTTCGGCCGATCGTTCCGACAACGGAGGCCCTTCGAATGTAAAAGTGTACGAAACGTTGCCCGACTCTGTCTTTACTCAATTCTAATCATCTATGCTCATCAACCTCGAAACTGTTCCTCCTTTTTACAAAAACTATGTAAAACTGATTGAAGAAACCGATGTGCTGCAGGCGCTGCGCCTTTCAGGTGCCCGCACACAGTTGATGGTGCACGCCATACCCGCTGCCAAGGCCGACTTTCGCTATGCGGAAGGAAAATGGACGGTGCGCGAAGTGCTGGCCCACATGATTGATGCGGAACGCATCTTTGCCTACCGCGCACTGCGCTTCGCACGCAACGACAAAACCCCGTTGTCGGGCTGGGATGAAAATGAATATGCACCTTATTTGAATGTAAGCAGCCGGTCGCTGAAAAAACTGGGCGATGAGCTGCATCATTTGCGCACGTCTACCATCGACTTGTTCGAAAGTTTTTCGGAAGAGATGCTGGCAAGAAAGGGCGTGGCCAACAACAACGAAATGTCGGTGCTGGTGTTGGGCTTTGTTACCGCAGGCCACGAAGCGCACCACCGCAGGGTTTTGATGGAGCGATACCTCGGCTGATGGTGCGCAGTTTTATTCTATTGTGTGCACTCGCGCTGGCGGCCTGCTCTCCGCAGGCTTTTCTAAAGAAAGAACTTACGCGCATCGAGTCCGAATTGCAGGAACACGCAGGCTTTGCCCTGTACGATCCGCAAAAGCAAAAATTCTTGCTGCAGCACCGGGCCGACCGTTACTACACGCCAGCATCCAACACCAAAATCTTTACCTTATATACTTCGCACCGACTGTTGGGCGATTCGGTATCCGCCATCAAATACACCGAACAAAACGACAGCCTGTTTTTTTGGGGCATGGGCGACCCCTCGTTTTTATACCGGTACTCTTTTCAAAATGAAAAAATATTCAACTTTCTGAAAAATTACCCGGGTACGCTGGTGTTCAGCAGTGCCAACTTCCACACCGAGCGATTTGGTGAGGGGTGGGCGTGGGATGATTACAAATATGCGTACTCGCCTGAGCGGTCTTCCTTCCCCATCTACGGCAATCTGGTTACCATCCAGCGCGACTCTCTGCGCCAGCTCCGCGTGTACCCTCCTGCTTTTGGCGATGCAGTGGAAGTGGTTCCCTCGCTCACAGGCGAGCATGGCCCCGACCGGTTGCCTCACGGCAATGCCATCCTGCTCAGGCAAGCCCACGAGCGTCCGGCCGATTGGGATGTGCCGTTTCATTATTCTGATTCGTTGCTGGTGAAGCTCTTAGCCGATACGTTGAAACGCCCCGTATTGTTGGCAAGTGTGAGGATGAATGGAAGTGCCCAAATAATGAGAAGTGTGCCCGCAGACAGCCTTTACAAGGTCATGATGCAGGAGAGCGATAACTTCATAGCCGAGCAGTTGCTGCTGCAGTGTGCTGCTGTGCTCAGCGATTCACTTCGGCCTGAGATTGCCATTCGCTATGCGAAAAAAAATCTTCTGAACGATTTACCAGATGAGCCCCGTTGGGTAGACGGCTCGGGGCTGTCGCGCTATAATTTGTTTACACCCCGCTCGTTGGTGGTGTTGTGGGATAAATTGCGAACAGAAATTCCGGAGCAGTGCCTGTATGCGTTGCTGGCCATCGGAGGCAAGGCTGGCACCCTTCAAAACTACTTTAAAGCCGACACGCCTTACCTTTTTGGCAAAACGGGCACGCTGAGCAACAACCATTGCCTGAGCGGGTATTTGATTACAAAGAAAGGCCGCACGTTGATATTTAGTTTTATGCACAACAACTTTGTGCGGCCCACGCGTGTGGTCAGGCAACAGATGCAATCCTTTTTAAATAATGTTCATGAAAAATACTGAGAGAGTGCTAAGAGTGGCTTTTGTTTTTTTGTTTGGTACGCTTGTCGCGAACCCGTTAGTGGCTCAACGCGATAGCCTCGATATCAAAATCGGGCAAATGATACTGGTTGGATTCCCCGGGCCGGAGGTGGACAAGGATGTGCTGGAGGCGGTGCGAACCGGCATGGCAGGGTCTATCATCTTGTTTGAGAAGAATGTGCCGAAAACAGCTACTGCCTTCAACCCTTTGAAAAAGATTATATGGACCTATCAGCAAGCGGCACCCATACCGTTGCTGGTGGCCATCGACCAGGAGGGTGGCCGGGTAAACCGACTCAAAGACAAGTACGGCTTCCCCAAGTCGATTACGGCAGATGCTATGGGCAAGTCGAAGTCGCTTGATTCTGTGCGTTTCTATGGCGAGTCCATTGCCTCCAACCTGGCAGGGCTCGGTATCAACGTGAACTTTGCACCCGATGTAGATGTGGCCGTCAATCCCAACAATCCGGTGATTGTGAAAGCAGGCAGATCGTTTTCAAAGCAGGCCGATTCGGTAACGCTGCTGGCGCGTGAATACATTCGGGCGCATCGCAAGTTTGGTGTCATCACCGTGCTGAAGCATTTTCCCGGGCACGGAAGTTCGCAGGAAGATACACACTATGGCGTGGCCGATGTAACCAGGTACTGGCAAGAACAGGAACTGACACCGTATCGCGCGCTGCTGGCATCGGGCGATGTAGATGGCATCATGAGTGCGCACATCGTGAACAGAAACCTGGAGCCGAAAGGATTACCCGGCACGTTGTCGAAGCGTGTGCTCGACAGCTTGTTGAGAAAGCAAATGCGATACCAGGGCGTTGTCTTTTCAGACGATATGCACATGCACGCCATATCGAAAAACTTTGGCCTAGAGGAGGCCATACGGCTAGGCATTAATGCAGGTATCGATATACTTTGCTTTGCCAACAATGTGCCCGAGGCCGAGCGGGTAACCGTGCCGCAAGTGCATGGACTGATCAAGAAAATGGTAAGCTCCGGTGAAATCAGCAGGGCGAGAATAGATGAATCTTATCGAAGGGTGATGACTTTGAAAAAACGACTGAATCAGGACGAAGCCGGTTATTACAAGGCGCTGGCGGATGAGGAGCGCAGAAAATCGGATGAGTTAAATGCCAGACTGGTCGCCACGGAAAAAGCCCTGGCAGCCGCTACTCAACCCACTGCCAAAAAGAAGAAAAAGAAACGTTCCAAATAGGTTTGCATGACTGCTGAGGAACGAATTGCGTTTTTGAAAACACGACCCACTATTTCTATTGAAGAAAGAGAGAGAAAGGTTGTGACGGCTATTGTGTGGGCGCTCTCCGTGTTAGTTTCACTCATCTTCCTTGTTTACGCATTTCATGTGCAAAACGCCTCTGAGCAGCGGCTGAAAGACTTGCAGCAACAGGTAGAGCGGCTTGAGAAAGAAAATGAAAGGCTTCGCGAATTATTGCCATAGTTGCTATGACGAAGGTTTTTGAGGTTGTTCCCGCCACTGCGCCCGTGGTGCCCATTCTGCTGAGTGTGCCGCACTGTGGCACCTTGTTTCCCGAAGATGTAAAGGACGAGTTTAAGCCAGAGTTGATAGCCAAACCAGACGACACGGACTGGTTTGTACATCAGTTGTATGACTTTGCTCCGGCTCTTGGTATTGCCATGGTCTACGCCAACGTGAGCCGTTGGGTGATTGATTTAAACCGCGACCCGCAAAGCAAGCCATTGTACAACGATGGTCGCGTGATTACCGCGCTGTGCCCAACTACTGATTTTTTGGGGCAGCCCATCTACCGGGACGAACGCACTACGGTGGGCGATTCGGAGGTGCAGCGCAGGTTGGATTTGTATTACCACCCCTATCACCGCGAACTGCAACAGCAATTGGATAACCTTTTCGCCAGATTTGGGAAAGTGTTGCTGTGGGATTGTCATTCCATTCGGCAGTATGTGCCATCCATACGTAAAGAGAAATTCCCTGACCTTATTTTAGGCGATGCCGATGGTGCTTCTGCCTCTGATGGACTGATTTCCAAAACATTGGGGGTCCTCCAGCGCAGTAACTACACCCTTTCGCACAACCACCCTTTCAAAGGTGGCTACATCACGCGCAGTTTTGGGAAGCCACAACAGAACCGTCACGCACTGCAACTGGAAATGACGAAAGTGAATTATATGGACGATGCGGAGCTAGATTATGATGATAGCAGGGCGGATAATATGAGAATGGTTCTCAAAGAAGTTTTTCGGGAACTGATAAATTCGATGCATGAGCACGAGTAGAGAATGGACAAGGGATAAAACACCTGAATCTCTTTTGGAGAATGCCCGAAGAATGAGAAAGAACTCTTCGGTAGCTGAAAATTTGCTTTGGCAAAATCTGCGAAACAGAAAGCTCTGTAATTTGAAGTTCAGAAGACAGCAGCCAATAGAAGGTTTTATTTTAGACTTTTATTGCGATGAAATCAAGTTAGGTATTGAGGTGGATGGTGATATACACTCACTGCGCGAGCAGGCTGCCTATGATGCAACCAGAACAAGATACTTGATGGAATTTGGCATAGAGATTATCAGGTTTCGAAATGAAGAAGTGGAAGAGAACATTTCGCGCGTTTTAGAGAAGATCAGGAAAAATGTGAAGATGAGAAAAGTGAGCCCCTCACCCCGTCCTGCGAAGCAGGACACCCCTCTCCCTGTGGAGAGGGGTACGGCATCTCTTCAAGGTGCTAATATTTATTCACACCTCAGAACAGAACGCAGTTTGACATCTGCTCCTTCTGCGGAAAGCGCCACACCTCTCCCCGGGGAGAGGGGCAGGGGTGAGGGCGATTACGCCAAACTCTATCGTTTTAAAGCACTTTTACAACGCGAAGGCTGGCTTTCGCCTGCTTATGTAGGGGTGAACAAAAACGGAGTGATCACCTACCTGTCTGACCAGCCGCCCACCGAGCCGGCAGCAACGGAAGCTGTTTTAGGTTTAGCTCTTCCTGGTTTTCAGAATGCACACTCGCACGCTTTTCAATATGGCATGACGGGTTTGGCTGAGGCGCACCCTGTTGGAACCGATGATGATTTCTGGACCTGGCGCGAAGCCATGTATCAATGTGCGCTTTCGGTAGATCCCGGTCAGGCCGAAGCCATTGCTGCCATGCTGTATGTTGAAATGCTGCGACATGGCTACACGCACGTGGCGGAGTTTCATTACTTGCACCACGACAAGTCGGGTAAGCCCTATGCACACCTTGCAGAGATGGGCGAACGTATGGTGGCGGGAGCAAAAACGGCCGGTATTAAGATTACCCTGGTGCCTGTATTTTATCAGAAGGGCAACTTTGGTACCGATCCACAGCCCCGACAGCGTAGGTTCATATCACAGTCGGTAGCCGAATATTTTAGGTTACTCGATGCCTCACGCGAAGTCATCAAACACTATGCAAATGCAAACCTTGCATTCAGCATACATTCGCTCCGGGCGGTCGAGTTGAAAGACATCGTCACGACTTTCGGTCAGGGACCCAAAGACTTGCCTTTTCATCTGCACGTTTCAGAACAGAAGAAGGAAGTAGCCGACTGCCTGGCGTATTGCGGCAAAAGACCCTTGCAGTGGCTTTTAGAAAACCTTCCGGTAAACGAAAGGTTTCATTTGGTGCACTCTACCCACCTGGACGACCATGAACTGCAGTTACTGGCCGCCAGCAATGCCAACGTAGTGCTTTGTCCTTCCACCGAAGGTAACCTGGGCGATGGTATTTTCAGAATGAAGGAATACGCCAAGAAGGGAGGCCACTGGTCGATTGGCACAGATAGCCACATAGGTCTGAATCCGCTGGAGGAATTTCGTATGATTGACTACCGCCAGCGCCTGCTGAGCAACAAACGGAACACGTTTGACGGAGATGCCTCGCAATACCTGGTAAATGAGTCCGTCAGCCGGGGCCGCCTGGCAATGGGCAAAATAACACAGCAGCATTTTGCCATCGGTCAACCCTTTGATGCAGTAGTGTATAACAGCGAACTCCCCCGACTGGCTACCACCTCCCCAGAATTTTGGTTACCCACGCTGGTTTACCACCACGACTCATCCTCGGCTTTGGGCACTATTGTAAATGGCGCGTGGACTGTCAGGCATCAAAAACATGCAGACTATGCTGCAATCAGCAGCCGGTTCAAAAAAGCATTGGGGCAGCTCAGGTAAATTTTTTCCTCTTTTGGCATCTAACTTAGAATCTTTCTAAAATCCAGATGCCGTAAGTCTTTGTAAATGGTGACTTAAGTCACAAACCGGGATTGCGATGTAATCCAATTTTGTGTTTTCATCGAAACATCTTGGTAAATGCATTGTTTATAAATAAATTGGAATAGTTGGTTTTATGAGAGTAAGATGGGTAACTGCAATCGCAGTTTTGCTTGTTTGCGGAACTGGAATAGGGTATTTATTCTGGCAACAAGAATTACAATACGCCTTGCCTACCCCCGTGCCCACGGCTTACAATCCCGTGCTCATCAGGCAAAGCGTTCGCCTGCCCGAAGTAATAACCAAACCGGTGTTTCTCCATTTTTTTAGTCCTGAATGTCCATGCTCCCGCTTCAACAGAAAATACTTTAATCAACTCATTTTTCAATACAGGGATCAAATTGATTTTAAGGTCATCATTCCTCCCTACGCGTCATTAGAAGAAGCCAGGAGTTTTTTTGACGATGACGTGGAGCTAGTGATTGACACCCAGGGCTGGGCCCGCGCAACGGGTGTGTACGCTACGCCACAGGCCGTTATTCTGGATGCACAACAGCAATTGTATTACCGGGGCAATTACAACCGCACACGTTATTGCACCGATCCCTCCACCAACTATGCAGAGCAGGCACTGGTAGCTTTCATCAACCGGCAGCCCCTTCCGCTTACTGCACTCGACCCGCTGGCGCAGACAGCGTACGGATGTTCATTCAACGAAGAACCTAACCTTTAACCCAATAAAAGTATGCAAATAGATATAGCGGTACGAAAGCGTGTGATGGAAGACATCAGCGCCAAAGCCGATGTCTTTATGAGAAGGGCGCTGATACTTTATTTCCTGTGGGGAATATTCTTATCGTTTTTTTACGATACGTACCTGGTAGCCTTTGGTGTGGGTGGTCTGAGCCTCGTAGCTTTTTTTGGTACCAAGTTCCTGCTGCCTAAGTCCGATTTGTATCGGTATGTGCTGGGCGTGGTGTACGCGGTGTTTGCTGCGCAATTCATTTATCAAATGCATGGTCTTTTTGAAATGCACTTCTTTGTTTTTGTGGGCTCAACACTGCTGATTGCCTACCAGAACTGGAAGTTGCAACTGCCGTTGATTATTGTGGTGGTAGTGCACCATGCCGCCTTTGCTTACCTGCAGTATACGGGTATGAAAGAAATCTATTTCACACAGTTAGCCTACATGGACCTGCAGACGTTCATGTTTCATGGCGGGCTGGCTGCTGTTATTGTGGCCATCTGCGGTTATTGGGCCTATGATCTGGAGCAGAAAACCATTAGCGAGGCGATGAACAAAACCATGCTGCAGCACCAGCTTCGCAATGTGGAAAACAATATTTCATTTGCCGATCAGATAAGTAAAGGCAACCTGGCGGTAGACTATCAGTTGTTGGATGAACAGGATAATCTCGGCAAGTCGTTGCTGGCCATGCGCGATAATCTCAAGACAGCCGCTGAGCGCGAGCAGAAGGAACGATTCATTACTGTAGGCATCACCAAAGTGGGTGATGTAATCCGGCAATACGGCAATGACACGGAGGCACTGGCCGATCAGTTTGTACGGGGCTTGGTAAAGTATGCCAACCTGAACCAGGCAGGACTCTTTCTTTTGGAGGAGAAAGACAACGATTCGCACCTGCGGCTGGCCGCTTGCTATGCTTACGATCGTAAGAAATTTTTGAATAAAATAATTCCGATTGGCAACGGCTTGGTTGGTCAGTGTTTCCTGGAGCGTGAGCCCATCTACATGACGCAGGTGCCCAACGATTATGTGCAGATTACTTCGGGGCTGGGTGGCGCTACTCCCCGG
The DNA here is from genome assembly GCA_964429845.1 of uncultured Ohtaekwangia sp. Classification (GTDB taxonomy): domain Bacteria; phylum Bacteroidota; class Bacteroidia; order Cytophagales; family Cyclobacteriaceae; genus ELB16-189. The sequence continues at coordinate 186,224 of CAYSCT010000007.1, forward strand.
TGTATTTTTGTGGTACCGGTAAAAACCAACGAAGAAATTGTGGGCGTGCTGGAGATTGCCTCCTTCAAGCCCCTGGAAGATTTCGAGAAGGATTTCATCACGAAAGCAGCCGAGAACATTGCATCGGCCGTATTGTCATCGCGTACCACACAAAAAATCAAGCTCTTGCTGGAAGAGTCGCAACAACAAGCCGAGGAGATGAAATCGCAGGAAGAAGAAATGCGCCAAAACATGGAAGAGTTGCAGGCCACGCAGGAGGAAATGATGCGCAAAGCCAAAGACTATGAAAATTTGCTGGCTGAACGCGAACGTGAAATTGAGACGCTGAAAGCTCAACGCACTACCATCTTGAACTAGGTATGGCTGCGCTCATGTAGTGTAGGTGTCAAAAGAGAAGTTTCTCATAGGAGAATCAGAAAAAAAGCCGTTAATTCTGGCTTCTAAACTGATACTTATGAGAAACTTTATTTTAGGTCTTGGCCTGGCCTGCGCGTGTTTGCTGCCTGCCCACGCACAGCGTGGTAAACAGACAACTGCTGCACCTGCTGCCACCTTGCAGACTGATTTGTACAAGGGTTTGAAATGGCGCAATATTGGCCCCTTTCGAGGGGGTCGCGCCAATGCCATTGCGGGCCACCCCACCAATCCAAATGTGTATTACGTAGGCTACACGGGAGGCGGCATAGCCAAAACCGAAGATGGCGGCCTGGAGTGGAAAAACATTTCTGATGGCTTCCTGAAAGTGGGCTCCATTGGGGACATTGCACTGTGCGAGAGCGACCCCAACGTAATTTATGTAGGCACGGGCGAACATGCGGTGCGTGGCGTGATGACCTCTTACGGAGACGGAGTGTACAAATCCACAGATGCCGGAAAAACCTGGAAGAACATGGGTCTTGAAAAAACCCGGCACATTGCTGACGTAGTGGTGCACCCCAACAACCCCGATGTGGTGTATGTGGGTGCGCAAGGTTCGGTACATGGTCCCAGTCCCGACCGCGGTGTTTATAAATCAACCGATGGTGGCGCCACCTGGAAGAAGACTTTGTATGTGGATGAGAACACGGGCGTTTCTTCGTTGGTGATGGACGTTACCAACCCTCGCATATTGTATGCAGCCACCTGGCAACACAGACGCTACCCGTGGAAAGTAGAGAGTGGCGGCCCCGGCTGCGCCATCTGGAAATCGACCGATGCGGGAGAGACGTGGAGTAAAATAACGGAAGGGCTTCCGAAAGAAATGGGTAAAATTGGCGTATCCGTTTCGCGTGCCAACCCGAACCGCGTGTTTGCTATTATAGAAGCTGAAAAATCGAATGCTGGCGTATACCGTTCAGACGATGGCGGCAAGAAGTGGACGCTCACTTCCAACAACCAGGTGCTTTCTGCACGCTCATGGTACTACATGGAAATTTTTGCAGACCCCGTGAACGCTGATGTGGTCTATGTTTTAAATGCGCCCATGATGCGCTCCATCGATGGTGGTGTAACGTTCGCCAACATAAGGGTGGGCCATGGCGATACGCACGACCTGTGGATCAATCCGAACAACAATGCCAACCTGGCCCTGGCGGATGATGGTGGCGGTGAGATTTCCTATAACACCGGTAAGTCATGGTCGCCCCTGAATAACCAGGCTACCGCGCAATTTTATCGGGTGAATGTAGACAACCGGTTTCCTTACTGGGTATATGGCGGCCAGCAAGATAACTCCTCGGTGGCCATCCCTAGCCGCAACGGAAGCTATGGCATTACCGATAAAGACTGGTTCAATGGTCCGGGTTGTGAGAGTGCATGGGTAGCATTCAACGATCCCAATAATCCGGAGTTGTTGTATGGGGGCTGTTACCAGGGGCAGATAGACGTGCTCGACACTAGAACGGGCGAGGTGAAAGATATACAGGAATATCCTTCTACCAACCTCGGGTTTAAGCCACGCGACATGAAATACCGCTTCAATTGGAATGCGCCCTTCATCAACTCACCACATGATGCACGGATCATGTACCATGCGGCCAATGTTTTATTCAAAACAACAAACGGGGGTATGAGTTGGGAAATCATCAGCCCCGACCTGACCCGTAACGATACTACGAAGCAAAACACCAGTGGTGGGCCTATTACCAACGAAGGTGCAGGTGGTGAGAACTACAATACCATTTATTACGTGGTGGAGTCACCACACGAAGCCGGAGTGATCTACACCGGCAGCGACTGCGGCCTGGTGCACCTTACCCGCGATGGTGGAAAAACGTGGGCCAACGTAACACCTGCCGGTTTACCTGAGGGCATGATTCACTCGATCGAAGTATCGCCCCATGACAAAGGCACAGTTTATATAGCCGCTTCGCGCTATAAGTTCAACGACTTCTCCAACTATACATATAAGTCGACCGACTACGGCAAGAGCTGGACGAAAATTGGCAATGGGGTAGACGCAGACGACTTTGTGAAAGTGATTCGTGAAGATAAGAAGGTGAAAGACCTTTTATATGCCGGTTCGGAGAGAGGCTTTTACATCTCTTTCAACGGAGGTACCTCCTTCAGCAAGTTTCAGTTGAACCTGCCCGTAGTGCCTGTAACCGATCTGATGATAAAAGACAACGACTTGGTGGCAGCAACGGCCGGGCGTTCGTTCTGGATTTTGGATGACCTGGGTGCCATCCAGCAATCGAAGGGCACCTTTGGCGAAGCGCAGGTAAAGATTTATACGCCAAAGCCTACGTATAGACTTTCTTCGGTAAGCATACCCGAGTACTTTGGCGACATTCCTGGGCTCGGCCGCAATCCGCTTAACGGTGTAATTTTAGATTACTACCTGAAAGAAAAGGCAGATACTGCAACGGTAAAGCTTGAAATTATTGATGCCGGTGGAAAGGTGATCCGTAGCTACACCAACAAGAAGGATGAAAGCTTCAAGCCGTGGCCAGGTGGGCCCGCTCCCAAGCAGACCATACCGGCAGAGGCGGGCGTGAATCGGTTTGCGTGGGATTTCCGCACCGAAGGATTGCCCGGTGTGCCTGGTGTTTTTGTGTATGGCGACCACAGTGGCCACCGTGTGGCACCCGGTCGCTACAAGGCGCGCATCAGCTACAAAGGCCAATCGTCTGAAACTGACATAGAGCTTGTTCCCGATCCGCGCGTAGCGGCCACCGCGGCCGACTGGGCTGCACAGCAGGAGTTGCTGAAACAGGCAGGCGATGGTTTTGAAGAGCTGCACCGCTCAGTAAATAAGATGCGTCAGGTGAAGAAACAGATTGAAACGCACAGCGAATCGCTGAAAGACAATGCCGATGCGAAAGACCTGGTGCAAAGCGGCAAAGATTTGATTAAGAAGATTGAGCAGTGGGAGTCTAACCTGATCGAGCCTCGTTCGAAGAATTTCCAGGATGTGATCAATTTCCCCAACAAGCTTAACTCGGAGTTTCTACAGTTGCGCAGCGTGGCCGACACGCACGATCCAAGGCTGACAAAAGGTGTGCAGGACCGTGCCCGCGATGTGCAGGCCGATTGGGCAAAGTACCGCAGCCAGATGCAGGAGATCATTCAGAAAGACATTGCGGATTACAATAAAAAGTTCCGCGACAAGAACATGCCCGCGCTGATTACAGATGTGAATCAGGTGATCAATAATTAAATTGACCCTGCTAGGAAGCAAAATCGCCCGACCAAAGGTCGGGCGATTTTGTTTGCTTTTACCTCAAAGGCTATCTCTAGTGATAGGAATGATCCTTATCTGAAAATTTAGCAGGGACCTCTTTCCGAAAACAAAAAGAAGGTTTCCTTCAACGCAATAAGACACGACACCATCTGATTCAAGTTCAACCGCATTGAGGCCAATGAGCGGTAGTTCTTTTCTGGATACCCGTGAATCCCAAATACCTTAGCCTTTACCAAGAACTTCTCTTTCAAGTACGCCCTCAACAAATTGATTCAGCGACAGGTTTAGCTCAGCCGATCGCGCTGCTGCCATCCGGTGAACAGAGGGCTTAACTCGTACATTGAAACTTCCTTTATATGCTTTATCTGGGTCTTTTTTAAGAATTCGGCATGTCTCGATGTAGTCTTCTACAGCTTCCTTAAAAGCTTTCTTAAGTTTTGCCACCGTGTCTCCTTCAAAAGAAACCAAATCACGAATTCCAGCAATTTTGCCAAAGAAGACCTCGTCTTCCGCGTGAAACTCAACCGTGCCAGTGTATCCTTTGTATGTCAATACATTTTTTCATAACAGCCCTTCATTGATCAGGTGTTGTACAATTATTTCAACAGCATAACTTTTTAGAATGGGTCGAGGATGAGGTTCGTGCAAACTTAAAACCACCCCCTTTTCTCTATTTATAAACTTGCGCCTCGAACCACTGCCTTTCAATTCAACGTAAACCGAGGTGAGCTAAAATTCTTTTAAGTTCTCCCCATGTAAAATCCTTGGGTTTGGACTTTAGCCGTATAAGAGCCTTTTCGATTTTGCTCATTGCTTAAAACAAAAGTAACTTATTTTTTAGTTGCAAATTTAAATTAACTGCCCCTTATAATAACCACACACCCTACTCATCACGCATTCGCCACACTTTGGGTTTGTGGGCCGGCAGATTTCGCGGCCCAAAAAGGAAATAGCCATACCCACTTCGCCCCAATCTTTGCGGTCGAGCACATCCATCATTTGCTTCTCCAGCTTTTTCGGATCGGTGCCTGTGGCAATACCTAACCTGGGTGCCACCCGCACCACATGCAGGTCTACAATAATGCCTTCCGCAGGTTGACCGGTTTCGCGCAGGATAACGTTGGCAGACTTACGGCCGATACCAGGCAGCGCGGTGAGCCCTTCCAGCGTAGTGGGAATATGCTTATCGTCTTTCACTGTTGCGGCCAGTTCGAGTAGCCACTTTATTTTGTTACCGAAATTCCGAACCTTGTTTACAAAGGGAAGGAGTGCTTCGGCTGTGGCTTTCGAGAGGGCTTTCATATCGGGGAATGCCTGGAACAGCGCGGGGGCGAGCTTGTTAATGTTGCGGTCGGAGTCTTGCGCAGACAAGATTACCGCTACCACCAGCTCATAGGCATTGTTGTAATCCAGCGGATGTTTTTTGCCTTTGTATTTTTTGATCAGGGGTTGCAGTTCTTTCTTCCAATCGATGGCGGCCATGGTTTTTGTACGGGTTAAGTCGATAAAATTAGGGATAAATTTTTACCTCATTAAGCGGGAATCCGGTCAATTGACCGGCCGGGTAAAATACGCTTTCGCCAATCAAAACCTTTTCGTAAATCATATTTTGAAAAAAACAAAAACCATGATGCGCCTGCTTATATTGTTGTTCGCTGTATGGCTGTGTACCAGCGATACCTTCGCCCAGAAAAAGTCAACGGCTGCTTCGCCTACCACTTCGTTCGATCAGGCGCTGTACGAAGGAATTCGCTGGCGCGAGTTGGGTCCGTTTCGGGGCGGCCGCTCCAGCACCGCTACGGGCATACCGGGCAACAACCATGTGTATTATTTTGGAGCAGTAGGTGGAGGTGTTTGGAAAACCGAGGATGCGGGTCAAACCTGGTTCAACATTACCGACAAATTTTTTGGTGGCACCGTGGGGGCCGTGGCCGTGGCCGAGAGCGACCCCAACGTGGTGTATGTGGGCGAGGGCGAGCAGACGCTGCGCAACAATGTCTCTTCGGGATGGGGCGTGTGGAAATCGACCGATGCGGGCGCCACCTGGAAACACATCGGGCTAAAGGATTCCCGGCATATTTCGCGCATTCGCATTCATCCGAAAAACCCTGACATCGTATACGTAGCAGCCATGGGCAATCTATGGAAGCCCAACGAGATGCGCGGTGTGTTTCGCAGTACCGATGGCGGTCAGACCTGGAAGAAGATCTTATACATCAACGAAACGGCAGGCGCTGCCGACCTGGTTTTTGATCCAAACAATCCCAGAATACTCTATGCCTCCACGTGGAATATGAAACGCAACGGGTGGCGTATGGACAGCGGTGGGCCTGATTCCAAACTTTGGAAGAGCACCGATGGTGGCGATACCTGGGACAACCTGTCGGACAACGCGGGCATGCCCAAAGGAACCAACGGCATCATTGGCGTAACGGTTTCACCTGTTAACTCCGGCCGCGTGTGGGCCATCATCGAAAACACAGATGCCCCAGGAGTCTATCGCTCGGAAGATGCAGGCCAAACGTGGGCGCGCGTAAACCAGGATAGGGCGTTGTTGCAGCGCGCATGGTACTATTGCCGCATCTATGCCGATACACAAAACGAAGACAAGGTGTACGTGCTCAACGTGAGCTACGGTGAATCCAAAGATGGAGGAAAGACTTTTGAGCTGAAGAACGCACCCCATGGCGACCACCACGATCTGTGGATTGACCCCAACAACAACCAGCGCATGATCATGGCCGATGATGGAGGTGCGCAGGTGTCGAACGATGGAGGAAATAATTGGACCACGTACCACAACCAGCCAACGGCCCAGTTCTACCGCGTTACTACCGACAACTCTTTCCCTTACAACATCCTGGGTGCGCAGCAAGACAATACCAGCGTACGGTTACCTCACCGCACCAGCGGCAACAGCATCAGCGAACGCGACTGGGTGGCCCTTTCTATTGGCGAAAGTGCCCACCTGGCGCCTGACCCAAACAATCCGGACATTATTTATGGCAGCGACTACAAGGGCTATATGAGCATGCAGAACCTGGGCAATGGGCAAGAGCGCAGCACCAACGTATGGCCTGACCTTCCGGCCGGTTCGGGCGTGGAGGTGATGAAGTACCGTTTCAATTGGAATTACCCGCTGTTGTTCAGTCCGCACGACTCCCGGAAACTCTATGCCGGCTCCAACTACCTGCACGTAACGTACAATGGTGGTGCCAGTTGGGAGGTCATCAGTCCTGACCTTACACGCGGTGAGCCCGAAACACTCAAGAGCTCGGGCGGCCCTATTACCCAGGACAATACAGGAGCTGAATATTACGCCAATCTCTTTGTCATCATGGAGTCTCCTTTCACCAAAGACGAAATCTGGACTGGATCTGATGATGGCCTGCTTCATGTTACGACCGATGGTGGCAAGAGTTGGAAGAACGTGACGCCCCCGATGTCGCCCAAGTACAACATGTGGAATAGTATTGATGTAAACCCATTTGTAAAGGGCGGTGCGTATGCTGTAGCCACATCGTACAAGTTTGGCGATTACACACCTTACATCTATAAAACGATTGATTATGGAAAGACGTGGACGGTGATTACCAGTGGCATCCCTGCCGATGAGTTTGTGCGGGTAGTTCGGGCAGACCCCAAACGGCAAGGGTTGCTTTATGCGGGTACCGAGAAGGGCATGTGGATTTCGTTTGATGATGGCGCCAGTTGGAGCAAGTTTCAGTTGAACCTGCCTCCGGTGCCCATTCACGATTTGGCCGTGAAGAATGATAACCTGATCGCGGCAACGCATGGCAGAAGTTTCTGGATGATCGATGACCTCACTCCCTTGCATCAGCTCAGCAAAGAGATGGCCAGCCAGCAAACAGTACTTTTCAAACCTATGCCCAGCTACCGCATGCCGGGCGGAGGCGGCTGGCGTGGCGTGAACAGAAAGTTGGAGGGCGAGAATCATCCTGGCGGTGTGCTGGTGCATTATTTTTTAAAGTCGGTAGATGAGCAAACAGATGTTAAACTGGAAATTCTGGAAGCCGATGGTGATGTGATCAGGACGTTTAGCAACAAGGCACAAGAACGCAGCGACCAACTTACGGTAAAGGCGGGTGGCGGTCGTTTTGTGTGGGACATGCGTTACCCTGGTTACACTACCTTCCCCGGTATGGTGTTTTACGGATCGCCTAACCTTGGCCCGAAGGCCGTGCCTGGAAAATACAAGGTACGCCTGACCGTGAATGGCAATTCGTCTACACAAGAGTTTGAAATCCTGAAAGATCCACGCGTTCTAACCACACAAGAAGAGTTTCAGGCGCAGTTCGATTTTCTAACCAAGGTGCGCGACAAAGTGAGTGAAGCCAATCAGGGTGTGATTGACATTCGCAGAATCAAAGAGGACCTGAACTTTGTAAAAAACAAAATTGGTGCAGAACCGCAATACAAAGCACTGGCCGATGCCGTGAAAAAATTTGAAAGCGAATTATCAGTGCATGAGAACAATATTCATCAAACCAAAAACCGCAGCGTGCAAGATCCGCTGAACTATGGCATCAAGATAAACAACCGGTTAGCCCACTTGATGGTAGAACAAGCGCAAGGTGATTTTCCGCCCACCCGTCAGGGCGAAGAGGTGCGGCAGATGCTTACCAAAATGGTGGATGAAGAACTGGCCCGCTTAAGAAACACCATCGATGGTAATGTGGAGAAGATCAACACCCTGGCCCGGGAAAAAGGAATTGACGTGGTGATGGTGAAGAAGGCACCAGGCCAGATGTAGTCGCTAATCGATCAGCATCTTGCTGGTAATTTGGTTCAGCTTTTTTACTTTCTCGGTAAAGTCGCCCTTTATCTTTTCACGGATACGATGCAGGTTTTCCAGAGAAGTTTCCAGGTTATCGGGCAGCACGTGGTAGAGCCACTCCTTTAGCCGTTTGGCCATGGTAGGACTTTTGCCATTGGTAGAGATGGCGATCTTGAGGTTTCCTTGTTGTACGATGGAGCCCAAATAGAAATCGCACAGGTGGGGCGTGTCTGCTGTGTTGATGAAGATTTTCCGTTGATGGGCGTCTTCAAAGATTTGTCTGCTAATGGCGTGGTTATTTACTGCCGTGATGACCAGGTCAATACCTTCCATATCGGCAGGCTCGTATTTTTTTTGTTCGATCGTAATGTGCGGAGAGGTGCGGGCAAGGGCGAGGAAATCTTCATGAAACTCCAACGCCACCACGCGAACGGGAGTGGCGGGTGCATTGGCTAGTATGGCCTGCAACTTTTCAAGCGCCACCCATCGCCCGCCTACTAGCAGAACATGAAAGTGCTCCAATTTCAGGAAAATGGGGAACAAGGTGTTGCCGACAGCAGTCCGATTCATACACAAATTAACGGGTTGCCAACATGCTGTTCACTTCTTCCTGCCATTGGGAAGGATGAAGCCTCACCACCTCACCGGCCACAATAACCGCAGGGGAGCCGATTTTTCTCTCAACCACGCGTTCCACGATGTTTGTCATGTTGCCAAGTACGATTTGCTGATCGGGCAGCGAGCCATTCTGGATGACCGCAACGGGCAAGCTTTGTTTGCCGGCAAGGTGAAACACTTGAACTATGGCGGCCAGTTTTCTCAGGCCCATCAAAATCACCACGGTGGCGGTGGTTTGTGCGGCCAATGCCACGTCTTTGGAAAGTTCACCTTTTGCCGTGGTGCCCGTAATCACCCAAAAACTTTCACTATAGCCCCGTTGTGTAACCGGTATATCGGCCAGCCCCGCTACAGAAATGGAACTGGATATGCCCGGAACATATTGAGCAATGATGTTATTGGATCGTGCTGCTTCCAGTTCTTCGTGGCCGCGCCCAAACACAAAGGGGTCGCCACCCTTCAGGCGCACCACGTGACCGTACTGGCCGGCCATGGCCACAATCATTTCGTTGATTTGCTGCTGCGTGCAAGAATGTTGCCCTTCGCGTTTGCCCACATAAATTTTGGGAACAGATGCCGGAGCGTATTGAAGCAGTGCCGGATTTACCAGTGCATCGTACAATACCACATCCGCTTCCTCCAGTGCTCTTACGCCTTTCAGGGTTATCAACTCTTCATCGCCAGGTCCGGCTCCAACAACCGTCAGTTTTTGTACTTTCATGCGGTCTGCTTTAAGTCTGGTGTCAAATTGATTTTCGCTGTTTCATTTCTATAGACCTGTGCTGCTTTCAGAAACACCGAAACATCGTGCAGGTAGGTTTGGGCAAATTCTTCGCTGGGCAGGTGCTGATTCAACCGGAGTACAAAAGTTTTGAAATCCGGAGCAAACGAAAATGCGCCAGTGGCCACAAAGTGCTTATCGAAATCGGTTAAGATAGATATGTGCGAATTGCAGCTCACTTCCTTTTCGAGCAACAACGCCTTGGCGGTGCTCACAAACACATTGTAGCTGTGGTAAATGCTGTCTGCATAAAACTTATTCGCCAGTGCCTCTTGCGCCCAGCCCAGTTTTTCTTCTGCTTCAAAAAGCAAGGTGGAGATCAAATCAATTTTCACTCCGGCACATTCACCCACGCCTATGGCCGTTTCAAATTTTTCATCGTGGTCCCAATCCACAAAATCGGCATCGGCCAGCGAAGTAAGGTCGGCCAATGGTTTTAGTAATTTGTAAAAGTATTCCTCGCCCCTGCGTTGGTAGTAGCTTAAGAAATATTCACCCTCTTCCCGGTGGTCGCCAAAATCATTCAAGAGCAGTCGCAGTGCCTGGGACCCGCGCTTGCTGGGAATCTTAATCACTTTATCGGCAACTCGGCCTTCGCCATTGCCCAGCGGCCCGCCACCCATTAATACTTGCAAGGCTGGCAACACGTTGCCGTTTGCCTTCAGCGAACTGCCATGAAAGCCAATGTCGGCAATGCCATGCTGCGCACAGGCATTCATGCAGCCGCTGATTTTGATTTTGATGCCTGAGTCAATCACAAAATCAGGATACTCATCGGCCAGCACTCGTTCCAGTTCGCGGGCAATGCCCATGCTGCTGGAAATGCCGAGGTTGCAGGTATCGGTACCGGGGCAGGCGGTAATATCGGCAATGCCGCCATAGCCGGGCTCTGCCAAACCTATTTCATCTAATGCGGTGTAGAGTTCGGCCAGCGCCCGCGCGCGAACGAATTTCAACATCAACCCTTGCTCTATGGTTACCCTTATTTCATCGGCAGCATATTTTTGAACTATGGCAGCCAACTTACGGGCTTTGTCTGTTTTGATGTCGCCTGTTTGTATTTTCAGGAAAACGGCAAAAAAGCCAGGCTGCTTTTGCGCAAACGTGTTGGTTTTCTTCCAGGCCTCAAAGCGGCTGGTGTTGTTCACCTCGGTGGATAGCGAAGCAGGCACTGCTGGTGGCTCGGGCTGCGGCCATTGGGTATCGATGGGAAACTGTTGGTATTTTAAAGCAAGCTGCTCTTCTTTCGCCAGGCGCATGAATTCTTCAAAGCCTATTTTGTTGATGAGGAATTTCAGTCGCGCTTTGTTTCTGCTGGTTCTTTCGCCATACCGGTCGAACACGCGTAATGCGGCTTCGGTAAAGGGTATCAGTTGGTCTTCTGGCAAAAATTCGAACGCAACTTTTGCCAGGAAAGGTTGTGCGCCCAATCCTCCGCCCAGCATTACTTTGAACCCACGCTGCTCTTTGCCGTGCACAGTTTGTACTTTGGGCAAAAAGCCCAGGTCGTGCATGCACGTAAGGGCTGTGTCTTTATCGCTGGCAGAAAATGCAACCTTGAATTTTCGGCCCATGTCCTGGCAAACCGGGTTTCTTAGAAAATATTTAAAGAGCGCGTGGGCATATGGGCTTACGTCAAAAGGTTCTTCTGGGTCGATGCCGGCCGTGGGCGAGGCGGTTACATTGCGCACCGTATTGCCGCACGCTTCGCGCAACGTAACATCGTCTTTTTCCAGGCGCGCCCACAGTTCGGGGGTGCGCTCCAGGCTAACGTAATGTATTTGTATATCCTGACGGGTGGTGAGGTGCATGTTACCGGTGGCATACTCATCGCAGATGTCGGCAATAGTGAGCCACTGCTGAAGGCTCACTTTGCCAAATGGCAACTTGATGCGTATCATTTGTACACCCGGTTGCCGTTGGCCATAGATGCCGCGCACCAACCGCAAGCTTCTGAATTTCTCTTCGTCTATCTTTCCCTCGCGGAACAGCCTGATCTTTTTTTCCAGGTCTACGATGTCTTTCTCTACTACCGGATTTTCTAACTCTGTGCGGAAACTCTGCATATCTCTTTTATTAAAACAAAACCCCTCGGTTATCAAGGGGCGTCATGTTGTGTTGCTTGTTTTACCCCATTAACGACATGATGATCCAAATGCCCACTGGCAACAGAAAGATCTTTTCAAACACATGGATTTAGGCATTTCGCAAGAAAGGTAGGCACGAAGGGAAGGCACTTCCAAGGGTTTTGCCTAAAAAATCTATAAAATCTATAGACTAACTAACAATAGGCTGCAAAATGCCGATTTTCAATCGATTGGGGTACTTTTTGTGGGTTGGCCTAAAGCTTCAAATGGACCCCTCGAAGGAGCGAGTTTAGTGGTATTTATTTGCCAACTTGGCATCTTTTACTCATGAATAAGCAACCACTTCATCCGCAGGGGCCATCGTTGTCGCGCATCATTGCCGGGGCATGGCGATGGAATCAGTTAAACGCACATCAGTTGAATGCACTCATCAACCAGGCCATCGACAGGGGCATTACCACGTTCGATCATGCCGATATTTATGGTGATTATGGCAATGAGTCTGCATTTGGTGAGGCCCTGAAGCTAAGCCCGGGGTTGCAACCGAAACTTCAGATTGTAACCAAGTGCGGCATCAAGTTATTATCTGCCGCCAGGCCCGCCCATCACATCAAACATTACGACACCTCTTTCCAACACATTGTTACTTCGGCAGAAAACTCCATTCGCCAACTGGGTGTTGAGAAAATTGACTTGCTGCTGTTGCACAGACCTGACCCGTTGATGGATGTAGAACAGGTTGCGGAAGCTTTCACCCAATTGAAAGGGCAGGGCAAGGTGTTGCATTTTGGCGTTTCCAACTTCACACCGGCTCAATTCGATTTGCTGCAAGGCACGCTACCGTTCCCATTGGTCACAAACCAAATTGAGTTGTCCCTATTTCAACACCAACCGATTTTTAACGGCACGATCGATCACCTGTATCAGCACCGCGTGGCACCCATGGCATGGTCGCCATTGGGTGGGGGCAAGCCTTTTGCCGATGGCCACCAGGTGGGCGATAGAGTACAACAACTATCCACCGCCCTTCGGCAAAAATACCAGGCAACGCTGCCACAATTGTTGTTGGGTTGGTTACTGGCACACCCCTCGCAGGTTTTTCCAGTTGTAGGCACCAGCCAGGCCAGCCGCCTGAAGGAGGCCGCAGATGCCATGCGCGTGAGGCTGGAGCGCCAGGACTGGTTTGAAATGCTGCGCTGGGTTACCGGCACCGATGTGCCATGAGCTAAGCTTTCGAAAGCTTTAGCCTGCGCTGGTGGCGCACCATGCCCCACACAAAGGCAACTACCCCCGACAGAAACAGAATGGCCAGGCCCACATGCATACCCGCCATCGATTTGCCGATGACATTCATCGCTACGGTAACCACCACAAACCAAACTCCAGTGACGGTCCAAATAGGGTCTGTCATGAACGCATCTCGGGGTTGCTGAGTGAGGTCTATCTTCACGCGATGATCGGGCAGAAAAAGGTGAACCCACTTTTGATAGTCCCACAGCAGCAGAAAAACAGTTCCCAACAGCATAAGGGTGGTGATGGTGGGGGTACCTGAACCAAAGTCGACTGAATGGGTGATCAGGCACACATTGAGAATCACCGGGAAGAACACCATGGCTCCAATGGTTGAAAATCGCTGAGACATGAGCAGGGCGCCCGAAACTAACTGGGCCCAGCCCAGAAATTGCCAGTAAAAACCGGATTGATACATGGCCTCGAAAAAGTAGCCCACAGGCTCGGTGGGCGGTATGTTGGTAAACCGTTCACCTCTGATTTTGATGATGGAGGCAAATACAAAAGCGAAACCAATGAGGTAGCGCAGGTAGATGGTAAATAGCTTTACAACTAGAAACTTTTTCAGAGAGTCAATCCATTTCCACATCATGTTGTTTAGTCGAAAAGAAGTAGCCATTTGTTACACCGGCCCCTTGTTCTGAAACAATTAGCGCTTCATTTTTGTACTCTTCCTTTCAACCACTCGTTTTTACATGGCCAAAGCCACTTCCGCAAAGAAAGCAGACCCTACAGGGCACGATTATATTGAAGTAATTGGTGCACGCGAGCACAACCTCAAGAATATTTCCATCTCGTTTCCGCGCAACCAGTTAGTGGTTGTAACGGGCATCAGCGGCAGCGGAAAATCTTCTTTGGCGTTCGATACCATTTATGCCGAAGGGCAGCGCAGGTACATGGAAAGTTTTTCTGCCTACGCACGCAGCTTTATTGGCGATTTGGAAAGGCCCGATGTAGACAAGATCAATGGCCTGAGTCCGGTTATTTCCATCGAACAGAAAACCACCTCACGTAACCCGCGGTCTACCGTGGGCACGGTAACAGAAATTTACGACTTCATGCGCCTGTTGTATGCCCGTGCCAGCGAAGCGTATTCTTACCTGAGTGGCGAAAAGATGGTGCGCCAGTCGGAAGACCAGATCATTGAGGCATTGCTGCAGGGCTTCAAAGGCAAAAAGCTAACGTTGCTGGCCCCGGTGGTAAAGGGGCGCAAAGGCCATTACCGCGAGCTCTTTGTGCAAGTGCGCAAGCAGGGCTACACCAAAGTGCGTGTAGATGGCACCGTGCAAGACATTACTGCCAAAATGCAGGTAGACCGTTTTAAGATTCACGACATCGAACTGGTGATAGACCGCATTGTGGTCGATGCCAAAGATCGGCCCCGCATTGCCCAATCTGTCAATCGAGCTCTGAAGGAAGGTAAAGGAGTAATCATGGCGCTGGAAGAGTCGGGCAAAGTGCACCACTTTTCGAAATTTTTGATGGACCCCAAAACGGGGCTTTCGTACGATGAGCCTGCGCCCAACGCATTTTCATTCAATTCACCTTATGGCGCCTGCCCCACCTGCAATGGCTTGGGTATTATTGAAGAAATTACGGAAGATTCCATTATACCCGACAGAAAACTGAGCATCAGCCGCGGGGGCATTTTGCCTTTGGGCGAATACCGCGACATCTGGATTTTCAAAAAAGTAGAGGCCATGCTGAAGCGCCATAAGCTGGCTCTCAGCACGCCCATTAAAGACATTCCTAAAGATGTGCTCAAGGTGTTGCTCTATGGCGATGACGAGCCGGTGACAGTGCCCTCGGTAAAATATCCGGGTACCGAATGGAACACCCGCTTCGAGGGCATCATCCGCTTTCTCGAAAAACAACGCGATGAAGGGTCGGAGGCCATTAAAAAGTGGGTGGAAGATTTTACGGTTATCAAAACATGCCCCGAATGCGATGGCGCGCGACTAAAAAAAGAATCGTTGCACTTCCTCATCGACAAAAAAAACATTGCCCAGTTGGCCGACATGAACATTCAAGAGTTAAGCAACTGGTTTAACGGGTTAGAAAAAAGATTAACGGAAAAACAACGATTAATTGCCACCGAAGTGCTGAAGGAAATCCGCAAGCGCATTGGCTTCTTGCTGGATGTCGGCCTGGATTACCTGCATCTGAACAGGCCGATCAGAACGTTGAGTGGTGGCGAATCGCAACGTATACGCTTGGCTACACAGATCGGGACGCAGTTGGTTGGTGTTTTGTACATACTGGATGAGCCCAGCATTGGCCTCCACGCGCGCGACAACGCCAAGTTAATAAAGGCGCTGAAAGACCTGCGCGATCTGGGGAACTCTGTGGTGGTGGTGGAGCACGACAAAGAAATGATGATCGATTCGGATTACATCATAGATATTGGTCCGGGTGCTGGCAGGCACGGGGGCACAGTTGTAGCGCAGGGCGACCCCGTAACGTTTATGAAAAACAACAGCACCACTGCGCGTTACCTGAGTGGCGAGCTGAAAATTGAGTACCTGAAAGAACGAAGAAAAGGTACAGGCGAAAAGTTGGTGTTGGCGGGTGCCAGCGGCAATAACCTGAAAGATGTTACCCTTTCTATTCCGCTGGGAACTTTTACATGTATTACCGGAGTATCGGGCAGTGGCAAGTCTACGTTAATACATGAAACATTGTTCCCTATTCTGAACAGGCACTTTTTCAATGCGCGCACCGAGCCGCTGCCATTCAAAAAAGTGGAAGGCCTGAAGTTGATTGACAAAGTGATTGAGGTAGACCAGTCGCCTATTGGCCGCACACCCCGGTCTAACCCGGCTACTTATACGGGCGTTTTCTCAGACATACGCGATTTATTTGCGCAATTACCCGAGGCTAAAATACGCGGCTACAAAACCGGCCGCTTTTCTTTCAACGTAAAAGGTGGCCGCTGCGAAACCTGCGAAGGGGCCGGCCTTCGCCTGATTGAAATGGAATTTTTGCCGGATGTACACGTGCCCTGCGAAACATGCAAGGGCAAGCGTTACAACCGGGAGACCCTGGAGGTACGTTTCAAAGGTAAATCCATTGCCGATGTATTGGATATGACGGTTGAAGAAGCGGTTACCTTTTTCGAGAATCAGCCGAAGATTCTCCGCAAGATTCAAACC
Source organism: uncultured Ohtaekwangia sp. (assembly GCA_964429845.1). Lineage (GTDB taxonomy): Bacteria > Bacteroidota > Bacteroidia > Cytophagales > Cyclobacteriaceae > ELB16-189. Next base: position 202,611 of record CAYSCT010000007.1, read on the forward strand.
TTAAATGAGGTAGGCCTGGGCTATATTTCATTAGGCCAGCACGCCACCACTTTATCGGGTGGGGAGGCACAGCGTGTGAAACTGGCAACCGAGCTATCGAAGCGCGACACAGGCAAAACACTTTACATTTTAGATGAGCCCACAACGGGCTTACACTTTCAGGATATTTCGCACCTGTTGGACGTGTTGCAGAAGTTGGTTGACAAAGGCAACACCGTTCTGGTGATTGAGCATAACATGGATGTGATCAAGTCGGCAGATCACATCATCGATCTGGGCCCGGAAGGCGGGGCCAAGGGCGGCCGCATTATTGCGCAGGGCACACCCGAAGAGGTGACAAAAAATCCGGCCAGCTATACAGGGCGGTTTCTTAAGTCAGAACTGAATTAACGTGCGCACAAGCCGTTTGTAAAAGATTTGAATTCTTCCGTTGGCCGTTTCGCTAACTTTGCCTTTTCATGGTAAACAAGTATCGGCTATACTGGACCTTGCAAATAGGCGGTTGGGCAGCCTACTTTGGCGCCCAGCTATTTACCAGCTACCTGGCTTCAGAGGGAGCCGAAATCAGTATCAGGCGCGTGCTCTTCCTGGTTTTCGAGGCATTTATTTGTTTACTGCTCACCCACTTTTACCGCAACTACATCAACGAGCGCAAATGGCTCTCCATGTCGCTGGCAAGGCTGATACCACACGTACTGGCTGCGGTTTTTGCCATGAGTGTGATTACCTACCTTGTGCGCATACCGGTGTCGATGGCGCTGAACCTTTTCAGTTATTCCTCCTTCGATCCCGAGAAAATAGTGAGTGGTGTATTTTTCTACGCCCTCATTTTTTTCTTGTGGTCTACGCTGCACTTCATCTACAACTACTTCGAACGGTATAACAAATCGTTGAAACTCGAGGCTTCCATCAAAGAGATAGAGTTGAGCAACCTGAAGTCGCAACTCAATCCGCATTTTATTTTCAATGCGCTTAACAGCATCCGGGCGTTGGTAGATGAAAACCCGGCCAAGTCGAAGGAGGCAATCAATCAACTGTCGAGCATTCTGCGCAATTCGTTGGTGACGGAGAAAAAAGGCCTCACGAGTTTTGATGATGAACTGAAGTTAGTGAAAGATTACCTGGGCCTTGAAAGTATTCGTTTCGAAGAACGCCTGAAAACAGATTTCGATATCGACCCTGAATCGAAAGATTTCCTGGTGCCACCATTGATGATCCAAACCCTGGTGGAAAACGGCATCAAACACGGCATATCTAAGTTAACCAGCGGAGGACTTATTCAAATTAAAACCAAAGTAGATGGAGACCACCTGAAGATACACATCCGCAACAGCGGCAGGTTTACTTTAAACGGCCATTACAAAAACGGTTCATCGGGGTTAGGTTTGGAAAATACAAGGCAGCGCTTGAAACTCATCTATGGCGATGATGCTACCTTTAGAATATTAACTGAAAAAGATAATTTTGTTTTAACGGAAATAATTATTCCACACTTATATAACTAATAAATGAAATGAAAGCACTGATCGTAGATGATGAGCGTTTGGCACGCAAAGAATTGATGAAGTTGTTGGAAGAGCACCCTTCCATTGAGGTTGTGGGCGAAGCCATGAATGCCGATGAGGCCGAGAAGATGATTGAAGAGCTGAACCCCGATCTGCTTTTTCTCGATATACAAATGCCCGGCCGCACCGGCTTTCAGTTGCTGGAGTCGCTGGACTCTGCTCCATTGGTAGTATTTACCACCGCGTACGATGAGTTTGCTTTAAAGGCTTTCGAAGTAAACGCCCTCGACTACTTGTTAAAACCTATTACCGCAGAGCGCCTGTCGGAGGCAGTGCAAAAAATTCTGGACAAAGAAAAAACCCGGGCAGGCCGCAGAGGCGACAAGAAGCTGGGCTTGGAAGACCAGGTTTTTGTGAAAGATGGCGAGCGCTGTTGGTTTGTTAGCCTGGCCAACATTCGCCTGTTCGAGTCGGACGGTAATTATATTAAAGTGTATTTCGATGCCAACCGGCCGATGATCCACAAATCGTTGAACGCGTTGGATGAAAAATTAGACGAGCGCTCTTTCTTCCGCGCCAGCCGCAAGCACATTGTAAACCTGAGTTGGGTGGAGGGCATAGAACCATGGTTCAATGGCGGACTGATGGTGAAGCTACGTGGAGGTGATAAGGTAGAAGTGAGCCGCAGGCAGGCAGCCAAGTTTAAGGATATGATGAGTTTGTAAGCGTTTACACCCGCAGGTATTTACCTATCTGCCGGAACTACCTCAACACCAGCTCTATCAGTTCTTTCTCTACGTTCCAATCTTTGGCCAGGCGTAGCATGGCTGTGGCTTCCATTTCGGTAACGTAGCCCTTCAGGTTGTTGCTTTGCCACACCATGTTTATTAATTCTATGCGTTGGGGTTTGGGGTAATCGCCAATGATTTCATTCAGATAGGTGCGCGCTCTTTCGAAGGCGGTCACATAGTCTTTGGCTATGAATTCAATCGCCCACTTAAGTTCAGCTTCAGCATCCAGCTTTCGCGAAGTTTCATCCAGGTCTTGCTTTTCGGGTTCATCCAGACCGTGGTAGTAGAAGATCACGGCCTTCAGCAGCATGTAAACTTTTTTTTCCTGGGGTGTCATGGCGGAAAGTTAGCCAATTTCCGAAGATTCACCGGAAACAAACAAATCGCTGGCAATTTTATCGGCCAGCATTTTTCCTTTTTTGGTGAGGCGCAGATGGGTTTTGGTTTTTTCTGCCAGTCCGTTTTCCACCAAGGTCTCCATATACCGTTGTTGTTCGCCCGAGAAGGTAAAGCCCAGCGAAGTACGCAACTGTTGGATATCGCAACCCCAACTGGTGCGCAGCGTGGTTAACAGGTATTCGTTCACCTGGTCCGCCTGGGTGAGGGTTTCTATTTCAAATGGCACCCTACCCTGCGCCAGCGCAGCAGTATAAAGACCATTGTTGGCCACATTGAACTGGCGCGAATGGCCGTTGTACGAATGGGCACTGGGCCCCACGCCCAGGTATTTTTTTTGCTGCCAGTAGCTGGTGTTGTGCCTTGAGTAATAACCGGGGAGGGCGAAGTTCGAAACCTCGTAGTGTTCGTAACCAGCGTGGGTCAAGGTGTCTACCAGCAGTTCAAGTTCATCGGCCACCAGTTTTTCATCCGCTGCCTGCAATTTCTTTTTGGCGTGCCACCGGCCAAACACCGTATTCTCTTCAATGGTGAGTGAGTAAGCCGACAGGTGTTCGGGCTTTAGCATCAGCGCTTGGTCCAACTCCCGTTTCCAATCTGCCAGGCTGGTGCCAGGCACACCATAAATAAGGTCAATACTGATATTGGTAAATCCTGCGAGGCGGGCTGCCTGGTAAGCGGCCATACTTTGGGTGGCATTGTGTGCCCTGTTAAAGTAGGTCAGCACTTGGTCGTTAAACGATTGGATGCCGATGCTCAATCTGTTGATGCCCGCACGGAGAAGCGTGTTCAGCTTTTCGTTGGTCAGGTCATCGGGATTTACCTCTGCGGTGATTTCAGCACCCGTAAGCACCTGATAATGCTGGTGAATGCATTCGAACAAATGGTTTAATTCTTCTTCTTCCAGCACAGAAGGTGTGCCACCACCCAGGTAAACGGTTTCCAAAGCTTCACCCTCCAGGTAGCCTTGTTGCAGTTTCAGCTCCTCGCAAATGGCATCCGTCAATTCCGCCCGGTGCCTGAGCTGTGTGGAGAAGTGGAAATCGCAGTAATAGCAGGCTTGCTTACAGAATGGAATATGAAGGTAGAGGCCAGCCACAACTTTGAGTGAATTTGAAATAATAAAGTCTGTAAAGTTAGCCTAAAGCATTGTCAAAAAAACAAGAAGCAGGCTTGGCAAGTTCAACGGAGTTTCTGCTACTTGCGGCATGCGTACGTTTTTGGTTGGATTGTTCTTTATGCTGATGTGGCCGCTGGCCTTGCCGGCTCAAAGGCACACCAAAACCAAAGCCGATCTGCGAGAGAGATGGATGGTCTACGAAGGACAATGGCTGAAAGCCGCAGCCTCGGAAGATTATCAATCCGTATTTTTTGCCATTGATGCCATTACAGAGAACGGGAACTATGTGCAGGTGCGTAGTGTCAGTCCGTTTTCCGTTTGGCTTGATGGAAAGTTGTTGGGGCAGTTTGCGCATGAAACAACGCTTTCCATTGATAGTCTTGCTCGGCTGTATGGCTCGGAGTGGTCGTTGAACATTCGGGCCGGAAAGGGGACACCCTTTCTTGAAACTCGGCTCATACATTATGTTTCGGTGCCGGTGGAGGCGGATCTGGTGCCGCGCACACGAAATGCCTTCCTCGATTTTTCTATTTTGGTATCTATCACGCTTGGGCTTTATTTTGTGCTTCTGTTTCAATCCAACCCACGGCTTACGCTCGATTATTTTAACTTTATTAAATTGTTTTCTATTCAAGAACGCGATGAAAACGTAGTGGCCGGCCGGGTAACGTCAAGTATCAACCTGGTTATCTATGTCTTCATAGCCCTGTGGCTGTCGTTTTTGTTGATGGTGGTATTTCATTATACGCAGGGGCACTGGGTAGTGTCCAACTATTTCAGATTTACCTCGGTGCCAAAGGCATTGTTTTACTGGCTCTCGTTTTCGCTGGCAGTCCTGGGGGCATTGTTTGCAAAAATCATCATTGCGCTGATAGCAGCGGGCACATATAAGTTTCGCGAAGCGTATGCGATACAGGTTTTCAATTTTTTCAGACTGCTGGCTTTTGTGGGTGTGATATTCTCGTGCTGTTTGTTGGTTTATTTTATTGGCGATGTGCGCGAATCCGTTTTCTTCAACAGGCTCGTTACTTTGCTGGGTTGGGTGCTGGGCGGCTGGTTTGTGCTGGCATTTTTCAAATTAATGAGCAAATCACCTTTCACCGCGTTCCATTTATTTTCCTACCTTTGCGCAACGGAAATTTTTCCGTTAGTGATCTACTACGAAGTTTTGTTTTTCTAGCGAACCGATCAGTGTTGATATGACAGGAACTGCCAATGACCGAATGCTGAAAGTAAAAAGTATTCTCGTCACTCAGGAAGCACCCACCGACCCCAACTCGCCTTATCTTAAGTTAGCCGAAAAGTTCAACCTAAAAATTGATTTTCGCCCCTTCATTCAGGTAGAGCCTGTGCCCGTCAAAGAGTTTAGAAAACAGAAGATAGATATCCTTAACCACACGGCCATCATCTTTACCAGTCGCAATGCGGTGGATCATTTTTTCCACATTTGCATGGAAATGAAATTGGAGATGCCGCCCGATATGAAGTATTTCTGCATCTCCGACCAAACTTCTAATTACCTGCAGAAGTACATTGTAATACGCAAGCGGAAAATTTTTTCGGGCCTTAAGGACACCAAAGATTTGCTCGAAATCATCAAAAAGCACAAAAACGAAAAATTCCTCTTCCCGTGCTCAGACATCCGCAAGAACGACATTCCCGATTTTCTGCGCGACAATGGCTATCAATACACCGAGGCCATTATTTACCACACCGTGGCGGCCAACCTTAGCGATTTGAAAAACGTTTATTACGACATTCTGGCCTTCTTCAGCCCGTCAGGCATCAATTCGCTTTTCGTCAACTTTCCCGACTTCAAGCAAAATAATACACGCATAGCTGCGTTTGGTGCCACAACAGCCAAAGCCGTGCGCGATGCCGGCCTGGTGCTGGACATTGAGGCCCCTTTGCCCAACGCCCCCTCTATGACAGGCGCTATTGAATTGTATGTGAAGAAGGCCAACGGAATCAAATAACTGTTTCATAATTAGTATTTTATAATAGTCTCTGTTTTATTACACTTTAATTACATAGCTTTCGGAGCATAAATATTTTTTCGCGTATATTTAAACTCATTTTTTAACCCGCGCGTGAAGAAGAGCTTTCTAATAGGTGCTTTGTTGGCGGTTGCAGGCTTCGCGAAGGCGCAGCAAGACCCGCAGTTTACGCAGTACATGTTTAACACGTTGTACTACAACCCAGGCTATGCCGGTGTAGAGGGCGTTACCAAACTTACAGCGTTGCACCGCACCCAATGGCTGGGTTACTCCCCCACGTTTGGCGATGGAGGGGCACCTACCACGCAGATCGTGAGCTTCTCGGCTCCCATCTTTAAAATCAACAGCGGTTTTGGTGCCTACATTGCCAACGACAAACAAGGACCCATTAACGCCCTGGAGACACAACTCTCCTATGCCTATCACCTGGGCATCAAAGACAGCAAACTCAGTTTGGGGGTGCGCGTGGGGTCTTATTCGCAGACCATCAATTACGATATTTACCGCTTCACAGACCCCAACGATCCGCTTTTGCGCGACAAAGCCGGTAAAGAGTCGCAAATACGCCCAGACTTTGCGGTGGGCGCCTTTTTCAGAAAAGAGAAGTATTATGCAGGCATTGGCGCCAGCCACCTAACCCGAAGCGAGTTCGACTTTGGCACCAGCGCCCGCAATGCACTACAGAACCACGTGTATGTTACCGGAGGCTATTTTTACGAAGTCAGCTTCGACCTCCGCTTTCAGTTTTCAACCCTTGTAAAGTCCGATTTTAACAAAACATCCTTTGATGTGGGTGGATTGGCCTACCTGAAAGATACTATGTGGGGCGGTTTATCGTTTCGTCAGTCGGAGGCAGCTATTCTGTTGTTAGGTTATAGCTTCATGAAGGACAAATCGTTGAAACTGGGTTACGCGCTGGACTATGTGGTGAAAGACCAACAGGCCAAGCAACCTACCTCGCACGAGTTCATGCTTTCGTACGAGTTACCGGTAAATCCGGGTACCGGAAAAAAGGTAGTGCGCACCCCCCGCTACCGGCATTGATCGAAAATATTTGTCTTTTTTAAGGATTTTAGTGAATTTGGTAGGATACTTCTTTTAAAATAAAGGGTTTAAAAATAACTTTCGAATCTGTATCAATTGCATTTTTAATATTTGTTGTATGATCAATAAGGTTTCTTCCAAAGGATTGAGTTATGCGGCCCTGCTTGCATTGGCAGCAGTTGCAGGCGGTTGTGGCCTGCTTGGCATTGGAGGCCAAAAAGGAGGCGATCAGGGCGAGTTGATTGGCGCCCCCGACCGCGAAGGCTGGGTAATGACCATTCCTTACGGCATGGTACCCGTACCGGCCGGCACGTTCCACATGGGTCAGGCCGATGAAGATCCTGCCTCCACCCAGATCAACTTCAACAAGCAGGTAACCATCGGTCCGTTCTTTATGGACGATACAGAAATCACCAATAACGAGTACAGACAGTTCACTAATTTCTTCCTGGTGGAAAACGGTACCTTGGAAGGTTTTCCCACTGTTAGCTCAGAAGAATTTCGTCAGAAGTATTACCCCGACACCACGGTATGGGTAAGAGATTTTGCACACCACATGGGCGACCCCGTGCAAGACTATTATTACTGGCACCCCGGCTACGATGATTACCCCGTGGTTGGCATCAACTGGGATGCGGCTGTGTTTTTTGGCAAGTGGAGAACTGCTTACCTGAATGAATACCGTAAAACAGTAGGCGAGTTTCCAATGCCTGAATTCCGCCTGCCTTCGGAAGCAGAGTGGGAGTACGCTGCCCGTGGTGGACGCGATATGGCAAAATACCCTTGGGGTAACCCTTACATCCGCAACTCGAAGGGTTGTATGTTGGCTAACTTCAAACCTGGTCGTGGTAACTTCTACGATGACGGATTTGCTTATACCTCACCGGTGATGTCTTACTTCCCGAATGACTATGGATTGTTCGACACTTCGGGCAACGTTTCAGAATGGTGTCTGGACGACTTCAACCCCGCCTCAGTGCCTACCGTGTGGGACTTAAACCCACAGTACATAGACGACCGCACCAACCCCGAGAGCACCAAATACAACGCAAAGATTGCCCCCAAAAAAGTAGTACGTGGTGGCTCCTGGAAAGATGTGGCATACTACCTGGAGACCGGTACACGCACCTACGAATACAAAGATTCCAGCCGCGCCTACATCGGCTTCCGTTGTGCCATGACGCACCTTGGTCGCTCGTCTGGTGCTGAATTTTAATAATTGAAAACTCTCTTTATCTTTATAAAAACTAATTGGTAAAAACTAAATCTCTACCACAATGAGCAAGAAAAAAGGCGGATTCATGGAGCTACTGTACAAAACCATAATGCCGAAGGTGTATGGTATTGGTGCGGCAGTAGTTATCGTAGGTGCTTTGTTTAAAATCCTTCACTTGAATGGTGCTGATGAGATGTTGATGATAGGTCTTTCAGTGGAGGCAGGTATCTTCTTCTTAAGTGCCTTCGAACCACCTCACAAAGAACCAGATTGGGAAAAAGTATACCCTGAATTAGCAGAAGATTTTGAAGGTCCCTCACAGCCTACCCGCATCAGCAATCGCCCTGCTGGTGGAGAGTCTCCTCTGCTCAAAATAGATGAAATGTTGAAAACCGCTAAGGTAGATCAGAATCTGTTAGATAATCTGGGCAAGGGTTTGAATAACCTGGCTACGTCCGCACAACAAATGAACAGCCTTTCTAATGCGGCCGTTGCCACTAATGAGTACGCCAAAAACGTGCAAGCCGCTGCTTCTTCTCTGGTAGAGATGAACAAAGCATATGGAAGCGCGATGACAGCCGTTAAATCAATGGCCGATGCATCTAAGGATACAGGTGAGTATCACAAACAGATGCAGGCCGTTACTAAAAACCTGCAATCGCTCAATGCAGTGTACGAGATGGAGTTGAAAGATGCCGATACACATGTTAAGAACATGAACAAGTTCTATGAAAGCCTGACAGGGGCTATGCAGGGGCTTACTAAGGTGGGAGATAACACTACTAAGTTTACTTCCGAACTTGGAAAACTGACCGACAACCTTACCTCGTTGAACAAGGTATATGGCAGCATGCTCACCGCCATGAAAGGCTCGGGTAATTAGTATTTTGAAGTATTAAACGTTAAATGTTAAGAAAACATGGCAGGTGGTAAGGAAACACCCAGGCAAAAGATGATCGGTATGATGTACCTGGTGCTCACGGCCTTGTTGGCCCTCCAGGTAAGTAATGCCGTTCTGGAAAAGTTTGCCATCATCAATGGAGCGCTCGAAACGCTGGCGCGTGAAACAGACGGCAAGAATGCCGAGGTGCTTGCAAAAATCGCTGAGGCAGCTGGTACCAGCAGCAAAGACTCCGTAAAGCTGGCCTATGAAAACGCACAGAAAATTCGCGAGGCCACCAAGAAGGTAACTGCGATGACTGCCGCATTGAAAGCTGAGATGTTCAAAATCGTGGGTTCAACTTCTATAGATGAAAAATTCATCAACGATCACGGCTCCAAAGTGGCTACTATGATGATTGACCCTCGCAATGTAAAGGGCAAGGAGTATGAAAACGGTTTGAACGAGTTTGTAAAAACACTCGAGTCGCTTTCCATGGGCGAAAAATTTACCACTCTGGCACGCCCTCCTAAGGATATTCCTGAGTTTGCCAATGATGAAGACCACGTGCGCAAGAGCTTCCTTGAGTTCACCTTCGAGAACACACCTCCCATTGCCGCATATGCTTCGGTGAGCGAAATGGAATCGCAGATTTATGAATATGAGTCGAGGGCGCTTTCGCACCTGGCTTCCATTGCCGATGCCAGCCAGCTCAAATTCGACCGCGTGTTCCCTATGATCAAACCCGAGCAGAATGTGGTGGTGGCTGGGTCTAAGTACATAGCAGAAATGTACATTGGCGCCTCTAACCCCGCCCTCAATCCGGTGATGTTCCGCGATGGGCAGCAGTTGCCGGTAGCCACCAATGCGCAGGGCTTAAAATATGGCCGCGTGGAGTTTGTTGCGCCCTCCGGTGGTTACGATCCTAAAACGGGCATTGCAGAACGCAAGTTTAGGGCCAAAATTGAAGTGAAAGGTCAGGTATTTGAAGAGGAGATTGCTTACAAAGTGATTGCCCCCACAGTTAAAATTACTTCAGGGGCATTATCTAAACTGTATATGAACTGCGGCAACGAGTTGAATGTGGAAGTGCCCGGCTTGGGAACGAACTTTGTTCCCGGTTACAGTTCTGCAGAGGCTGAGATCATCAAAGGCTCGAAGTTGGGCCAGATAACAGTGATACCCAAAAGTAAAGCCAAGGTAAAGTTGGCCGTTTCTAACTCAGGTTCTCAATTGGATGTAGTAACCTTCGATGTGCGTACTCCGCCTGCACCCAACATTATTGTGCAAGCAGGAAGTAAAGAACTGAATGCAAAAGACGGAGTAAGCAAAAACGTTATTTCAAACCTTCGTATCCGTGCTGTAGCTGACGAAGACTTTGCCAACTCGGTACCCAAAGATGCAGAGTTCCGTATCCGCAAGGGTAATGTGTTTATCCGCAAAGGAAGTTCTTTGAGTGCCCCGGTGCCCATGCAGGGCGAAACCGTAAACCTGGCTTCCATTGCCCAAACTGCACGCCCCGGAGATTACTTGTTTATTGAAATAGAAAACGTAACCAGACGCACTTTTAAAGGAGAGAACGAAAATGTAACGCTCTCCAACCAACTGAAGTACATTAGTATTCCTATTACCAATTAATGATGTGAGGATGAAGGCAGGACTTAGTATAGCAGCGTTGATGGTATGTTCTCTGGGCGTATTGGCCCAGGAAGACATACCTCAATATAACCCGAACTCGCTGAACCCGATACCTCGGTACGAGCAGTTGTACAAAATTCGTGTGTGGCGCGATGTGCGCCTGGATGAAAAACAGAATAAGGGTTTTTTTGCGCGGAGCAGGGAGATCACCAAGTTGATTCTGGACGGAATTCGCTCGGGTGAGTTGGCTGATATTTATTTAAATGATTCGCTCACTACCAAGAAAGCAAAGGAAGATTTTCTGAAAGATGTAACTGCCGATGTGGGTGTTAAGCCGGATGTTTGGTACCCGGACAATGACTATTATGAAAACGATGCGGTAGATTACAACGGGGTATCTTACCGAGCCAAAAGGGATAACCGAGGCAAAAATCCGGATTCTTCTCCAGATGATTGGGGTCGGGATAATTCTATTGGCCAGCCCATTCTCGCGCAGCCTTCACAGTTGGCCACGCTGCGGATTATGGAAGATGTCATCTTTGACAAAAGAAGGAGTAGACTGTATTATGATATTCAATCAATTTCCCTGATTTGGCCAGGCGATAAGGGCAACCCACGGGGGTTTGATTTCGAGGTAGGCACCTTTAAGTATAAGGATCTGATTAAGTTATTCCGCAATCATCCCGATGAAGCGATTTGGTTTAACCGTTACAACACGGCCGAGAACAAAAGTTTTGAAGATGCCTTCTTACTGCGTTTGTTCCATGGCGTAATTCATAGAGTTGAGAACCCCGATAACGAAACCATTTACGATGTTTATTCTGGCAACGGTCAGCCCTACAAAGTAACGGTTTGGGCCCGCGAGTGGGAGGAAATCAAGATGATGGAGCGCGAGCATAACCTCTGGGAATACTAACCTGGAAGGAACCATAAATAAAAAAGGGGGCACTTGGCCCCTTTTTTATTGTTGTGATTTTATTTTTTTAGCGCGCGATTTGCCAATCACGGCTTCCAGTTCCTCCAGCGAGGCTTCCTTTATTTTCTTCCACGATTTGAAATGCTGCAGAAGCAGGTCTGCAGATTTTTTTCCAATGCCTTTTATTTCGTCCAAGTCTGATTTGATGCTGGATTTGCTTCTTTTTGACCGGTGGAACGTAATGGCGAAACGATGGGCTTCATCTCTTATCTTCTGCATAAGCATGAGGCCAGGCGACTTTTTGCTGATGTGAAGCGGAAGCGGGTCTTCCGGGTAGTAAATTTCTTCTAGCCTTTTGGCAATGCCCACAATGGGTATGCGACCGTAAAGGTGAAGTTCCTGCAGTGCTTCGCAGGCGCTGCTCAGCTGCCCTTTGCCACCGTCTACAATAATGAGACTCGGCAAAGGCAGATTTTCTTCCAACAGGCGCTTGTAGCGTCTGCCCACAATTTCTTTCATCGATGCAAAATCATCGGGTCCTTCTACGGTTTTAATGTTGAAGTGCCGGTAGCCTTGCTTGTCGGGTTTGCCATTTACAAATCGCACCATGCTGGCCACCGGGTTGGTGCCTTGAAAGTTCGAGTTGTCAAAGCACTCAATCACCTCGGGTAGTTGCTGCAGGTGTAAGTCTTTTTGCAGAATGGCCAGTACTTCGTTCTTTTTCGATTTTTTCTCGGCCTTCTCTTCTTCCCTTTTCGTTTTCAGAAACAACGCATTCTTAAGCGACAGCGATACGAGTTTGTGTTTGTCGCCAATTTGAGGCACAACGTTTTCAATGGTTTCTTCGGGAACGAGAATAGGTACATTTGTGTAAATGATCTTGTTTTCACTCCGGCTTGCATGGCGCAACTCCTGGGCAGTCATCGACAGAATTTCCTCATCTGACTCGTCCAGTTTTTTCTTTACCTCCATGTTAGTGGAAAGAATGATGGCACCTTCTTTTACCATTAGAAAGTTGATAAATGCCTCTTCTTCGGTGCTGGCAATGGTAATAACATCGATGTCGGTAAGTTTTCGGTTTACTACCAACGACTTGGTCTGGAATTTCTCAAGCAACTCCAGCTTGTGTTTAAATTTGGCTGCTTTCTCAAACTCCAGCTTGTTAGCTGCTGCTAGCATGGCTTCCTCCAGGTGTTTTTCCACAACGCTCAGGTTGCCCTTCAGGATACTTCGGGCTTGCTGGATTTCTTCCAGGTAGTCGTCTTCCTTTTGCAAGCCTTCGCAGGGGCCTTTGCAGTTTCCGATGTGATATTCTAAACAAACTTTGAATTTTTGTTTTGAGATGTTTTCATCGCTCAGCAATAGATTGCAGGTCCTAATGGAGTAGAGTTGACGCACCAGTTCCAGCACGCTTTTCATCGACACAACGCTGGAGTAAGGGCCAAAATATTCCCCTTGTTTAGGAATGTATTTGCGGGTTGAGATAATACGAGGGAAGGGCTCGTTCAGAATGCATAAGTAGGGAAACGTTTTATCATCCTTCAGCAGAATATTATACTTGGGTTGATTCTGCTTGATGAAATTATTCTCCAGCAGCAGTGCGTCAAACTCGGAATGGGTGAGTGTGTATTGTAACGAAGCAATTTCCGATACCAGCTTTTCGGTTTTGCGGTTGTATTGCGATTGTTTGTTGAAGTAGCTCGATACGCGTTTTCGCAGGCTCTTGGCCTTGCCCACATAAATCAGCGTGCCTTCGTCATTGTAAAATTTGTAGATACCGGGCGAGTCGGGAAGGGAAGATACCTGCTCCTTCAGGGTATCCATGTCAGAAGTTGTTAATGTCCCACGGTTCTACTTCAATTTGCAGCGAGTCTGCATCCTGGTATTTGGCACAGTCTAATGTAATGTCAAGCCCTGAAAGCGGACGCTTGAATTGACCTTTCCGGATACCGGTGGTAGAGTCTGCGTATACTTTGGTCATAAACTTAGACCAGATAGGACGTGCCGAGCGTGTGCCAGCGCCCATGGCCCATGAGGGAAAGTGAATGGCACGCTCATCTCCTCCTACCCATACACCGGTAACCAGATCGTGGGTAAGCCCCATGTACCAACCGTCTGATGCATCGTTGGTGGTTCCGGTTTTGCCGGCAATTTCGTTATCAATTTTCAGTTCTCTGGGCAGGCCTTGCGAGGTGCCTCCCGATTCCTCCACTCCCCCCATCAGCATATAAATCATTTTGTAAGCAGTTTGCTCGTCAGTACCCTGCCTGATTTTCGGAACAAAACTTTCAATCACGTTACCATTTTTGTCTTCAATCCGCGTAATAAAGAATGGTTCGGTATAAATGCCGCTGTTCACAAATGTGCTGTAAGCCCCTACCATCTCAAACACCGACACATCGCTCACACCCAGGCAAAGTGAAGGTACAGCATCTAATGGACTTTGAACGCCCAGGTTTTTGGCAAATGAAACCACATTCTCGGCCCCTAACGATTGCATGAGCTGAGCCGTAATGGTGTTGATAGAGCGCGCCAGTGCCTGGCGCAACGTGTAGACTTCTCCCGATCCTAACTTTCCATCGGAGTTGGGCGGACTCCAGGTTCCACCGGGCACACGAAACACAGGCGAGATGTCTTTCATTTTCTGGCACGGAGAGAAACCCGACTCCATTGCGAGCCCGTAAACAAATGCTTTGAATGTAGAGCCCGGTTGGCGGGTTTGTTGTTTTACGTGATCGAACTTAAAATACTTGTGGTTGATACCACCAACCCATGCCCGGATATCGCCCGTGTTGGGATCCATGGCCATCACACCCGTATGCAGAAAACGCTTGTAGTAGTTCAGCGAGTCCATAGAGCTGAACAAGGTGTCCTTCTCGCCATCCCAGGTAAAAATGGTCATCGGTTTCTTCATGTTCAGCATGATGTTGACCGAATCGCTCCTTTCGCCATATCTGGCCACCAGATTTTTGTAGGTATCGGTTTGCCGGATACGCCTGCGGAGAAAATCGGGTATTTCTTTTTGATCATCGCCCACCCACGGGTTCATTTTGCGAAGTTTCCATTGCGCATCGAACTCTGCCTGCAAGGCTTTCATATGTTCTGCCACGGCTTCTTCGGCATACTTCTGTAGCTTGCTGTCTATGGTGGTATAAATTTTTAATCCCGAGCTATACAAATCGATGCCCCTTGCTTTACAGTAGGCCAGCAACCAGTTGCCAATAACGGTGCGGAAATAGGTAGCCAGACCCACGTTGTGGTTTTGCACCCTGTAGTTCAGTACAATGGGCAAGGCTCTTATCGAATCGTAATCTGCCCTGGTATGTAGTTTGTAGCCATGGCGGTAAAGCTTGTACAATACTTCGTTGCGTTTCTTTAAAGACGTTTCGGGGTTGCGTTGCGGATCGAACAACGTAGCGGCTTGTAACATTCCTACCAGCACAGCTGACTCTTGTATGTTAAGGCTATCGGGCGGCTTATTGAAATACGTTTCGCTGGCTACCTTTATTCCGAATGAGTTGCTGCTGAATGTAGCCGTGTTGAGGTACATGGCTATGATTTCTTCTTTGGTGAAATTTTTTTCGAGCGTAATGGAGATGATCCACTCTTTGGTTTTTTGAATCACCCGTCTCGGTATCTTTCCCAACTTCGCCATCCAGCCATCCAGGTTGCGGTCTGGATTCATGGTATACAGGTTTTTGGCCAACTGCTGGGTAATGGTGCTGCCACCGCCTTGCGGATTGAAGGTGATGAGCCCGAAAATGACACGCAGGTAGGCCGGGAAGTCTAATCCGGAATGGTCGAAGAAACGATGGTCTTCAGAAATGATGAGCGTATTTACAAGATCTGGTGAAAGCTCGTTGAAGTGTACAGGACTGGCGCTCTGGCGATAGTATCGACCCAGCGAAACTCCGTCTGCCGCAATCAACTCTGAAGATAGGTCGTTTTCCGGATTCTCCACTTCCTTGAGGCTGGGCATTTCGCCAAACGCCCCCAGCAGGTTAATACTTACAGAATAAATGTAAAGCGGTAACCCCAACACGAAGCACAAAAACAAAATCCAGGTGTACCGGATGATTTTTTTGAACCAAGGTTTTTCCAGTTGTAGGAATTTATTGATTCTGTTTTTTATAGTTTCTGTCGAAGAAGGTGAGGTACTCATCGAGTGCTTTGGTTCGGTAGAAAATCTGGAAATTTTCTTTCGTAATTACAAAGGTATCGAATTTAAAGGTAGTTAGCGCAGGCTGTTGGCCCAGCCAGGTTGTTATTTTATCGAAATAATCAAGGGCTGCAGTTTTATCGCTTAGCTCGCTAACCATGGTGAGTGATTTGGTGTCGTTAAACACCAGGTTGCTGGTTTGCAATTTCAGTTTAGAGCCCTTGTTGAACAACTCACACTCTTTGGCTATTTGGTCTGTCAGTCTGTCCTCGCGATCGTACATAATTACAAAAAAATGAGGCAGATCTCCCTGGTCTGCAAAACGAATACCTCTGGCCTTCTCTGCTTTTTCGAGAAAACTACGCGAAGCGGTTAACAGTTGCTCGGCATAAGGCTTCAGTTGGCCATCGGGATATTTTTTTATGTATTCACCCAACTCGAACTGGTAACGCGTTACATCTTCTGTTTTGCCTGTTATCAATATGGTGAGCAGTTCCAGTTGGGGGGTGAAGGACGTTTCGCCTAATGCCAGAGCCTGCGTTGTTTTTTCCTGTGCCAGGCGCAGGTTCCCCTGGGTATACGCATCGTAGGCATCTTTATATATTGCCTTTTGCTTTTCGGTGACCGCACTGGTTTCTTTCAGGTAATCGGGGTTCAGCAGTATCTTGGTAAAGGTGGAGTTGGGGTACTTGTTGGTAAGTATTCCGGCAAAATAGGTGGCCCTGCCGTTGGCTTTTTCTTTTTCGATCAGATATAATTTATAGAGTACCTCAGGCGCATGGTCGGTTTCTGGAAACCGCTGCAGCAATTCTTCGTAAACCTGGGCTGCATTGGGTTTTTCGTTTAGCTGCAGGTAAAACAAATCACCCAGATTGAAATAGGCATCCTCAATCAAAACCAGAGCCTTTTGGCGCTCTTTGTGGGAGCGTGGCAATTGCTGAAAGACTTTATCTATCTCGGCCGCCTGTTTATCTTCAGATGAGGTGGTGTTGTCGGCTACGGTAACATCGGTTGCAGCGCCAGGTGTTTCGGGGCCCGTGTCGGGCCCGGTTACGGTATTGGCTTTGTTCGATCGCCTCCAGTTGTCTTCCAACGGTATGTTTCCCCAAATGCGGGCAAATTCCGACTGACCCAAGGAGACAGCCGAAGGGTTTCCAAAATACCAATCGGAGGTAGAGGTAGATTCCGTTTGAAAAAATGTGTTGCTGCCCGTTTGACTGGCAACACCACCGCCTGCGCGTTTCTTTTTCCTCTTACTGAGTTCTTCTTTTTTCGCCTTTGCAGTAAGGGCGCTATCCAGCCGGTGGCGCAGCGTAGCAGAGTCAAGCTGTGCCATCGCCAGCAGGCTGTCTTGCCATACAATTGTTTCGGAGTACTTCACAAAATCGCCCAGCACGGCTTGGCGTTTTTTTATCGCCTCGTAATTGTCGAATTCTTTAGGTAGCGCGGCAATGGCGCTGTCGTAGTAAGATTTGGCGAGGCTGTATTTCTTCAACGAGTCGAAATACAGTTGACCGATGCGCAGGTAGGCCATGCCCTGTATGCGTTTGTTGGTGCCGGCATGTGCCGCTGACTGGTAGTTGGCTATTGCCAGCTCGTGGTGGTTTTGTTTGCGTTCGAATTCGCCCAACTCGTAATAGATCTTATCACGAAACTCTACGTTCTTCGCGTCAGCCAACAATTTGTCGAATTGCTTGCGTATGGTTTTCACATCGCGCGAGTCATCCAGACGGGCAACCTGCGCCAGGTTCAGGCGTGCGTAGAAGTCAATTTCATATTCGGGGTTGGTAGCAAGGCATTTGCGGTAATAATTGTAGGCCTCCGCGCCAAAGCCCAACTGTTGATACACCTGGCCGATGATGAAATAAATTCTTCCACGCCTGTCGTGGCGGGTAAGCAGCGAGTCTGCATTGGTCAGGTTACGCACCATGTTGTCATAGTCACCGCGCACCTGGTAGAAATATGCTTTCTCCATCAGCAGGTTTTTACGGTTCTCGCGGTTCATTTTTTCCTTCTCCAAAAAACGAAATGCTTCTTCTGCTTTGTCGAACTCATCGTGTTCGGTAAAGGTGCGCACCAGGTGCACCAAAGCTCGGTGCCGCAAATCGGTGTTCAGACTTTTGGTGTTAACGTATTTAAAGGTTTGTATGGCGTTGGGGAAATCGCAATCGTACAGTCGGGCCAGCCCCACTAAAATGTAGTTGTCGTAAACCCAGCGGCTATTGGGATGGCGCTGAATAGAAAGCGAGGCCATCTTGATGATCTCTTCCGTATCCTTGGCGTAACTCTTGGCCAGCGTAGTATCTAATTTGGGGAACAGTCTGAGGATTTGGTTGGGATCATCATCCAAACTTTTCAGAATAACAGCTTCTACTTCTTTTGTTTTTTCGCGCGCATAGAAATAACCGTTGTAGTGCGCGGTCATGTTATGATAGACAGAGCTGGTAATGTTATTCTGCTCTATGGAGCAGCCGCTTACCAGGGCCACAAGAAGCACAAATGCAATTAGCCGGATCAAACCCCGTTATTAAGTTGTTTTTCGAACTACAAACGTAAAAAACAGATATTCAATATTATAATCGTTCAGAATATCTAATTTTGCCAAAAATTGGTCTATTGAAAGCTAAAAAGACACTTTCCGACCGACTCACTACCCGCTACCAGATGGTGATACGCAATGAGGAGAACCTGGCCGAGAAGACCTCGTTCGGTTTTACCTATGCCAAATTGCTGGTATTGTCGGTGGTAGTTTTTGTGGTGATTTTTACGTTGAGCCTGTTTCTCTCTGAAACGTTGCTGGCGAAATGGTTCGATCCGCGCCATGCGCAAATGGAGGCCAACAAAAAGCTATATGAGTTGGCGCTGAAAGTAGACTCGCTGGCGGTAGAAGTAGACCGCAAGGATAAGTTTATCCAGAACTTCCAGCGCATACTCAGTGGCGATACTTCCAGCGGTTTTGTAGACCCGGCCCAGTCGCTGGTAGATGAAGCCCGCCCCGTTACCGCAGTGGGCAACATGAAGCTGGTGGCTTCAGACTCTATGTTCAGAAAAGAATTCGAGCAATCGCAATTGGCCAGCGTAACCTTAACCAGTAACAAGTACCGCGAACTGCAAGAGATATTTTTCTTTACGCCCATTACTGGTTTCATATCAGATCGCTACGATGTAAAGAAAGGTCACTTCGGTGTGGATGTGGTGGCCAAAACCAACGAACCGGTGAAGAGCATTGCCGATGGCACAGTGATAATGGCCGAGTGGACGCAAGATTCGGGTAACGTGATCACCATACAACATACCGGCAACCTCATTTCGGTTTACAAGCACAATGCCGAACTGTTGAAGAAAGTTGGTACTTTTGTTAATGCCGGAGAGATAATCGCTATAGTTGGCAACAGTGGCGAGATGACCGATGGCCCGCACCTTCACTTCGAATTGTGGTTCAACGGCAGTTCGCTCAATCCCGAAGAATTTGTAACTTTTTAAACTACCCAACATTACCCACAATGCTTACAACAAAAGAACAAAAACGCGTAGCTGAGGAGATAAGCAACTCGAGCAACGTTATTGGTAAAGGCACCGTTCTGGAGGGCAACATCGAGACCTTCGGCAACATTCGTATTGAAGGCAAAGTAATTGGCAATGTGAAGTCGAAGTCGAAGATTGCACTGGGCAACAGCAGCCACATAGATGGCAACATCATGGCGCAGAATGCCGACATCGAAGGTGAAGTGAAGGGAAAAATTGAAATAAGCGAGTTGCTGGTGCTCAAGGCTACGGCCGTGGTGCATGGCGACATACTTACCGGAAAGCTGGTAGTTGAACCGGGCGCAGTGTTCAATGGTAGCTGCAAAATGGGCGCGGCCATTAAAGACATAAAGATTGCCGAAAGTGGAGCACGCACCTTCCGGGAAGAAGCCAAAGCCCTCTAACGATTTTCTGAAGTACAGTGGCCTGGGCCTGCAGATGCTGGCCACCATTGGCGTGGCCGCCTGGTTGGGCTACCAGTTAGATCGCTACCTGCAGTTGAAGTTCCCCGCCTTCCTCTTGAGTTTTGTGTTGTTGTCTTTCGGGGGTACCCTTTATCAGTTGTACAGATCGGTCAATAAGTGAAAAGGCTGCTTTGGTTCGTTGGGTGGATAGGTCTTGTTTCGGCAGCCTGCCTGACTATTGTGTATAAGTCGGGTTGGGTAAAGCAGGCGCCTTCTATGGCTGCAGAAATTGTATTGGTATTGGCTTTCACCACCCTGGTAATCTATTACTACCTGCAGTCGTGGAGCAAGTCCAGACCGGAACTCTTCACACAATTCTATTTACTCTCCATTGCGGTAAAGATCGTTGCCTATGGAGCTTTTGTGGCCTTCATCATCATCGACCAGCCCGAAATGGCCATCGGCAATGTGGTGGTTTTTCTTTGCTGCTACCTCACTTTTACTTTGGTGGAAGTACTTTTTCTCTTCCGCCAGACTACGCACCCAGCGCCTTGAAAATCAGGCCAAAAAAAAATCAAAAGATTTCTTTTTGAGGGATTAATCAATACTTTTGCAGTCGATTTAAAAAGACCTGTTCTCCACGTGATGAAAAAGCCCTTTTTGACTGTAAAAACCGCGTTTTTGACGTTATTTCTGGTAACTTTTTCTGGTCTTTTTTCCACCCTTTTTGCAGCCGCAGAACCCGGCCACGAAGCCGAGCCTTTTAATGCCAGCGAGGTGATTTTACACCACGTAATGGACGACCATATCTGGCACTTTTGGGATGGCCATTTTGGTACCTTATACCTGCCGGTTATTGTTTACTCTTCAGAGCGCGGCCTTGATATTTTTTCTTCTGCCCGGTTTTACGATGAGCACCACCAGGTAGTGGCTTACAATGGTTACACCCTCGACCACGGGCACATCCTCTTGAACGGCCAGTCTGTACTTGATATATCCATCACCAAAAACGTAGCCATGCTGTTGATCAATGCCACCCTGCTGGTGTTGATTTTGCTGGCGGTAGCAAAAGGGTACAGAAAAAATCATGGCAAAGCACCCAAGGGTGTGCAGTCGTTCATCGAGCCCATCATCATCTTTGTTCGCGATGAAATTGTAAAGCCCAACATTGGCCACCACTACGAGAAGTACCTGCCTTATTTGCTTACGTTGTTTTTCTTCATTCTGTTTGGAAACCTGCTGGGCTTGTTGCCGGGTGCAGGTAACCTTACCGGCAACATTGCGGTAACAGCCACCTTGGCGTTCTTCACCTTTATCATCACCAACTTCAGCGGCAACAAGGGCTACTGGAGCCACATCTTCTGGACGCCCGGAGTGCCGCTGCCCCTGCGCATTGTTATTCTGCCTGTTGAAATACTGGGCATTTTCACCAAGCCCTTCTCGCTCACCATTCGTTTGTTTGTGGCCATTACAGCGGGGCACATTGTGTTGTTGAGTTTGATTAGCCTGGCTTTCATCTTTCAGAGCGTAACGGTGGGTTTTGTGTCGAGCTTGATTGTGTTGTTCATTAATTTGATTGAATTGTTGGTGGCCGGTATCCAGGCCTATGTATTTACGTTGTTCACATCGTTGTACATCGGCATGGCAATAGCAGACCACGAGCATCATTAAAGATATCCCTGGCGGAAGCGTCAGGGCTTTGTTTCACTTAACTAAATACAATTATGTTGTTAGCACTTTTGTTGGACATCAGCTATGCAATCATGGGCGCGGGTATCGGTGCCGGTCTGGCTGCAATTGGCGCTGGAATTGGTATCGGCCGCATTGGTGGCTCAGCAATGGAAGGTATGGCACGTCAACCTGAAGCTTCTGGCAAGATTCAGGGTGCTATGTTGATCATTGCCGCTCTTATCGAGGTGGCTGCCCTCTTTGCCCTTGTAATTTGCTTGTTGATTTCGTTCAAGAGCTAAGAAAAAACCGGAGAGCACGTCCTGGCGCTAGGCCAGGACCGCTCTTCGTTTTGCAACTGTAGAACTTAAGTGCGTTTGTAAAAAATATTCAGTAGAGATTTACCATTTGTTATGGAACTCCTAACCCCTGGCACCGGCCTCATTATCTGGCAAGCCATCATTTTTATCGGATTGGTTTTATTGCTGCGTTCGCTGGCATGGAAACCCATTCTTTCTTCGCTGAAAGAACGTGAAGAATCGATTCAATCGGCCCTCGATTCAGCCGACAAGGCCAAGCAGGAAATGGCTTCTCTGAAAGCCGACAACGAAAAACTTTTGCGCGAAGCCCGCGAAGAGCGCGACAAGATTCTGCGCGATGCCCGCGAGGCCGCTTCGCGCCTGCAAGACCAGATACAGAACGATGCCAAGAAAGCGGCCGACAAAATGATTGAAGATGCCAAGGCCATCATCAACACAGAAAAACAAGCCGCTTTGCGCGATGTGAAATCGCAGGTGGCGCTGTTCTCGTTGCAGATAGCAGAGAAGCTGATGAAGAAAAACCTGGCTGACGACAAAGCCCAGAAGGAGTTGATCGAAGGCTACATGAAAGACGTAAAATTTAACTAACCGATGGCCAGTACGCGCGTAGCATCCAGGTATGTAAAGTCGCTGCTAAGCCTAGCGGTGGAGCAGAACGCATTAGAGCCGGTGCACAACGACATGAAGTTGTTTGCCCAGGTGTGCCGCGACAACCGCGAGTTGGTGGCGATGCTGAAGAGCCCCATTATCAAGCACGACAAGAAGCGCACCATTCTGGATAAAATTTTTGCCGGTAAAGTACATCCGCTCACTTCGGCCATTTTCGAAATCATTACCAGAAAAAACCGCGAGCCGCTGTTGCCCTCCATTGCCGAAGAGTTTCACAATGCCTACAACGAACACAAAGGCATTTCGAAAGCTACGGTTACTACCACCATACCTTTGGATGCAACACTGCGGGCGGAAATTGGTGAAGTGGTTAAAAAGCTGAGCACCAAAAAGCAGATAGAGTTGGAGGAGCGTGTGGACAAAGACCTGATCGGTGGATTTATCCTCAACGTGGGCGATCAGCAGATCGATGCTTCGATCGCCAGCCGCCTGAAAGCGTTGCGGGTAAAATTCAGTGAGAACCCCTACGTGAAAGAGTTTTAAAAATACATAGTAGAACAACGAACTTAAAAATTTTTCAAATACAGATATGGCAGAGATCAGACCCGAAGAAGTATCCGCAATATTGCGCGAGCAATTGGCCCACTCGCGCACCGATGCCCAACTGGAAGAAGTAGGTACCGTGCTTACCGTGGGTGACGGTGTGGCCCGCATCTACGGACTAACCAAAGCACAATCGGGCGAGTTGTTGCAATTCGAAAACGGGTTGCGCGCCATGGTGTTGAACCTGGAAGAAGACAACGTGGGTGCCGTATTGCTGGGTGAATCGAAAGAGATTAAAGAAGGCGACACCGTGAAGCGCACAGGCGTTATTGCCTCTGTAAAAGTAGGCGATGGCGTGCTCGGTCGCGTGGTAGATACGCTTGCCAAACCCATTGATGGCAAAGGCCCACTGAGTGGCGACCTCTATGAAATGCCATTGGAGCGCAAAGCTCCCGGTGTAATCTTCCGCCAGCCTGTAAACGAACCGCTGCAGACGGGTATCAAAGCCATCGATGCCATGATTCCCATTGGCCGTGGCCAGCGCGAATTAATCATTGGCGACCGCCAGACGGGTAAAACCGCTGTGGCGATAGATACCATCATCAACCAAAAAGAATTTTACGATAAGGGTCAGCCCGTGTACTGTATCTACGTGGCGGTAGGGCAGAAAGCATCTACGGTGGCCAGCGTGGCCGCCACATTAGAGAAGGCTGGAGCGATGCCTTACACCGTTATCGTGTCGGCCTCTGCTTCCGATCCTGCACCGATGCAGTTCTTTGCACCCTTCACTGGTGCTGCTATTGGCGAATTCTTCCGCGACACCGGCCGCCCTGCCCTGGTTATTTATGATGACCTTTCGAAGCAGGCTGTAGCTTATCGCGAAGTATCTCTGCTGCTGCGCAGACCGCCCGGACGCGAAGCCTATCCTGGTGACGTATTCTACCTGCACTCTCGTTTGCTGGAACGTGCCGCCAAGATTATTAACAATGATAGCATTGCTGCCAGCATGAACGACCTTCCGGCTTCTATCAAGCATTTGGTGAAAGGTGGCGGTTCGCTTACGGCACTGCCCATCATTGAAACGCAGGCCAATGACGTGTCTGCCTATATACCCACCAACGTAATCTCGATTACGGATGGTCAGATATTCCTCGAGACGAATTTGTTCAACTCGGGCATCCGTCCTGCCATCAACGTAGGTATCTCCGTATCGCGTGTGGGGGGTTCCGCACAGATCAAGTCGATGAAGAAGGTAGCAGGCACCCTGAAGTTGGACCAGGCCCAGTTTCGCGAATTGGAAGCCTTTGCCAAGTTCGGTTCCGATCTGGATGCCGCCACTAAGCTGACTATTGAGCGTGGCCGCAGAAATACAGAAGTGTTGAAGCAGCCTCAATACGCACCTGTGCCTGTTGAAGAGCAGGTAGCTATTATTCTGGCTTCTACCAAAGGCTACATAGACCGTGTGCCCGTGGCAAAAGTGAAGGAATTTGAAAAAGAGTTCCTCGAACTGCTGCGCCTGCAGAACAAAGCCGTATTAGATAATTTCCGTGCTGGCAAGCTTGAAGATGCAGATGTGGACACTGTGAAGAAAGTGGCAACTGAATTGGCTTCTAAATACTAGTTTGAAAATGGTTCAATTTGAAAGCTGTAGTTCATCTTCAGATTTTCAAAAAGGTTCATTCTCAAAGTCTTCAAATTAAAAGGTATGCCCAGTTTAAAAGAAGTTAAGAGCCGCATTACATCGGTTATCTCTACCCAGCAGATTACCAAAGCCATGAAAATGGTAGCGGCCGCCAAGTTGAGAAAGTCGCAAGACCGCATCATGCAGATGCGGCCGTTTGCCCAAAGGCTTTCCTACTTGTTACAAAACTTATCGGGTGCAGATGGCGAGAGCCAGAATTGGTATAACGCGGCAAGAGAAGAGAAAAATATTCTGATTGTAGCAATCAGTTCAGACCGTGGCCTTTGCGGCTCTTTCAACAGCACGGTATTGAAAGCGGCTGTGAAATTGACTCAAGAGAAATACCACGAACAGTGGAAGAAGGGCAACGTTACCATTCTGCCCATCGGCCGTAAGGCGTACGAATTTTTCGGAAAGCGGAACCTGAAGCTGGTAGACCAATACTGGAGCATTCTGCCAACCCTTACGTTCGAAAAAGTATCTGAAGTAGCTACGCACATCATGCATGCTTTTGAAAAAGGAGAGTATGATAAGGTGGAAGTGGTGTACAATGAGTTTAAGAATGTGGCTACGCAGATTCTGAGAACCGAACAATTCTTGCCTATAATTCCGCCACAGCAAACGGAAAGGACACAAGAGGTTGATTACATCTATCAACCCAGCCGCGAAGAAATTGTAACAGGTCTTATTCCGAAGTCGCTGAAGGTACAGCTGTACAAAGCTGTTCTAGACTCGAATGCTTCCGAGAACGGAGCCCGAATGACGGCCATGGACAAAGCCACCGAAAACGCTGGCGAGCTGCTGAAAGAGTTGAAGTTGACCTACAACCGCACGCGTCAGGCTGCCATCACCAAAGAAATTCTTGAAATTGTGGCTGGTGCCGAGGCGTTAAAAGCTTCCTGACGATTTTGTTTTTTACAGGTAAATTTGAAAGCTCACCGCTAGGTGGGCTTTCTGTTTATGCAGCGGGTGGCTCTTTTGTATAGGTACATCAATCTGCTGAGCCTCGATGTGGCTGGCGGAGCTGCCATATCGGCCCTTTTTTTTGCCAAAGCCTTTAACGTGGAGGTCTATCCGCAAGGCATATGCCTGCTGGCCCTCGCGGTTTGGTTGGTGTACACAGCCGACCATTTGCTGGATGCCAGAAGGGTTTTGCACGTAGCTTCCTCGCCACGACACCAATTCCATCAGAAATACTTCATGCCCATTTTGTTGTGCGTGATAGTGGTGGCGTTGTTTTGTTTGGTGCTCGTGTTGTTTGTCAGGCCTTCCATCATTCGGGCGGGCTTTGTCTTTTCTGCTGGCGTGGCACTTTACCTGTTGGTTAGCCACAGGCTTGTGGGAGCGAAAGAGTGGGTGGGTGGGTTGTTCTATGCCGGTGGCGTTATGTTACCGGTGTGGGTGGTAAGACGTGCCAACTTCACTTGGGATGAACTGGTGCTGATGGCGCAATTCCTGGGCGTGGTGTGGATTAACCTGGTGCTGTTTGCCTGGTTTAGTTATGAAGAAGACCGCACCGACAAGTTACAGTCGCTTGTAACGGCTATTGGTTTGAAAAAATCGAAGATGGTGCTGGTTGCACTTTTCTGCGTTCAGGCCCTGCTACTTTGTGGGTCCAACGGTTTTGGCAACGAGCGATGGGTAATGGCAGCGATGACAGGCGTATTGGCCGCCCTATTTATAAAACCTGCTTACTTTGCCAGGCAAGAGAAATTTCGATGGCTGGGAGACGGTATCTTTTTTTTGCCGCTGATTTACCTCCTGATGAAAGCTATCGGCTAAGGTCAACTTCCTGAAGCAGTTTGGCCTTCTCTTCCATCAGGTTGATAATTTTCTTCAGGTAGTCGATTTCTTTGCGGGCCAGTTCCAACTGGCTACGATACTCTTCCGCCTCGCGCGGATTGCCCTCGCCTACCGAGCCGGCCGGGCAATAGTACTGAAAGAAGTTGTGGTTGAGTACTTCCGAGATTTTGGTGAGAAGTCCGGTATCCAGATCTTGTTTCTTGAAGATGCGGTAGACATTCTGCCGCACGGTGCCTAATTGGTCAGCGAAGTCGGAAAGTTTCATTTTCCTACTTTCAAATACGTCTTGCACTTTTTGGCCAATTTGAACAACCGGTATGTTGACTGAATTTTCCATTCTGTCCCTTATACGGATCATAAGTAAATAAAGATGTTACTTTTTGTAAATATTTTTCAAAATGATGTAACTAAATGTTGAATTCGGTCGTAATCCCACCTGCATACCCGCCCTTGGTGGGTGCATTTGCGTTTACAACCCAGTTCCTAACCCGAATACACGTGTTGTCTATAACAGAACCAAGACCCGCTGTGGCCGACCGGTTTATGCCCTCGGTTAAGCTTTTTTATAAAGACGAGTATGCCACCATTGAACTGGATGAATCAATTCCTTGTGTTCGGTTGAAACTGGACGGACTGCCCCGCTACAGCGAACACTACCAACTGGTGCAAAGCAAGCGCCTGGAGCTGATGCACCAGGAGCGCCAGCGCCACAAACTGCTGCACATGCTTACCGATAGCCGCACCGCAGGACCCGTTTTGGGCGAGGATGTGGCCTATTTTAAAACCCGCGTGATGCCCGAAATGGAAAGGGCCGGAATCCGGTTCCTGGCCATTGTAATGCCCGCCAGTCTTTTTACCCGTATGACCATACAGGAAATGACTGAAAACTCGGGGCAGATTACCGTAAAATACTTTGACTCCATGCGCGAAGCCCGCGAGTGGCTGCAATCGAAAAGCCCTGAGCTGCTATAAGGGGTTATCTTTTCGGGTAAACAAAAGCCGCGTTGGTATTCACTATTCCTGTTTTGGCCACCAGAGCAGGTATACATTTGGTAAATCGGCCTGTTTAGCTGAATCTTTTGCCGGTGGGTTTACGTCTTTTGCCTACCGATCAGGTAACAGCTATGAAATATTATTCAGACAACTACGCAACCATCGAGTGGGATGCCGCGGCCCAATGTATCAAAACCACCCTTACGGGTATCCCCCGTCACAGTCATCATTTCAGACTTATCCAGCGTAAGCGCCTGGAGTTTATTTCGTTGCTGAAAGACCGGTTTCAGGATTTTCACATTCTGACAGACAGCCGCAAGGCAGGCCCGCTGATACCGGAGGACATCAGCTTTTTTCGCAACAAGGTGGTACCCCGGATGGCGCAGTTGGGCGTACGGAAAATGGCGGTGGTAGAACCCGAGGGAATTTTCTCCAGGTTGGTTGTGCGCGAGATGATGGAGGGCGCAGAAAAGGTTAAGTTGGCACTGTTCCACAGTGAAGATGAGGCCAAAAACTGGCTGCTTCACCGGGTGGAGGCTGTAATGTAACCATGGCCTTCGAAAAAGCCTGCCAGGTCTGGAGGTAAGGCTTGTTTTTTATCTGATTTTTAGAAGAATTATTACCTGTTTCTTACTCCCTGCTCTGCAGATGGTTGGAAAAAGTTATCTTGCTTACTTTGACCAACCAGTATGAGCGAGTTTTTCGGGTTAACTCAACACCGTAGCAAGCAGCTATTGGATACGCTGCCAGCTGTGGTCTTTGAGTACACTATTTTTCCCGATGGCAACCGCGATTTTACCTACATAAGCCCCCGTTGCGAAGATATTTTAGGAGTAAGCCAGGAGATACTACTGCGAGGCATACTGCCAATGAAGAGCTTCATCCATCCCGAAGATTGGGAGGCTTTTCAGGAAGGAGTGGAGGAGAGCATTGCTACCCAAAGCGAGTGGAAGTGGGAGGGCAGAATTAAAAATAGAAACCGCACCATCTGGATTGAAGCCCAAGCCGTGCCTGCCAGAATGAATGATGGTACGATTGTTTGCTCGGGACTGATCTCAGACATAACGCAACGTAAACACTTAGAACAACTACATGCCGACACAGAGAAACGATACCGCGACCTGGTAGAGCACCTGCCCCTGGGTGTTGGCATACACGTTGGTGGAGTATTGATTTATGCCAACCGGTACGCACTGAATATGATGGGTGCCGAATCGCCACAACAGTTGCTGAACAAGAATGTGTTAGACCTGGTGCACCCCGACTACCGGCAAATGGTTTTAGAGCGCATGAAACACGTGATGGCAGGAAATACCGCTCCTGCTGTGGAAGAAAAGTACGTGCGCCTGGATGGAAAAATAATTGACGTGGAAGCCACAGCCCATCCCTTTACCTACCAGGGCCAGCCGGCTGTGCAGATTATTGCCAAAGACATTACCGAAACAAAAGCCGCGCAAGTGTCGGTAAAGAAGGTGGGTATGCTCTTTTCGCAATTGTTCCAAAATTCGCCCATGGCGGTTGTGATGCTCGATGAGCGGGGCACCGTGGTAGAAATAAACCAGGGCTTCGAAAAGTTGTTTGGTTACACCAACGAAGAGCTAAAAGGCAAGGGGTTGAATCCCTACATTATGCCAGAAGAACTGGAGGCCGAAGGAAACGATCTCAACAGTCTCATCTCAAGTTACCAGGTTATCAGAATAGAAACCGTTCGCAGAAACAAGAAAGGCGAATTGATTTCGGTGATATTGTATGGCGTGCCGGTGCACATGGACGACCAGACCATCGGTATCTTTGGTGTTTATGTTGACATTACGGAGCGCAGGAAGGTGGAAGAAGAGTTGAAGATAAGAAACACCGAACTCGACAATTTTGTGTACAAAGTGTCGCACGATTTGCGCGCCCCGCTTTCATCTATACTCGGTTTGGTGAACCTGGCCAACATGCCGGGCAACGATGACAACCCGAAAACCTACATGAACCTGATCGGGCAAAAAGTAGAGCAACTGGATCATTTCATCAGCGATGTATTGAGCCACTCCAAAAACCTGAAACTGGATGTCAGGATTTCGCAGATAAACCTCAGCCAGGTAGTTGAGAAAACATTTGCCGACCTGAACTACCTGAAAGGCGCAGACCGGGTAGAACGCATACTTGAAATTGAAGGAAGCCCCTTCTTCAGCGATCCCTGGCGTGTAGCAGAAATCTTCCGTAACCTGGTTTCCAATTCTATTAAGTACAGACGTTTCGACCTGGCGCAGTCTTTTGTGAAAGTGGTGGCCCGCATTGACGAGCAGAGGGCCATTATTCATTTTAAAGACAACGGCATTGGTATAGAGGCAGACAAGCTACCCAATATTTTCTCTATGTTCTACCGCGCCAGTACACAATCCGAAGGTTCGGGTCTGGGCCTCTATATTGTTAAAAATGCGGTTGAAAAACTGGGTGGTCAGATCGAAGTTTTCAGCGAGCCTTTGGTAGGTACAGAGTTTAAAATTATTTTGCCGAATCAGTTACAAACGGCATAACCCATTTCCATGAATTTGACGCAGGTAACCACCCCGGAGCACATCCGAGAATTTTTGCACTTGCCTGTGCGCCTCTATAAAGACATACCGCAGTGGATACGGCCGCTGGACAAAGACATAGAGGCCGTGTTTGATCCGCAAAAAAATAAAGCTTTTAAACATGGCGAGTGTATTCGCTGGATATTGAAAGACAGTCAAAGCCAAACCATAGGCCGTGTGGCTGCTTTTGTAAATCAGCGTACCGTAAACAAAGGAAATGAGCAGCCCACCGGAGGTATGGGCTTCTTCGAATGTATCGAAAACAAGCAGGCTGCCTTTATGCTTTTCGATCAATGCAAGAAGTGGTTGCAGCAGAAGGGCATGCAAGCCATGGATGGCCCCATTAACTTTGGTGAACGCGACCGTTGGTGGGGCCTTTTGATTGAAGGCTATGAAAAGCAGCCGAACTACCAGTGCAACTATAACCCACCCTACTACAAAGATTACTTCGAGGCATATGGTTTTAAGGTGTACTTCTACCAACTTACATTCGGCCGTAAAATCATGGGGCCTCTCACCGATCGGTTGCAAGAGAAGGCCGACCTGGTGGCGAAAGATCCCAACTACACGTTCCGCTACCTTCGCAAATCTGAATTTCACAAACTACCCGGCCTGATAAGAAGTGTGTACAACCGCGCGTGGGCCAACCGAGGCGAAATCCCGGAAATGACAGAAGCACAAGCCCAGCACATTGTTAAACAGATGAAACCTATTGTAGATGAAAAACTACTTTGGTTTGGGTTTTATAAAGAGGACCCTGTTATCTTTTTTCTTTCGTTGCCCGAGGTGAACCAGATATTCAAACACCTGAACGGTAAACTGGATTGGTTGGGTAAACTAAAATTTGTTTGGCACAAGTGGAGAGGTACCAACCGTAAAGCCTTTGGCGTATTATTTGGTGTTGTGCCCGAACACCAGGGCAAAGGAGTAGATGGCGCCATTATTATGGCTTTTAGAAAACTGATGCAAGAAGATTACCGGCAGTACGATGACTATGAACTCAATTGGATTGGTGACTTTAATCCTAAAATGATAAGGGTAGCCGAACAGATCAACACGGAGGTAGTAAAACGCCATGCCACCTACCGCAAGTTGTTTGATGATTCGAGGGAGTTTAAACGAATGCCGATTATCGGTTAAAGTGCTGTTATGGAAGAAGTGGAAGAAACCCGGTCGTCTTTCTTATTTAAGAATTTGCTGCGAGGGCTCTTGTTTTTTGTGGTTATTATTACCGCTTTCATTTTACTGGAAGAATACATTCAGGAAAACTTCGAGGCTCACATCACGGAAATCCGGGCCAACCCCGGAATCCTTTACGGGGTTTATACCCTTTCTGAAATTGTGTTTGGTATTCTGCCCCCGGAGCTATTCATGATGATCTGGATTCTAGACAACATAGATGTTTGGGGGTTTGTGATTAACCTGGGCATACTTACCATCATCTCTTATGCCGCGGGCGTTTTGGGTTACTACATCGGTAAGAATTTTTCCAAAACTCCATTGTATGAACGTATTCGTAATAAATACCTGTTGCAATACGAAAAGCAGTTGCGAAAATACGGTGGCTATCTCGTTTTTGTGGGAGCCGTAACCCCAATTCCATTTTCAGCTATGTGCATGATGGCTGGTTCTGTAAATATGCATTTCAGAACTTTTTTATTGATCTGCATTTCGCGCATTCTGCGCTTCGCAGTATACGGCTGGATGGTTTGGAATTTCCCCAACTGGTTCGACTTATAACGCTTCGGGCTACGCTTGGGCTAGCCTTCGCTGCACATCTAACCGATAGAGCGGACCAACCGGCACCTCGTGCTTCCCGATAAAAAGGGCGTGCGTATTGAATGAATCGATTTTCTTTCGATTTGCAATGAAAGAACGGTGCACCCGCAAAAAATCATGCGGGGGAAGCATATCTTCTACGGTGCTAATGGTTTGCTTGGTGATGATGTGGCGATCGTGCAGAATGATTTTTACATAATCCTTCAGGCTTTCTATTATCAGAATTTCACTCACCATTACCTTTACCATTTTTCTGTCTGCCCGGAAATACAAAAAATTATCTGCATCTGCTTCGGGCGCAAAGCTTTGATGAGTGGGTGTTTGCGTTACTTTCTGAACGGCTTTCAAAAAGCGTTCGAACGAAACAGGCTTCAGCAGAAAATCAACCGCGCTTAATTCAAAGCCATCCCAGGCATAATTTTTATGAGCAGTAGTGAAAATGATTTTGGGCGGAGCGGGTAATGTTTTCACCAACTCAATGCCGCTTAAACGCGGCATTTCAATATCCAGAAACAATAAGTCTACAGGTTGCTTCTGCAGAAAGGCCAGCGCCTCCCAGGCATCGGCACATTCGCCCGCCAGGTCAAGCAGGGGTGTGTTACGCACATATGTCTTTACGACTTCGCGCGCCTGGGGTTCATCGTCAACTACCAAACATCTCCACTTCATACGACTGCTGGTTCAGGTTTTGGCGCGTGCGCTGCTGCGAAAGCAAGCGGCACCACCAGGTTTACAACAAAAGTATCGTCCGTTTCGGTAAGCTTTAGCTTGTACTGATCGGGATAAAGCAAATCGAGCCGCTTTTGTACATTCTGAAGACCGATGCCTGTAGAGATTTTTAGTGGATCGGGATGAGGCGATTTGCCATTCACTAATTGAAATTGCAGTTGATCATCGCGCACATCCACAAACACAGAGATCCAGGCTACCTCTGCCTGCTCGCGTATGCCATGTTTAAAACTGTTTTCTATGAAAGGCAACAGTAGCAATGGAGTAATAGAATATTGCTCTGTATTCGATGGCACGCGAATGGACACATCCAAACGCTCGCCAACCCGAATTTTTTCCAATTCAATATAATTAGTAAGCAAGGCAATCTCTGTTTTGAGCGGCACCACGGGCTGGTTACAGTCGGTAAGGATGTAGCGAAGCAACTCTGAAAGACGCACCACCATTTGGGGCGCCTGCTTCGACTGATGAAGTGTAAGTGAATACAAACTGTTGAGTGTGTTGAAGAGAAAGTGCGGATGCAGTTGGTTGCGTAAGGAATCCAGCTCGGCTCTTAGTTTTTCTTTTTCCAGTTTTTGTGCCTCTTCGTTTTTCTGGTACCAAACTTTGATGAGCTTGATGGCCGCAGCAAAGCCAGCCACGGTATTCGATCCGCGCAACCCGGCCATTAATCCAAACAAGAAGGTGTTGGCTCCGTTGGGTATGTTCATCGATTGCCGGAATTCCTTTATCAAGGTGCCCGAGAGCAGGTGCGAAAAAGTGGCCGTGAGGAAGATCAATACGGCAAAGCCAGCGATCAGTTGAAAGTATTTGCGCTGGAATAAAAAGCGCGGAAACAGGAAGTAGATGATGCCATAGCTCAGAAATAAATGGGCGGGCATGAAGATCAGGGCCTCAGTAAACGAAATGAAGTAAGAATGGGTAATGGTTTCCCAAAGCGAATCCTGAAAGGAATAGGAGCCGCCACGCCAAAAACTTCCGTAAATAATGCCATGAAACAGCAGCCAGGCCAACCAGAACACCAGGTGTCTACTGATGCGGTAACCCCACTCCTTCGAGAAGACAAATTTCTCCCACCCGTTTTTCACAATGGTATGTACTGCTTTTTAACGGATTGAGTTGCCTTCAGTCGACCAAAACCCTAAAAATGTAGATTAAACAGTCCTGACTACGTCTGCGGCATTCGTATCAATGGTACTTGCAAGTCTGTCGTATGTCCGAAAACCTGCTGTCAAAACCTCGTTACATTCAATCAAAATAAATTCTTTAGTTATGAAAACACCCAATGCATTCTTGTTGGTTATTATTCTGCTCATTTCGTCAGCAGCGCGCGCACAGCATTTCTGGGTAATTGAGTTTAATCCGAAACAAGGCACCGAAACGGTTTTTAAAGTCTACGACTCCCAGAATACCCTGGTGCATGAAGAAACACTTCGCGGTAAGTTGTTGAACACTGCTAATAAGCACGATAGAAAATTCTTAAACAAAAAGATGAAAGAGGCGATAAGCCAGAAGATCATTGCCTCTACCCGCAGAGCCAATAGAACTAAAAAAGGGTAGAGGTAGCTTTAATGACCGGGGTGTCTGAGTAGGATTGGAGCACCCCGTGTCATTATTGAGGCTGCAGTAATATTTTTTCTGCAGCTACCGATTCAATCTTATTTCTACTGAAGTATACGGGAAAGTGCTGATCGTTGGCCCACCACTCGAACAGGTTTTTGTAGTAAGGACTATCGGGGTTGCCACTTTGGCCGGGCGCGTTCGTAAACATGGTTAAATCCCAGTCTTTAGTGTCGGTCACCATCCTGAATGTAGCTCCGTGCGTTTGGTTATCGGTATTGCTGGTTACGCCCGGGGTAGAGCCGTTTCCACCTCGCGGCAACGGGCCGGCTTCCAGTTTTTGGCGCGTAGAGGTGTTAACCGCATTACTGAGCGGGTGTTTGATGAGCACATGGTGATACGCTGCCTGCCCATATTGCCATTTTTTCATATCGCCACCTAATTTTTTCTCTAAGTCTGCCACGGCCAACTCGAGGCTTTGAAGCAGAAACTGGTTGCGTGCGTCTATAGCGTTGGGGCCAAACCGTGCATCAGCCGTGGTAATCCACTCCAGTAGTTTGGCGAGCGAAATGCTTCGCAAGTATTTCCTGGCAATATCCGGAACAAATTTTTGAGTAGCCTGCGCTAGCAACTGCCTTTCCCAGGCCACATAGATACCGGCTTCAATGGTGTTTTTGTCGAGCACAAAATTCCAGTTGAGCAACCGCTGCCTGGCTATTTCTGTCTTTGTATGATTGCTTTTCAATTCCGCCAGAAATGGTACGAGGTTGCGGGCTGGAATGGATAGGTAATCGTTTTGCAACCGCATCATGCCGGCAAGGGTGTGTTTTTGGCCAGAGCCCAGCACTTCATTGATGCGGTCGGCACGGTAGCTACTGGCCCAACTCCAGCCTACTGCGTTTCTGTGTTCATAATCAAAAGGCACCAGGTTCTCGTTGGCGGTAGCCCAGAAACCCTTGCCGGGATTGTATACATGGGGTAACGATTGTATAGGGAGATAGCCAGACCATTCATAGCGTCCATCGCCCGGCACGGGCACCAGGCCGCTCCAGTTTTTTCGAATGGGCGCAATGCCTACCGTTTGCCAGCCAATGTTGCCTTTGCGGTCGGCCCAAATCATGTTTTCGCCAGGAATGTGACTGAAAGAGCACGCCTCGCGAAATTCCTCCCAGGTTTCTGCCTGGTCTATGCGCAGGCTTGCCATATACGGTGCGCCTCCCACTTCCATCCATCCGCAGCGCAACGCATAGGCTATGTGGTTTTGGGCATCAACAAACGTTACCGGTCCATGCCGTGTGTAGGCATGTTCAACCAGCACATCGGGCATGCCCTTTACCCGGATGGTGTCTTTGATGAGCCTCATCTCTTCCCATTGTTGCTGGTATTTGTATTGGCGATGGTTAGCAGGGTTTAATTCGTACACATAAAGATCCTCGCTGTCGATAGAGAATACAGTAAGACCCCAGGCACCGAAATCGTTGTGACCGATGGAGACGCCCGGTATAGTGGGCTCACCACCACCCACCACATTCCACCCCGGTGCGTTCAGGTGCACCATGTAGCGCAAAGAGGGAGCCGCCAGGGCCCGGTGTGGATCGTTTGCCAACATGGGGTAACCACTTTGGCTTAGTGATCCGCTCACAATCCAGTTGTTGCTGCCAATGCTTTCGCGTTCCTGCTGCATAACGTCATCGTAATTTTTTTGATCGATGGCCGCCAGTTGCTGGTACTCTTCTCTGTTCTGATTGGCATTCGCCACCAGGTCTTGCGGGGTAAATACCACTGGCTTACGAAAAGCATCGTAGAGTTCGGTAACGTCATCGAACAAACGCTGCTTTTGAATCACACCATCCATTTCCAAAACCGGATCGCCCGGCTCGAGCACGTTCAGCTCTTTTACTTTTTCGGCTCCTATCAGCGCCACTTGCCGGGCAAGTTGTATTTCTTCGCCAATGTTGCCGAGCAAACCCTGGTGACGTGATATCACGACCTCTGGCGACCAGAGACCTGGTGTGATGCCCAACAGCTGAAATTCAATGGGCAGACTTTTTGGGTCGGCTAAGGCTTCGCGTACATAGGCGTTGATGCCATTGGTGAATGCCGTAATAATTTCTTCTCCGCGCGGATGATAATGATTCAACTCTTGTCGCAGATTTCCGCGGAATTTGAATAAGCGAGCCCCAATGTCGCGTTTCAACTCTCGTTCGCCCAGAATTTCAGCCAGCGTTCCCGTTGCCTGCCTCCGCCACAACTCGAATTGAAAGAGGCGATCTTTAGCAGCACAATAGCCTTGTGCAAAAAACAGGTCTTGTTCATTTTTGGCATAGATGTGATTCACCCCATATCGGTCGCGAATGACTTCTACCGGTTCGCGCAACCCTGCAACTTTTAGGTTTTGGCCTGAAGAGACAGTAGCACAAAGAAGGAAAGCACCGATCAATTTTTGCATGCGAACGATTTAGGAGGCAACAATTTTTTCCACCGCTTCAATAAAACGATCGAGGTCGCGGGTGGTGGTGTACACGTGGGGAGTTACTCTTACCACATTGATGTTCTCCCAAACGATGGGAACGACATGAATCTGGTATTTACTCATCAGTGCATCGGCAATTTCGCCTGGTTTTAGACCATCTACGCTAAAGGTCCCCAACGCGCATGAATATTCAGGCTTAAGTGACACGTGAATTTTTACACGCGAATTTTTTGATATGGCTTCGCACCAATACTTCTTTAAGTAGTGAAGCCGTTCTTGTTTTCGCTGCGCACCGATGGCCATGTGAAAGTCGATGGCTTGACCGATGGCCTGCTCTGGTGCGAATGATCGCGTGCCCAGCGCTTCAAATTTTCGGATATCATTACTCTGTGGTTTGTCGTTAGGAAAGAGCGGCCATGTTTTTTCAATGAGTTCTTTGCGCATGTGCAGCATGCCTGTGCCGAAGGGGGCGCACAGCCACTTGTGCAGGCTGGTACCAAAATAATCACCATTCAAATCAGAGATTTTGTAGTTGACATGGGCAAAGGAATGGGCCGCATCTACAATGGTGGTGATGCCGCGCTTGCGGGCTTCGGCACAAAGTTTGGCTGCGGGCAGAATCTGGCCCGTCCAGGTAATCAGGTGTGTGATGTGCCAGATTTTGGTGCGCGGAGTGGTGGCCTCTGTATAGGCCTTTAAAACCACCTCGTCATTTTCTACTGGCAAATTCAGGTTGATCCAATTGATTTTGATTCCCTCGCGCAATTCGCGTTGTTTCCAGGCATTGATCATGTTGGGATAATCTTGCCGCGTCATCACAATCTCATCGCCTTTTTTCATATCGATGCCCCACGTAAAGGTTCCCAGGGCTTCGGTGGTGTTGCGATTCACCGCAATCTCCTCTTCCGATACACCGGCCAGTGCTGCCAGTTTTCTGCGTAGCGGCTCCCGGCCTTTATCCAATATCTGCCACATGTAATAGGTGGGCGCTTCGTTGCTCAGGTGGTAGTAGCGATCCACCGCGTCTTGCACCACTTTGGGTTGTGGGCTTACACCACCATTGTTAAGGTTAAGCAGGTTGGGAGAAACGGTATAGGCCTGCGCCATTTGCGCCCATAAGTCTTCATCGGTTGCAGCGGCTTCAGGCGAAAGTCGGTTCAATGCCAGTAAGGCCTCGCTCACATTTTCGGCACGGGCTGCCGCCAGCAGAGGCGAAAGGCTAAGTGCCCCGGCTGCGCCCAGCGATTTTTTGAAAAACGATCTGCGTGTGTTCATGCGGTTCAGGTTGAGAAAGGAAATTACATACAACCCGCCACATTCGCACGGCAAAGTGATAAATGGAGGTAAATGAAGGGGAGAGGAAATTTTTAGTTTTCCATGTCGCGCAGTTCAATTTCCAGCGCACGGGTGCTGATGTAGATTTCGTTTAATGAGATGATGAGCGAAAGCATAAGCAGCACCAGACTCAAGCCAAATGAAGTGTAGGCCCAAATGGGATAGTTGAAATAGAAAAACAGCATACTGAGCACGCACAAAAAGAAACTTGAGATGCCACCGGCCTGCATTTGCTTGATGAGTGAGAGCCTGCGCTTCAGGTTTTTGATTTGCTCCTTGATTACTTCCCGGTCTTCAGGCACCAGGCGGTAGCGTTCGTGCAATTTGCGGATAAGCGAGGCGAGCCCCAGAAAACGATTGGTGTAGGCAAGCATCAGCAGCGTGATGGCGGGAAAAAGTAAAGCCGGGGTGTTGATGGACATCTCCATGTTTATTCCGCTTTTTGTAATTGCCGTAAAGATTTCGCCAGCCAGCCTGTTACGCCTACTACGGCCAGCGTCATACATCCGCCAAAAATAACTGAGGGCACCACGCCCATCAGGCGGGCCGCCAAACCAGATTCGAAAGATCCGATTTCGTTCGATGAGCCTATGAAGATATTGTTTACCGCAGAAACACGGCCTTTCATGTTTTCGGGGGTA
Source organism: uncultured Ohtaekwangia sp. (assembly GCA_964429845.1). Lineage (GTDB taxonomy): Bacteria > Bacteroidota > Bacteroidia > Cytophagales > Cyclobacteriaceae > ELB16-189. Next base: position 240,900 of record CAYSCT010000007.1, read on the forward strand.
AGGGTTTGTAGCAAAGTGCCTCTAATGATCACACTGATGCAATCAAAACCACCGCTTGCAATCAGAAAAAAAAGCGAGAGTAAAAAACTGGTGGACAGGCCAAAGCCGATCATGCAGCCACCAAAACCGGCTACACATGCCAGCAGAATGGCGCCCATATTTTTTTGAATAGGGCGGTGCGCCACGTACAAGGCCACCAACAGGGCGCCAACGGAAGGCGAAGAGCGCAACAACCCTAACCCTTGTGGGCCTACATGCAGAATGTCGGACGCGAAGATGGGCAGCAGGGCCACCGCTCCACCAAACAGCACGGCAAACAAATCCAGCGAGATGGCACCCAGAACAATCTGGTTGCTGAAGACAAACCTGAGCCCAGCCCTGATTTTCTCTACCATGCCCTGGTCTTCCTCGGTGGCTTCGGGCACCGGTCGCGAGGCAATGAACAACAATAGTACAAGGCTGCACGCGGTAAGCAGCACGTCTACCAGATAGGCCGTGGTGATGTTGAAAAAGCCAAAGAGAAACCCACCCAACGCGGGGCCACCGATGGCTGCGGTCTCCCACAAGGTGCTGTTCCACGTAATGGCGTTGGCGTATAAATTGCGCGGAACCAATTGGGGCATAAATGCAAACAAAGCCGGTGTTAGAAAACCCCTCGCAATACCACTGATGAAGATGACTGAGTAGATGGCAATTGCTCCGTAGTTCAGCAGAAAGCGGCCGGGCTCAAGGGTAAAGAGCAGCAGTGCCGAGGAGCAGAACAACAAGGTGGTTATGCAAAACACGATGATTTTTTTTCGATTCACCACATCGGCCAAGTGGCCGGCATACAACGACACGGCAATAGACGGAATGGCTTCCGTTAAACCAATGAGGCCCAGCGCCAGGGGATCTTTGGTAAGCTCATACACCTGCCAGCCTACTACCACCGCCTGAATCTGGATGGCAAGTGTAGCGGTGAAGCGGGTAATAATAAAAAGCCTGAAATCCGGAATTTTCAGAGCGGCATAGGGATCGACAGAGGCGCTCATAGCGAGAGGTGAGTAGTGATGGCATTGATTGCCGACTGAAGGCGTGCTTCACGGGTACCTTTTATTTCCACAAAAGGTGTGGACTGCCTTTTCATTTCGTTCAAATAAATTTCAAAAAGCTTTTCGCGCTCGTGTGGGTGTTCGCGCAGCGGATCGTGCTGCCACGGAATGTCTATGTAAGTAAGCAGGTACAAATCGTACTCAGAGGTCTGGATCAATTCCAGGATTTCTTCGTCACAGTTACCGTACTTGAATTCACTCCACACTTTTATCACAATCAGGTTTGTATCGCAAATCAACAGGCGGTTGGCATCGCGGGCCCATTCTTGTTCCAGGCGCAGTTGGCCGTGCGCAATTTTCAGCAGGTCGCTTTGTGCATACGGTCTGCCTAACTTGTCGAGGTAAGCGCGGGCATATTCCGCCACCCAGGCGGTTTGATAGTGGGCAGCCAGTTGTTGCGATAGTTCGGTTTTGCCAGTGCATTCGGGTCCCAGCACACAAACCTTTGGTAGAACAGAAGCGGGGCCGGGCGAACTCATAACTTGTATCACTGCAAATAAAAATGAAACCGCTGAGTTTTCTGAAAGCTATGCCTGAATAGTGTTTTAAATAATTACCCGGAACCTTTATCTTTCGCTATTTATGAACAGAAGAGAGGCGTTAAAGCACCTCGGTTTGGGAATTTCTGTGGGTGCCGTGGGAAGTTCCCTTTTGGCGAGTTGTAAGAAAGATGATCCGGGGCCGGAAGTGCCGTACAATGGTACCGTAGCTATTATTGGTGCGGGGGCAGCCGGCTTGTACGCGGCTGATATCCTCACATCTAAAGGTATCAGCGTAGTGGTGCTGGAAGCAACCGACCGAATTGGTGGCCGGTTGAAGTCGTTGCGCAACATTAAAACACCAACGGATGCACTTTTATTTCCTGTCATTCCAGACGACCCCAGTGCCCCGATTTCAACCGCTGACTTTCCCGTTGAATTGGGCGCAGAAAGCTTCGAGGGCCTTGACTCGGCCTGGGGCAAAATCGTAACGAATCTTAACCTCAACACCATTGATCTGAGCGCTGCCAACCACCGCTATGTGATGGATGGTGTGGTGCGGCCGGGTGCTGACTGGCAGGCCGACAGTGATTTTGTGGCAGCACAGAATTTTGTTTCCAACGTAAATACGTTAACCGGTGTGCAAACCATCAGGCAAGCGGCCAACGGCATAGCCGAAAGAGCACAAGGCCTGGTGAATGCACAGGTCGGTAACTACTATGGAACCAGCAGCGAACGGTTGGGTGCTGGCGCCCTGGCCGAAGACCTGTCTGCCATTACCCATAGCCGAACACTGCTGGCCTTGAAGAACAACCCGATGCAAGACGTGCTGATTTCGCGATTTGCCAATGTGGTGCCCCTGGTTCAACTGAATAAACCCGTCAAAAACATCCGGCACTCAGCCAGCGCAGTAACACTTGATCTGGAGGATGGCACTCAACTGGAAGTGAATAAAGTGATTGTAACGGTGCCCCTTGCCATCATGAAGAACGGCATTACCTTTTCGCCCGCCTTGCCGGGCGCTAAAACTACGGCCATGTCAAAATTTGATATGGACGCTTCCGTTCGGGTGATTCTGGATTTCAAGAAAAATTTATGGGGTGAAGATGCCGGATTTATCTGGGGTGGTGCCATTGCGCCACAGTACTTCAACGGTGGGCTAACGCGCAGCGAGTTTTACCGCACACTTTCTGTTACCGTTAATGGGCCGAAGGCGGAAGCACTTTCGGCCAAAGGAAAGGATATGATTGCCGACTTGTTAATGGAACTGGATGGTCTTTATGATAATCAGGCCACGGGGTTTATACGCAGAAGCTTGGTTACCAACGAAATGATGTACATCATCCAGGATTGGTCGAAAGAGCCGTATATAAGAGGCGGTTACGCTTACCCCAAGCCCAATGCTACGCAGGCCGATCGGGGCATCATAAGCCAGCCTGTAAACAACACGTTGTTTTTTGCCGGAGAGGTAACCGATACGTTGGGCGATGCGGGTACATTAAACGGTGCCCTCAACTCTGCCGAGCGTGCAGCCAATGAAGTGATTGAGGCCATACTGGCAGAAAACGGAGGCTAAGCCTTTTGTTGCCGAAACTCTTTGAAGCGCCTGATCATAGCCAGGGTGAACCCGATCATGAGCACCCCGGTACCCAGCCACAGCACGTTGATAAGCGGAAACTCTTTGGCTTTGATAACTACCCAATCTTTTTGGCGCGTATTAAGGCCCAATGAAAACTCGTTGGTCTCAGGGTGAATGTTCAGCAGGGTAATGCGTATGCCCAGGTCGTTAATATCATCGGCCAGACGACCTACCTGCGAGCGGTCTTTGATGAGAAAAATGGGCTCGGCAAAATAAGAATCGCGTTCGCCTTCTACCCGTATGCGTGCGGTAACGCCCACATCTTCTGCATTCAGGCGAAAGCCTTGTATGTCTTCAATGCGTTTCACTTCCTCCAGCACGGCTACATAGTCGTTTACAAAAAACTGCTGACCGATGCGTACGCGCATTTCTTCCATTTCACTCCACTCGTGCTCTGCCTCTGGGTTCATCGGTAACGACACATGAGTGTATAAATCGCGGCCCAGGTCATTCTTGATGTCGGGAGAGGCTATGAACCCACCCATGGAAGGGTTAATTTGCACGCGCGGGAAAAGAGTTGCGGCCACTTTGCCATTTTTGCGCAGTTCAATTTCGTAGAAAGTATTTTCTGGATAAATCTCGAACGTGTCTTTGGCTGAATACAACTTTTTGCCCTGATAGATCAGATCGCGGTTGGCCACCACTTTAAAGGGGTCTGCCGTAAGGTCTACATCGTTTTTCTTTACGTAGCCGCTTTTGTGTCGCGGTTCCAACCGTTCGCCCAGGTATTCAATTTCATAATCGGCCATGGTGCGGGGTTCGTTGATGAACAACAGCAGGTTGTCGCGATTAAATTCGGTGCCCAACTCTTTGTTGATCAGCAGGCCGTTGTTGTTAAGCGAAACTATTTTGGAATAACCCGCGGAGAAAAGAATACCCAGCAACATCAAGCCCACCCCTATGTGGGCAAGGGCACCACCCGAAAGTGCCGGATTGGCCTGCACTACAGACAAGAGAATTTTCAGGTTCGACACCACGATGTAGATGCCTGCCAGCGTTAGCAACAGGTAGGCAGGCGTGTACACCCGCGCAATGGAAATAACGATGGCAAAAAGGATGAGGGTAATAAGCGCTACCGGCAGCACCTCTTTCTTGGCCGATTCTTTGTCCATTTTGCGCCACCAGAAAAACTGGCCTGTGCCGGAAATAAACGCCACCAACATCCCAAACCAGAGCTGAAACCTGGAATAGAAGTTAATCTGATCGGCCGGAGGGGCCATGTTAGACTGGCCCCCGAGCAGGGCAACCACTTTGTTGTATACCGGTATGGACGTGGGCACCAGCACCTGAAAGCCCATGAGGCACAGGGTGGTTACGCCTAAAAAGATCCAGAACTCGCGGGAGTAGGTGGCTACTTCTTTTTGCGAGGTGGGAATTTGTTTCCACCGGAGGGCGAGCAACACCACAGAAGCTGCCGTAAAAAAGAGCAGGTAGATCAGCAACTGCCCGGAAAGGCCCAGATCGGTGAAGGAATGCACGGAGGCATCGCCTAAGATGCCGCTGCGGGTCAGGAAGGTGGAATATAATATCAACACAAACACCGCAATCACCAGTATAATGGAAGTTTTTAAGGCGGTATGGCTGTTTTTGTAGGTGATCATGGTATGGATAGAGGCGATCACAATCAGCCAGGGGACGTATACCGCATTTTCCACGGGATCCCAATTCCAATAACCACCAAAATTCAGCGTTTCGTAAGCCCAGTAGCCACCCATGAGGATGCCCAATCCTAAAACGGCTCCGGCAAACAGCGCCCACGGTAAAGCAGGCTTCACCCATTCCGAATACCTTCGTTGCCAAAGGCCGGCCAGGCAAAATGCGAAAGGTACCAGCGTGGCCGCAAAGCCCAGGAAGAGCGTGGGCGGGTGAATCACCATCCAGTAGTTCTGGAGCAAGGGGTTGAGCCCGTTACCATCTTTCGGCACAAAATCGGGTTGAAGTTGAAAGATGGGGTCTTCGATGGCATCGCGCAGTAGAATAAAGGGCGAACTGCCCAGTTTGATGTTTAAGTAGGGAATCACCACACCCAAGATCATCGATGCCAGAAAACCCTGCACCAGGGCAAAAATTACCATTACGGGAGCTTCCCATTGCCGCTGGGTGTAAATCAGCAAAACCCCCAGCAGGGCTTGCCAGAACATCCAGAGCAAAAAGCTACCCTCCTGGCCTTCCCAGAAACAGGAAATCATGTATTGCCCGGGCAGGTGCAGCGAAGAGTGGCTGTAAGCGTAATGGTACTCAAAGTAATGGTTGTAGATAATGATGAACAGGGAGGCTACAATACCGATAACCGACCCTGTGTGGATGAGGAAGAACGTGCGGCCGTTTTTGAGCCAGGTATTTTGGTGTTGCAAATCGTTGGCCTTGCGGGCCTTCAGATAAGCAAAAGCGCTTACAAACGAGGTTACAAAAGACGTGACAACGAACAGGTGCCCGACATCACCAATCAAATAATGCATTTCTGTGAATTCTTTTGTGAGATTAAACGCCCGCCTTCAATTCTCCCTCCTGGTATTTGGAAGGGCATTTCAGCAAAATTTTGTTGGCCACAAAAAGGTTATTTTGATAGTGACCTATCACCACCACTTTTTCTGATCGCGTAAAGTCGGGAGGCATAGGCTCGTTGTAGAAAACCTTCTGTTCTTTTCCGTTGTCATCCACCATCAGGAAACTAAAAGACACTTTGTCTTCGCCCGGCTCAATGCCTACCACTGTTCCGGAATTGTCCTTTTTCAGCTCGCCTACTACGTGTATCGATTTGGTATTTCCGTTAGAAGCCAGTTGGAAGGCTTCATCAAATGAAACATAGGTGCTGGCATCGCCTGCGGTAGAAACGATGATGGTAATGGTAGCGCCAATAACCAGTATGGCAATTAGGTACGACTTCTTCATTTTCCCCTCCTTTTGATGGGGCAAAGGTACACCAAAAACCCCATTTCAGCGGTGCCAACAGGGCCTGTTAACAAGTCGTTTAAGGTTTTTCAGAGAGCTTTTTTTCCAGCCGCGAGAGCTTTTTGTCTACAAAAACCAAATAGCCGATCAGGCCGGCCAGAATCAGCAGTAAGATGGCCACCACCACATAAATTTTACCTTCCGCACGCATGCCATCGGCCATGGGCACTTCAGACTGGGCGTTGCCGCAAAAGGTGATGATCAAACAGATGGAAAGGAGAAGGAAGCGCATGGTTAAATCAGGTCTTTGTCGAACATTTTTTCTTCCAGCAGCCGGGCTCGGATCCTGAGGGAAACGATCCAGATGCCCAGTAAAATCCAACCGATAACGGCAGGGTAAAAAACCAGTCGCATCTGGCTATCCAGGTCGTACATGTTGAAGCCCGGGTTACCTCCGCTGCCGGGATGCATGGAGCTGGTCATGCGGGGGATGATGAAAATCAGTGGCACCATGGCCGCAAAGGCGAAGATGTTGTAAACCGCGCTGAGGCGGGCGCGTTGTTCTTCATTTTCCAGGGAGCCGCGCAGCACGAAGTAGGCCAGGTATACCAACAGTGCGATGGCGGCACCGTTTTGTTTGGGGTCGCCATGCCAGGGTGAGCCCCACGTGTAATTGGCCCAGATCATTCCGGTGAAAATGCCGAGCAGCCCAAAGACCAGGCCCACGTTGGCAAATTCTGAAGAGATGAGGTCGGCCTGGGGGTTGGGGTTGCGCAGGTACCGAACGGCATAGATGGTGGATACCAGGAACAAGACCACCATACCAAACCACATGGGCACATGAAAGTAGAGGGCGCGAATGGTTTCATTCACAATGTTGAGACGGGGTACGGGCAGCAGCAAGCCACCCACCACGGTATAAACCAGTAACAACACAGCCAGAAATTTCCACCAGTTCTTCTTCATTGGAGCGTAAAAGGGCCTGCCCAAAGGCTTAGCTGCGCCAAATATAGGGGAAGAGGAGGTAAGAAACGGCTGCTACCAACCCATTGATGGCAATAAGTGTAAAAATATCGCGCTGGCTGGCCGCCCACTCCAGGCCGTCAATACAGTTTTTGGTGATTTTAATGGAAAGCAATAGTACCGAAATCACTACCGGGAAACTGAGTACGGCCATCAGAACATTGCTGTTGTTAGCCTTTGAAGCAATACCCGAAAGCAGGGTGAGTGAACTGGCGAAGCCAAAGGAAGCTAATAAAAGTGTGGCAAAAAACAGTGAGGGTTCTTCTATCGGATTATTAAGCAGCAGCGCAAACAGAACGAACCCCGTTGCCGCCAGCAGCGAACACAGCAAGAAGTTGTACAAAACCTTGGCAAGAAGGATAGCATGAGGGCTGGCTATAGAATACAAATAGATATCCGCTCCCTTTTTCTCACCGATAAAGCTTTTGGCAACTGCGTTTACGGCCGTAAACAACAGGGTAATCCAGAAAAGTGCACTCCAAACCAGGGGGGTGATCTGGTTCTGTTTTAGGCTGAAGGTAAGGTAACTGATGAAGGCCGTGCTAAAAAGATACAGGGCCAGCCCAGCCACCACCGATTTGCGCCTGAGTTCGAGCGTAAGGTCTTTTCTAAAGAGAGCAATTATCATTTTAGGCAAGCGAAGCCAGGTATTTGTTGAATTCGCGTATGGCAACGATTAGATAACTTAATCCAATAGCAATCAGAAGAGCCTGTACAAGCATTTTAGGCAGGCTGGCGCTGGCCGGTTCACTGAACTCCGTAAGTCCGTCAATTACTTCGAAGTCGGGCTGAATGTAGAGTTGGCGTTCCACCAACTGCAGTTCATTATACAGGGCTAAATCTTGGTTGTAGACGTCTATCGGGTTGGTAACAGAACGGTCGCTTAAAATCACATTGTTAGACCCCTGGCGCGGCTGTTCGGCCATGGTTTTGTAGTTAGCATAAATCACTCCTTTCAGGCTATCCAATTTCTTTAATTCGTCTTGCAGTTTATTCTTCTTTTCCAGCAGCGTTTGTTTGTTGATTTCTATTCTTTTCTTGATGTACTCGTTATCGCGAATGTAGTTCACCAGCGAGTTTTGCAGATTCGAAATAACAGCCGGATTATAAGTTCTTACTTTTAGCTCGAAGGCATGGCGATTTTCTATTTCAATTCGCTTGATCACCTGGTCGATCACTTTTGCGTTCTTTGCGTTCTCCTGGGCGCTCTTAAGCTGCTCTTTTAGTACCTCTAACTCAATCAGGTCGGTTTCGGCTACAAAGGGCTTGGCTTCAAACTTGGCAATATTGTCGGCAAGGGTGTCAGCTATGTGTAGGGCCCTGGCCAGGCCAGAGGCATTCTCTTCCTTGGCAAGTAGATTCAGCTTTTCGATGGTATTGTCTACAATGCGCTTGTTTAAGTAGTTGGAAGTGAGAATCATAGTAGACTCATAGAATTTCTTTTTCAACAAGAATCCGTAGGCAAGGGTCAACCCCGACACCACAACAATAGCTGCAAGAAAGATGGATTTGTTTTCAATAGGAACCTTTCGGATCAGCGCCAAAAACCGCACTAATCCCAAGCCGATGCCCCGGAAGAAGTCACCAATTTTGGCAAACAGTTGTCCCAAATCAATTTCATCGGACTGAACAGGCTTTTGCTGGGTTTCCATCAATTCTGAAGTTTAGTTGTTACTTTTGTGCCCCAAAAGTAGCACGAGAACCAATAATAATTGGTGTGCCTGCTTCAACTTATCAAGCAAAAGCACGTTTTTCATGGACAAAATTGGAATTATTGGATTAGGATACGTTGGACTTCCTTTGGCCGTAGAATTTGGCAAGGTGATGGAGGTGGTTGGTTTCGATATCAACCAGGAGCGCATTCATGAACTGAAAAGGAACCATGATCGGACCAAAGAAGTAGAACCCGAAGAATTGGTCAAAGCAAAGGGACTGAGTTATAGTTTCGACCTGAATGACCTGAGGGGGGTTAATTATTTTATCGTCACCGTTCCCACTCCGGTAGACGAGTTTAAGAAGCCTGACCTTACCCCCCTGGTAAAGGCAAGTGAAACGGTGGGCAAGGTTTTGAAGAAAGGAGATATTGTTATATACGAATCAACCGTTTACCCGGGCTGCACAGAGGAGGTTTGCATCCCCGTTCTCGAAAAAGTGAGTGGCCTGAAATTTAACGTTGATTTTTTTGCGGGGTACTCTCCCGAAAGGATTAACCCTGGCGACAAACTTCACCGCGTTACGACCATCAAAAAAGTGACAAGCGGTAGCAACCCCGAGGTGGCTGAGAAAGTAGATCAGTTATACAAAAAGATCATTACGGCCGGCACTCACAAAGCTTCTAGCATTAAGGTCGCTGAAGCGGCAAAAGTAATTGAGAACTCCCAGCGCGATTTGAATATTGCTTTCGTTAACGAGTTAGCACTGATCTTCGAGCGGGTGGGCATTGATACCCACGAGGTACTCGAGGCAGCCGGCACCAAATGGAATTTTCTGCCCTTCAAACCAGGGCTCGTGGGCGGGCACTGCATTGGTGTAGATCCGTATTACCTTACCCACAAGGCCGAGAGCCTGGGTTACACTCCGCAGGTGATACTATCCGGTAGAAGAATTAACGACAATATGGGCATACATATTGCCAATGCGGTAATCAAACTCATGGCTCAAAACGATTTGCCCATCAACAAAGCCGATGTGCTTGTTTTGGGTATTACCTTCAAAGAAAACTGTCCCGACATCAGGAATAGCAAAGTAGTTGATGTAATCCGCGAGCTTCAGAGTTTTGGAACAAACGTTCACGTTTACGATCCGCAAGCAGTTAGCGAAGAGGTAAAGCATGAGTATGGCCTTTCGTTGATTGAGAAGCCAAACAGAAAATACCACGCGATTGTAATGGCCGTTGGGCACGAAGAATTCAAATTGTTGGATTGGGATGCCATTCGTTCTGATAGAACGGTGGTGTACGATGTGAAAGGCACACTGAATCGAACGCTTGTTACAGCAAGACTCTAATAGAATAAATGAGGGGGAAAGTTCTGGTTACAGGGGGTGCAGGCTACATTGGTGCGCATACCGCTTATGCCCTATTTCAGGCAGGGTATACACCCGTTATACTCGATAATTTTTCTCGAAGCGATGATACGTTGATTCAGGGCTTGGGTAAACTAATGGGCCAAGCCCCTATGGTTTTTAAGGGTAGTTGTACAGATGCATCTTTTCTCGAAACCATTTTTTCGCAACACCATATAGACGGGGTTATGCACTTTGCTGCTTTCAAAGCAGTTGGCGAATCTGTTGAGAAACCATTGTTGTACTACCGCAACAATCTTGAATCGCTTACCACCTTGCTACAGGTAATGGGCGCCCATCAGGTAAAGGATTTCATCTTCTCTTCTTCATGCACCGTATACGGCCAGCCCGAAAGAGTACCCGTAACCGAGGACGCTCCATTCAGGCGGGCGGAGTCTCCCTATGGCGCCACAAAACAAATGTGCGAGCGCGTGCTGGAAGATGTTTATCCCCTGGGCTTCCGCATCATTTCTTTGCGTTATTTTAATCCTATAGGCGCTCATCCGTCTGCATGGTTAGGCGAAATACCCATCGGGGCCCCCAATAACCTAGTGCCATACATTACCCAAACGGCCATAGGCAAAAGACAAAAACTGGTGGTATTTGGGAATGACTACAACACACCCGATGGATCGAACGTGCGGGATTTTATCCATGTGGTAGACCTGGCCAATGCCCACGTGAAGGCGCTTGCCTTGCTTAAAAAACAGATGGGTAGTTCGTACTACGATGTTTTTAATCTAGGAACGGGGGTAGGTGTGTCCGTATTGGAATTAGTGAACAAGTTTCAGGCAGTAACAGGCGTACGCCTGAATTGGGAGATGGGCCCGCGCAGGCCGGGAGATGTGGAAATTACTTATGCTGACCCAACCAAAGCAAATAATGTGATGGGGTGGCGAACAGAACACTCGATAGAAGATGCCCTCCGCGATGCTTGGCGTTGGGAGCAAAAGTTGGCGGGGCATCCATTTTCATAATTACTAAAACCAAATAGGTAATGAATAAGATTGTAATGGTAGACCTGCAGTCGCAATATATCAGGATAAAGCCGGAGGTAGATGCTGCGATTCAGGGTGTTTTAAATGCAACGAATTTCATTCAGGGGCCCGAGGTAAAACAATTTGCGGGTGCCCTAAAAGCACATGTAGGCGCAGAGGCCGTTATACCTTGTGCCAACGGCACAGATGCGCTTCAAATCGCCATGATGGCTCTCGACCTGAAGCCCGGAGATGAGGTGATTTTGCCTGTGCACACTTATGTGGCCACCGCAGAAGTAATTGCCTTACTCCGGCTCAAGCCGGTATTTGTTGATGTGTTTGAAGACACGTTCAATATCGATCATTCGCAAATTGAAAGCAAAATTACCGAACACACCAAAGCCATCGTACCGGTTCATTTGTATGGTCAATGTGCCGACATGGAGCCGATTTTAGCGCTGGCAAAAAAATATAACCTGCATGTAATAGAAGATGCGGCTCAGGCACTTGGCGCAGCGTATACTTTCAGCAGTGGTTCAGTTAAACAGGCGGGTACCATGGGTATAGTTGGCACCACCTCCTTCTTCCCCTCTAAAAATCTTGGATGCTATGGAGACGGTGGCGCCATTTTTACCGGAGCGTTGCATGTGGCAGAGAAACTTCACATGATTGCCAACCACGGCCAGCGGGTAAAATACCACCACGACATTATAGGTGTAAACAGTCGCCTCGATACAATACAAGCGGCCATACTGAGTGTAAAGCTAAAGTATCTCAACGACTATACGAATCGCAGAAACCAGGTGGCTGCCTTTTACGATCAACACCTTTCTGATTTAAAACAGGTGCATATTCCTAAGCGGGCGCCTCACTCAACACATGTATTTCATCAGTATACTTTACGGGTTGAGCGCAGAGATGAATTAAAGATTTTCTTGGAGCAAAGAGGAATTCCCACCATGATTTATTACCCGGTACCCTTGCATTTGCAGAAGGCATATGTTCAGCCGGAGCATGGTGTGGGTGCATTTCCCATTTCAGAAAAACTTTCCAGAACGGTCATTTCACTCCCCATTCATACGGAAATGAATGCAGAACAACTAACGTATATTTGCAGCGCCATTAAGGAATTTTACCAATGAAACCAGATCAAGCTTTTTACGCCCATCCCACGGCAGTGATTGATGAAGGGTGCCAAATTGGTAAAGGCACCAAAATTTGGCATTTTAGCCACATTATGCCCCACTGTAAAATTGGTGAAAACTGTAACATCGGTCAAAACGTGGTGATTTCGCCAGACGTGGTGTTAGGAAACAACGTGAAGGTGCAAAACAACGTATCCATTTATACAGGTGTTATCTGCGAAGACGATGTTTTTTTGGGCCCCTCCATGGTTTTTACCAACGTTATCAACCCGCGGAGCGCAGTGAACCGGAAAAATCAATATGCTAAAACAGTGGTAAAAAAAGGAGCTTCCATTGGCGCCAACGCTACCATTGTGTGCGGACATGATATTGGTAAATATGCTTTTATCGGAGCAGGGGCGGTTGTTACAAAGAATGTTCCTGATTATGCGTTGGTTGTTGGAAATCCGGCTCGGCAGTCGGGATGGATGAGCGAGTATGGACATAAATTGAAGTTTGACCCCAGCGGTTTGGCTGTTTGCAGCGAGAGTGGCGAGCGGTATGAGTTAAAGAACGGAACCGTAACCAAAATATGAGCCATACCATGGTACCACCCATATCTAATACGGAGTGGTTCTCAACAGGCGAACTTCATCTGACCTTGAATAAAAAATGAATACTAGATGAAAAATTTTGCACTTATTGGTGCGGCTGGTTTTATAGCACCCCGCCACCTCAAAGCAATTAAAGACACCGGGAACAACCTGGTAGCTGCGCTTGATAAATTCGACAGTGTAGGCATAATGGATAGCTTTTTTCCCAACGCTGATTTTTTTACTGAGTTTGAGCGATTCGACAGGCACATCGAAAAATTGAAAAGAAATGGGGTGCGGTTAGATTATACCAGTATTTGCTCGCCCAACTACCTACACGACTCACACATCAGATTTGCCCTACGCCATGGGGCAGATGCAATATGCGAAAAGCCACTCGTGCTAAACCCGTGGAACGTTGACGCCTTGGCCGAGTTAGAGGCAGAAACAGGTAAGAAAGTTTTCACCATCCTTCAACTCAGGCTGCATCCAAGCATCATTGCACTTCGCGAAAAAGTGCTCGGTAGCCCTAAAGACAAAATATATGACGTGGAGTTGAAATACATTACTTCGCGCGGCAATTGGTATCACATCAGTTGGAAAGGAGACGTGTCCAAGTCCGGTGGTATTGCTACCAATATTGGTGTGCATTTTTTCGACATGCTTACGTGGGTGTTTGGGCCCGTTCAAGTAGTAGAAGTAGAATCGTTACAGAACGACTCTGCCATGGGCTACCTGGGGTTGGAGAGGGCCAGGGTAAGATGGAGTCTGAGCATCAATTACGATCATATACCTGACGAAGTAAAGCGCGCGGGGAAAAGAACCTACCGTACGTTAAAGACAGATGGTGAAGAAATTGAGTTTAGCGATGGATTTACTGAATTGCACACCAGAAGTTACGAACAGATATTAGCAGGCAACGGATTTGGCCTGGCCGAGGCAAGGCCTTCCATCGAATTGGTGCATGCCATCAGAAATGCAAAAGTGAAAAAGTAAGCAGTGTGTTGTAACACACTTGGCCATGAGCAAAATTTATTTTCTATCCGAAGAAGGCTTAGTTGTTCAGTAATATGAAAGGCTTGTGAAACACATACTCGTTATTTTTGGCACCCGGCCGGAGGCGATTAAGATGGCACCCGTTGTGCATGCGCTAAAGAAACAAAAAAACATCAGAACGGCCGTTTGCGTTACAGCGCAACACCGCCAGATGCTTGATCAGGTTTTGGATTTTTTTGAAATCGTGCCCGATTACGATCTCAACCTCATGACGGCCAATCAAACCCTCACCTCATTAAGTTCTACTATGCTTTTAGCCATGAAAGAGGTGCTGGACGATTTTAAGCCAGATTGGGTCTTGGTTCATGGAGATACCACTACGTCTTTCATCGCTTCGTTGGCTGCTTTCTATGCGGGCGCTCGGGTGTGCCATGTAGAGGCGGGTTTGAGAACCTACAATAAAACTGCTCCCTTTCCGGAAGAAATAAACCGACAACTCACGGCAAGGATTGCAGATGTTCATTTTGCACCAACGGTAAAGGCAAAATCCAACTTAGTGGCGGAGAATATTCCTCCGGAAACAGTTTTGGTAACGGGCAACACGGTTATAGACGCATTGTTCCTGGGGCTGCAAAAAATTGATCATGCAACTGACCTAAACATTGAAAAACTAAAAACATCAATCCCCACAGACAAACCTTTCATTCTGGTAACGGGGCATAGAAGAGAGAACTTTGGAGACAAATTCAATCAAATTTGCCTGGCTTTGAAAGACATTGCACAAACCGGCAAAGCCAATATTGTGTATCCCGTTCATCTGAACCCCAAAGTGCAAGATCCTGTTCAATCCATTCTTGGCGGGCAACCCAATGTTTACTTAGTAGAACCGCAGCCCTACCCAACCTTTATTTGGTTATTAAGGGCGTGCTACCTGGCCATTACAGACAGTGGAGGTGTGCAAGAAGAAGCTCCCAGCCTTGGAAAGCCTGTGTTGGTACTAAGAGAGGTAACAGAACGCCCCGAAGCCGTAGAGGCAGGCACCGTCATGATTGTGGGCACCGACCGGCAGCAAATCGTTCGCCAGACGATGCAACTACTTGATAACAAAAATATGTACGACCAGATGAGCCGGGCCCACAACCCGTATGGAGATGGTAACGCCAGTGCTCGCATAGTAGAATATCTGAATGCCTTATGACCAGAAAGAAACCGCAGCTAGTTGTATTCAACAATAATTACCCAAGAGAAAATAACCGGTATGCGGACGTGTTTGTACACTCGCGCCTAAAGTACTACGCAAACTTTTTTAATGTAAACGTGGTCGGTTGGAATAAACGCACCGGCATATATTCTTTTACATACGAAGGCATACACGTAGACATGGTAGATAAGGCCGACCTGTTAGTTGAAAAAATTTTCTCGTATAAACCCGATGTTTTAGCTTTTCACTTTGTTGAAGGCTGGCAATACAGAAACATTATTAAACCGTTTAAAGGGCCAAGTTTAATCTGGATACACGGAGGCGAAGCGCTGGGCTGGTACAGGCGGCTTTTTATGTTCAGGCTTAATAATCCAATACCCTTCATCAGATATGTTGCAAGAAACACCATCCAGATGTTTCAGATGCATCAGTTGATAACCTACTCCAACTTAAACCCCAGGGTGAAATTGATCTTTGTGTCGAAGTGGATGAAGGGCATCACAGAATTAGACACACTCTCCCAGTCTAAGAATTTTCATATCATACCTAACCCTATAGACGGAAAATTATTTCAATACCGTAAAAAAGATCCGCAACAGAGAACAAAAATACTTTTAATCAGGTCCTTCGAGTCGAAGAAGTATGCAAATGATCTGGCTATAGATGCAATTTTACAATTGAGCAAATATTCCTTTTTTAACGAGTTGAGTTTTTCCATTTATGGCGTTGGCCGTTACTATAAGCGGTTAACAAAAAAGATAGCGCATTTTAAGAACGTTTCTCTGCACAATACTTTTTTGGAGAATAAAGACATACCTGCAGTACACGCGGAGCACGGAATTTTTTTGTGCCCAACACGGCAGGATGCCCAGGGTGTATCCATGTGCGAAGCAATGTCGAGCGGCCTGGTGCCGATAAGTTCGCGAAACACAGCCATACCCGAGTTTCTTGAACAGAATGTTACAGGGATCATGACAACATCTCCGGCCGAAATAGCAGAAGCCATTGCTAAACTCTATGCGAACCCTGATCAGTTTTTATCGATATCGGAGGCAGCTGCCAATCGCATTCAGCAAATCAGTGGTACCGATAGCGTGGTTTCAAGAGAAATAGAATTGATACAGACCAGCTTGGGCAGCGTTCTGTAACGCACCTAATAACATGAAATCGCCATTTCGACTCTTTTTTCAGTTTTCGTTAGGAACCTGGGCCAGTGCTGTATTAAATGTATTAACGCTTCCGGTTATTACCTGGCTGATCTCCCCTGAAGAATTTGGTCGAGCCGCTATGTTCTTGTTGGCATATAACCTTTTGCAGGTAGTTATTACTCTGGGCCAAGACCAATCTTATATTCGTTTTTATAACGAAATTCCAGAAGAGCACAGAGCCTTAATTTTTGGGAGAACATTGTTACCCATTTTTTTCGCCTGGCTGGCGGTTGTAGCAATCATTGAATTCTTTTCTGAAGATGTTGCGCGGCTGCTGTTCGAAGAGCCAAAGCCAAACCTTATTCATCTATTTTGTATCACTTTATTATTGGGTGTTTTAAACCGGTTTGGCCAATTGATTTTGCGAATGAAAGGCCGGGCGGTGTTATACTCAGCCGTTCAACTACTGGTAGTGGCCACCAACATGGCGGTAACAATAGCTTATGCTACATGGATTAATAGAAGCTTTGATGCAGTGATTGCAGGATTTTCTGCCTCTCTGGCGGCCGGGGCCTTCGGTGGCTTTATTTTGGAAAGAGCAGAATGGCGAAGTTTAGTTTCTATACCGAAGAATGCGCAGTTACCTTCAGCTCGCAAAATCTTTGTCTACGGCCTACCATTTACGCCTACTTTTCTGATAGACTGGGGATTTCAAGGCGCGGAGAGAGCCTTTCTTCGGGTGTACGCCACTTTCAGCGAAATTGGCATTTACTCGATGGCCTCACGCTTAAGCTCTTCTCTCAGCGTTGTTCAAACGGGTTTCAATGCTTTTTGGTCTCCCTATGTATTCAACCGATTTAATCAAGACCCGGAAGATAACGCTTTTTACAAACAGGCGTTTGATTTCATTGTGGCCGGATTTTCCGGGCTGATACTCCTTGTTTTGCTTGCAAAAGATTTACTACACTTTATTCTTGGGCAGGAGTACGCAGCCAGCATCAACTTATTTATTCTTTTACTTTTAGTGCCTTTCTTCTCCACACTGTCCGAGGTAACCAGCGTTGGAATCAATTTGTCAAAAAAAACCCACTGGCATTTCTATATTATTTTGGCGGTCTCGTTAGTTAGTTTGGTTAACTGTTACATACTCATTCCCGCTTTAGGGGCAAAGGGAGCAGTAGTGGCCAACGTGCTGAGCAATGCAGCTTTTTTTGCGTTTCGAACCTACTGCGGAATCAGGTTATATCGTATTAACGTAAGTTGGGTTAACTTTGCCACTAATTTAACCTGTTTAGCCGTACCTTTGGTGCTGGCTTTTCTGGGATTTACCAAATGGTGGTTTAGTGCCTGTTTTTTGTTTGCCATAGCGATAGCAAACCGCCATGTACTAATGTATGCAAAAAAAAGATGGATGGCTTAATGAGGCACATTTTAACATCAATGTTGCTTTCGATAGCACTGCATTTCATTTGCTTACCTGGCTTTACACAGGCCCTGGTATTCAATGAAATAACGCTTGACGAACCCACCATTTTGGACGAGGATGGTGAATGGGGGAAGGGGTGGGTGGAGTTGAAGAACCTTAGTGCAACGCCTGCCTCTACGCAAGACCTGACAATTAGCCTTAACGACTCACTGGTTTGGCCTCTGCCACATTTGGAAGTTGGGCCGGGCCAATTTCTTTTTGTGTGGCTGTCGGGCAAAAATAGATATACCCCTTTTCTGCATACTTCTTTTGTGGCAGGGAATACAAATAACAATGTTTTCAAATTAATAAACCACCAAACAGGAAAACTCGAGGATTCTGTTTTTGTAAGTGGAAAACTCGATTGGACAGAATCCCTCAACCGGTTTGGAGAAGAGTGGACCCACGTTACTAACAGAACGCCCTTAGCTGAGAACCAACGCACGTTTTATTGGGAAAGAATGCTGGCCAACGCGCCCTTCTTGCCACGAGATTCTGCCCCAACCGCCTCGGTTTACTTTGATGATAAATTCTGGATATTATCCGGCTGGACGGGCGACTCAAGTAATCCGAATAAAGAGGTTTGGTACTCTTCTGATATGAGGGTTTGGAAATTGGCTACTGCCGAAGGGCCGTTCGAAGGCGATGCAAACTTTGTGGTGTTCCAAGGAAAAATTTGGGCGTTTGATGGCAATGCATATACCTCAACCAACGGCCAAGTTTGGGAGAAAGTTGCCGAAGAACTCCCGTTCTCTCCGGCCGCGAGGGTAATTGTATTCAAAGACACACTGTGGGCGGTAAAGCACCGCTCCGTGTTCAAAAGCCCCAATGGTACGGACTGGCAGACCGTAACGGAAGACGCACCATGGCCAACCCGAGAATTGCCCGGCTTCCAGGGTTTTAATGGCAAATTGTGGCTTTTTGGTGGCGCACCTTACCATCAAGCACAAAATGAAGCCTACCGCGATGTCTGGGCCTCGTCTGATGGGCTACATTGGACACTGGAGGCAGACACCGCGGCTTTCCCGAGTCGCTCTTGGTTTGGAACTGCGATCTTCGATAACAAAATGTGGATGTTGGGCGGCTGGGATTACTTCGCTCAGGACGATGTGGCAGACGTTTGGTTTACCGAAGATGGTATCCACTGGGAACAGTTTACGTCTACGGCACACTGGATTCCCAGGCACGCCCCCTACGTTTGGACCGCCCGCAATGCATTGTGGATAGGTGCCGGTTATTACACCTTGCATAGCGGCTTGCTGAATGATATCTGGCGACTGAGCGCCCCAGACCACTACCTCCCTAAGCATTTTTACCTCAAGAAAGACTCACTAATCAACAAACTATCTTCTTGGGGTAGTAACCCAGATGGATCCGGAGTTGCTCCCTCACGCTTCCATGATGACCAGACTGTTTACCATATTCTTGGCGACTCCAACAGGGTGACCGACCACTGGATGATTAGTGGATTTAATTCTCAATTGGTAATAGGTAGCGGAACGGATAAGGCAAATTTAACAATCGACAAAGGAATAAATGTGACGGCCAGGATTTTTTTGAAGGATAAAGCAAAATTAACGGTTCACGGCTCAGTAGTTCCGGAAATTGTAGAAGCCCAATCGGGGAGTATGGTAGAGGTTGATTCAACCTCCTTTGTTGCTGTAATGGCAAGAGAACTGGGTTCGCTGCGTACCTCGGTCGATACGCTGATGTTAGCCCATCCGTTGATTGTGAAGGACACCTTCAATCTTCACCATGCCATTGTTCTGCAAAACGCCCATAATCTGCACTATGCGCCCGAAGCTGTATTGCGTTATTCCGGGCCTGCAATAACCACAAATATGGAAGAGGCCAGGCACGAGAGTGGCCTTAAAAAAATAGTAGCAGCATGCGACTCCGCATTGATTATCCACGCCACCCTAACAGTAGATAGCTTGTTCATTCTAAAAGGGCGCGTACATATCGACTCCGGTTATATTTCTGGCAAACATATTGTTCAGGCTGCTCCATCGCAGAATTACATCGTTATGGCTCCATCTACTTTTTTAGAAATGCCCACTCTTCAAGATTCCACCACTTTTCCTGTGGGTACCCTTAATTCTTATAACCCCGTCCGTGTTTGGGGGGCGCACGGCAGAACACGGGTCGCTATAAGCCAACCCGATTCCCTAAAAAATCTTAACGGAACCCTAAATCTATTCTGGCACATACAGTCCGATTCCCTGACAAATCTGCCTGTAAAAGTTTCATGGGAAATGACCAACCAACCCGAGGGGTTCTTAACCTTTGGCGCCATTATAAGGATTGTAGAGGCGAATTGGACAGACCATCACTTGGCTGATACCATCAAAGCCATGACGTTATCCGGATTGATAGATTCGTCAGGAACGTTTACCGTTCGCGACATATCCACCAAATCAACCGGATGGGCCCAGAAGGCGAATGAAGACCAGATCATGGTGTACCCTGATGATCTTGAAATTAAAGACCGTATCAATATTTCGTCAGGCCTGGATTTTAGCATCTATTTAGACTCCATGGAAATAACGAGTGTTCCAATCCAAAACCTGTCAGAGCAAAACCTTGTGGTAGTAATAAAAAATGATGGAAATGATTTCTTCTTACCTTTGGTTGACACTGTTCAAATTGTGATAGTTAAATATCCGCTAAAGGTAGCGGCTATTGATACAACCATTACGTATGGAAGTCCTATTGCAAATCTTCAGATGAAATTCTCTGGATTTCTTCAGGGAGACAGCAGGGAAGATTTGTTGCAACCACCCACTGCCACCACGCCTGCTACAAGTGTAAGTGAGCCAGGGGTTTACCCCATCAGCCCGGGTGGAGGGTGGGACACCAAGTACACGTTTGAATACGTGCCCGGCACACTCAGCATCGTGAAAAGGCTGCTTACCGTTAGCGCCCGCGATACATCCAGGTTATTTGCCACAGACAACCCTGCTTTCAATTTGCAGTGGAGCGGATTTGTAAATGGAGATACGCCAGCATCTTTAGATGAACAACCTTATGCCGAAACCACGGCTGGTTACTACGCTGAACCAGGCACATACCCAATTAACCTTTATGGTGGAAGCGACAGGCGTTATCAATACAATTTTGTTCCAGGAAATCTCGAGGTTGCCTTGCCTGAATTGACTACCTTTCCCAATCCGGCTGCCAATGTTTTGTTCATCGCGGCACCATCAGAAATAAAAAAAGTAGAAATTTTTGACTCCACCGGTCGTTTAAGTTTAAGTACTGAATATGCAGGCGTGAAAGTACTGCAAGTGGATTTAAGCCACCTTCTCTCCGGGGTCTATTGGACAAGCATTTGGCATCAGGGTGGCTTAGTACAAAAAAAAATAGTGATTAGCAGGTAATCTACAATGATAGCGATAGTCAATTACGGACTCGGAAACCTTGGGTCTATTGAAAATATGTTGAAGCGGATGGGCATTCCTGCCTACATTGCCAACACCCCCGCAGACTTGGGTAAGGCAACCAAAATCATTCTTCCTGGGGTGGGCGCCTTCGATACGGGTATGAAGCATTTAAAGAACCATGCATGGATTGATCCACTGTCAGAACGGGTCATGATAAAAAAAATGCCCGTTTTAGGAATTTGCCTGGGAATGCAACTCATGACACACGCCAGTGAGGAAGGAGTTGAGCCGGGTTTAGGTTGGGTAGATGCCGTAACGATTAAGTTCCCCTCATCGGTGGGCCGCGTGCCACACATGGGTTGGAATGTTGCCCACATTGCCAAAGACTCACGCCTATTAACCGATGAAGGTATTGAAAACAGGTTTTATTTTGTTCACTCCTATTTCGTGAAACTTAACAAGCCCTCCGATGAATTGCTTAACACGGTATACAGTGTTCCATTTACTTCCGGCTTTGAGACAAATAATATTCTGGGGGTTCAGTTTCACCCGGAGAAGAGTCATCGGTTCGGCATGAAACTGCTATCCAACTTTGCTACCCGTTATTAACGCTAAATCGCTCCGTAGTGCTTCGTGTTAGAGTAATCCCCTGCCTGCTTTTGAAAGAAGGTGGACTTGTAAAAACCCAAAAATTTAAATCTCCCAAATACGTAGGAGACCCCATAAATGCCGTTCGTATATTCAATGAAAAGGAAGTTGATGAATTGATTTTTCTTGACATTGAGGCGTCTAAGCACGGTACCCCACCGCAGTTGGATATAATAAAAGACCTTGCCACAGAGTGCTTCATGCCTTTTGCCTACGGAGGTGGCATAACTTCTCTAAATCAAATTCAGGAGATTTTGCGCATAGGGGTTGAAAAAATAATTCTCAATACGTCAGCGCTGCGTAATCTCAGCCTAGTAACGCAAGCCGCAGAACGATTCGGATCTTCTACCATTATAGGAGCTTTAGATGTAGAGAAAGACTGGTTGGGGAGGCACCGCGTTTATAACCACGCATCCGGCAAAGTTCTCCATCTAACCCCCGAAGACCATATAAAGCAATTGGAAGATGCGGGTGTTGGCGAAATTTTTGTGAACTGTGTTTATAAAGATGGTACCTACAGCGGATTTGATATTCCATTTCTAAAAAATGTTTCGGGCAACACGCGTGTTCCGCTTATTGTATGTGGTGGTGCATCTGGCCTGTCAGATATTCGGCATGTAGTTTCTGAGTGTAAGGTGTCGGCCGTGGCCGCGGGCAGCATGTTTGTTTATCAGGGGCCGCATCGCGCTGTGCTCATATCGTATCCCTCGCATAAAGACCTCATTCAGTTAAATGATATATGAAATTGAGACAGGTGTTAGACCCATTCATTCATTTGACCAGAAGTTTTTGCATAAAAACATAACCACACTTATGAGTATAAATAACCGCCAAAGTTGTGTTCGGTGCCTTATGGATACAACAGATCCCGAACTAACGTTTAATGAGCAAGGTGTTTGCAACCATTGTATCGAAGCCGAAATAGAATTGCCTAAGCATAAGTTTTCGAGCGAGGAAGAGCAGGCTAATCTGCGCGCAATTTACGACAAAATCAAGAGCGACTCGAAAGGACAGAAGTATGACTCGCTGATCGGGCTTAGCGGTGGGGTAGACAGTTCTTACGTTACCCATTTGGCCCATCAAATGAAACTCACCCCACTCATCGTTCACTTCGACAATGGCTGGAATTCTGAGAAATCAGTAGCCAACATAAAGAACCTGGTGGATAAATGCGGATTTGACCTTGAAACGTACGTAATTAACTGGCCTGAGTTCAAAGACCTTCAACGGTCTTTCTTCAAGGCAGGAGTGGTAGACATTGAAATACTGTCAGACCATGCAATAATGGCCACCATGTTTCAACTGCGAAAAAAATACAAAATCAGAAATGTACTTTCTGGAAGTAATTATGTGACTGAGCACGGTATGCCTAACGCATGGCTTTGGCGAAAACAAGATCTTACCAATATCAGGGGTATTCAGAAAAAGTTCGGAACACGCAAAATTAAAGACTTTCCAACACTCAACTCAGTTCAGTTTCAGCTGATAAAAATGTTTGGCTTGGGTGGTAACTACATCGAAATACTGAATCACATCAACTACTCGAAAAGTATGGCAATGGATGTCCTCCAAAAAGAGTATGGTTGGGTTTACTATGGGGGTAAGCATTACGAGTCTACATTTACAAAATTTTACCAAGCCTATGTTTTGCCCGTAAAATTCGGATACGATAAAAGAAAGGTGCATCTGTCTGCCCTGATTCGAAACGGTGAAATTACGCGCGAACAGGGACTGGCGGAACTGGCCAAGCCGGCTTACGACCCCAATGAGTTGCGCATTGACAAAGAGTACGTTTTGAAAAAACTGGGCTTTTCAGAGGCAGAGTTTGATCAAATAATGGCCGCTCCGCCCAAATCTCACCTCGATTACCCAAGTGACGAGTGGATTTTCAACATCTGGCGAAAGTTGAAGCCAGTGCTGAAAAAAGGTTAACATGAATCGCATTCTGTTTCTGTCTTCCGTAGACTTTAAAGAAAAGTCTATTCAGGTAATTAGAAAGACTCCCGAAGCCTACGTTGCTGCCGGCTGGGATGTTCACTACGTGGTGGGTAGAGACACATCTGCAACGGGCGATTATTTCTACGAACGCGTATTCGATCCCGCAGGCATGAAGGTATACCGGTTTTTGGTACCACTTGCACGAATTCATTCACTCTCCAACAACGGGCTATGGCGCGCATTTTGGTTTCGGATAAGAAATGTACTACTGGTTTTGGGATTGGCATTAAATGCACGTAAAGTGGTTCGAGATACGGGCGAGTTTGACGTGATCTATGGATACGAGTTGTATGGTGTTTTGGCAGCGAGGTTGTTAAGATTCATGGGCTATGCCAAAAAAGCCAGGTTTGTTATCCGATTTCAGGGAGTGCTGCATGTAAAAGAGTGGTTGCGCCTCAATCAAAAAATCAGAGTCATTACCAACCCTGATGCTATCTGGGCGCTTAAAACCAGGGCCGATCTCACCATTATGACCAATGATGGCTCGCAAGGACTTGATGTGCTGCGGCAACTTCGTGCGCCTGCTAACAAAACCCTCTTTCTGGTAAATGGGGTCGATGTGCCGCAACTAAAATCAGACAAATCGCAGCAAATACAGCAACTATACCCCAACGTCAATTTCCACTTTTTAAGTATTTCGCGCTTAGATGCGCACAAAAGAATAGACCGGGGTATAAGGATTATTGAAAAAATCGTTCATCATTTTCGATTTGAGGGCCTTCACTATACTGTTATTGGTGGCGGCAGCGAAAAGGGGAATCTTGAGCAACTGATAAAAAGACTTAAACTGACGCGTTTTGTTACGTTGCTGGGGCCCGTAGAAGCGTGGCAGGTACCTTACCACATCAATCAATGTAACTTTCTTATTTCAATGTATACCAGTTCGAATGTGGGTAACCCCCTGCTGGAATCAATAAGAATGGGTAAACCAGTTGTTACATTAAATAATGGTGATACTGCCACCTGGATTACACATCAGGTGAACGGGTTAATTTATGATGTGGATGATCAAAAAGATCTTAGTGATGGCGATTATCTGAGAATAGCGACCGATATTTTGGAAACACTTAAAGACCCGGAAAGATATGAGCAGATGGTTAAACACGTTAAGTTTACTGCACAAGAGAAACTTTGGACTTGGGATGCCAGATTTGAAAGGGAAATAACTGAAGTAAAAAATCTAATACAGCAACAATGACTTTGCTGGTTGTAGTTGGCATATATCTTCTCCTTTGTCTGCTTTCTCTGCGCAAGTTTAACAAGTTGCTCAACCCGTTTATATTAGAATCATATTTCGTATTTCTGCTGATAGCCTTTCCGCAAACATTACGCATTCTTCTTCTGCCCGGTGAAAGTTCTTACGTCTATTCCGATTTGGCTATTTTTCTGTATTTCGTTTTTGTTTATCTGGGTACCAGCATAAACATCAAAGCCATCAGGATGCCAGAAATCAGATACATATCTATAGTTAACGGCTCTAATTGGATGCTCTTTGCTTTGTTTGTTTCACCCATTATTCCCATTTTCTTGTCTTTTGAGTTTAGCATTGCGGGCATTCGCAATTTCTATGAGTCGGTTGTGTTTTCTCCCTATGCCTCATTTTTTGAACTTGCCAAATTTTTTCTGTACGTGTGCCTCATTTACCGGATGGTTCAATTAAATCGGGTTTCATGGTCTGTATGGATATGGATTCCTTTTTTCTTTCTCTTTGGCAGCAAGTTCGTTGTGTTCGATTTTTTTATGCTGCTCCTATTATTTAAGGAGTACTACCACAACCTGTCGTTAACAAAGTTTGTTGTTTACGCTACCGCCATTGCCGGTGTCTTAATTATTTACAGGTATTTGCAAACACCGGGCGCGGGGGAGAACATCTGGTACAACGCGCTTGCCTACTTCGATCAGTATAAAAATCAATCGTTAGCCATCGAGAGGCTACGGTCGGGCGAAGCAGAGTTCTATCATGGCAGAATTTATTTCTCATCTTATCTAAAATATATTCCCAGAATAATATGGGAAAATAAACCTCGCGACTTTGGTTTCGCCATTATGAATTGGGATTTTATGCCCAAAGAGGCAGAGCAGGGTTATATGCCTGCTTTTGGCCTGGGTGGAATGTTTGCCGATTTTGGATACTGGAGCGTGGCCGTGATCGCATTTTTTAGTGGCCTGCTGAAGCGTTATCTTTTCAACATTTTTGTAAAGACGCGGAACAATTTGTCTTTCTTTCTTTTTGCTCTTCCATTTAACTTCTTATCGTTAATGGTATTGGCAACGAATTTGTTTATTGATCGCGCCATCAGTACCTGGGGCAGGCGGCAGACAACGGACTAACCTTCATGAAGAGAACAACGGTATATATTAATTTACTCAATTTCCGATCTTCCGAACTGGCCGGGGCAGGGGTATTTGCCAAAAAATTGTTACAACGTTGGCTGGAGCACGAACATACTGCCGCCCATGCGGTAGATTTCATCATCCTTCATTATGCCAAAGTATCGCTACACGATACGTTTGGCATTCTGCACCAGTGGTACAAAAGAGCAATACCTCGTAATATTTCGGGTTTGGTAACCCGTATTGCCTATGAACAGACAATCTTACCCTTTCATCTGAAAAACGTGGATCTATATTTTAGCCCAACACCTGTTTTGCCTCTTCTGGCAAGAGTTGTTTCAAGGGCTAAACTGGTTATCACCATTCACGACATGATTCCGTTTTTCTTACCAAAAAAATATCCTTTCCTGAGGCGCACCTACGTAAAGTGGATGAGTGTGTCTGGTGCAAAACTGGCGCATCGCGTTATTACGGTGTCCAATAATTCGCGTACAGACATCTGTCGGATCGCCAACATTAGTCCGGCCAAGGTTGCTGTGGTGTATAATTTTTTTCAGCACACGCACCCCCATGTGAACGGACACCAGCCTGAGCAATGCTTCCTTTGTATTGCAACCGTTGAACCTGGCAAGAACGTTGAAAACACCTTACTTGGCTTTGCGCAATTTCTGCGGAACCATAATTCATCCTACAAGCTATACTGGGCAGGCGGTTTCGGCTGGGGCGGTTATTCAAGGTCAGAAGTTGAACGGTTGGTTTTGCAGTGCGGCTTAAAGGAACAGGTGTTTTTTTTGGGATATGTTTCGGAAAGTGAAAAAATAGACTTGCTGAAGAGATGCGAAGCCACGGTGTACCTGAGCCTTTATGAGGGCTTCGGTTTGCCGTTACTTGAAAGCATGACGTTCTATAAACCCGCACTAACCTCTAATTTGTCTTCCTTGCCGGAAGTTGTTGGGTTGGCGGGTGTACTTTGCAATCCGAACGATCCGGCAGATATTTCGGCCGGAATGGCGGAATTGGTTCGAAACATAGAAAAATACAGACGCCAAATACCCTCCCAGCTCGAAAAGTTTACGGAGAAGGCGCAAATGAAAAGATTTTTCGATACAATCAATGATGTTCTCAATCGCCCCGCTGAAAATTGAAAAAAAATCTTCCCTGCAGCAATGGGGCCTTTTTTTTCTTGCAGGTCTTAGCGCGTCTATTCCGTTTTGTAATGCCATCGCTATAAAGGCGGCCGGAATTCCCCTTAGCCTAATTGCCGTTGCTTTGACAGTACGCAGCTTAGCCAAACCCACCCTTGCAGGGGCCGCTTTTTCTTCCCCGCTATGGCTGGGAGTATTGTGGGCGCTGGGCACATTAAGTATTTCGCGCTTGGGGCGTGTAATTGATGCCTACTATCTTTTTCTCTCGGTACCGCTTCTGTTAACCCAAGTGCGCCTGCGGCATGACCAGGTCAGGTCAATTCTCGGGTTGTTTGTTTTGTCTACAACCCTTGCCTTTGCTATTACGTTGGCTGTAGCCACAAGCAACTACCTGAGAGGACTTACCCCGTATACGGGCCGTCTCAGCGATCTTTTTTTTCATGAACAGTTGGGTTATGCCGTTTTTCAAGGTCACCCTACTTATTTTTCCTTGCTTGCGTGCACGTCTACGCTGATACTCATCTTCTATTTTCCAAAAAAGAAATGGGAAAGCATGATGCTGATCATTTTTTTTACCTGCTTCGTTGCCATTTTAATGGCCAGGATTACGCTTATTATACAGTTGGCGTTATTGTTGTACTTCGTATACCGCAATTTTGCACACACTGCCCGCATGCGCCTGTTGGCGCTGTTTATTGCAGCAGTAGGTTTCACCCTGGTGTATTTTTTTACAATTAAAACATACGACTATCCCCATCGAAGATTCTTTCAAAATTTTGCCGAGAATTGGCAGCGCAGTGGCAAACCCGGACTAAGCGAAACGGATTGGGGTGTAACCACCCGCTTTGCGTTGTGGCGGGCATCCTGGCAAGTGATTAGCACCCGCCCGTGGACAGGCATTGGAAACCAGGCGGAAAAAGAGGCCCTGTCTTTGCAGTTAAGGGCAAATGGCCAGGAATTCGTTGCGGGTTTGATGATGGATTCTCATAATCAGTATCTTTCCTTTTTGTTGGCATATGGTTTATTGGGGTCGGCCGTATTGTTAGTCTGCCAACTTTACTTGTTGCAAAAAGGCAGAAGCAATTTGCCCTACTTAGTATTTATTTTGGTAATTGCACTGGTTGCATGTACGGAGGGAATTTTGATGCGGTTTATGGGTGTGTCGCATGTTGCGGTAATCGGGTCAGTATTATTCTTTGGAACAGGAACTATTGAAAATGACAAGTAACGCTTTTTCGGTTTTGATTTCGGTATATGCCAAGGAAATACCCGATTTCTTTAGAAGTAGCCTGGAGAGCACCGTGAATCAGACACTGATACCCAACGAGATTGTGCTGGTAAAGGATGGACCGCTTACGCCAGAACTTGAACGTGTTGTTGAGGAGTTCATCGAAAAATCTCCCGGCCTGGTGCAAGTTGTGTCACTCGAAAAAAATGTGGGCTTGGGGCAAGCGCTAAGTATTGGCTTGCTTAAATGTAAAAATGATATCGTAGCCAGAATGGATACGGACGATATTTGTCAAAATAACCGGTTTGAAAAGCAGATTCAGTTTTTAACAGATAACCCTCATATTGACTTAGTGGGGAGCAACATATTGGAATTTGAAACAGACCCCCAAAAACCCTCCCGTGTTCGCCAGACCCCCGAAACAGACTTGGCCATTAAGAAGGCTATTCGACATAGAAATCCTTTTAACCATATGTCTGTTTGTTTTCGAAAACAAAGTGTGCTGCGCGTAGGTAACTACCGCCACATGCCTTACTTCGAAGATTATGACTTGTGGATTAGGATGACAAAGGGTCATTGTCAATTTCATAATTTGCAGGAAAATCTGATTTTAGTGAGGACCGCCAATGATCTTATTGGAAAGAGGCACGGGTTAGCGTATGCCAGGCTGGAGTGGCGCTTTTTGTGGCATCACTTTGTTTCAGGTTTTTTTTCGCCAAAAGAAATTTTCTTGAATGCTGCCCTGCGGTTTCCCATTCGGATTATTCCAAAGCGTATTTTAGCACTCGTCTATTCAAGGTTTTTAAGAAAGAAAATCTCATGATTTTAATCACAGGCGCTTCAGGTTTTATAGGCAGCCATTTTCACGCGGCAATTCCGCATAATAACATTGTTAATCTCGATTTGGTTGCCCCCGCCTTTCAGGCATCATCGCGCCATGTTTGTGGCGATATCAGGAAAAGCGAAGATGTGCAAAAAGCTATTGAGCAACACCAGATTAGCACAATAGTATCACTAGCAGCTAAACACCATGATTTTGGGATAGGCCACGATGAATATTTTGATACCAATGAAGATGGCACCAAAGTAATTTGTGACGTGGCCGCAGAAAACGGAATAAAAAGAATAGTTTTCTATTCATCGGTAGCGGTATATGGAATACGTGATCAAATAAGTAACGAGGACACGATACCTGAACCAGACGGGCCTTATGGCGCCTCTAAATTAGCAGGCGAGAAAGTTCTGATGAAGTGGGCTTCTGAAGACCCCTCCCGATCGGTTGTTATTGTACGGCCTACTTTGGTATATGGCCCTAATAATAAAGCCAATATGTTTAACTTGATCAGGCAGATCGATTCAGGCTTATATTTTCATTTGGGCAAAGCGGCCAACATTAAATCCATTGCTTATGTAGAAAATCTGGTGAAGGCAACTTTGTTTCTGATGGAAAGAATGAAACCCGGGGTTGCAATTTATAACTACGCAGATGAGCCACAACTTACCGCAAGAATGATTGGCGAAGCAATAGCCTCGGCATTAGGAAAGAAAATATGGCTCACGATCCCCAGAAGCATAGGTTTTGTGGCGGGTTTGCCATTCGATTTGGTAATAAAGCTGACTGGCAAAAATCTGCCGATTTCTTCTGCACGGATAAAAAAATTGGCGACACAAACACATCACTCGGCCAGCAAGATATTTTCTGAAGGCTTTATGCCACAATATTCAACCATAGACGGACTAAAGAAGATGGTTGAATGGTACAAAAAAATGCCATAGTATGATTGTGTAAATTATTCAGTACATCTCAACAGGTTGAAGCAGTGAACGGCCAACAAACATGGGAAACAAAAACGATTGAAGCAGGGCTCTTTGTGGCATGCTTTACCTTACCGTTACTACCGCCCAACCTGCATGGAAAGATTACTTTACTTATCGTTTTAATATGGCTGTTTTCTGTTAGAAAGACCGGATTTAAGCCAATTAAGAATAATGCCGGCCTCATTATTGTGGCCGCGGCAATGGTATTGGCAACCATTGAATGCATAGATTTTTTAGTATCAAAAAAACAAAGCCCCGGGTTAAATTTGGTAGAATGCTTGTTGCCCGTGATTGCTTTTTCAATCGTTATTTTCTCTCTTCCCGATTTTAACGCACACCGCGTAATGGTAAGGTCTTTGAAGTTTTTTGTTGGCGGGGTAATTGTTCTCAATCTCTTGTCGCTTGCTTTGATGTCGTACAACCTGTGGGATTTTCGTAATCTACAGTCCGATTTTCGGCTGGCCAATGATGCACTTGTTCAGATTCATCCTGCTTTCTTGTCGATGTACATTTCGATTTCGCTTTTCTTCCTGATTGAAAATTATTTCCCTTTACAGGGATCGGACAGATCAAGGCTTGGGTGGGTTTTGTTTAGTCTGCTTGTATTTGCCGTTTTTCTTGTATGGCTCAACTCACGTGTGGGTATCTTTGCATTCTTCCTGGCATCGGCCTTCTACGTATTCTATAAATTAAAGGGCCGAGGCAGAACAGTTGCCGTGGGCGCGCTCGCTTTGGTTGTTTTGTTGGTGCTTTCCTTCCCCTTTTCAAGAGAACGTTTTGTTTTGGCTCCTTGGTCAATCCTGAATGGCGAAACGTACCCAACATCCCACTATCAATCCGATATTCGACCCATTATGGTAAGGAAGCATATTTTCGAGGCATCAGCAGATATCCTGAAGTGGCCCGAGATAGTGTATGGCTATGGAACTGAAGGTGCAAAGAGGGAACTTCACCGAGCTTTGATCAGCAACGGTCATCAGGACCTGGCGGCAGCCGACCTTAACGCACACAATGAATATCTGGCCTCCCTGCATCGCCACGGATTGATGGGATTAGCCCTGTTTTTACTACTGCTTGGTTATCCATTCTATTTTGCGCTAAAGCACCGGGGGGTTCTCTTGGCAGTGTTCGTTATCCTTTTTGCCACCACCGCCCTTTTTGAGAACGTGCTCGGCTCGCAAAAGAGTGCCAGCTTTTTTGCCTTGTTGTGTCCTCTGCTCATGTTACACGCCCAACAAAAAGGCGGTACCGGTAGTCTCCGCCAACGCCAAGCCGATTTGAATTTAGGCTGACAAACGGCTATTTTCGCCAAATTTAATAGAGCGTTATGGCTGTTAACCTGGCCGCTTGTGTCACTGCCTTTCTGGTTTCTTTCATGATCCTGCCCCTGATCATTAAATACACCGTAAGCAAAAATTTGGTAGACATACCCGGGCGCAGAAAGATCCATAAGAAGGTAACCCCATCGCTGGGTGGCATTGCCATTTTTTTGGGCTTCCTGGTAGCAACCCTCATATGGATAGACTATCAGCAATGGGATTTTATCAGATACATTTTGTCGAGCCTGCTAATTGTGTTTCTAATCGGGGTGCGGGATGATCTGGTACCCTTTCGGGCGATGCACAAACTGTATGGTCAGATTATTGCCATCGTAATATTTCTTTTTTCGGGCATCAGTATTCACTCCTTCTACGGTCTGTTTGGTGTACAGGCCATTCCGGAATGGCTTGGGTATGTGCTAACTATTCTGAGCATCATTGTCATCACCAACGCCTTCAACCTGATAGACGGGCTTGATGGCTTGGCTGGTAGTGTAGGGTTGGTGGCACTTACGGCATTTGGTTTATGGTTCTATTGGATTGGTGATATTACCTTTGCACTTTTTGCGTTTGCTTTGGTAGGCGGCATTCTGGCATTCCTCGTTTTTAATTGGCAGCCTGCCGAAATATTTATGGGCGACACAGGCGCCATGGTGATTGGAATGATGTTAGCCATTATGGCGATTCATTTTATGAGTGCTAACGAACAGCTGGCCGCAGCACACCCGGCCCGATTTGCTGCGCCCATAGCCACAGCGGCCTGCTTTATCATTGTGCCGCTTTCAGATACGTTGCGCATCATTATTCTGAGGCTACTGCGCGGGCAATCACCATTTCAGCCAGATAAAAGCCACGTGCACCACGCGCTCATGCGCCTCGGCTTTAGCCATGGCAGAACTGCCCTCATTTTGGCATCCGTAAACCTTTTGTTTATTGTAGGCGCGTTTGCCGCTAGAAATATGCCAGACCACTATAAATTGTGGGCCGTAGTGCTGGTGGCGGCTTCGCTCAGTATACTTTTAGATCGATTGATCATTAGAAAAACTCTAAAAACCAGACATTGATGCTAACACAAAGTGCTGCCGATATTCTCCTTGAGATTCGTGAATTTGTTATTACCGATAAGGAATCGCTCGAACAATTTCGCCTGAAATTTCTCTCAAAAAAGGGCGCCATACCCGAACTCTTCGAGCAATTTAAGTCGGCCTCTCCGGAAGAGAAGAAAGAACTGGGGAAAACGCTTAACGAGTTGAAGCAACTGGCCGAGGCCAAGTTGAAAGAGTTTACCGAGAAACTGGAACAGCGCGCATCGGGCCAACAAACGAAATTTGATCTTACCCTGCCCACCATCCCCAACAAAACGGGCAACTTGCATCCGCTTACCCTTACGCGGCTTAGAATCATTGAGGTGTTTGAAAGGCTGGGCTTCAGCGTATCTGACGGACCGGAAATTGAAGACGACTGGCATAACTTCTCGGCCCTCAACTTTCCGCCCAACCACCCCGCCCGCGAGATGCAGGATACATTCTTCATCCAGCGCAATCCCGAGGTGATTTTGCGTACCCACACCTCTAACGTGCAAATACGGCTGATGGAAAATGTGAAGCCGCC
Organism: uncultured Ohtaekwangia sp.; assembly: GCA_964429845.1. Lineage (GTDB taxonomy): Bacteria > Bacteroidota > Bacteroidia > Cytophagales > Cyclobacteriaceae > ELB16-189. The sequence goes on from CAYSCT010000007.1 coordinate 274,075, forward strand.
CTTGCGTGCCATTATGCCGGGCCGCGTTTACCGAAATGAGGCCATCTCGGCCCGCGCCCATTGTTTCTTTCATCAGGTAGAGGGCCTCTATGTTGATAAGAATGTAGGGTTTGCCGACCTGAAACAGACTTTGTACCACTTCGCCCGCGAGATGTATGGTAAAGACATCAAAATTCGCTACCGGCCGTCTTTTTTTCCCTTTACAGAACCCAGTGCCGAAATTGACATATCGTGCCTGATATGCAAAGGAAGGGGCTGCACGGTGTGCAAGCACTCTGGCTGGGTAGAAATAGCGGGTTCGGGCATGGTGCACCCCAATGTGCTTAGAAATGTTGGCATAGACCCCGAAGAATACACCGGGTTTGCCTTCGGAATGGGTATCGAGCGGGTAGCCCAGCTCCTCTTCAATGTGAACGATCTGCGCCTCTATTCCGAGAACGACATTCGCTTTCTGAAGCAATTCAAAACAGTAGTAGTATAGCCATGAGCGCCCGTGTGCCCTTCTTCGACCTGAAGCAGCAATACCAGGCCATACGGGAAGAAATGGACAGGGAATTTGCAGAGGTTTTTGCGGGCGGTCAGTTTATTGGTGGTGATTTCATCAAGGCGTTTGAACAAGAGTGGGCGAACGCTCTGAATGTTTCGCACTGCGTGGCGTTGGGCAATGGTACCGATGCCCTCTTTGTAGCCCTTAAAACCTTAAAATTAGCCCCTGGTGACGAGGTGATTACACCTGCCTGGAGTTGGATTTCGAGCTCCGAAACTATTTCGCTGGCGGGTGGCAAACCCGTATTTGCTGATGCGGACGAGTTTTTCACCGTCAATGTAGAAGAACTGAAAAAAAAACGCAGCCACAAAACCCGGGGTGTAGTGGTGGTTCATCTGTATGGTCAGCCTGCCGGCATCGATGCAATTGCTGAATGGTGCCGACAAAACGGGTTGTTTTTGATAGAAGATTGTGCGCAGGCCCACCTCACCACATTGCACGGCAAGCCCGTGGGTACCTGGGGCGACATGGGCACGTTCAGTTTTTACCCTACCAAAAACCTGGGTGCCTATGGCGATGCTGGCGCGGTGGTAGCACAGAGGGCGGAGTTGGCGGAGTATGCGCGCAGGTTTGCCAACCACGGTGGCCTTAGTAAAGACGACCACCCCATGGAGGGCATGAACAGCCGCATGGACGTGCTGCAGGCCGTGGCGTTGCGAGTAAAATTGAAATATGTAGCTGGCTGGAATGACAAACGCAGAACCAACGCTGCGCTATATCATGAGCTATTGGGTAATGTACCGCAAATAGTGTTGCCAAAAATTCGCCAGGGAGCGGTGCATACATTTCATGTATATGCCATCAGGGCTCAGAACCGTAACGAGTTGAAAGACTATTTGCAGCAGCAGGGAATAGAAACACAAATTCACTACCCAAAGGCGTTGCCGTTCGATCCGGCTTATCAGCAGATGGGCCACATCCCTTCCGACTTTCCGATGGCGGCCCGGTTTCAAAATGAGGTTTTGTCTTTGCCTGTGTACCCTGAATTAACAGAAGAACAAATTTATTTTGTGAGCAAACAAATTAAAAACTTCTACAGCCCATGAAAATACAAACCGTTGCAGTTGTAGGGGCGGGGACCATGGGCATGGGTATTGCCCAGGTATGTGCCGCAGCAGGTTTTAAAGTGTTGCTTTACGATCTGAACCCGGAGTTGGTGCAGCGGGCGCTCGTAGGCATTGAAAAGAACCTGGTTCAAGCTGTGGAAAAAGGCAAGTTGAATGAAGCCGCGAAAAATCAAACCTTGAGTAGGATAGCTGCCGCACCGAGGCTGGAAAGCGTTAAAGCCGATTTGATCATTGAAGCCATCGTTGAAAAACTCGAGCCCAAGCAACAGCTATTTCAGCAACTGGAGCAAATCAATTCCGCTGCCATTCTGGCCAGCAATACTTCTACTTTTCCCATTACAGCCATCGCTCAAAATCTGAAGCAGCCAGCACTGTGCATCGGCCTTCATTTTTTCAATCCGGCCCACCTTATGAAGCTGGTTGAAATTATTTCTGGAGACCACACGGCCCCCCAATGCGTGGAAGCGATGCAGGCATTTTGTAAGCAGATAGATAAAGTGGCCGTATTGGCAAAAGATTCGCCTGGTTTTATCGTTAACAGAGTGGCCCGGCCGTATTATGTGGAATCGTTAAAAGTATTGGAAGAGGAGGGTGCGCCAATGGAAAACATAGACAGGCTGCTGCGGGCATCTGGATTTAAGATGGGGCCGTTTGAGTTGATGGATTTGATTGGGGTAGATACCAACCTGGCCGTTACTACATCGCTCTACGAAGCGTTTGACAAAGCACCTCGGTTTAAACCCAGCCCGATTCAGCAGAGCAAAGTAGCCAATGGGCATTGGGGGCGCAAAACGGGTAAAGGTTTTTATGACTATCAAAAGAAGTAGTTGGTTTTTGGTGATGGCGTTGCTAGGCTGCGAACCGCAGTTGGTGGACGACCCTATTCCATTGGCCTCATTTTCTGACGAGGTGATCAACTTATTTCTGCCCGAATACGCAGCCCTCAGGTTAGATGGTGGACACAAAGCCATTAACAATATTGGCGTGCGTGGTGTAATTGTCTATCGCGTAAGCGCCAATGTGTACAGAGCTTACGAAAGAAACTGCTCCTACCAACCCAACGATGCCTGTGCCACGGTAGATGTACATACTTCCAGTTTGTACCTGTTTGATTCCTGCTGTGGATCTACCTTTTCCTTCGATGAAGGATCGCCCACGGGTGGCCCGGCCTGGCGACCATTACGACAATACCGCACCCAATTCAGCGGCAATACGCTCACCATTTCTGACGAAATTCTGAATAACTAAAAATCCCTGCCGTTTTCACGACAGGATCTCGTTGAGTAGAAAGGTCTTATTGATTTACTGACCCTTGCGCAAATGGCTGTGCTTCTTGCTGTACGTAAAGTAGATGATCAAACCCAGCACCATCCATATGCCGGCAGAAATCAACGTTTCTTTGCCGAGTGAGAAAATCATACCGGAGCAAACAATAATTCCCAATATAGGCACAAGAGGCACCAAAGGCGTTTTGAATGGACGCACTGCCTCGGGGTTCTTTACACGCAACACCCAAATGCCCACACACACCAACACAAACGCAAACAAGGTGCCGAAGCTGGTAAGGTCGCCCGCTACACTTCCCGGCACAAACCCGCCAAATAAGCCTACAAAAATCAGCAACAACCAATTGCTCTTAAATGGTGTGCGGAACCGTGGGTGCAGTTCAGAAAATACCTTGGGCACCAATCCGTCTTTCGACATAGAGTAAAACACGCGCGACTGCCCCATTAACATTACCAGAATTACAGACGAGAAGCCTGCCAGAATAGCCACCGTTATGAGTGTGGCCAGCCAGCCGTAGCCAGGCATGTAGTTTTGTATGGCGTAAGCCACCGAGGCCTCTTTGCCGGCCGTTTTGAATTCTTCCCAGTTGGCAATACCTGTTAAAACATAGGAGAACAACACGTAGAGAACGGTACAGATAATCAGCGAACCTAAGATACCAATGGGCATGTCGCGCTTGGGGTTCTTTGCCTCTTGCGCAGCAGTAGATACCGCATCGAAACCAATGAAGGCAAAGAACACAATGCCGGCACCACCTAATACTCCGCCCCATCCATGTGTGTTCCACGCTTCGTGCCCGGGGTGGTTATCGGGAATCATAAAAGGTGTGTAGTTGCCCTGGTTGATGAAGCCCCAGCCCAAAACAATAAAGAGCAAAACAATCGACACCTTTACAAAAACAATCAATGCGTTGAGTGTGGCGGACTCCTGTGTGCCTTTAATGAGTATGAGGGTGAGGATAACAAGGATGGCCAGGGCTGGCAGGTTTACAATGCCCGTTACACCCGTTAACGATGTTTCGAAGGGGGAGTGCGTCCATTCATACGGTATGGCTCCGCCCAGTAGATTATTGAGGTATTCGCTCCACGCAATAGATACCGTGGCCGATGCAAGCGCATATTCCAACACCAGTGCCCACCCAATGATCCACGCCATAAACTCGCCCATGGTAACATAAGCGTAAGCGTAAGCACTACCCGCTATGGGAATCATGGATGCAAATTCGGCATAACACAGGCCCGCAAATGCACAACCTATGGCGGCAATAATAAACGAAACAACAACGGCAGGACCGGCAGCTTCGCCTGCAGCCGCTGCGGTGCGCACAAAGAGGCCCGCACCAATAATGGCACCAATACCCAGTGCTATCAGATTGCCTGCACCCAGGGTTCTTTTCAAACCCTTGTCAGAATCGGAGTTTTGCGCCAGCAGTTGTTCGAGCGGTTTCTTTAAATGTAAACTCATCAGATTTTTGGTTTGGCTTCCTAACTTACCAGAGCGGCCGGTTTGGAAGGGGTCACAATTTTATTAAACCCCTAAAAGTAGCAATAAAAGGTTATTGGGAAAGACCCCATTTGTGCAGAAGAATTCTGATATTTTACCACCGGTATGAGCCATTTTGGTAGTTGTGCCAGCCACCCTTTTAGTCTAATTGCCACCGAGTTTGGGCGGCAGGGCATAATCGGTTAGCCCGGTGTTTACAATCAGAATTTTGTCATCGGCCGGAATATCTGCTCGGTTTTGCAGCAACAGCGCCAGGCCGGCTATGCCACTGGGCTCGCACGAAATATTTTGCTGTTTGGCTAACTGCAATGCCTCTTCGATAAAATCTTCTTCCACTTCAAGAATGCCCGATGAGGAGCCAATGCGGTTGTTTTCGATGAGCGAGCTGAGGTAGTCGTTATAGTCTTTCAACGAAGGCAGGTGATACGAGAATAGTTTATCGAGACGTGTGTTTTCGTGATGCGAAGTGGCACCCAGAAAATGGCACTTGCTTACAATATCAATATTGCCCCTAAAGCGAGGATCGTGCTTGAAGATGCGGTTGTTGTATTCCCGCTCTGCAATGATCATTACGTTGATGAACAAATCGCCTGTGCCAAAAGGTATAAAACAGTAGTTGGGGTTTTCGTTCAGTATTTCATAGCTCAGCCAATCGTAATAGTTATCGTTAAAACGATCGAGGATTTCGCGGTACGTGATGTCTATACCGGTGTGGTTATCGGTTAGATCTTTGATCTCTTTGCCGGTAAGCGGCTTGCGCGACAGATCGGTTTCGTACACCTGGCATCCCAGCTTTTGCAGATAAGCCTTTACTTCCGGTTTCATGCGGTGATCTACCAATACTTTTAGCACCGTTTGCGCTCCATAAAGGTTGAAAAAGTACTGAATGGCAACGGCAGCGCTCCCTGAAGAGATGAGCGATATTTCCTTGATCTGGTAACGTTTTGCCTTGATAAGTACCTCCCAGGCCATGCGTGCCTTATGTGTACCTCCGGGGTTGGTGCTCTCGTCTTTCAACCAAACGTTGCTGAAACCCGGCACCTGTATGCGGTAGGTGTTGGAAGCCGGAAACCGGGGCGTAAAAAAGGGCTTGGGTGGAAATTCCGGATGCTCAGGATCGTTTACCGAGGGGATGAGGATATTTTCGATTACTTCGTTGGCCACGGTGTTTTGTCGCTCTTCCTGAATCTGTTTTTTGACAACTTCAATTTCTTTGGCAGATAATTTTTCCAGCAACAGATCGGCCACCTTGCTGGCAAATGTTTCGATGTTGGGTTCAATAGGTGTAGTAGACGCAACGTCTGGTGTGTCGGGTTTATCAGAATCCAGCAACGAAGCGTAGCGGTCGGAATAGTGTTGCCTGATCACCCCATTCCAATCGTGCTGCATGCGGGTGGCATACAGGCATAACAAATCGCGTAAAGATTTGGTGGCCCCGGGTGGGCTCTTTAGATTAAATGCCCTGCGCAGTAAGTCTTCTGTGGGGCCGTGGGGGTATTGAAGCACCAACGTGGGCAAGGCTTCCTTGTGCTGCTCTAAAAAATGATGCAATGCTTTTTGAAGCAGTGGTATAAAACTCCATTTACCGGTGCCGCGCGATTTGAGAACAAACTCTGAGTCGTTAAATTCTTTGCGCACCAGGTCTAATATCTCCTGGGGAATGGATTTGGCAGTGGCTTTCTTCGACATGCGGTGTCCAAGATGTAACTACTGCATTAAAAATGCAACAGGTTATCCCCCGGCTTTTGTGTGATCAAACTTCAGCCGCACGCGCACCTGGCTCTCAATGGGCTTATCGTCTTCGGTAGACGGAAACCACCTGGGGCCTTCTTTCACCAGACGGGTCACCTCTTCATCGCAACCATAGCCCAGACTTTGCAGCACATGGAAACCGGCCAGGGTGCCGTCTGTTTCAACGGTAAATTCTATGGTTACACGGCCCTTCACCTTGTTATCGAGTGCGGCCTGTGGAAACCGTTTGCTTTTTTCCAGATAGTTGTTGTAGGCTTTACGACCACCGAGTGGCTCAGCAAGCCGTATCACCGGGTTCAACGGATCGCGCGATTGGTAGCCGTGGCCGGTAACCACTACTTCGCTCAGTTGCGCTGCATCTTCTTCCAGCATCACATCCACACTTTCCCGATCGGTTGCAGGTACTTCTGCGGTTTGCAGGCCAATAAAAGAAAATACCAACGCTGGCTGCTCAATGCTGGTTGTCAATTTGTAGTTGCCGGAGGCATCGGTAACGGTGCCAATGGTGGTTCCTTTTATGGTTACATTCACCCCCGGTAGGGTCTGGCCTTGCATGTCCTTCACCTGGCCGCGAATGGTTCTGGGCAGCGAGAAGGAGGGTGCTGGCTCAGCGGACTTCAGGTCTTCCTGCAATACTGATTTCGCCTTGCTTACCGTTTGCCCGGCCTTATCGGGATCCATCGCCACGCGTTTCTCTGCCCTCGTCAGTTCTTCTTTCTCCTCGGTCGCAGCAATTGTTTCTTCTGCCAGAAGTTCCTCAGCAACCACTTGTTCTTCAGCCTCCAGTTGAGCATGGCCTTCTGTGGCAGCTGTTTGTGCAGCATCATCGCGCAAAATACTTGTAGAGGCAGGAGGCCCCGCAGTTGGTTTTGTTTCGGCAGGTGGGGCAGGTTTCGTCTCTTGCTGGCTCAGTGCAAGAAGTTCTTCGCCCTGTGTGTTGTTAACGGTATCCGCGGGGGCAGCACCGTCTTTTTGTTGTTTGGCCGACTCATTCAGTTGGGCTATTTGTTCAACGGGTTGATGACGTGAAACGAACCAAAAGCCAACGGCCGCCAGCAAGGCAATGCCGGCTGCTATGCGCAGAGGTGTGAAGAACGATTGTCTCGCGCTGTTGCCGCGAATGTTACGGTTGAGCGTATCCACATCCTGCAAAAAGTCTTCGGGCGCAAGGGTATCTGCACCTGCCAGGGCATCTTGCAGAAAAGGGTCGGACAGCGCCTTCCTTTCCAGCCGGTGCATTTCTGTAGGGTTAAGTTCTCCCCTCAGGTACTTGTCGATATTGTGTTGGTCAGGATGCACTTCTGTCCATGCAAATTTTCAGGTTCCGTTTTCCGTTTTGTATATAACTCTTCACCTGATTCATGTTAAACCCCGTTTTTTGTACAATGTCTTTGTAACAATGCTCGTCCAGAAAGAACAGTTTCACGCACTGCCTCTGCTCCTCGTTTAGTTCCTCTATACATTTTTCCAGGCGGGTAAGGTCTCCCTCCAGTTCTGGTTCGCCATCCAGATGCCATACATAGCCCGATTCCACAACCCGATCAGACAATTCTTCTGTGAATTTCCCCTTTTTCGACCGGATTTGCATCAGGCACTGATTTCGGGCACTTACATACAGCCAACTGCGAAAATGAGTCACTTCGTGGGCCTTCAGCATACCGGGAAGCTTCTCAAAAAGGTGCATCACTGCGTCCTTGGCCTCATCTCGGTCTTTCAGGTACTTCAGGCATACCCCATACACCAACGAGGTATATCGCGTATAAAGTTCGCTTACAAAGTGCAGGTCGCCCGAATTCCGGAAATGCTGGATCAGCGTTTCATCGCTTTTGTTGGTAGCCTTCTGCCGGAAAAACATCGCAACAAGATAGCATTTGTCTATTCCTTTTTGAAAGGGCACAGGTACCCCTCAATATTCTGTGAAAATTATGGCGGCATTGGCTTGTGGATAGAATTTAGATAGGAGGTGCTTGTTTTTCTGGCTTTACCCGGTGTCGGTATGCTGCACGTATGGCGGTTGGATGTGCCTTAACGAGAGGCGATGGAATTTTTTTGGCAGGCGTGACTGATTTTTACACAAGCTTATAAAAAACAATGGGTCGCCCTCTACCTTCGGATTTCTGGTGGTGATCGACATCAATGATCTTACGGCTGCGAAACAGCAAAAGAATATTTGTAAGTGTGGACCGATTGATGCGTTTCCCGCTTTGAAGGGCACACTGTTGAATGTCGGTGAGGCAGAATGGCCTGGCATGTTTATGGATGCACTGTAATACCGCTACCCGGCAATCCGTTGGTTCTATTCGTGCCTGCCTGAGAGTAATATCACAAAGAGGTTGCTTCACATCAATTCAGACAAATGTAGTATGGCCAGCGCAAAAATTATTCAGAAAATGAACAAATGCAAAAATAGTATACCGGTGTTCATGTTGCTTTGCACAGCTTACAACCCCACGCCTTGTTCGTACTGGTTTAAAAAGAAACCGCCACCGAAGCTTTGAGTCGGTGAAACCACTTATCGATCGGCACAAGGGGCTGAAAGTAGTAGATGTTCTGGTAGGTTCCCGTTAATTGCAGGTGTTTGCTTATTGGGTAGGCCAGCCTGGCACTGCTGGCGAGGCATGGCCTGTAAAAAACTTCATCTAACCGCGATTGATGGTAAAGGCTCAGATCAAGAAATACGCGATCAAAAAACCAGTGTTTAACGCTCAAGAACACCTCTTTGCCATAAGAGCCAGTTTCACATTGAAGCTTTCGAAAACAAGATCTGTGACTGTGCACAGAGCAAAAGGCATGACAGCAGTCCCGAGGAACGAGGGCGAACCGCGCTGGCCGACAACCAACTTTTTCAGTTTATACAATACTTCACAGGCCTGCGGGGTGAGTGCTGGCGTGTTCTTTTGCGGCAAGGAATGACGAACACCTTATAATCTGCGGGAGGATGTGCGGTGGGTATCGTTGATTATTAAATCGATCTCCGCCACTACATACCGCTGTGGAATACGCTCTTGCTCAAGTCTCAGATTTTTGGATTTGAGGGTATTGTAAACTGACTTCTCTTCTTCATTTAGGGTGTTATGAATGACAACTTTGCTAGGTGTTCCGGTAACAATAAAATCAGCGAATAAGTCAAGCAAGTTAATGCCCATGAGGAATGATTTTGCATGCGGGAAATTCAACTTCAATTGTGAGAGCATTTGAAAGCCCTGAACATCCAAATCACTCCAATAGTAGATGTCCTTATCTGCTAACCAACGCACATCTTTTAGAATTTCGACTGCAAAACCTTTCCCCCAAATCGCCAGGCCGTCTGGTACTTCCGGGAATGTTAGAAAATTCATTTTGTTTTCGACAATGAAAATCGTTTTACAAGGTATTGGGTGGTCAATGAATTCATCTATAGGAACCGATAGGTCATTATAAGTAGCTCTTTGCTGTTTCAAAAATCTAAATCGAATCTCATTTTGTGCATACTTGAGGCAAAACCTTTTTTCAAATACCGATTCGTTCTCCCTGAGCTTTTCGGGTATTAATTCATCCAACAGATCGCGAAGTATCGCTTTATTGTCTTCTATGAATTTGGTTTGAATAGTGATAGGTAGCTCTCGTATATAAAACTTATCTGGTTCGAAGTGATTAAGAAACCAATCACACACCTTAAGCAAATCCTCCCATTGGTGAAGATTGTTGATAACACTTATAGGATTGCGTTCCATCCACGACACAAGCTGCGGAACTGTGTTTTTTATGAGTGTACTTTTTTCAATGAAGTGCTCGAACTCCTTTACCTTTCCTATAAACTGCAGGTAGTTCCCTTCATCTTCAAACACAATTGATTCCGGAAGATCTTGTACGCCATGGTTTCTTGTTTTTGCAGGACGTGATTGAACCACATAGCCAAAACCCTGTCTGTCCTTAGAGCCTGAAATAAGTTCAGATAGCTCTTTACTCATTGCAACAAAATCAGCTGATACACTTTTATCTGATCTTAAAACTTTCGGAAAAAACTGTTCACCCAAAAGCTTGGCTTTCAGAAATTGCGGATACATTCTATCCGCTTTCTTTTTTATTTCCGCCACTGTAATCATTACCCGGCTGATTCCAAATATTGCTGACGATGTTCTTGAAGCTGTTTGATAGGCATATCAAACACGACTGAGTTCCGATTGTCTTTTCGCTGCACGAAATGAACCCGTGCGATAAACGGCTCCACAATGGCCACTTCTTCTGCTTTGGCTGGTGATACTACCATGAGCTGCAAGTGAAGCTGTTTGCAGAGCTCCATTAAGAACTTAGCCTTTTCGTCATCTTGCTTGCTGAAGGCTTCATCTACACAAATAAATCTAAATGAATTGGTATTGAGCCCTTCTGAATGAATTCCAAACTGATAGGCGATTGCGGAACTAAGAATTGTATAGGTTAACTGAGCGCCCTCACCACCCGACAATTTTGCCGTTCCTGTATATGATCGAAATTGCTTAGAAGTATCTTCTCTATAAAGTTCCACTGCCTTGAACTTTAACCAATTGCGAACATCCAATACTTCCTTTCTAGTATTGTCATCATGGGTCAATTGGTCAAGAAGTGTTTTTATTTTATTGAAGCTATCCTCCAGTATCGAATCGTCTTTCGTCCTTTCAAATTCGATAAGGTTCGGTTTCCAATCTTGGAGCTTAATTTTAAAGTCTCTCACCTTTGGTGAGTAGTCCTTTTCTGCTTGCAGACGTATAAATGTAGGCGGATTTTGCCTGAAGTTTATTTTGCTCAATGACCTGTTGAGTGTTTCAATGTTTTCCTCAATTTCCTCCTCTTGTCGTTCCAGCCACGTTTGAAAGTCTGACATTTTCGTGATCATCTCTTCATTGAGGTACTTCTTGAACTGCTGCTTATATTCCGCCAATTCCTGATTTTCGATTTTCTCTAAAAGCGCCACGTATTCATCAATGAACTCGGCCTTCTCGCGCAAGCGGTGTGTGTCTGTGTTCCAATCTTCAAACTTGGCAGCGATTTCTTTAGAAGGGTTAATGAACTGCCGCATGAGCGACTCGGCTGAACTGGAATCATCCCTTATCTGGTTCTTCAGGGTTTCAATTCGCTCGGTAATTTTACCGGATATTTTTCCATGGATTGATTCAATAGAATTGAGGTCCGGCTCAGAGTCTTTTATAAATTCACTCTCAAAGTTTTGTAATTTGTCCTTCACTTCGAGCCCTTCATAACTGCTAAGAACATCATTAGCTTTTCGCAGGTTCTGCTGTTGTGTATTTAGCTCCGACTCTATTTCCCTCAACTTTGTTTTCAGATCTTCCAATTGGTCTGACTTAGACTTGATCGAGTCAAGGACTGCAGTGCGTTGCTTTTTTAATGTGTTGATCCGGTCGTTCGCCTTTTGAAGTTCTTCTATCTTTTGCTTGTTCTCTTGAATTTGGGTAGCAATAGACCACCAATCAATTTTCTTAAATGAATTGAAATCAATCAGGCGAGCGAGGCTTTCCTTTTCAGCTGAAATCCTGTTTTGATGATTCCTGAGGTAGGCAATCTTTTGTTCAACTTGTTTGATCTCTTTGCTTAAAGAATCTGCCTGCTCTCTCCGAGCGGCAATTTTTTCTTTATTATCCCATCCTAAAACATATTGTTGAGGAGTTCTGATTTCCGGGCGGTCATCTTTTTCGTGCCTGGACTTGTTTTTCATTAATCCAGATTTCAGAAGAGCTTTATCCTGAAGTCTGAATTCTTCTACTGTTTCTACGCAGCTATAGTTGTATGATCTTTCTATTTCCTGCTGTACCCATTCTTTGTAGGGTGCATCCTTCAACTCCAATTTATTTATCAGGTCGTTTTCATTGGGCGTGTTGAAGATGCTGGGAGCAATTTCCTTTCTATCGAATTTGTGATAAATAATCCGGCCTCTCAAGTCATTCTCATTCACATATTTAGTCACCTTCTGGTAATACTCCACAGGGATAAGTAGCCGCAAGGCAAAATTATGAAGCAAGCGTTCAATGGCAGATTCCCACTCTTTTGAATTTTTCCGAACCTGAATCAATTCACCAATGAATGGAATCTCCTTCTCCGAAACACCCAAGTGCGCAATGATCTCGCCTCTGATTCGTGCGACCGAACCCGTTATATTATTCTTCTGAGATCGTAAGGCGATAAGCTCGTTTGAGATTGCCTCAAAGTCTTGCGAGAGAGATTGCTTTCGAGACGAAGCATCTATCCTTTCCTGGTCATTCTGCTCCCAAACTTTCTCCGTTGCCTTTTTACGGGCCATCGCATTTCTTCGCTGTTCATCAAATACCTCGCGCGTTTTCGGATCGCTTTGAAGTTCAAGGCTAGCTGCCAGCTCGTTGTATCGTTTTAATTCTTCCGCCCTGTCGTTTTTTGTTTCTGTTAGTTCAATGTTCCTTCTTTCTAATGAACTTATCTGTTTCCCAACCTCATCTGACTTTATTTGAAGATCCAATTCCCTTTCCTGATCCTTGAGTTGTTCTATTTCGCTTTCAAGTATTCCCTTCTCTTCGCTAAGCGTTGAAGATTCAGTTATTTTCTGTTCCGTGAAGAGCTCGATGAGTTTCTTCCGCTTCCGGGCAAACCACAGCGGTGCAGCACTTTTGTGATTTTCATTCACTAATAAATCGGCATTGTACTTACTTAACTGAATGGCCTTCTCTCGTATTGGGGATAGTAATTCAATTTGCTGATATGCCTTTTCAATCGCACGATGGGCGTCACTTAACGTTTTGAAGTAGTTCTTAATCTTTTGAAATTCGGTCTCCGCATCCCGTTCTTCCAGCATTTGAAATCGTACAAACTCGTTAAGATCCCCGAGAACCTTTACGCCAATTGTTTGACTGAAAAGTGTATGGGCTTTTTCCGAGCGCATTCCAAATACTTTTCGCATGAGCCGACCGTACTCCACCGGTGTATCCATAAACTGGATAACATCCTTACTTCCCTGTTTAGGATATTTTTGCTTTAACCTTTTCTTCCAGTCACCACTGCTGTCGAATTGCGAGAAGTCATTGGCTATGGTTAACTGTTTGTGACACAAAATGAATGATCGCTTCAATTCAGTACCTGAAAACCAACGTGCTTGAGCGAGTGTAACAAATTGCGACTCGTTCTGAAAAACTGCCAGCAGCACGGAGTGCGCTTTGGATTTATCTGGCCTTAGTTTCTTTGTTTCCTTTCCATCGGCCTCTTCATTTTCTCCATATTCACCCAACACGTAACTGTCTTCTGTGCGCTCACCCTTCAACCCTGCTGTTTGGTTATAAAACCGCATCCGTCTTTCAGGCACCAAAAGGGTCAATAGTCCATCGATCAATGTTGTTTTACCCGATGCATTGGCTCCGGTTAGGAGCGATGTTTCACCTAATGGTTCTATTTTATAAAAATGATGGTCAAACGTTCCCCAATTCCACACTTCATAGCTGTGTAGACGAAAGCCTGATTCGCTCGACTTGGTGCTAAATAGACTTAACTTCATCTTCCAGTATTTGTTTGAAGCGACTTAGTTCTTCGTTGGTAATTCGTGCCTTTATAATTCTCTTAACTTCATATCGGTCGTCATCCGGGTTGGTCACATTCTTACCAATTGATTTTAAGAATCCCATTTTTTCGCAGGCTTCAAGATGTTTATTCAACTCCTTGACAAATTTCAACTCATTTGTTTTTTCCTTGAAGAACATTTCAAGCCGATCCCGAAATTGTTTGGGTGTTATATACAGATTAGCTGTTTCCAAATCGTCCGATTCAAACTCTTGTAGCCATTCTCTCAATAAGACGCAAACCAGGGTTAACTCATATGTTAACGGCATGCGTCTGATCAACCCGATGGTTGTCCCGTTTTCATCTAACTCGATTTGCTTGAGATAGGCATACCCATCGCGCTTATCAATGACCAGTTCAAGCCCAATGCGTTCAAAATATTTTGTTAACTCTACCTCGTATTGCCGGATGTCTTGCCAGCTCTCCGGCTGATCTTCGAATACCGGTCCTTGCAAAAGCCGACTGGCTGATTTTGCAAAAGGTGCTATGTTGGCATTTCGGTATTCCATACTCCTATTTTGAAAAAATTACTTGAGGCAACTCAATATACTTCGATTCATCGGTGTTGAAAAGTATTGATTCGGTTGAGCTTTCATTAATAAAGAACTTAGGCGAATTATTCACAAGGGCTACATACGCCAACACCTCTGCAAGCCCTTTCGAGATGCCCTTTACCTCAACCACTTCCTGCAATGTAACCTGATCTTTGTCTTTCAGTAATTCTTGGATATTCTTTAGCAGGATACGTTTATCGATAAGGTCTGCTCTATAAATCCTGGATAATTCGTCAAGTTCTTCTATTCCATGCGAAGCCTGTTCGGCATTAGTGGTGAAAATATTCACCTCAGGTTTCTCACCCAATTTCCGTTCAAGAGGCAGGTACAGATTCGGAGAATCATCGATCTCTAAATAGAACGGTCTGTCAGACGTTTTGCCAATGCGTTGGATAGCGAGCTGCCTGATTTTAGACATGAGCTCTCGGGTCTTCCTGTTTTCTAATTGATCTTTCGCTATAATTTCCCGGCTCAACTTATCTGCCAGTACAGCATTCTTATCCAGCACCTTTCTGGCCGCTAAATGAAGAAGTGTTTTAAGTTTTCGAAGCGATCGTGATGAAGCTTCAATCTCGCGGTCTTCCAGTACCTGATACAGTTCTTTGGTTAACTTTTGAAACTCTGCCTGGCTGGCGTCATCCAGCATAAATTGCCAGAAGGAATAAAAGCTTTTACCCTGGTTAGTTGTCTTTAGTTCGTGAAGGGCATCAAACGTTTCGGCCAATAGCTTACCTTTGCTCAAATCGCTTTGCTGTTGTCGTTCGTAAATTTTCCGAGTGATTTCTTTAAAGTTGTCTTCCACCTCCTTAAAATCTCCAATTAATTCATTGGCCATACGGTTTACTTCTTCAAACCGCGCTTTGATCTGAAAATCCTCATAGGTGCTTACATATCCATCTACTTTAATTTTCCTGATTTCCTCTTCAATTTGTTGCTTTTGCTTTTCTAGTTCGGCCAACTTCTTACCCTTATCAGGGTTGGCATTGCCGATAATATCCTTAAGCTTGCTGAAAATGTCCTTGAATTTGGACTCAGTACTTACAAATTCCTTTTCTTTAAATATTTCAAATACCTGAAATACCTTTTCGGTGTGCTTTGAAAGTAGCACCAATGGCTCTTTGGTCGCATCATCTATTACGTTTCGTAGGTAGTGCGCATCAATCCAACGGTCGATGTAAAGTTTTGCCTTTTCATCATAATCCAGGATAAGCTTTTCGCTTTGCAGTTCATCGTCTTCATCATGATACTCCATTTCCTCCAGAAAATCACCCAGCTTTTGAACAAGTTGCGGATACGGAATGGTTATTTGGTCAGTGGCTTTAAACTCCCGATGTAAAAATGAAATGATAAGCCCCAGGTTCCGGGCCCTCAAAAGTTTTATGGCGACTGCCGAATCAATCAGTGCTTTTACTTTGATAAAGGAATTCAAAGAATCATTCATACTATACTTTGTTTACGTACAAAGACTTCAGTAGAAAATATAGCGGAAAAGGCCATCTATTCATTAAATCTGCCTGATCTTAGCGCCTGATTCAAGATGTTCATTGAATGAACTGGTTGATTTTCAGGCTGATTTCGCAGATTCGGTGCCAGTAACTTTCAAAAATTTTACTGGCACCTAGGTATTGAGCGACTTTGAATAATTTGGAAGGCGATAAAATGAAAAAAGCCCGAATTCATAGAGAATTCAGGCTTTTAGTTTTAGTTGATTTTCAACTGGCAGAGGAGGAGGGAAATGAACCCTGACTCACAATGCTTGATTTTCAGTATTTTAAAGGTGATAAAATCGGGTACTCACCAGATGACTCACCAACGAATTAACGATCTCGGGTGACTGCAAATTCATATCAAATATAACTTCTTTGTCCGACTTGGGCAATTTTTCCCTCGAAGAACTTTGAACCTTAACAACAATTCAAATCGTTTGTCATCGAATACCACGAAACAGGCGCTCATATTTTTTGGTGCTGTGTAAAGTGAACCTGGGTGCTCACTTTTTTAATACCAAGTTGGTACCAACTTGTGAATTTCTTCCGTCAACCTCTAACATCTTCGCTATGCAATATCAAATCCAATGGAAGAAAGAAATGCTATGCACAGGGACCAGTTACTCACTGTTGGAGATCTGGAAAAATTCAAGACCGAACTGTTAGCGGAACTCAGAATACTTATATCCGAACAAAAAGGACAGCCCGTCAGAGAATGGCTCCGCTCCGCGGAAGTGCGGAAAATGTTAGGTGTTTCAGCCGGAACCTTGCAGAACCTCCGGGTAAACGGCACCCTTTCATATTCCAAAGTGGGGAGCATTGTCTTCTACAAGTACGATGAGATTGTAAACCTGCTGGAAAAGAACATGGCTCCACGATAGATGGATAGGTTGCAGCAACTTACCGACTATTTTAACAGAGCGGCTTCGGATAATCGCTTGAAACCAGTGCACATCTCATTGTTCATGGCATTGTGCCATGCCTGGATCACCAGCAACTTTCAGCGCCCCTACCATATTTCACGAAGGCGGCTAATGAGCGCATCGCGAATTAGGTCGAAGGCTACCTACCACAAGGTAATCCGCGAACTACAATTTTTCGGATACTTGAAATATCAACCCTCTTATCATCCGGTGAAAGGTAGCGCAATAGAACTCTCAATCTATCAGCATCAGGTTTTCAATTGACTGCAGTTGATCGAAATGAACTGAAAGGAGTGTGTACCTCAGTAACAAAAAATTACTTTCACTTGCATTCGATATGAGACACTATCGGACATCAAAACGATTTGGTATTATCACGGGCATGGATTCACTTGATAAACTCAAAACATTCCTTAACCGGGT
The DNA here is from genome assembly GCA_964429845.1 of uncultured Ohtaekwangia sp. Lineage (GTDB taxonomy): Bacteria > Bacteroidota > Bacteroidia > Cytophagales > Cyclobacteriaceae > ELB16-189. Next base: position 291,169 of record CAYSCT010000007.1, read on the forward strand.
AGCGTTTGATACCAACCTTGGTACTTCGCACGTCAGTGTCTATCTGGCGTTATGCTACCTATGGCTTTCAGGACAATCAGAAGAATGCCTTTTTATTTCGCGTAGAAAGGTAATGGCTTTGGCTAAAATCAAATCAAGTTCCACCTACCACCGGGTCATCAATGACCTTAAAGACTTAGGGTATATTCAATATGATCCCAGTTACCACCCGCTACGTGGGAGTACGATCAGGTTAATTCCGCCAACAACACCTTGTCGCAGGTGAGGCGATACCTTGCAATATTTTTAGAGTAGCTCCATTGCACGTGGCAAGGTAGGCAGGTAGTCTAGCGGTGGAATGAATTAGAGTAAGATACGTGCTTATGGTCTTCCAGCATCTTTTTTACGTCTTCGTATTCATAGAAGATGACGCCTCCGATTTTAGTAAAGGGGAGCATGCCATTGATGCGCAAATTTTGGAGCGTACCTGGTGAAATACTTAACATCTTTCTTACCTCATGAGACTTGAGCCATTTCTTGGTTGGCATACTGGCCCGTTTTGCAAGCAGCTTTTCTATCTCCTCAATGAGTTCTTTTTTCAGATTTTGAAGGTCCTCCGGTGTAACGATGGTTGCAGGCATAAGGTGTTTAGGTGAAGCATATAAACTCTCTCTATATGTGACCTAAGACCAAAAATCATATAGTGCTGATGCGAACAATGCCCGGCAGCTAAGCCATTACCTCATCATTTTTATCCAAGCTCGGATTTATTCCGGAACTCCGCCAGAGACTTCGGCATAAACCCGCCATCCTACTCGCGTTCCATTTATTCCGATTCCTCTTGGCTTGTGCATCGTTCCCTCGCATACGCTGTTCCGGAAAAATCCGGTGAGTTGATCATAAAAATGATGTTCAACTTAAATACTACAACTATGTTAGACTACATCTTCCTTTCGCAAACTACACCTTGCGATGAACCTTGTGCACAAGTGGGGAGCGAAGACTACATGCAACGCGCGCGCATAGAGGCACGTGTGTACATGGATCAACTGAAACGAACTTTTGGAAATAATCCGGAAGGATCATTCTTCAAAGTGGTACGTTGCCCGCATGATTTCGGAACATACCTTGACATCCGGTTTTACTATGACGATGAAGATCAGGCACACGTGAAATATATGTTGCAGGTTGAGTCCGGCTGTGACAAATGGGATCGCCAAGCCAAAAAGGAATTGTGTGAACGGGGCTACTCCCTTATGAGGGACGAGGCCATTAATCACTTATGGTAAGGGGGTAAATCCCCCTTTTTTTGCTCGGTTGCCCAAACCCAAGGGGTTTATTTTTTTTCTCCGAACCCTTAAATTAACGCAAGGTGTTTTTAGGGAGTTATTGGTAGCAGGCTCGTATTTTTTTCGGTTTTACGTCTGATTTAAACGCCAACGGGTGCTGCTGTTACTAGTTCACCCGTTCGAGGGAAATCGTATAGTGAGATGCCTGACCATGTTCATAACCATGAGATTCGAAAGTTGTTGCTTTCCTGTCCTGGGAAGGCTATAAAGATTCTGTACGATCAGTATTGCAAAAGCCTCTTGAAGATAGCCTACAGACTGACGCACGACCACGATGCATCCAAGGACATTGTGCAAGAAGCATTCGCTCATGTATGGAAGAACGCTCGCGAACTGGGGAATCATCACGAACGGTCTATTCAGCATTACCTGGTCAGGATCGTCCGAAACAAGTCGGTAAACTACTACAATGAGAACGTTGCACTCGGTCAGCGAAAAATACGACTGATGAATGGCCACACTTTTGGCTTAGCCGAGCAGTCTATTGAAGCCAGGATTATTCAGGTTGAGATTACGGAAGAAATACTTCAAATCATTGCACGATTCCCGAAAAGGGAACGCGAGTGCCTGATGATGAAAATAGAGGAAGAATTACACAACGAAGAAATCGCCCTGCGCCTGGGTGTGGGTGTAAAGGCGGTGGAGAAAAGCCTTAACAGCGCCAAGAAACGGCTCCGCAGCCGCCTGCAGGCTAAATCCTAAAAAATTAGTTGCCCCCTCACGTAGGAAATCGAATCCGTTTTCGGAGTAAATAAATAGAAGACCACAACTATGGACAGAGTATCGCTCATTTACAGGGTGCTTGCCAATGAGGCTAACCCCACGGAGAAAAAGGAGTTAGACGAATGGATCGCCAAAAGCGAAGCCAATCGCGAAGAGTTTGAAGACATCAAACTTCTTTGGGAATTTTCTGAAACCACTCCCGATCACGGTCAGGTGGATGATCGTGGTTTCGAAAAAATCAAGCAACAGGTAATGCAGCGATTAAAAGCGAAGGCAAGGCTGAAGCATGCATTATATACGATAGCCTTGGCCGTTGCCATACTTATACTAGTACTGGTCACCAAGTGGACGTGGTTTTCGGATTCGGATAGTGTGCAGTTTAATCGAACAGGACTAAACGAAATAATAAAGGAACTTGAAAGAAATTACAGCATACAAATTGACGTGAGTAACCCGGGGATACAAAGGTGCCGGCTTACCGCAACGTTCTATAAGGTGGATGACGAACAATTGACACTAAAAGCGATTGAGCAAGCCCTGAATGTGGAGTTCATCATGTCAGGTAAGCGCAAGTACAGTTTACGAGGAAGTGCGTGCCTGGATTTATAGGAGCGAGAGTTTTTTTAACGCAGTACGTAATATGAATAAACATACCGGTTCATTCCGGTTACGCTGGCCATGCATCCGGGAGTCAGATATGAATTGCAAGAGTTGGAAAAACTCATTTCGTCAGGCGATCAAACGATCCGTGATGAGAAGCAAAGTAATGCGCTCAAAGATGCGGTAAGGCAGGAAGTCGAAAGAATTAAGCAGACGTTTATCCACGAGGTATTCACGTTCGAAGACGAGCGTCACCTGGAGCGCTACATTCAATACCATCAACAAGCCCTGATCCGGCTGATGGACAAAGCGGCCTTGTTCATCAACAGCGACAATCCGGAAGACCAAAAGCGCAAACAATTCTATGCGCTATTCTATCCGGGCCTGGAAGAACTCCTTTTATTTATTGAACGTCATTTCACTAAATATTTTGATCAGGATGCCAAAGCGCCTGAGGGATACATTGACATTGCACGCAAGGACGCACGAGCCAATATCAAAAAACTACAAAAGGCCTTGGCGCAGAAAGCAACCGATCAGCGTTTGGTTGATTTGTTACTGCACATTCTCAAGAAGATTGTAGAGAGTAAACCGGATCAGGGGATTACATACCGGAAGGTAATGTATGCAAAAGAGGTTCAGAAGGAGTTGTCGCGACTGGCGGAAAGGGAATCCGGGGTGCAGGATTGGGATGATGAATTGCGCCAGATCATGTATTACCTGAACTATAATTCAGTGAAAGTGCTCACCTACCATGCACATTACATTTCCTCCCTTTTGGATCAATCGGAAACACGGGCTGAAAAAATTGAAAAGCTCTCTTTTGTGTTGAAGAAAATCAATCAGTCGCAGGTGAAGCCCGGGATACGGTACAACCAAAATGGAAGTGCGCTTAAGGATCAATTGAATATTTATATCACAGAGGAAATTGATTACCAGGAGCGATTGCAGCAGTTAAGCAACAGCGCTCCAGACCGGTCACCCGATTCCTTCCTTCCTGGCTTTAAACTCAAGTTCGAAGCATCGGTATCACAACTGGCCTATTTGTTACGGATTTTTATGGAGACAAAAATCATCCTCAACAATAACCTCAGTCAGGTACTTCATTTTCTAGTACGATTTGTAATCACGAAACGATCCGAAACCATATCGTATGGCAGTTTCCGGTCCAAATTCTACAGTGTGGAAACAGGTACAAAGGAATCAGTGCGAAGTATGTTGGTTACAATGATCCAGTACATTGATAAGGCATAGTTCGCCCTGGACTTACCAATCAAAGTATCGACTTAGGCCTTTCCGGGAATTGTTGCAGGTTGACCCACCGGGCATCTTTACTCCATTGCGCAAAGCACAGGCTGTAGTGCTCATGAATACGCAAGGTCACCGCATCCAGGCTTTTGTTGATTTCCTCCAATTGCCTTAAAAGCATTTTCAACTCTTCAATCTTCTGCATGTAGAAGAATTGATTTACCTGCTGATGGAGAATCAGGTTGTTCCGCTCGTTGAGATACGTAACAAGCCGTTGCATCCGGTCGATCAGTTTGGTTGGCTTTTCGCATGAGGTCATGGGTGAAGAACAATACGTTTGTGATAGCCAACAAACAGGAACCGGACGCCTTTCCTTAACCTAAACATATGAGGAATAGCCGGATGCTCTCCGGAGTATCCGGCCCTGAATGTTGCGCTATGGGTTATTTACATTTACTAAGTGACGCGATTTTGTAAAACGTATAGTTGTGC
>CAYSCT010000007.1:295659-306258 GCA_964429845.1 uncultured Ohtaekwangia sp.
TATGGGTTATTTACATTTACTAAGTGACGCGATTTTGTAAAACGTATAGTTGTGCAAACGTAAGAACTGCAACATTTTTTGATTTACTAATTTTTGCCACACTATCGGGAAATGTGGAAAATATTAGAAAGGCATAGTGACGTTATAATTCTTATCCGTAAAGTGACCTCCTGAGTCCTTAAACGGATATGAAATATAGTCTATATAGGTGGATGTTAGATTGCAGGTTAAGTGACGCGGTTTTGTAACGTACAGCCAGGCGGGAGTTGAGAGTTGGCGTTGTTACTAAAATGGAAAAGTAACAATAGTGTGGCTCGGAATGGGCACCTGCTACGGCTTATGATTTTTGGGTTTGCTACGTTCCGATTTTTTTTGAATAAAAGAGTAAGTGTAAGTCACTGATGAATAACAAATAGTTGAAGCAAAAGCTAAGTAATGTCTCAGAAATGAGTCACTCCATTCAGACTATTACAATTAATGATAGGGGTGAACAAACTCTTAAAAGTTATTTAATCATTGATATCAACGCCTATGTTTTTGTCGCACTCGCGAATATGTACAGGTGACTCCCTGCCTTCCCATTTACCTGTAATTTGGTAAATTTCATAGAAAATAATCCATTCACTAACCCAAGGAATGGTGTATTCACAAATTTTGATCTTTTCATTCCAACGCATGTCCGGAGGATAGTGCAAGCATACGCTGTGATCTTTGTACATATGAATGTGCTTGCTTGGGAGAATGAATGGTTTAAGTATTGTTGTCTTCGGCTCGTAGCCCACCACATACTCAATCTTTACCTTGTATCGATCTTTACAGTCTTGTGGTTGCAGCCACCCTATGCAAACGAGAACATTATTTTTTATATCACATTTTAAATAGCTAAATGTCTGTTCAATCAGTAACTTCTGGTGATAGAGAAAAGCATACTTTTTTGATTGATAGTGCTTTCCTTTGGGAAAAACCTTAGCCCTCATAGTGGAAGCGGTGTGGCTGATTTTTTACACCAACACTACTAGAAGAAATGTTTCCCTCCGAATCAGTGAATGCATTTCCGCCCGTGATAATTCCGGCAGTCTGACGAAGTCTATTCAAGCGTTCTCGTTCAGCATCGTCCTTAGAAACTGGAACAAGCCCGTCAACGTCTTCTCGCAAGTATGGCAAACTCTTTAGGTATTTCAGCCAATTGAATTCATATTGAGTATAAAGGAAGCCGCTCTTTCGATTTTCAAAAATATAGCGTTTGATTACATTACCATAAGAGTCAGTAACAAGGCTAAAAAGCTCTTCGCTGAGTTGCGTCTTACTCTTAACGTACTCACCAACGACTATACCGTTTGATTTGGCGTGACCCTGCATTTTGCTAGCGAGGTTGGTGTGCAAACTATATGTAGTAATCTCACTACAATCACCAATACCTGCTTTGGCCCAAATTACGTTCTCATCGTCTCCGAAATCTATTCCAATGCGGGTCGATATATCCTCAATCCCATCCTGGTCAAATATTTTTTTCAAATCATTTTTCACAAAGTAAGAGAACATACTGGTTGCGGTTATCGCCTTAATATTTGCATCCTTCTTGTCTACGCCCTTCCCTCCGAAATAAACGAAAACTCCATCCCCCTGTAGCCTGTGTATATACCCGCCTAATGCTACACAAGTGTGGATGGCCGCACGCTGAATAGTATTGGTAATGACGGTAATCGTTTCGAGGTCATACTCCCGGAAGAGGTTGGTAGAGCCTTTGATATCGATGAACACGGACACGATGTAGTGCTTCTCCGTTTGATTCGTTTCTTTCAGGTGCTTGAAATCAGGGTGCTCTCCTAGCTTCTGATTAACATTTGCCTTCAAACCTGCCGTGTTTACCAGATTAAGAAAACTGGGTAGTGGTGTCATGTCAATTTTCTTGTCGAAAAAAGCACGCGTATCAACTCCTTCTGTGAGAGGTCGTTCAAATCCAGATAATCCTTTGCTGAAGGATTTACTTTTCTTGTCACGATCAATCGCCTCGCGGATCGTGGATAAATAATTGTCGTAAATATTCATATTGATTTTATGTTATTCATTAGTAGGATGATAAAGGGGATTGATAGAATAAACTCTAAAAAGATCAAGTAGCCTGCCCACCGAAGTCTTCTGAATTTGTTCCGGAGCCCGATTGATAGCTGATGAATTTGCTCTGTATAGTCATTCTGCAACTCTTGCGCATTCAACGCTGAAACGGAAGCCTTGAAATCCGCCAAAGAAAATCGGGCTATTGACTCAAAGTACAAGTGAGACTTACTTGGCTTTGCTAAAAAGGGTATTCCTGCACTTAATGTGAATAGAATTGAAATAAGCCCCGAGAAAACAATAGCAGTGAAGTTTCCATTTATCCAAAATCCACAATCAAATGCTGTCTGAATGCTTGGATAAATCGCCATAAGGCCACCAACTATGAATGTATTGACAGCTAGGAACAACGCACTTTTGTTGTTAACACTGTCATAGTAGTGATCGAATCTTTCAATACAGAATTTTAAATGCTCATGCGTTTCCATAATCAAACACGGGGTGAAGTTTCATTGCCGATAATCGCGCCAATCGTGGCGCATACAAAAAATCCAACGGGGCCGCCAACAGCACCAATGATTCCGCCAATCACAGCCCCTGCGGTGGTGTTGTTCTCACGAATCTTTTCCTTCCTTGACTTGCTGTATGGGGCACGTGTTGTTCCGTATTGTTTGCGTACAGCGCGACTCTTTAGTACACCTTTGTTGAGGTTGCAGTCGATACAGGCCGGAAGCAGGTTATTGCCATGATCTGTGCCCCCATTTGCACGGGCTTTGGAATGCTCAATGTGCCACGCCCCGCGCATACCACGCATGCCGTGATTTTTGAAGCTGAGTTTGCAATGGCAGAGGTGACACCTGCCATCGGTACGATCGTAAATTCTCCTGAGATTGTGTAAATCTTTCGCCATAGTTTCAATGGTTTAGTTGTTAAACAATAATTCAAGCAACCAGAAACCGGAGATAGGTAGGCGAAAGGCTTTGAAATCTGCAGCCAGAGGCTAGATTTGCAAAACAAAACGCAGTCATCCCGGTTGGGGATGCCAATTCTCAAATACAAGTTTTGTCAAATAGGGGTACTCGCAATACCCCTATTTTATTTGACATAATGGGTAAACACAGCAAGCCGCTTGCCAGTTCCCGTAAACTAAAATTTCGAAGCCATTTTGTCACAAATACCCCTTTTTACCTGCTAAAAGCTGAATACTAATAGTCCAAATCTGCCATTTGTCACGGTTTATGACAGATTAACAGATAAAATTGACAGAACAACTTAATTATACTAATTTTGTAAACCAATTAACCTCCAGGCCTGTTCTATGAACAGAACAAGTGCTAAACCAATCAATTATGGAACAATTTGCTGATCGGCTAAAGTCGGCCCGTGTAATGGCCGGACTTTCGCTACAGGACTTGGCAGACAAACTCAAGAACCGCGTAACCCGGCAAGCGCTTCATAAATATGAAAAAGGTGAGTTTATGCCCGATAGTGAGATGCTGGGATTATTGTGCGATGCCTTAGGCGTACGCCCCGATTATTTTTACCGCAAGACCGAGGTGAAAATGGGCGAAATATCTTTCCGGAAGCGCCAAAGCTTTCCAGTAAAGGACAGGAAGGGATTAGAGGAGCGGGCAAAAGATAAATTGGAACGTTATCTTGAACTGGAAAAGATTCTGAATATTTCGACTGATTTTTCACTGAATTTCAAAGACCGACCGATTAAGTCCAATGAGGATGTTGAGAAGGTGGCCAGCGATCTTCGGAAAGCCTGGAAACTGGGCAATGATCCGATCTTTAATCTAATCGAGCTGTTGGAAGACAATAAGATAAAAGTTATTGAAATTGAATCAGCCGATACTTTTGATGGACTTTCGGCATGGGCAAATGACGGAACCATTCCGGTGATTGTATTGAATAACAGCAATATCAAATCACTTGACCGTAAACGATTCACCGCCCTGCACGAATTGGCTCACCTGATTCTGGAACTGGACGAGTATACCGAAAAACAGAAAGAGAAATTCTGCAACTACTTCGCGGGGGCTATGCTGCTACCGGAAGATACCCTCAGGAAGGAAGTTGGTAATTCGCGCACAAAGTTATTATTGCCAGAATTAGGCGCAATCAAGAAACAGTATGGCATCTCGATTCAAGCCATCGCATACCGCATGAAGGACTTGGGTATTATTACCCTGAGTTATTTCAAACAGTTCATGTTCTTCATCAATCAATCCGGATTCAAGATTGAGGAGCCTTTTTTATATGAAGGGCAAGAAGAATCCAGGAGGTTCAATCAGTTGCTGTTCCGGGCGCTGGGTGAAGAGTTGATTTCTATGAGTAAGGCTGCTTCCCTGAACAACCAGAAGCTTGCCGAGTTTCGCGAAAAAAATCTCATGATCGCCTGATGCGGATTGTTGTAACCGATGCCTGTATATTCATCGATGTTATTGATCTCCAACTCACCGCTAAGTTTTTTGGTCTTGAGTTGGAGATTCATACAACGGTGGATGTATTCAATGAGTTGTACCCCAATCAGCAACAAATTCTGCAGGCCTATCAACAATCAGAAAAGCTAATCATTCACATTCTTTCAAGTGAAGAACAGCAAGAAATTCTGGAAGCAGATTTTCCGGCATCACTCTCTCCAGAAGATTGCTCCGTTATCTATATGGCGCATAAGCTAAATGCCATTGTGCTGAGCAGCGACAAGCCGGTTCGGAACTATGCTAAAAAGAAAGCCATAGATTATCATGGTATGATTTGGGTGTTTGATCAACTGGTAGCACAAGGATTGCTAACCAAACCGGATGCGATCGCGAAACTGCAAAAGTTAGTATTTGGTAATATGATCTACAAGGGTAATGCGGATATGATCAAGGAGGTGGAGAAAAGAGTAAGGGCGTGGTCGAAGTGATTGATTTATTACTGTCGTTATCAAAATCTCCCATCAACCTGAATAAGTTATATCCCAAGAGCTCTATCCTATAGTAATGATTGATTGTTGCCTATGATTTACACGATAATATAACCGTGGTTGTTACTCACGAAATTGTTTTAATCCTTCAAATGCCGCACCGAACACTTGGCAACCAATTCCTCTGGTGAGGCAAGGTCGAACTCGTGACGAAGCTGCGGGTCCGCATAGAGCTTATTCTTCTTGAACTGAGATATCCAAGTTTCAAACCGCAGTAAGGTTTCTGGATTATCAAACACAAGATGCTTCTGTCCACGCCTGATGATATACTTAAGTTCCTGCGGAAGCGGACGAGGCTCCTCCCCAAAATAGTAAAAGCATTTTGACAGCAACGCGAACCTGCCGCCCAGATCGCGCTTCATATTATGCTCATTATGGACACTCTTTCGGAGCCGTGGAGGCTCGCCACCAGAATAGTCGTAGATGCAGTCACCCATACGAAGACGGAAATCTCGATTGAACCACTTTGGGACTTTCTTGGGCAGGTTCGCTTGTACAAATTCATCATACTCAGCCAATGAAAGTTTGCTTGTAACCTTCATGGCATAAACCACTGAATCGGAAAAATCATAGGTATTACCATCTTTAAGCCGGGAGTTTTTCGATCCAGTGCCGACTATCCAATCACCGACATTTGCAGTTCGCCTTATGTCAGGTTTGCAGATTGTAAGGGTACAGGTTCCCCAGTACGGGTTGGGGGCTGCTCCGTCATCGTGGCGTAGAACATAGGAATAGAGTCTTTTAGTCACCGTCAGTTTTTTCATTCTCACTCTTTTGTTTCGGAACAGGCGCTCCTTGTTCAAATGAGATAATACTATGAACTAAAAGTAATTTACTGAAGTCGATGAAGCCACATAAAGCACTACACTCAAGACCAATAGTAGTACTTGTATTTTAGTCCATTTCCAAGTAGATCTTCCTAGTATTTCAGCCTGTCTCCTTAGACTATTGAATCTTCTTTTAAAATTTGTCCGATTGTCTTTGTATGAATCGATGTCGGCTTGCGATATGAAATCGATTCTTACAAAGAGAACCCTCAGAAATTGATTAACTCTATCACCCCAGGAAATCGAGCCAACATCGGTATGAGGAAGACGTTCCGAATGTGCTTTAAGTATCCTCTGTCTAGTCAAAGCAAGATGTCTTGAAATTCTGAAATCGTAAAGCCGACAAAACATAACTGACAGTCCATACAGGATAGAAGCAAAAATTAAGATAAATGATCCGATGTAAAATAATCTGGGCCAATCAATATCGGCAGCAAAATCGATTGTAATTTGACTTAAAATTTCCCTATCAAAAACTAGCACAAAGTATCCCGTTGAAGTAGTAACAAGTATATTGTTAGTAAGCGAAAGTTGATTGGAAGATATGTCTCTCCAATCTTTTTGACGTTGCGAGTAGTCAGTCATTTCATCGGTCATACCTCCAAGGTTTCGTTAATTCCCCTAATTTAGCCATTTCTAAATTTACAGGCTATGGCAAGAATAATAGGTGTGTGTGTTTTCAGAAATGAGGGGGACGGTTGTCTAACGTCAAAGTACGTAAACGAAATGTCTGACCCATTCACTGAAAGTTGCAAACTTATTGCCCGAGAGAATGACGATCAATTTTCCGGGAGATACCAAACAACTTGGCTTGAGCGAATGGATAATGGCGACATCAGAACCCGGTCCGGTGAATTGCTAATTTCTCAGAATCCAGAGTTTTCGTCCCTTTCACTTCGTTGGGTTCCACAAAGAGGCGGGGAAGAATATGAAGGTGTTGGAATGTTATTCGGAGACTTACTGGTCGCCTCATATTGGAGTTTGCCTCGTTGATATACATCTACCAAATGGATTAAATTAGTTAAATTAGGTTCCACACCTTTTAGAAGTCGCTCATTCCATTTGTATAACTCAACTGTGCTCCTGCATTGTATTAAACCTACTGATTATGAAAGAATCCACATTTGTCAAAGTATTTGAAGAAGCCGCCAAAAAGGCGTTCGGAAAAAGACTGCTTGTCAAGAGGTCGTCTGCACTTCTCTACGAATTATTGCTTGATCAAAACCTAGACGTATCAGTCAAGGACACGAAAAATCCAAAGCGAGGCTATTCTGCATTTCAGACGGATATTTGTATTTATGAACTGAAAAATGGCATTGAATATCCAAGAGTTGTGATCGAATTTAAGACCAAGATTACAAGTCATGACATAATTACCTATTCATCAAAAGCTGGTAAACATAAACTTATTTACCCTGGCCTTAGGTACGGAATTTTAGCGAGCGAACTTGACTTTATTCCTGACCGATTTTTTGTTCACAATGAGAACATTGATTTTTTCATTGCCGCAAGAAAGTATAAGACGAATAACAAACTTGAAAATCTAATACGCGAGTTGGTACAAACCGAAATAGATGTCTCAAGAACATTAGAAGCAATCAATTTTGGAGGAAAGAAATTTGACTATTTTCGAACGGATATTGTGTTTAGAAATTTCCAAGCTGAAAACCAACCAAAGCCTTAATCCTTCGAATCTTAAAAATCCGCTACTTAATACTAGTCAAGTATTTTCACTTTGAAGTCAGTCTTTAATAGCTCAAATGGCTGCTTTCCTAAAGCCTTTGCGATGGCTACCAAAATTGAGAGCGTTGGAGAATGCTCAGCCCTTTCAATCCTTTGGATTTGTTTCTTTTCGACATTCGTCTCATCGGCAAGTTTCTGTTGAGACCAGCCCCGCTCCTTTCGGAACTCTTTTATTTTCGTTCCTACCGATTTTTCAAACTTAATATCTCTTGCCAGCACGTTGTGAATTTGAGGAGTGCGGCATAAAGTCAAGGAGTCAAATTTGACTCCTTAACCAATTTTAAATATATTTGACTCCTTCTACGGTTATGAATCCCTACCACAACCATATGGATACGGAGTTGGTAGACCTGGTCAGGCAGGGCAACCGCCAGGCCTTTGAGGTAATCTACCGCAGGTATGCCAAAGAACTCTTTGGCTATGCGCTCCGAAAAATAAAGGTGCGCGAAGACTGCGAGGAACTGATGCACGATGTGTTTGAGTCACTGTGGAAGCGCAGGGAGGAACTGATGATCACCTCACTCAGGCACTACCTGTTTACATCGGTGCGCTACATGGTGATCCGGTATTTCAACCACCGCGAGGTGAAACGCAAATTTGCCGAGCATTACCAATTATTCGAAGCCGTATATGAAACAATAGACGAGGAGCAGCAGCGCGATCCGCAGGCCATCCATGCCTCACTGCTACAACACATACACGACCTGCCCGACCGTTGCCGCGAGGCCATCCGTTTGCGCATCACCGAGAACTTGTCCAACGGGGAAATCGCCACGCGCATGAACATCAACAAGGGCACGGTTCAACTGTACATCTCCAAAGCCTTTGCCCACCTGCGCGGCTCTTACGATAAGATTTTTAAGCCTGCGGAATAGCATTTTTGCGTGTCGGGTTCCGCCCGACTATATGAACCCCGCAATCCCGTCACTTTGTAATATAAAGAGGCAATCCGTTTGCTTAAATTAGTAGACACGTTACAAAACCACGGGAGCCATGGAAAAATCAGATTTTGACCTGCTCATGGAGCGCTATGTTACGGGGAAAGTATCCGAACAGGAACGCGTAAAGATAGAGGCATGGCTGGACGCCATGGGCGCTGAAGACAATACCGACCTGGAATTAAGTAAAGAAGAGGAAGACCGCATCTTCCAGAAGTTGACAGATAGCCTGACCAGCGTGGAAGACGTTGTGGCGCTAAAGCCCAAGAGAAAGACGCGCCCCGACCAATGGATGATCCGCATTGCGGCATCGCTGGTGATTGTGTCGCTGGTGTCGTATGCCGTGTGGTATTTCACCACGTCCAGCAAATACCAACTTGAAGTAGTGGCCAAGAATGGCGTTGAAAAAATCATCCTGAACGATGGATCGCTCGTCTGGCTAAGAGGGGAAAGCAAAGTATTGTATTACGAAAAACCGGATGAGGGTGCACGCTATACCACATTTCAGGGCGAAGCATTATTCGAAGTAGCGAAGGACGCAAGCCACCCATTCATTGTGCAATGCGGAGAGGTGAAGGTGAGCGTGCTTGGCACCAGCTTCAATATTAAAACAGGTGTTGACCAGGTGGAGCTAACGGTTCTTACGGGCAAAGTGAACCTTTCATCGGCCGCCAACACAGAAGGCGTAGACGTGCTGCCGCAGGAAAAGATTATTTACAAAAGCAACGGGGAGTTTGAGAAGCTCTCCACGAATCCGCAAGAAATTACTTCCCTTACGGTGAACACCGACTACAACATGCAATTCACCAATACGGGTATGGATGAGGTGGTGAACCGGCTGGAAAGTAAATTCAATGTGTCGGTAAAACTTTCCGACAAACGTATCCGGAACTGCAAGATCACCATGGATTTCACGGATCAATCCCTGGAAAAATCGTTGCAGTTGATTTCGGAAGTACTGGATGTGACCTACAGTATCCAGGATAAAACGGTAACTCTTACCGGTAAAGGATGTAAGTAAGAACCTAAACCTGCCAACCATGAAACCGAGCCTCGTCATTCTGTTCGACTCCACCTAAAACAAAACAGGAGTGATGCGATCACTCCTGCTTGTCCCCCCTGACAAGGGTCTGATTCACCTTTGTCAGGAATTCCCCAATGTCAAACCCCTACCGGGTGTTGAAATTTCCATACTTAGATGGACGCGGGGAAGCTTTGTCCCATTTCAAATACAGAAGAAGAACAAAACCAATTCAAAGTTATGAAAAAAAGTTTTACCGCAAAACTTTGGAAGGTTATGAGAATATGTGCGGTACAGGCAGTGATAGCCATTACCCTATGCGGAGTAACGTTAGCCCATCCGAACTACGCACAAGTGTTGGATAGAGAAATATCCATCACCATAACCGATTTGCCATTCGAAAAAGCCTTGCACGAAATTGAAGCTGTAGCGCAGGTGAAGTTTGCGTACAGCATCAACCAGTTTCACGAAGAGCCGAACGTGTCACTTTCCATCGAGAAGAAAACACTGCGCGCGCTGTTGGAGGAACTGTTAACTCCCCGAAAGATCCGGTACAACGTGCATGAAAAAGAAGCAGCGATCACACTCAAGAAGGTTGCTGCGGAAAGTACCGATGATCGGTCATCCACGCACGGAGGTTCCAATGGTGCCTCACTGCATCACACGTTGATCCAGGTAACCGGTACCGTAACCGAAGGCTCAACACAAACGCCCATGGCCGGTGTGAACGTGCTGATCAAGGGAACCACCAACGGCACCACCACCGATGTGAATGGCAAGTACGCCATCATGACCGATGATAAGGATGTACTGGTCTTCTCGTTTATCGGATACACCTCGTTAGAGATACCTGTTAGCGGCCGCACCGTCATTGACGTGGCCATGCGCGAAGATGTGACGAGTTTAAGCGAAGTAGTGATTAACGCGGGCTATTGGGAGGTGAAAGATCAGGAGCGAACGGGAAACATCAGTAAAGTATCCGCCCGTGAAATTCAAAACCAGCCCGTGCATAACCCGCTACAGGCGTTGCAGGGACGAATG